>NZ_JBIBYO010000037.1:0-1059 GCF_043083385.1 Streptomyces sp. NPDC014733 | reverse complement strand
GACCGAGGGGCTGATGGACTCACGCCATGACGACATTGCTGCCCCGCATCATGCGAGCACTTGAGCAGTTCCATGCCGCCCACCCCTGGGACCACAACGCCCACTACCACCGGTGGATCCTGCGCCAGCTGCCCAGACGTCTCGACAGGGCTCTGGACGTCGGATCAGGCAGCGGTGACCTCGCCAGGCTCCTGGCCTCACGGGCGGGAGCAGTGCAGGGTATCGACGTCGATCCCACGATCGTCGATCGCGCGCGGGAGCTCACAGACCCCGCCGCCCCCGTGACCTTCACCGTCGGAGACGCACTGAAGGAGGTGCCGCCTGGCCCCTACGACGTCATCACATGTGTCGCCACCATTCACCACATGCCGTTCAGCGACGCCCTCACCTGCTTCCGTCAGCACCTGGCGCCCGACGGAACTCTGGTCGTCGTCGGCGTCTATCGCCCGCAGCCTCTGAGCGATTACCTGATCGACGCCGCGGCCATTCCGGCGAACGTCGCCATGGCCTGGATCAAGAACAAGGGCCGCAAGGCGCCGCGCCCAGCCTCAATGACCGCCCCGACCCGACCGGCGACTATGACCTTTGCAGACATCGTTCGCGACGCCCACCAGGCGCTACCCGGTGCACGGCTGCACCGACGACTGTTTTGGCGCTACACGCTGGTCTGGCACCGTCACTAGGAGGTCCGCCTACCTCACGGCTTGCTCTGGGGCCAATGGCACCGCGCGGCAGGCCCCTTGTGCTGTCAGGACTCCTGGACCCATCAGACTCTGCAGACGCTCGGCTGGGGTTTCCCAGCCGAGCGTTTTGCGTGGGCGGCTGTTGAGTTCGGCAGCCACCGCGTCCAGGTGCTCGCGGGTGTACCGAGACAGGTCGGATCCTTTGGCAAAGTACTGCCGGAGAAGGCCGTTCGTGTTCTCGTTCGAGCCACGCTGCCAGGGACTGCCCGGGTTGCAGAAGTAGACCGGCATGTTCGCGGCGATGGAGAAGAGCTCATGGCCTGCCATCTCGTTGCCCTGGTCCCAGGTCAGTGACCGTCGCAGATGGGGCGGAAGC
>NZ_JBIBYO010000036.1:0-1374 GCF_043083385.1 Streptomyces sp. NPDC014733 | reverse complement strand
CGGATTCTGTGAACCTCCGCGTCCCGGCACCGGCCGCCACTCGGCCCGGTGTCGGCGTACGGGCTCTGATGCAGAGGTGCGTACGGGTTGATCTGCAGAGGTGATCCGGCGTGTCGGGCCGGGTCACGGGGCGGTGAGAGGAGCCTGTCGCTGACGTTGTGCGGCGACGAGGGAGGCTCCCGGGCATGCTGCTGGAACCTGAGCGGTGGCTGGAACTGCGGCGCTTCCGGGCTCTGCATGAGGCGGGCGCGAGCATTTCGGAGATCGCTCGGGAGACCGGTCTGAACTGGCGCACGGTCAAGAAGTATCTGGAGAGCGACGGGCCTCCCAAGCCTCCGGCTCCGGCGCCGCGGTCGGATATGGGCAATCAAGTGATCAAGCCGTGGGCGCATGTGATCGATGCCTGGCTGCGGGCCGAGGTGCTGCTGAAGGCCGCGGTGGTCCATGAGCGCCTGGTCGAGCAGTACGGCTTCCCGCACCACTACCAGCGCGTCAAGATGTATGTGCAGCAGGCCCGTCCCAGGATTGCGGAGGAGCTCGGATACACGCCGCGGGAGCTGGCCCGCCTCCACCGCCGGTTCGAGGTGGTGCCCGGCGCCCAGGCCCAGGTCGACTGGGGCGACGAGGGCGGCATCCTGGCCCATGTCGGGATCCCGAAGGTCTACTCCTTCCACATGGTCCTCTCTTACTCTCGGGATCCGTTCTGCTGCTTCACCACCAGCCAGAACCTTGCGGCTTTCTGGGAGTGCCACCGCCGGGCGTTCGCGCACTACGGCGGGGTGCCCGGCGTGATCGTCTACGACCGGACCAAGACCGTGGTCCGCCGCCATGTCGCACCCGGTGAGGCGGTCCCTTTGCATCCGGAGGCCGTCGCGTTTGCCGGGCACTACGACTTCGACATCGACGTGCTGGCCGCCTACCGTCCCACCGGCAAGGGCCGGGTCCCTCGCGTTCGTCGAGGCCAACGCCAACGTTGCCCTGCTGGGCCCGCCGGGAGTAGGAAAAACACACCTCGCGGTCGCCCTGGCGGTCGCCGCCTGCCGGGCTGGCTACACGATCTACTTCACCACCCTCGACGACATGGTCCGCCAGCTCAAAGCCGCTGACTCCATCGGCCGCCTGGCCAGCAAACTCCGCACCTACCTGCGGCCCAACGTCCTCGTGGTCGACGAGGTCGGCTACCTACCGCTGGAGCGTGACGAGGCGAACCTCGTCTTCCAGATGCTCTCCAAGCGGTATGAAAAGGGCTCCACCTTGCTAACCTCGAACAAAAGTTTCAGCGAGTGGGGACAGGTCTTCGGCGACGACGTCCTGGCCACCGCCATCATCGACCGCCTCCTCCACCACTGTGAGATCCTCGCGATCAACGGTGCC
>NZ_JBIBYO010000035.1:0-1428 GCF_043083385.1 Streptomyces sp. NPDC014733 | reverse complement strand
GTCCCTAAGAATGTGAGGCGGTCCGGGAGGACCGGGTGTGGCTGATGGGGGTCTGTCGTTGATGACTCGGAAGGAATGGCCGCCCGGTCCTCCGGGACGCTCCGACCACTGATTGAGAACTGCGGTCATCGCTGGTTAGGGACCTGTCGGCGGGGTGTTCTTCGGACCATGGAGTGCTGGTCACGAGGGATACGGAGCGGCGGGCTTGAGTACGTCTGACACGCGGATATGGGTCGGCATCGATGCCGGCAAGGGGCACCACTGGGCAGTCGCGGTCGACACCGACGGCGAGACGCTGTTCTCGACGAAGGTGATCAACGACGAGGCCCAGATCCTCACCCTCATCGACACGGCCCGCGAGCGGGCCGACGAGGTGCGGTGGGCAGTGGACATCTCCGGCCGGGCCTCGACCTTGCTTCTGGCCCTGCTGATCGCGCACGGCCAACAGGTCGTCTACGTCCCCGGTCGAACGGTCAACCGGATGACCGGCGCTTACCGGGGCGAGGGCAAGACCGACGCCAAGGACGCCCGTGTCATCGCCGACCAGGCGCGCATGCGCCGGGACTTCGCTCCGCTGGACACGCCCCCGGAGCTGGTCTCCAACCTGAGGGTACTGACGAATTACCGGGCCGACCTGATCGCCGACCGGGTGAGGCTGATCAACCGGCTCCGTGACCTGCTGGTCGGCATCTGTCCGGCCCTGGAGCGGGCGTTCGACTACTCCGCGGCCAAGGGCCCGGTCGTCATGCTCACCGAGTACCAGACACCGGCCGCTCTGCGCCGGATCGGCGTCAAGCGCCTGACGGCCTGGCTTGAACGCCGCAAGGTCCGCAGTGCCGCCGACGTCGCGGCCAAGGCCGTGGAGGCGGCCCAGGCCCAGCAGATCGCACTGCCCGGCGAGAAGCGGGCCGCCAAGCTGGTCTGCGACCTCGCCCACCAGCTGCTGGCCCTGGACGAACGGATCAAGGACAACGACCGGGAGATCCGCGAGACGTTCCGATCCGACGACCGCGCGGAGATCATCGAGTCGATGCCCGGCATGGGGCCCATCCTGGGCGCCGAGTTCGTCGCCATCGTCGGCGACCTGGCCGGCTACCGCGACGCCGGTCGCCTTGCCTCGCATGCCGGTCTGGCCCCGGTGGCCCGGGACTCCGGCCGCCGAACCGGCAACTACCACCGGCCCAAGCGCTACAACCGCCGTCTGCGGCACATCTTCTACATGGCCGCCCAGACCGCCATGATGCGGCCCGGCCCCTCCCGCGACTACTACCTCAAGAAGCGGGCCGAGGGGCTGCTGCACACCCAGGCCCTGCTCTCGCTCGCCCGACGCCGGGTCGACGTGCTCTGGGCGATGCTGCGTGACAAGAGGCTGTTCACCTCCGCCCCGCCAGTCACGCAGGCGGCTTGACACGATCATTGAGATTCCTT
>NZ_JBIBYO010000034.1:0-4068 GCF_043083385.1 Streptomyces sp. NPDC014733 | reverse complement strand
GGGTGACAACCCCAGGCGCGCGGGTGTGTCGTCGTTCGGGATCAGCGGCACCAACGCGCACGTGATCATCGAGGAGCCACCGGCGGTCGCGGCGGCTCCCGATCGCGAGAAGTTGCCGGCCGTGCCGTGGGTCCTGTCAGCCAAGACCGGCAAAGCCCTGACCGGCCAGATGGTCCGGCTCCTTGACCACCTCACCCGCAATCCCGATCTCGACGTGGCCGATGTCGGCTTCTCGCTTGCGGGCCGTTCGCTGTTCGAGCACCGGGCAGTGGTGATCGGCACCGACCGGGCGGAACTGGTCGACGGCTTGACCAGCCTGATCGAAGGCAACCCCGGTCTCGGCGCCGTGCACGGTCGCGTTCAGCCGGACGGCAAGACCGCGTTCGTGTTTCCCGGCCAGGGCGCGCAGCTGCTCGGCATGGGTCGCGAGCTGTACACGTCGTTCCCGGCTTTTGCCCAGGCCCTCGACGCGGTTGCCGAGGAGTTGGACAAGCACCTTCGCCTGCCGGTGCGGCAGGTGATGTGGGGTGACGACCAGACTCTCCTGAACACCACCGAATTCGCGCAGCCGGCTCTGTTCGCCGTTGGGGTGGCGTTGTTCCGGTTGTTGGAGAGCTGGGGCGTTCGGCCGGATTTCGTGCTGGGGCATTCGGTTGGTGAGTTGGCGGCAGCTCACGTTTCGGCTGTGTTGTCGTTGGCCGATGCGGCGATGGTGGTGGCTGCACGGGGTCGGTTGATGCAGGCGTTGCCGTCCGGTGGCGCGATGGTGGCGATCCAGACCGGCCTGGACGAGGTGGTGGCGTCCCTGGTGGATGGTGCTGTGGTCGCGGCGGTGAATGCTGTGGACTCGGTGGTGGTGTCCGGCAGCGAGGATGCTGTCACCGCGGTGGCCGAGGTGTGGCGTTCGCGCGGGCGCCGTACGCATCGTCTTGCGGTGTCGCACGCTTTTCATTCGCCGTTGATGGACCCGATGTTGGCGGAATTCGGAGAGATCGCCGCTCGGGTATCGCCCGGCCGCCAAGGGATCCCGCTGGCGTCGAACGTCACCGGTGACCTCGCCGGCGACGGCTACGGCTCGGCCGCGTACTGGGTGGAGCATGTGCGGCAGCCGGTGCGGTTTGCCGATGGCGTGCAGTGCCTGACGGCAGCCGGTGTGACCCGGTTCATGGAGCTGGGCCCGGCCAGCGGCATCACCAGCACCATCCCGGACGCGGTGACCATGCCGGTGCTCCGCAAGGAACGGCCGGAGGCCGCGTCGTTGATGGCCGCGCTGGGGCAGTTGTCGGTGACCGGCAACAGCGTCGACTGGCGCACCGTGTTCGGCCCCGACGCGCGGCGGGTGCCCCTGCCGACCTACGCGTTCCAGCGGTCCCGGTTCTGGCTGCAAGCAACCGGCGCGCCGGCCGATGTCTCGCGCCTCGGCCTCGACGGCACCGACCACGCCCTGCTCGGCGCAGCCGTCGAGCATCCCGACACGGGCGGTGTGGTGCTCACCGGCCGGCTGTCGCCGTCCACCCAGCCGTGGCTGGCCGACCACGCGATCCTCGGCACGACGGTCTTTCCCACCACAGGCTTCGTGGAGCTGGCCGTCCGCGCAGGAGACGAGGTCGACTGCGGCCTGGTCGAGGATCTGGTGCTGCGCACGCCGTTGGTGCTGCCGGCCGAGGGCGGCGTGTCGATCCGCGTTGTCGTCGACGAGGCCGGTGAGACGGGCCGACGCGCGGTGGCGATGTACTCCCGCAGCTCCGACACCTGGGTCCTGCACGCCGAAGGCCACCTCCAGCCGACCGAGTCGTCGGCGACCGCCGCCGACCTGTCCGTCTGGCCGCCCGAGGACGCCGTCCCGGTGGACGTCACCGACATCTACGACGGCCGTCTGGCCGACCGCGGCCACGACTACGGGCCGGTGTTCCAGGGCTTGCGGGGTTTGTGGCGGCGCGGTGAGGAGTTGTTCGCCGAGGCCTCGCTGCCGCCGGACACCGATGTCACCGGCTTCGGCCTGCATCCCGCGCTCCTGGATGCTGTGCTCCACGCCTGGTTCGACGGCGATGACGCGGTGTTCCCCGCCAGCTGGGAGGGAGTTTCCCTGCACGCGGCCGGCGCGACGGCCGTGCGGGCGCGACTCGCTCCGACGCAGGGGGCCGGCGTGGCGGTGGAGCTGGCCGACGCCGCCGGCTTACCGGTGATGTCGGTGCGGGCGGTCACCGTCCGCCCGGCCTCGTCCGACGAACTGCGCACCGCCGGCAACTGCGCCGCGGACAAGCTCTTCGAGGTCGTCTGGTCGCCGACCCCGACCCCGACCCCGACCCCGAGCGCCGGCCTTCGGCCGGACGGCAACACCGTCGTGTTCGAGGTGCCCCGAACGGAGTCGGTGGTGGCCGGCTCGCACGAGGTCACGCATCGAGTCCTGACAGCCTTGCAGGACTTGGTCAATGGTCCGACCGACCGCCGGCTGGTCGTCGTCACACGTGGGGCGGTCGGACTGCCCGGCGAGGACGTCGAGGACCTGGCCGGGGCAGCGGTCTGGGGCCTAGTCCGGTCGGCGCAGACGGAGCATCCGGGCCGGGTCGTCCTGGCGGACGTCGATGCCGAGACCGACGTCGAGGCCGTGCTGGCCGTCGGCGAGCCCCAGGTCGTTGTCCGCGGCGGAACCAGCTATGCCCCACGGCTCACTCGGCTGCCGGCCACCACCGGCACGTCCGCGCCGGCCGACGGCACGGTGCTGATCACCGGTGGCACCGGTATGGCCGGCGCGACCATCGCGCGGCATCTTGTTGCGGCGCACGGGGTGCGGAGCCTGCTGCTGGTCAGCCGCCGTGGTGCGGAGGCCGCCGGTGCCGATGAGCTGCTGACGGAGTTGGCCGCGCTCGGTGCGGAGGCTCGGATCGTGGCCTGCGATGTGGCCGATCGGGCGGCACTTGCCGAGGCGTTGTCCGGTGTGCCGTTGAGCGGCGTGATTCATGCGGCCGGTGTGCTTGACGATGCGGTGATTGGTTCGTTGACGCCGGATCGGGTCGATGTGGTGTTTCGGGCGAAGGTCGATGCTGCCTGGAACCTGCACGAGTTGACCCGAGATCGGAAGCTGTCGATGTTCGTGTTGTTCTCGTCGATGGCCGGCACCGTCGGTTCGCCGGGGCAGGGGAACTACGCGGCGGCGAACGTGTTCCTCGACGGATTGGCCGCGCATCGGCGGGCGCTCGGCCTGCCGGGTGTGGCGCTGGCCTGGGGCCTGTGGGCGGAGGCCAGTGCCATGACCGGGCACCTGGGCGCGGCGGACCTGGCCCGGTTGAGCCGCGGCGGCCTGAAGCCGTTGGCCGCACACGAGGCCACCGAGCTCTTCGACGCCGCGATCGCCGCGGACCGGGCCCACGTCATGCCGGCGCACCTTGACCTCGCCGGGTTGCGCAGGCAGCTCACCACCGGGCTGCTGCCGCCGATGCTGGCCGGGCTGGTGCGGGGCCGGGCCCGTCGAACCGTCAGTGCCGTGGGCGCGGCCTCCTCGGCACTGGCCGGGCAACTGACGGGGCTGCCCGCCGACGAGCAGGAGGCGGCGGTCCTGCGGCTCGTGCAGTCGAACGTGGCCACCGTGCTCGGGCATGCGTCGCCCGAGGACGTGGAGCCGGACCGCGCATTCCAGAACCTCGGCTTCAACTCCCTGACGGCGGTCGAACTCGGCAAACGTCTCACCCATGCCACGGGCCTGACCTTGTCGACCACTCTCGTGTTCGACTACCCCACGCCCGCCGCCCTGGCCCGGCACATCCGGGAGAAGATCACCGGCGCCCGGGCACCGCAGCGTCGCGACCGCGCCGGAGTGACCGCCGACGAGCCGATTGCGATCGTCGGCATGGCGTGCCGGTACCCGGGTGGCATCGATGCGCCGGAGGGCCTGTGGAATGTCGTCGCCGGCGGCCAGGACATGATCTCCGAGTTCCCGACCGATCGTGGGTGGGACGTCGACGGTCTGTTTGACCCGGATCCGGATGCGGTTGGTCGTTCATACACGCGGTCCGGTGGGTTTCTCACTGATGCGGCGGGATTTGACGCGGCGTTCTTCGGGATCGCGCC
>NZ_JBIBYO010000033.1:0-4750 GCF_043083385.1 Streptomyces sp. NPDC014733 | reverse complement strand
TCCGCGGAGACCACGACCGTGTGGGACACACCGGGGGTGTTGTCCACGAAGTTGGTGATCAACCAGTTCAGGTTCTGCGCCGCCTGGCTCATCGGGCTCACACTAACGCTCCTGATCGTAGGTGCTGCCGGGGCCGAAGCCCTGTTGGTCATTGTGGGGGGACTCCGAGCGGTCCGCCCCCGCGTTGCGGCCCTGCTGGACACCGCGACGCAGATTGCTCAGCCTGCCGCGGATGTCCTCCGGGGCCCGGGAGACCTGGGGGCCACCCTGCGGGCTCTGCTCCGCCGAACCCTCGACCAAGTTGGCCTTGGGCACCCGTCGCGGCAGACCGGACGGGGTGACCCCGCCAGCCTTCGGCTCACGCAGCCGCTCCGCCCGCTCCCACCGTTCGTCGTTGGAGCTGCGCCATTCGGAGCCGTCCAGGACCTGGTCCGACGCCTCCCACCGCTGCGGGGGCACCGTCTGCTCCCCGGGCTGCGCCCACTCCTGCGCAGCAGGCTGCGCCTGCTCGGTGTGGCCTCCGCGGCGCGGAAGGCCGGCATCGGTCAGCGAGTGGGAGTCGCTCGGGGACGGGCCCGGACGGTCGAATGGTACGCGCTCGGACGCGTGGGCGGGAGCGGCGGGTGTATTCCGGTCAGATTCCGCTTCGGCCCCGAAGTGCCCATCGTACGCGGCGGGTTCGAACCCGCCGCCGGTGACGGGTGCTTCGGGAGCGGCGTACGGATGCTGGTCCGTGGCGTGCGGGCCGTCCGCAGGCCGGAAAGCTTCGGTGGTGAACCCACCGTCGCCGTACTGCGGTTGATCGGCTTCCGCATATGCCTGCGGCCCGGGGTGTGCGCCGTACCCGAACGGGTCCGGCGCCGGGTCGCCCAACAGTGGCCCCCCGTCGGCCTGTTGGGCTCCCTGGGCCTCTTCCAGCGCCGCGCGACGCTCCTCGCGCAGCAGTGAACGGCTCATGCCGTCGTGTCCGGCTCCGGCCGCGCGGGGGGTGGTGAACGCGGCGTCGCCGGTGCCCGGTGCGTCCGGACGGTCGGTGCGGGGCCGCTCGGGCGCGGTCCGGGGGACGGTGAAGTCCTCCTCGAACCGGCCGTTGCCGCCACCGCCGTGCGTGATCGCGTCCGGCAGCATCACCAGCGAGGTGGTGCCCGCCTGCTCGCCCGAGGGCCGCAGCTGGACGCGGATACCGTGCCGCTCGGCGAGGCGACCGACCACGAACAGCCCCATGCGCTGGGAGACCGCGGCGTCCACGCTCGGCGGGTTCGCCAGCTTGTGGTTGATGTCCGCGAAGTCCTCGGCGGTCAGCCCGATGCCCTTGTCATGGATCTCGACCATGATGCGGCCGTCGGACATCCGGGTCGCGGCGACCCGCACCTTGGTCTGCGGCGAGGAGAACGTGGTGGCGTTCTCCAGCAGCTCCGACAGCAGATGCACCAGGTCGGTGACGGCCTGACCGTGGATCTCGCTCTCGGTGATCCCGGCCAGCTCGATGCGCTCGTACGACTCGACCTCGGAGGTGGCCGCGCGCAGGACGTCGACGAGGGGGACCGGCTGGTCCCAGCGGCGGCCCGGCTCCTCGCCCGCGAGGATGAGGAGGTTCTCGCCGTTGCGCCGCATGCGCGTGGCGAGGTGGTCCATCCGGAAGAGGTTCTCCAGCTGGTCCGGGTCCGCCTCGTTGTTCTCCAGCTCGGTGATGAGCGTCAACTGCCGCTCGATCAGGCCCTGGTTGCGGCGCGAGAGGTTGGTGAAGATCGCGTTGACGTTGCCCCGCAGCATCGCCTGTTCGGACGCCAGCCGGACGGCCTCGCGGTGCACCTGGTCGAAGGCGCGGGCGACCTCGCCGATCTCGTCGGTCGTCCCGATCGGGATCGGCTGCACCCGGGTGTCCACCCGGCCCGGCTCGGTGCGCGAGAGCTGGTCGACGAGGAGCGGCAGCCGCTGCTCGGCGATGGAGAACGCCGCGGTGCGCAGCGTGCGCATGTTGCGGCTCATCCGGCGCGCCATCAGACCGGCCACCAGGAAGGCGGCGATCAGGGCGGCCAGCACGATGCCGGTGTCGGTGAAGGTGGTCCGCCTGGCGTCCGCCGAGATCTGCGCGGCCTCGGCGACGGCCTTGTCCGCGAGGTCCTTCTCGATGGACCGGTACATGTCGAAGCCGCCGGTCGCCGCCGTGAACCACACCTCGGGGGTGACGCCGCGGTCCGCCAGATCCTGCGGCGACGCGCCGGAACCGATCGCGGTGGCCATGGCGTCCATGGAGGGGGGAGCGCGGAACGGCCGTCCGGCCGCCTCGGCCTCCTGCCGGGCCTGCGCGTTCTTCGTCCGGACCGTCGCCTTGAGCGCGGCGGTGTCCTTCTTCAGGCGCTCGACGTCCTCGGGGGTGCCGCCGGAGGTGTACTCGCCGATGGCGATGTTCTCCAGGTAGCGGTACGACGCGAAGGCGGTGAGCTGACGTGTGTGGGTGGTGCCGGTGGCCGGGGCGACGAGGAGGTGGACGCCGATCGAGCGCTCCAGCGAGGCCGCGGCCTTGGCGAGGGAGAGGGCGTAGACGGTGCGGCCGTAGGAGGTGATGTTGCCGGTGCCCAGGCCGAGTTCGTTGGCGAACTCCATCAGCGGGTGCTGGATGGCGACGTAGCCCTCTTCGGTGCGGACGCCGGGCAGCGCCGAGGTGTACGCGGCGTCGCGCAGCGCGCCGAGACCCTTCTCGGCGGTGGTGAACGCGGCGAGGCGGCGCTTGAGACCCGGCTTGTCCGGCATCGACTCCGCGGCGGTGCGGAAGCCGGCGGCGGCCCGGTCGGTGGCGGCGCGGGCATCCCCGACGGCCGGGTCGCTCTTCTTGCCGCTCAGCAGGGGTTCGGCGGTGCGGTCCCGCTCGTCGATGAGCGCGTTGCCGTAGGTGAGGGCGGCGCGGACGAGCTTCGCGGTGGCCTCCGCGTCCTGTGCGTCCTGCCAGGTCTCCAGGGAGGAGTTGACCCGCAGCCCGCCGAAGACCAGGGCGAGCAGGACCGGGATCAGCAGAATGGCGTTGAGGCGGGTGGCCACCCGCCAGTTGCGCGGGGAGTACGGCTTCCCACCGGAAACGGACGGCGCGGGGGCGGCTTCGGGCGTCCCGGGAGCCGGGCCGGTACTGCGCGACGGCGGGGTGAAGTTGCCCCGCCGGGCCTCCCGCGGCTCGGGGCTCGCCTTGCTTCGCCTCACTCGACCAACAACCTCTCGGCGCGACACGTCGTGCTGTGCCGTTTCTTCTGGGCGTCTCTCCTTCGGAGTTCAGCGAATTTCAGCACGTCGGACGGGTGCCATCCAAACACTGAGCACAGCCTGGGGGAGGCGGGAGAGACCTCAGATAAAAGGGGCGTTAAGGGCGAGCCGCGGCAAAATGCGGGGGAAGCGTGTGCGCAGTGGAGCCAGATGTGCGCAAGGTGTGTCTGTGGCGGGGTAATTGCCTGCCGAAACGTTATGAACACAATCGACAGCGTGTCCAACGACACAGCGTGTGACACGGTCGGTGACACACCCGGGTGGTGCGCCCTACGGCGGGCCCGTCCGGAACGCTCCGGACGGACCCTCCCTCAGCGGAGCCGGGCCATCAGCGCGTGCTCGACCAGCGTGATGAGTGCGCTCTTCGCCTCGCTGCGGTGGCGGGCGTCGGTCGTGATGATCGGCGTACCGGGCCCGATCTGGAGCGCCTCGCGCACCTCTTCGGGCGTGTGCGGCTGCTGCCCCTCGAAGCCGTTGAGGGCGATGACGAAGGGGAGTCCGCTGTTTTCGAAGTAGTCGACGGCGGGGAAGCAGTCGGCGAGGCGGCGGGTGTCGACGAGGACGACGGCGCCGATGGCGCCGCGTACCAGGTCGTCCCACATGAACCAGAAGCGGTCCTGGCCCGGCGTACCGAAGAGGTACAGGATCAGGTCCTGGTCCAGGGTGATGCGGCCGAAGTCCATCGCCACGGTCGTCGTCGTCTTGTCCTGGACGTGGCTGAGGTCGTCGATGCCCGCCGAGGCGGAGGTCATCACGGCCTCCGTACGCAGCGGGTTGATCTCCGAGACGGCCCCGACGAAGGTCGTCTTGCCCACGCCGAAGCCGCCGGCCACCACGATCTTCGCCGAGGTGGTCGAACGCGCCGGGGTGCCTTCCCCGTACGCGGCGTCAGAGCTTGCGAAGTCCACTGAGCACCCTCTCCAGCAGCGTCACGTCCGGCGTACCGCCGGCCTCACCGCTGCCACCCGGCTGATGGATCGCCACCATCCCGGCCTCCGCCAGGTCGGCGACGAGAATGCGCGCCACCCCCAGCGGTATGTGCAGCAGCGCCGAGACCTCGGCCACCGACTTGACCTCACGGCACAGGTGGCAGATGCGCTGGTGCTCCGGCAGCAGGCCGGGCACCTGTGCCGGGTCGGCCGTGGTGCTGACCAGCGCCTCGATGGCGAGCTGGTAGCGCGGCCGGGTCCGGCCGCCCGTCATGGCGTAGGGACGCACCAGGGGCTGGTCGCCTTCGCCGCCGTACGACGCCTGACTGTAGGCATCGTAGGGGTCCGACGTGGGTGGCGGGGTCATGGATCCTCCGGGCGTGACAACTGTCGTGTGCGGGACGGCCGTCGGGTTGGGCCGGTGGGAGTTCGGCGGTGTACGGGACAAGTGCTGTGGCGCTTCAGTGCAACAGGCTGCCCTGGAGTTCGGCGCGTAGGTCGGGGGTGAGGACGTTGCCTGCGCGGTCGACCAGGAGGGCCATTTCGTAGCCGACGAGGCCGATGTC
>NZ_JBIBYO010000032.1:1909-5340 GCF_043083385.1 Streptomyces sp. NPDC014733 | reverse complement strand
ACACAGTGGACGCGAGCAACTGAGGACAAGCCCTCGGCCTATTAGTACCAGTCAACTCCACCGGTTACCCGGCTTCCATATCTGGCCTATCAACCCAGTCGTCTACTGGGAGCCTTACCCCATCAAGTGGGAGGGAGCCCTCATCTCGAAGCAGGCTTCCCGCTTAGATGCTTTCAGCGGTTATCCTTTCCGAACGTAGCCAACCAGCCATGCCCTTGGCAGGACAACTGGCACACCAGAGGTTCGTCCGTCCCGGTCCTCTCGTACTAGGGACAGCCCTTCTCAAGACTCCTACGCGCACAGCGGATAGGGACCGAACTGTCTCACGACGTTCTAAACCCAGCTCGCGTACCGCTTTAATGGGCGAACAGCCCAACCCTTGGGACCGACTCCAGCCCCAGGATGCGACGAGCCGACATCGAGGTGCCAAACCATCCCGTCGATATGGACTCTTGGGGAAGATCAGCCTGTTATCCCCGGGGTACCTTTTATCCGTTGAGCGACGGCGCTTCCACAAGCCACCGCCGGATCACTAGTCCCTACTTTCGTACCTGCTCGACCCGTCAGTCTCACAGTCAAGCTCCCTTGTGCACTTACACTCAACACCTGATTGCCAACCAGGCTGAGGGAACCTTTGGGCGCCTCCGTTACCCTTTAGGAGGCAACCGCCCCAGTTAAACTACCCACCAGACACTGTCCCTGATCCGGATCACGGACCCAGGTTAGACATCCAGCACGACCAGAGTGGTATTTCAACAACGACTCCACAACCACTGGCGTGATCGCTTCACAGTCTCCCACCTATCCTACACAAGCCGAACCGAACACCAATATCAAGCTATAGTAAAGGTCCCGGGGTCTTTCCGTCCTGCTGCGCGAAACGAGCATCTTTACTCGTAGTGCAATTTCACCGGGCCTATGGTTGAGACAGTCGAGAAGTCGTTACGCCATTCGTGCAGGTCGGAACTTACCCGACAAGGAATTTCGCTACCTTAGGATGGTTATAGTTACCACCGCCGTTTACTGGCGCTTAAGTTCTCAGCTTCGCCAACCCGAAAGTTGACTAACCGGTCCCCTTAACGTTCCAGCACCGGGCAGGCGTCAGTCCGTATACATCGCCTTACGGCTTCGCACGGACCTGTGTTTTTAGTAAACAGTCGCTTCTCGCTGGTCTCTGCGGCCACCACCAGCTCAGAGTGCAAAACTCATCACCAGCAATGGCCCCCCTTCTCCCGAAGTTACGGGGGCATTTTGCCGAGTTCCTTAACCATAGTTCACCCGAACGCCTCGGTATTCTCTACCTGACCACCTGAGTCGGTTTAGGGTACGGGCCGCCATGAAACTCGCTAGAGGCTTTTCTCGACAGCATAGGATCATCCACTTCACCACAATCGGCTCGGCATCAGGTCTCACCCTTCACGCCATCCGGATTTACCTGGATGACGGGCTACACCCTTACCCCGGGACAACCACCGCCCGGGCTGGACTACCTTCCTGCGTCACCCCATCACTCACCTACTACCACCTTGGTTCAGCGGCTCCACCACTCCCCTCAACTCCGAAGAGATCAGGGCGGCTTCACGGCCTTAGCATCAGAGGGCTCGATGTTTGACGCTTCAAAGCGGGTACCGGAATATCAACCGGTTGTCCATCGACTACGCCTGTCGGCCTCGCCTTAGGTCCCGACTTACCCTGGGCAGATCAGCTTGACCCAGGAACCCTTAGTCAATCGGCGCACACGTTTCCCACGTGTGTATCGCTACTCATGCCTGCATTCTCACTCGTGAACCGTCCACAACTCGTTTCCACGGCTGCTTCACCCGGCACACGACGCTCCCCTACCCATCACAACAGACGTTAGTCCTTATGCTGCAATGACATGACTTCGGCGGTGTGCTTGAGCCCCGCTACATTGTCGGCGCGGAATCACTTGACCAGTGAGCTATTACGCACTCTTTCAAGGATGGCTGCTTCTAAGCCAACCTCCTGGTTGTCTCTGCGACTCCACATCCTTTCCCACTTAGCACACGCTTAGGGGCCTTAGTCGATGCTCTGGGCTGTTTCCCTCTCGACCATGGAGCTTATCCCCCACAGTCTCACTGCCGCGCTCTCACTTACCGGCATTCGGAGTTTGGCTAAGGTCAGTAACCCGGTAGGGCCCATCGCCTATCCAGTGCTCTACCTCCGGCAAGAAACACACGACGCTGCACCTAAATGCATTTCGGGGAGAACCAGCTATCACGGAGTTTGATTGGCCTTTCACCCCTAACCACAGGTCATCCCCCAGGTTTTCAACCCTGGTGGGTTCGGTCCTCCACGAAGTCTTACCTCCGCTTCAACCTGCCCATGGCTAGATCACTCCGCTTCGGGTCTTGAGCATGCTACTAAAACGCCCTATTCGGACTCGCTTTCGCTACGGCTCCCCCACACGGGTTAACCTCGCAACATACCGCAAACTCGCAGGCTCATTCTTCAAAAGGCACGCAGTCACGACACAGAGACAAGTCTCTGTGCGACGCTCCCACGGCTTGTAGGCACACGGTTTCAGGTACTATTTCACTCCGCTCCCGCGGTACTTTTCACCATTCCCTCACGGTACTATCCGCTATCGGTCACCAGGGAATATTTAGGCTTAACGGGTGGTCCCGCCAGATTCACACGGGATTTCTCGGGCCCCGTGCTACTTGGGTGTCTCTCAAACGAGCCGTCAATGTTTCAGCTACGGGGGTCTTACCCTCTACGCCGGACCTTTCGCATGTCCTTCGCCTACATCAACGGTTTCTGACTCGCCTCACGGCCGGCAGACCGTGAAAGAGAGATCCCACAACCCCAACCACGCAACCCCTGCCGGGTATCACACGTGACTGGTTTGGCCTCATCCAGTTTCGCTCGCCACTACTCCCGGAATCACGGTTGTTTTCTCTTCCTGCGGGTACTGAGATGTTTCACTTCCCCGCGTTCCCTCCACACTGCCTATGTGTTCAGCAGCGGGTGACAGCCCATGACGACTGCCGGGTTTCCCCATTCGGACACCCCCGGATCAAAGCTCGGTTGACAGCTCCCCGGGGCCTATCGCGGCCTCCCACGTCCTTCATCGGTTCCTGGTGCCAAGGCATCCACCGTGCGCCCTTAAAAACTTGGCCACAGATGCTCGCGTCCACTGTGCAGTTCTCAAGCAACGACCAGCCACCCACCACCCCAACCCGAAGGCTGAGTTCACTGGGGCCGGCATCGCGAAGGTTCAGACTCGAAAGTCCGTACCCTCAGATACCCAACAGCGTGCCCGACACCCTCACTTGATACCTCGTGTTCCACGCCGAAGCAGTACTAACGATCACCAACCGAGTGTGCCGAGTAGTCAACGTTCCACCCATGAGCAACCAGTGCGAGACATTCGCTCACATCCTGGCCTCTGACCTCGTCCCGAAGGG
>NZ_JBIBYO010000031.1:0-6137 GCF_043083385.1 Streptomyces sp. NPDC014733 | reverse complement strand
TCGCCGTGGCGGGCGGGGGGTGGGGCCCCCCGGTGGGCGGGGGGGGGGGGGGGGGGGGGGGGGCGGGCCCCCCCCCCCCCGGGCAACCGGCGGCAGTCCGAAACACCACCCCCGCCCCCACCACAGCACCGACACCCCGCGTCGGCACCACCGCACCGACACCACCGCCCCCGCTCAGCCCTCCGTACCGCCCCCGCCGCCCTCCCGAACCGGCTCACACAGCACCGTGACGATCTTGTTCCGCCGCCCGGCCGGGGACTCCGCCGTGAGCCGCAGCCCCGTGAGATCCGGGTCCGCGGCTTCGTCGGAGAGGTCGACGACGGCCGTGGCACCGGCGATCGGGACCCGGCCCAGCAGCTTGGCCAGCAGACCGCCGACCGTTTCGACGTCCTCGTCGTCCAGCTCCGCGAGGCCGTACAGCTCGCCCAGGTCGCCGATGTCGAGGCGGGCGGTGACGCGGTAGCGGTCGTCGCCCAGTTCCTCGACGGGCGGCAGCTCCCGGTCGTACTCGTCGGTGATCTCGCCGACGATCTCCTCCAGGATGTCCTCGATGGTGACGATCCCGGCCGTGCCGCCGTACTCGTCGATGACGACCGCGACGTGATTACGGTCCCGCTGCATCTCCCGCAGCAGGTCACCCGCGTTCTTGGTGTCGGGTACGAAGACGGCGGGGCGCATCGCGGAGGAGACCAGTTCGGTCTCGGCGTCGCGGCTGACATGGACCTTGCGGGAGAGGTCCTTGAGGTAGACGACGCCGACGATGTCGTCCTCGTTCTCGCCGGTCACCGGGATGCGGGAGAACCCGGAGCGGAGCGCGAGGGTCAGCGCCTGGCGGATGGTCTTGTACCGCTCGACGGAGACCAGGTCCGTGCGCGGCACCATCACCTCCCGCACCAGCGTGTCGCCGAGCTGGAAGACGGAGTGCACCATGCGGCGCTCCTCGTCCTCGATCAGCGACTCCTTCTCCGCGAGGTCGACCAGCGCCCGCAGCTCCGCCTCGGAGGCGAACGGGCCCTTGCGGAAGCCCTTGCCCGGCGTGAGCGCATTGCCCAGCCAGATCAGCAGCTGCGGGACCGGGCCCATGATCCGGGCCAGCGGCAGCAGGACGTAGGCGGCGGCGGTCGCGGTGTTCAGCGGGTGCTGGCGGCCGATGGTGCGCGGCGAGACGCCGACCGCGACGTACGAGACGAGCACCATCACGGCGATGGCGACGGTCAGCGCCTGCCAGGTCTCCTCGAAGGAGCGCAGGCAGGCGTAGGTGACGAGGACCCCGGCGGCCATCTCGCAGCCGACGCGGACCAGCAGCGCGACGTTGAGGTAGCGGGTCGGATCGGCGGCGACGGCGGCGAGCCGGTCGCTGCCGCGGCGGCCCGAGCGGACCGCCTCCTCGGCGCGGAAGCTGGTCGTCCGGGCGAGGCCCGCCTCGGCGCAGGCGGCGAGCCAGGCGATCACGACGAGCAGCACCGCGACCGCGATGAGTTGCGTGGTCATGACGGCGCCCGGTCAGGACACGGTGGGGGCCGGGGAAGGGCCCGTCAGCCCCCGCTCGGCGCGCCAGCCGTCGATGATGGCCGCCTGGAGGCCGAACATCTCGGCCTTCTCGTCGGGCTCCTCGTGGTCGTAGCCGAGGAGGTGCAGCACGCCGTGGACGGTCAGGAGCTGCAGCTCCTCGTCCATGGAGTGGCCGGTCGGGGCTTCCTCGCCCTGCTTCTCGGCGACCTCGGGGCAGAGCACGATGTCGCCGAGGAGGCCCTGCGGGGGCTCGTCCTCGTCCTTGGCCGGCGGGCGCAGCTCGTCCATCGGGAAGGACATCACGTCGGTCGGGCCGGGGAGGTCCATCCACTGGAGGTGGAGCTGCTCCATCGCCTCCGCGTCGACGACGATCACGGACAGCTCGGAGAGCGGGTGGATGCGCATCCGGGCGACGGCGTAGCGGGCGACGTCGAGGATCGCCTGCTCGTCGATGTCCGTGCCGGACTCGTTGTTGACGTCGATCGACATGGGAGGTGTGACTTCTCGCTTCTGATGGGTGCCGGGCCGGCCGCGGATGAGCGCGGCCGGCCCGGCGCGACGGCGTCAGCCGCCGTTGCGGCTGTCGTACTTCTCGTAGGCGTCGACGATACGGCCCACGAGCTTGTGGCGGACGACGTCCTGGCTGGTGAGGCGGGAGAAATGGACGTCGTCGACGCCCTCCAGGATCTCCTGCACCTGGCGCAGCCCGCTCTTGGTGCCGCCCGGCAGGTCGACCTGGGTGACGTCACCCGTGATGACGATCTTCGAGTCGAAGCCGAGGCGGGTGAGGAACATCTTCATCTGCTCGGGGCTGGTGTTCTGCGCCTCGTCGAGAATGATGAACGCGTCATTCAGGGTGCGGCCACGCATGTACGCGAGCGGCGCGACCTCGATCGTCCCGGCGGCCATCAGGCGCGGGATGGAGTCGGGGTCGAGCATGTCGTGGAGCGCGTCGTAGAGCGGCCGCAGATACGGGTCGATCTTCTCGTAGAGGGTGCCCGGCAGGAAGCCGAGGCGTTCGCCCGCCTCGACGGCGGGGCGGGTCAGGATGATGCGGTTGACCTGCTTGGCCTGGAGCGCCTGGACCGCCTTCGCCATGGCGAGGTAGGTCTTGCCGGTGCCCGCGGGGCCGATGCCGAAGACGACGGTGTGCTTGTCGATGGCGTCGACGTAGCGCTTCTGGTTGAGCGTCTTGGGGCGGATGGTGCGGCCGCGGTTGGAGAGGATGTTCTGCGTCAGGACCTCGGCCGGGGTCTCGCTGCCGTCGCCGTCGGCGCCGTTCACACGCAGCATCGCGATGGAGCGTTCCACGGCGTCCTCGGTCATCGGCTGGCCGGTGCGGAGCACCAGCATCATCTCGTCGAAGAGGCGCTGGACGAGGGCGACTTCCTCGGCGTCGCCGACGGCGGTGACGTCGTTTCCGCGGACATGGATGTCGGTATCGGGGAAGGCCTTCTCGATCACGCGGAGGAGCGCGTCCCCGGATCCCAGGACCGTCACCATGGGGTGCTTGGCCGGGACGGTGAACTGGGCGCTCGCCTGCTGGTGCCTGGGTGTCTGCGTCATGGGTCGGCGCTGTGGCCTGCTCAACCCCTGTCCTTTGCCGATAGCTGATGAGCGGTGCGTATGGCCGTACGGCTCAGCTCCTACGGTCTCCAGAGTACGACGGGGCACCGACAACACCGAAAGGCTTTACGAAGACCGAAGCGGCGGGCGGGAAGGGCCCCGCCCGCCGCTTCGCGCCGTCGCGCGCCTACGCCGGGCGCCGGAAGCCGATCGTGGGAACGGCGCGGGCCGGCGGGGCGCAGTGGCCCGGTGCGGGCAGCACGGCGTCGAGGAAGGCGTAGCGGTCGCGGAGCGCGCCGGTGGCCGGGTCGCCCTGGGCGCGGACCTGCTGCCACCAGGCGAAGATCTCGGCCCAGCCGGGCGCCGCGAGGGAGCCGCCGAACTCCTGGACGGAGAGGGCGGCGGTCAGCCCGGCGAAGGCGAGCCGGTCGGCGAGCGGCCAGGCGGCGAGGGTGCCGGTGACGAAGCCCGCGACGAAGACGTCACCGGCGCCGGTCGGGTCCAGCGCCTCCACGGCGATGGCGGGCACCTCGGCGCTCTCGCCGGTGCGGCCGTCGACGGCGCAGGCGCCCTCGGAGCCCATGGTGACGACGGCGAGCGGTACCCGCTCGGCGAGCTTGCGGGCCGCGGCGCGCGGGTCGGAGGTGCGGGTGTAGCGCATCGCCTCCTCGGCGTTGGGCAGGAACGCCTCGCAGTGTTCGAGCCCGTCGAGGTCGGCCGGGTCCCAGCGGCCGGTGTCGTCCCAGCCGACGTCGGCGAAGATCCGGCTGCCGCGGGCGGCGGCGCAGCCCAGCCAGTCCTCGGGGCGGCCGGGCACCAGCGAGGCGACGCAGGCGCGGGAGGGCGGCGGGCAGCCGGGGGCGTGGCCGCCGTCGAAGGCGGTCTCCGGCGGCGGCGCCTCGTGGCCGTGCGAGACCATCGTGCGCTCGCCCTCGTACGCCATGGAGACGGTGACGGGGGAGTGCCAGCCGGGGATGGTGCGGGAGTAGGTGAGGTCGATGCCCTCGCCGTGGCTGAGCGCGTCCCAGCAGTACTCGCCGTACATGTCGTCGCCGAACGCGGCGGCGAGGGAGGTGCGCAGGCCGAGGCGGGCGAGGGCGGTGGCCATGTTGGCGACGCCGCCGGGGCTGGAGCCCATGCCGCGGGCCCAGGACTCGGTGCCGCGCACCGGCGCGGAGTCGAGGCCGGTGAGGATGATGTCGAGGAAGACGGTGCCGGTCAGATAGACGTCGGTGGCCGGGTCGCCGTCGGCGCGGAGGGGGGCGAGCGGGTCGAGGACCGGCGCCGGGGCGCCCTGCCGTACGGGCTGTTGCTGTGGTCGCGGCCTTGCGCTCACCGTGCTCGCCTCTCTCCCGCCGGTCCGGTCGCGGTGGTTCCCTCGCGTGCGTCCCCGTCCCGGTGGTGCCGACAGTGTGCCTGATGCCGGTGTACGTTCCGGCCCATGAGGCTCACGATTCTCGGTGGCGGCGGATTCCGGGTGCCGCTGGTGTACCGCGCGCTGCTGGACGATCCCGCACGCGCGGTCGACGAACTGACCCTGTACGACACCGATCCGCAGCGGCTGGCGGTGATCGGCGACGTCCTGGAACGGCAGGCGCAGGGGCATCCGGCGCCGGTGCGGGTACGGCGGGCGGCGACGCTCGACGCGGCGTTGACCGGTGCGGACTTCGTGTTCTCCGCGATCCGGGTGGGCGGCACCGCGGGCCGGGTGCGCGACGAGCGGATCCCGCTGGCCGAGGGCGTGCTGGGCCAGGAGACGGTGGGCGCCGGCGGGGTGCTCTACGGGCTGCGGACGATCCCGGTGGCGCTGCGGATCGCGGAGCGGGTGGCGGAGCTGGCGCCGCGCGCCTGGGTCATCAACTTCACCAACCCGGCGGGGATGGTGACGGAGGCGATGGCCGAGGTGCTGGGCGGGCGGGTCATCGGGATCTGCGATTCGCCGGTGGGGCTGGTGCGGCGGGCGGCGCGGGCGGCGGGCGTGGACGGCGCGGCGTTCGCGGCGGGCCGGGTGACGTACGACTACACGGGCCTCAACCACCTCGGCTGGCTGCGGTCGTTGACGCTGGACGGGCGGGAGCTGCTGCCGGGGCTGCTGGCGGATCCGGCGGCGCTGGGCTCGTTCGAGGAGGGGCGGCTGTTCGGCGCCGAGTGGCTGGCGGCATTGGGCGCGCTGCCCAACGAGTATCTGCACTACTACTACTTCCGCCGGGAGACGCTGGCGTCGGTACGGGACGCCGCCGAGACGCGCGGGGAATTCCTCGACGGGCAGCAGGGCGGGTTCTTCGCGCGGGCGGCACGGGCGGGCGGTCCGGAGGCGGCGTACGCGCTGTGGGAGGCCACCCGGCGCGAGCGCGAGGAGACGTACATGGCGGAGAGCCGGGAGGCGAGCGGCGGTTGGCAGCGCGACGCCTGTGACCTGGAGGGCGGCGGGTACGACCGGGTGGCGCTGGCGCTGATGCGGGCGCTCTCCGGCGGCGCCGACGGTGCGGGCGGGCGGCTGATCCTCAATGTGCGCAACGGGACGACGGTGCCGGAGCTGGCGCCTGACGCGATCGTGGAGACGGTGTGCGAGGTGGGGCCGGACGGCCCGGTGCCGCTGCCGTGTGCGCCGCTGCGGGCCGATCAGTTGGGGCTGATGCTCCAGCTCAAGGCGGTGGAGCGGGCGACGGTCGAGGCGGCCGTCCGCAAGGACCGTGAGGCGGCGCTGCGGGCGATGGCGCTGCACCCGCTGGTGGATTCCCCGGCGGTGGCCGCGCGCATTCTGGAGCGGGCGGCCGGGGTGGGGTGAGGGCCGGGCGGGGTTGGTGGGGCGGTTCTCGTCCAGTTCCTCTCGCGGCCCGCGGTGGGGCGGATCTCGTCCAGCCCCGCTTCCGGCCCGCGGTGGGGCGGATCTCGTCCAGCCCCGCTTCCGGCCCGTGGCGGGGCGGATCTCGTCCAGCCCCGCTTCCGGCCCGTGGCGGGGCGGATCTCGTCCAGCCCCGCTTCCGGCCCGTGGCGGGTGCGGTGGTGGGGTCGGGGGTGGTGTTACGGACTGCTCCGCTTTACGTCCGTAACACCAC
>NZ_JBIBYO010000030.1:0-12659 GCF_043083385.1 Streptomyces sp. NPDC014733 | reverse complement strand
CCGCGATCTGGCACAACCGAGCCACCGGACAACCGATCACACGATCCCTGACCGCCTACGACCACTGACCACCACTTCGGACTTACTCATCTAGGCCCCCTGGCCGCCGCGTCCCCGGCCACCTGGGACGCCTGCCACATCGGCGCCGCAGCCCGCGAACGCGCCCGCCAGCAACTCCTCGCCGACCTTGAAGAGAACCGCCGCCGCGCGGCCAGCGCACTGGCCGCATCCCGCTCCCTTGTCGGAACCCTCAAAGACGACCTCGCCGCCGCCGACCGCGAACAGACCAGCCCCGACCCGACACCCTGGCGCACCGCCGAAGACACCGCCGCCGCCACTGCCGCCGAGGCCGAAGCCAAGAACGCCGCCGCCCACGACACCGCCCAGACCGCCGCGGCCGCGGAGGGGCACCGGCAGTCCACCTCACGCACCGCGGAGCAGGCATGCAAAGACGCGTGCCTCCCCATGAGCCAGCAGGCCGTGGAAGCCGCCCGGACACTGTGCACCGAGCTCACTGGACACACCACCACCACGACGATCGCCACGAAGTCCGCGATCGCAGCCACCCGCACCCTGCACACAGCCCACGAGCACGCAGCCAGCGCCCAGGCCGAGGCCGCCCATGCACACCGCACACTTACCAGTGCACGGCAAGCCGCACACGAAACGGAACAGGACCGCAGGAACCTCCCGAGCGAGCTCGGCCTCGTGTGCCCGGCCCAGGAGGCAGCGGGCCGAGCCCACCAGCTCGCGCAGGAGGCAGCGAAGGAAGCGACCGCAGCCGAGGAAACGCTGGGCCGGCACACGAGCCAGCTAAGCGCAGCCACCTCCCGCCTGCGCTCCGCAGCGCACAACGCCTTCGCCGGACTCCCAGTGGAAGCCAAGGCCCTTGAGCGCTACCGCAACCGCCTGCAGGCGCTCATCGCCTCGCTCAGCAGCTGGGGCGACGCCGCCCTGCACGCCCAGTTCGCCGCCCAGACCGCAGCAGGAAGCCTCAGCAGCGAAGCCGCCGCCAAAGACCAGGCCGAACGGCTGCGCCGACGCGCCGCCGACGACCAACGGGCCGCCGACCAGGCACGCCATCGTCACAGCGAGGAGGTACGCCAGCATGAGCGCCCGTACCAACAGTTGTCCGCCGAACTCGAACGACGCCTCAGAGAACAGAGCGACCTGGACAGCCGCCTCACGGAGCGCAGAGCCGCCGACCAGCAGGCCCGCCTCGACCACTCCCGCAAGGGAGACGAGTCCCGAGACCGCACAGACCGCCTCGAGGCGGCCGGAGAGAGACGAGCAGCAGCCCTGAGCCAGCTGCAGGCACTGTTCGACCACGGCCTGGTCACCGAACTCGCAGATAGCGAAAGCCTCCACCGCCCCGAACCCGAGGACGCCCTCCACATCGCACAAGCCCTCCTCGAGCAGCGGGGCCTCGACGACACACCGGCCCCAGAGCAGGCAGCCGCGGTCGAAAGCGAGGCCAGGGCGCAACTCGACCGCCGTATCAGGCACAACCTCAGCAGGCCCTCGGCCACGGCGGCGAAACCGGCACCACGCAAACCCACATCCAGCCCCTCGGCGCCATCCTGGAGGGCCTCGCACACACCATCACCAGGCTGGAAAACGACTTCAGCGAACAGGTGCAGAACGAGGTCAAGGGCGTCGTCTTCTCCGAACTGCGCAGAGACATCAACACCCGGATCGACACGGCACGCAGCATCGTCGAAGACATCACCCGAACCATCGACGGAGTCCGGACCGGCGTAGCCAACGTCGGCATCCGCCTCCAATGGCTGCCCAAGGACGACGCAGTCGCCAGCGAGGCACTCAAACTCATCCAGCAAGCCGACCTCGCAGGCGACTTCGACCGCATGTACGACTTCTTCGTCGAACAGCTCAAGAACGAAGAGGCCAACTACCCCACGTGGGCCAAGCGCGTGGAGCACGTCTTCAACTACCGCAACTGGTTCACATGGGACATCGCGCTCACCCACAACGACTTCCGCGACGACCCCGCCAGCGACACGGAGGTCTTCCGCAACCTCACCCCCCGCAACAACCCCCTCGCAAGCCTTTCCGGAGGGGAGAAGCGACTGGTCACCATGCTGCCGCTCCTCGCAGCAGCACACGCCTTCTACTCCACCAAGGACTACGAGGGACCCCACATGGTCTTCATCGACGAACTCGACGCCGCCCTCGACTCAAGCAACCTCCGCAAACTCCTTGAACTCCTACGGACCTGGGACTTCGACGCCGTCGTCACCCTGCCCTCCATGCGGCCGCTTCTGGTCGCCGAGACCCAGTCGATCGGCATCCACCGCATCCACAAGACCCGCACCGCCCGCTACACCATCCCGAGCATCTGGACCGGCACCGGCACACCGCACACCACCCGCATCCGCGCAGACATCCCCACACCGCGCCCCCACGAGCAGCCCGAACCCGAGGGGAGCGCCTGATGCCCAGCGACCTCCACGACCCCGACATCCGGCCCCTGTGGCAGTCACTGGCCGACCGCCTGGCCCAAGGAGCCGACCCCGCCACCATCAAGACCGTCACCGTCCCCCTCAGCCGCCCCGCCAGAGCGCGCATCGCAGGCTGGCTCGCCCACACCGCAAGCACAGGACGCATCCGGCCGCTCCGCGACGGCGGCAAAGGCACAACGATTCCCGTGCCCCGGGTCCTGGCCGCCCTCGGACGCACACACCACGACCTGCGCGACCTCATCGAAAACGCAGGCATCCACATCCCCGACACCGCCAACACGCGAACGGCGGCCCGCCTCCTGCGCGCAGAGATCGACTCGCACGCCGCGCACGCCCTGCCCGACGCCCCACTCCTCACCGAGCGCCTGCGCTCCTACGGCATCAGCGAAGACACCCTCACGGAAAGACGCTTCCTCATCGACGCCCTCGCACGCGCCCGTGCACTCCTCCCGCTGCCGAGGCCGCTGTCACTGGCCCGCCTCGCCCACCACTGCGCGGTCGACCCCCACTACTTCGACCTCAACGACCACGGCCGCGGCGCACTACTCGTCCTCCTGGCCCGCGACCTCCTGAACGCAGGACAGCCCGACACACCGGCGGCCGAGCGCGCCCTCCTGGCACGGCTCGGCGTCGTCGCCGACCGCCTGTCCCAGACCGTCCTGCTGCTCAACGTCCGGGCCGTCGGCGACGGCCCCACCGACCGAGCGCTCAACCTCGCCTACAAGGACCGGCGCCCCGTCCACCTCACACTGCACGACCTCACCGCGCACCCGCCGACCCTCGAGGCCAGCCAACGGCTGCTCATTGTCGAGAATGTCTCCCTCATCGACGAAGCACTCGAACGCGGCGTCACCAGACCGCTCGCCTGCACCAGAGGAACCCTCAGCGCCGTCGACCACACACTGCTCGCCCTCACGCGCGACGCGGGCCTCGCCGTCGAGTACGCCGGGGACCACGACCCCTGGGGCCATGCCATTGCCGCAGCGGTCCACCAGCGATACCACGCCACACCCGTCGCCATGGACACCGCAGCGCACCGCAGCGCCACTGACACCGAGCCCGGCTGGAGCTGGCCGCTGCGAGCCGGCAGCGGAGCAGGCGACCATGAGCCTCCCGGCGGCCGCAGCGGCGTCGAGGGCAGGATCTACCAGGAGAACAGCGCCATCGTCGACATGCTGCTCGGCCCCAGCACGTCCGACCCCCTGCACCCCGATATCAGCCGCGAAGTACCGGTCGCGCAGCGCCCAGCCGGGACCGCGGCCCCCGGCTGCACGTGACCGCGGGGACCGCGTACCGGGCCAACGAGTCATGCTGCCTCCGCGGCTGGGCTGGCTGGAGGCCAGCTTCCTCGCGCACAATGCCCCAGACCAGAGGGAGATACCGCCCGGCCACGCCGCAGGGCTGCCCCGCACGGCCAGGGTGGGACAGCCCTGCTCAGCCCTCGCCCAGACTGCTGCCCGGCGCCTCCGCCCCGACCGGGAAGAAGCCGAAGCGGTGGTCTTGGGGATCACGGGTGAACAGGTACACCTGTGCGTCCCGCGCGATGTCGGAGGGCGGGTCGCTGTTCTCCACGACAATCGCCTGCCCGGCGAAGCGGTGGAACAGGTCGCGGTAGAAGTAGTCAATGACGCTGTCGGGCAAGTTCTCGTCGTCGGTGCGCCGCGTACCGCCGGGCTGGCGGTAGGTGACCAGGGGGGAGTCGAGGATGACGAAGCCGGGATGGGGGTGTTCCTTGTCCAGGCCGTACTCGGCCAGCGAGACGGCGAACGCGGCATGCAGCACCGCCCGCATTCCCTTGCCGTGGCCGGCACGGGCACGATCGCCCACGAACAGCTCCGCGGTGTACTGGTCGTAGGACACGCCGTGCAGACGGATCTGCCAGGCCTCGACAGTGCGCTCGATGGCGCGGTCGAACGCCGCGACAGTACCTGCCGGGATGCTGCCGGTGGGGCGGCCGCCGGGGACGGCCCCGTCAGCGACCAGCCCGGCACGTACCTCTTCGAGCTCCTGGATCCGCTGGTGCAGCCCGAGCTCCTTCTCGACCCGGGAGCGAGCCGCCATCGCTTCCGCCGCCTGGCCCTCCACGGGACGCAACTCCTCCTCGATGCGTGCGATCTCGAGGTCGGCCCGGCTGCTCTGCGCCGCGCTGTCCTGCCGCTGCCCGGCGAGCTCCTCGCGCTGTATCCGCAGACCGTCGATGGTCAGGTGAAGGTCGGACAGCAGGTGACGGGTCTTGGTGTTCTCGGCCGTGACCGCCGCGTGCAGGGCGGTCGTCTCCTGCAGGTCGTGCCCCGCCGTCTGGTGTGCGGGGTCTGCGCCGCAGAACACGCACGGGCCCGTGCGGAAGTACCCCAGCAGTCCGCCCGCTTCATTGACCATCGCCAGGCGGGCGAGGTCGGACTCGTACTGGCTTCGCAGCAGCCCGAAGCGCCCGAGCAGGTCGTCGATCTCTGCCAGGCGCTGGTCGTACTGGCCGAGAGTGACGGCGAGTCCCGCTCCGCGGGCCACGGCCTCGGCGTGCCGTGAGGAGATCTCCCGCAGCGACGACGCGATGGTGTCCTGGTATCCGAGAAGGCGCCGCAGCTGCTCCGCCAGCTCGCCCTCGTTGCCGCCCTGCGGGTCGAGCTGGCGCTGCAGGTCAAGGACCAGCTGGTCCAGCAGCCCGATCTTGCCCTTCTGCAGCCGTCGCTGGGCCGCGTTGGGCCGGGCGTCGGCCGCCGGTTCGCCGTGTCCGGTCAGGAGCAGCTTCAGCACGGACTTGTGGGCCGTCTGCCCGCTGGCGCCGGTGGAGCGCAGGACAGGCGACACCTTGGACACCATCCGCGTCTCGCTGACCAGGCACAGGTGCAGCAGGTCGCGGAACCCCAGAGCCTTGGTGCCGCCGGTGTCATTCGTCGCGATCAGAGCGCCCTCGAGCCCGAGCCTGCCCAAGAGGTAGCGGGAGATGTTGTTCGAGCCCCTGGTACTCACGCTCAGCTCGAAGTCCGCCGCCCGGTAGACAAGGTCCCGCACGTCGGCGTTGAAGACGCCGACCCGGCTGGACTGGGGGCCCCGGACGAGGGTGACGACGCTACTGTCGGGGAGCTCCAAGCCGAGCAGGATCTGCGAGTACCCCTCGGCCTCGGGGATCAGGCTGAGCTTGCGCGCCCCCAGCATGTAGTCGATGGCCTCGGTAACGAACGACTTTCCAGTGTCCGAGGCGCCGTAGATCACGGTCAACTTCGGGTCGAAGACGACCTGCGCCCTCTCCCGGTCGGCGCCGGCAAAAGTCAGGTGTAGAAGCCGGATGCTAGGCATGGTCACTTCCCGGGGAAGGCAGTTGTGAGTCGAAGTCGCGGGCCCACCGGTCGGTGATGGCCCGTGTCGCAGCGCGGACATCAAGTTGGGGCGTCGACTGGGCGGCGACTACCCATGTCGCCCTGTCCCTCAACGCGCCGACGTAGGGCGCCTCGAGGATGTCGACGAACCCAGGGCCCTCCTCGCTCGCCCGGTACAGCAGGCCATCCGCGGTGGGCTCCACGTCGGCCAGCCCGGCCCGCATCAGCACGAGCAGGCCTTGCTCCACCAGGTACCGCCTCATCGCAAGCTCCCCCGGCCCGGCCGGCAGCGAGGGGTGAAGACTGGGCGGCCCGTCCAGTTCGCCGCTGTGCAGCATGACGTGGTCCAGGTACACCAGCCGGGCCACGTCCAGCGGCTCGGGGAACGCCGCCGTGAGCAGGACCAGGGTGCGCATACCGACCTCGAGAGGGCTGTTCAGGGGGTTCACAGCTCCTCCTGGACCCACGTGAGGCGGTCGTCGTTGGCGAGCTGGTGGCAGATGCCCTTGCGGTCGTCCGGGTCCACCACCTGCAGCAGCACGTTGGTTCCCAGCTCCATGATCCTGGCGGCCGCGAGCACGGCCTTGAGCCGCTCGTAGCCGGTTTCGAAGTCGTCCTCCTCGACTTCCGCGACCCCGCTGTACACGGCGTTCTGCAAGGACTCGAACGTGCCTGGGGGGACGCTGTCCCGCGCGAAGATGCGCAGCTGCTCGGCGCGGTAGAAGGCCTCCCGCTGCCTTTGCAGGTTCCGTCCCGCCTTCGGGTGCGCGTGTGCCGCGTCTGGCGAGGAAGGGAGGCATCCCCACTTTTCGTAGTAGACGTCGAGGAGCTGCTGGACGTAGCGGGCTTCCTCAGGCGCATGCTCGGCGGGTGCCGGAAGGCGGGCTGGTCTGTCAGGCAGAGGGGAACCGAACCGTCTGACATGATGGGGGGTCGTGGCGTGCTGTTCGAGGATCTTGTCGAGGTTGCCGGCCTCGAACCGCGAGAAGTCCGACTGACGGGCGACGTCCAGAGCCCGCTCCAGAGTGCCGTTGCTGTACTCCTCGGTGAGTTTCGCCCTGTTCTTCTCTGCCCACTCGAAGAAGCCTGAGCGGAGAGTCGAGGGTTTCGCCAGAAGCTGGATGAAAGAGGCGCCGACCTTTGGGGCGACGAAGATGTACCGCTCAGGCAGCATCCGGTACTGCCGTTCAGCAACCGCAGAGTGGATCTTGAGAATCTCCGGGTACGCGGCGGCAGCGCCGATCGCCCTGTCATAGTGCTTGCACTGGAAGCAGTGCCAGGGGCCGTCGGTCTTCTCCTGGGTCAGGAACGCCGCGATGTCCGCGCCACGATCGTTGGATCCCCCCATGCGTACCACGTCCACGTAGTCGGCCTCCTTGAGCGCGATCACCCACTCGTAAATGAACTCCTCCCAGCCGTCGGCCGAGTGGTGCACCAGGATCTGCTTGGGCGTCAGCGCGGGAGGCATAGCCATCATGGGGGAGACCACTGTCACTGGGGCCTGCGACGGCTTCGGCAGCTCGGAAAACAGAGGCTCAGCGTGGAACGCAGACGACCACCCCGACGTGCTCATTGATCCCCCGGTCGCGCATCAAGTGGAACCCCAAACCCAGACGTTCCTATCACCATCTCCACACCAGGGACAGAGGGGGTTCAGCCAGACACCGCCACGACGGCGCCGCCACAGGCCTCCACCCACCGGCGACAGGAACCGGTGCCGGAGCCGACGGCCGTTGACCCGGCCCTGACCACCATGTGCCTGGCGCCTTCGCTGAGAGCCCCCGTGACATCTGCCGTGCCCTGTGCAGGGCTGTCGTGTGGGGGAGTAGCCCCGTTCCTCCCGGTGCTGCACACCCCCGGCCACACGCCGCTGACCAGGCCGCACACCGGGCCAGCCCGCCCAGCCCTTCAACCGCGCGTCTGCAGGCTGGGGCCTGTGCGGCATGATGTCCCGCATGGTCCCCCCGGTCGACTCCCCCCTCTCCCACCACCCCGAGCTGCGCCCGGACCAGGTGCAGGGGCTGGGGGCGGTCGTACGACATCTGCGCCGGCCGGGCTCGCGTGCGCTGTACGTCGCGGCGACGGGGACGGGCAAGACGCTGGTGTCGGTCAGGGCCGCGGACGAACTCGGCGCACGTCTGGTGCTGGTCGTCGTACCCACGCTGGACCTTGCCGCGCAGACCGCGCTCGCCTGGCGCCGCGACGGCCACCTGGAGCACATGGTGGTCGTGTCGTCGATGGACGCCGCAGGCCATGACGCCCTGGCCGCCCGCAGGGTCGGCTCGACCAGCAGCCCCGAGGCACTGGCCGCGCTCATGTCGGTCGTGGGGGACAGGGACGACCAACTCCCCGCGTTGACAGTGGTCTCCACCTACGACTCGCTCGACAAGATCGAGGCGACGCAGCACACCCGCTACACCGTGCCGCCCTTCGATCTCGCCATCATGGACGAGGCACACCGCATCGCCGGCCGCGCAGACAAGAAGTGGGCCGTCATCAACGACGGCAGCCGCATCCACGCAGACCGCCGCCTCTACATGACCGCCACCCCGCGTAGCTTCGCCGCCCCCGACCTCACCGACTCCGCGAGCACCGCCCGCCGCCGGCCGCGCACCACACCCGAGCCGGACGCGGACGCGGCGGCGAACAGCATGGAAAACGAAGCCGTCTACGGAAAGAAGGTCTTCGAGTACCCCCTAGCGCAGGCCATCGCCGACGACGTGGCCGCGGACTACCGCATCGTGGTCCCCACCGTCACCGACACCGAGCTCCGCGCCCGCCTCAACCTCCCTGCCCCTGGCACAGCCACAAGCTTTGGTTCGGAACCCGAGGATGCGCTGCGCACCACCGCACTCCACCTCGCCGTCCTGAACGCCATGGCGAAGCACTCCATGCGTCGGGTCCTGGTCTTCTTCCACCTCGTCGAAGACTCCATCCGATTCGCCCGCGAACTGCCCCACACCCTGCGCCGCCTCCGCAAAGCCGACCCCGACTGCTTCCCCGGCCTTGACCCAGACGTCTTCTTCGTCCACGGCGACCACACCGCCGACGAACGCTCCGACATCTTCGCCCGGTTCGCTGCCTCACCGCGCGCGATCCTCACCAACGCCAAGGTGATCGCCGAAGGCATCGACATCCCCAGCGTCGACGCCGTCGTCTTCGCCGACCCCACCAGCAGCATCATCCGCTGCGTCCAGGGCCTCGGCCGCGCCCTGCGCCTGGATGTCTCCGGCAAGACCGCCAGCCTCATCGTCCCCGTCTACATCCCGCCCAGCGACGACCCCGAGAACATCCTTGGCACCGCCTACGAACCCGTCTGGGCCATCACCACCGCCTTGGCCAGCCACGACCACCGCATCCTCGAACGCCTCCCCAACAAAACCAACCGCCTCACCACCGAGACCAGCCGCCTCATCCAGCACCGCTGGCACTTCGACTACACGACCCACCCCGAACGCATCGCCCGCGCCATGGACCTCATCGCGTTCAACCCCCACGGTGCCCTCACCCGCACCCGCCGCGAAGGCCTCGTCTCCGCCCAGGCGTTCAACGACACCTACGGCCACCTCGACGTCCCCGCCGACCACACCGACCCGGCAGGCTTTGAACTCGGCCGCTTCATCACCACCATGCGCGACGCGTACACCGCCAGCCGCCTGGAAGCGGACTGGATCGCCGAACTCGACGCCCTGAACATGATCTGGGACAAGCACGCCGCCGCCTGGCGCGCCCGTCTGACCGCGGCCAGCGACTACCACGCCGCCCACGGCCACCTGGCTGCCCCCGCCACCACCAAAATCGGCGCCTGGCTCGCCGAACAACGCCACCTCGCCACCAAAGACCAACTGGCCCCGGCGCGTGCCGCCAACCTTGCCGCACTCGATCCTCACTGGCGCCTACCCCATGGTGCTGACTGGCACCGCAAGTACCACCTGCTCCACGGCCATCTCGCTGCCGGCCACGACCCGGCTGCCCTCTCCCACGACACCCTGCTCGGCACGGTGAAGATTGGCGCCTGGCTGCACCGCCAGCTCACCACCTGGCACACCCTCCACCCCGACCAGCAGCGACTCCTGTCCGACCTCGGCCTGACCCACGACAACAATTCGCTGGCCCCTACCCGCCGCACCCGCCGCTCCTTTGAACAGGCTGCTCAGCTCCTGGAACTCTTTCTCCATCGCGAAGGCCGCGCCCCCACCGCCCGCGAGTCGATCCGCGTCGACGGCGAAACCGTCAGAATCGGAGCCTGGCTCGCCAAGGCCCGCACCAAGCACCGCGCCGACCAACTCCCCGACGAGCACGTCCGCCTGGTCGCCGCCCTGTTCGACGGCGACTGGACCGAAGACACCACTGTTCCCGCCACCCTGGCCTGACGCACACATACACGAGTCCACGCCTACGCGGCCAGCCTCACGAAGGCACAGGAGTGGGGTGGCGGACCCGCGCAACGTGCGAGGGAGCGCCGGTTCACCTATCCGCCTGCGGCATCCTGCAAGGAGGGCTCCTCTGGCCGGAGGTCCTCCGTCGATGGCGAGGTGGGTGCCTCGGTCGTCCGTGAGCACGGTGACACCGCGGCCCTCAGGTCGTCCAGCGCCCACGCGGACCCGGTGTCGCGAACATAAGGGTGCCGAGCCCGGGTGTTACGACGCCTCCTGCCTTAGGGAGGCGTCGTACACATCCCGCAGCCGAGCGTTTCAGCGCGGTCCCGAGTGGGGCTCGGCTGTCGCATCTGCGGCTGGCGGGCTCGGAGCGAGGCCAGTTCGCTGCCTGAAGCGCTGCCTGACGCTGCGCGCTGCGACCAGCGTGAGTGCTGCCGCAAGGCTCGCTAGATATTCGGCTGTGGCTGCGCGGAGAATGTTCACTGGCCGGCCGCCGGCACCGGGGCGAACGGGCTTGCCGCAGCACGGTGGCGCAGTCCCAGTCGTCTCAGCTTGCGGCGCACTCGGTTGCCGAACGCATCCGGATCGTCGGCGCCGCTCAGAGCCGCGGCCTGGGCCCATGTCACACGCTGCGCACCGTAGGCCATGGCTACGGCTCTCTCCGTGGGTGTCAGCTCCGCGAGCACGGCAAGGACGCGGCCCTCGTCCACCTCGCCATGCAACAGGCCGTTCTCCGGGCGCCGGTCATCGCTGACGACATCTCTTACGGACACTTCCGACGAGACCGGGGCCTCCAGCAGCCGTACTGTGCGGCCGCCGGATTTTCGCTCCCAGAGCGGCTGCAGACAGCGATGTTCCCGTTCGGTATGCCAGTGGAGCAGCTCCATGATCTCTGCATCGCCGCTCAGGCGCTGGCCAAGAGCCTCAACCCAGTCACCCAGCAGGGCCATCTCCACGGCCGCGCGCCACGCGTGCGGTCGGCCAAGACTGAGCCACGGCCGAGGTGCGCCACCGGCCCAGCGCCGCGCGGTGGCAACTCTCCTTGCCCTGGGCGATCCGGTCCTGCTGCGAGGCATGGGCGTTGGCCATGTGCGCGGCACGCGATGCCTCGGCCCGGGTGGTTTCCGCCCGGTCTGCTTCGGCCACGGCATCGTGGGGGAACTGGCCGGCGAGCTCCCGAACCGTCTCGGCGAACAGGCCCATCTGGTGTGCCGCCCGAGCTTGCCGCACGGCCTGCTGCTGCCACTGGTCACATTCGGCTTGAGCCTGCGCCGCGGCGCGCAGGGCGGCCGCCTGCCACCCCAGCCAGCTCCTTCAGCCCAGCGGGCGCTGGCAGCTGACTACGGGAGCACTGTGATGTGCTGCAAGTTCGCCCCAAGTGCCAAGGACGCAGCCGGTTCCATTGCGATGGTGCAGCTATGAGGTGGTTGTGTACCTAGCTGTCGTCAGGGCGGATTGGCAGGTGTCCACTGAGGGGCCGCGCTCTGTGAGACGGTTCAGAAACGGGTGGGCGGGATCTGAGGGAGGGGCCGCCGCAGCAAACGGGACAGGACGAAGAAACGGATCCATCAAAATTTTTTCATGAAGGAAGCACCTCGAGAAAGCGCGAGCTCCATCCCCTATCGTCCGGACCCAAAACGGATCCATTCCCCCACAACGGCCTGCGAGCCAGCGTCAAAAAGGAGGTTGCACGGGTTGTTGAGAGGAAGCAGGTGGCACTCCAGGACCTTCGACATTAGCACCCAGCTTGTCGAGCCTTGACCGGATCGCGCTGAGCTGACGCCCAAAGAACTCCGCGAGCTCCTCGACACTGCTCCCCGTGTCATGCATGTCCAACAGACGTTCGTCATCCTCCGCAGACCACCTCTGATACGCATTGCGATACCGCTTCCGCACATCCTCCACCGTGTACTTACGGGAGTCTGCAACGGCATGCTCCCCCTGCATCTCCACCGAAGCCAAGACTTCGACGGGATAGCTACAGACCTCAACCCCCTTCAACCAGAAGGTTGCTGTCTTACCCTCAAAAGTCATCACATCCGCCTCAACTTCCAAGGCCCGACGCATGACATCAGGGTCATGAGGATCAGCAAGGAAGTCCGTGAATCGTAAGCGCACCGTAGAACCAACCATGGTTGCGATCATGCCGAACATCACCCTACCCGGAAGGCAGTTTGGCTAATCGACACCGCAGCATGACGAACCGTCAACCATGGGCAGCACCCTTCCCTGTAGCCAGCCGGCCCCGCTTGCGGGGCCTAGGCAGGGGAGCGAAGCGGACCTGCCCAGTCGAGGCCGCAAACGTGGCCTCGACAAGTGCCCTGCAACGCAGGGCACTTAACTGGTGGGGATCCGCAACGCGGATCCCCACCGCCGGCTTGCCGGCGTCTTAGCCACGCTATGCGTGGCCCGATCCGCTACGCGGATCGGTTCAGTGCCCGCAACGCGGGCACTTTCGTTGAGAGATCGCGCAGCATCTCTTA
>NZ_JBIBYO010000029.1:0-14993 GCF_043083385.1 Streptomyces sp. NPDC014733 | reverse complement strand
GCACTGGTACAACTACCACCGACCCCACACCGGAATCAGCGGCCACACACCCGCCAGCCGCGTCACCAACCTCACCGAACAACACACCTAGGCGGACCGCTCCCGCCGCCGGCGTCCGCCGACGTCCAGCAGTTCATCGATCCGGTCCGGGCTCAGCCGCTCCTCGCTCGCGGCCGCCGCGGCGATCATCAGCTCGCCGATCAGCTCGATCTCGACGAGGGCCACGCGGTCCTGAACCGTCGCATCGCAGGTCACGGTCACGGACGACACCTTCCTTCGCGCGCCTCCCCCTCCGAGGCGGACACCGCCCAGCGTAGGGACGGCGCCACCCGCCGCCCATGGCACGGAAGGACCATTTCCGCCACCCCCGCACGGGTGGCGGGGCCTCCTTCGTACCGCTCCGGAGAAGGCCGAAAACCGACGGTCGGGAACGCGATCTTCCGAGGGTCAGCCACTAGCGGGCCGACCTGAAAGCCCCACGGGAACCGGCCCGGCGCACGGACGCGGAACCCGCACGGCCCCGCCCGACCCCCTTGTCCACCCGCTGCACTGTCGACCCGTCACCCCTCGCCGGTCGCGGCCCCCGTCACGCCCCCGTGGCCGCGATCCGCCCCGTGTAGATCGCCTCCCGCGGCGGCAGCGCCACCTCCGGCCGGCGGCCGAAGTGGTCCAGTTCGGTCGTCGACGTCACCGCCGCGCCGCGCCGCGAACCGTTGGCGAAGCGGTAGTGCTGGCTGACCCGGCGCAGCCGCCCCGCCCCGTCCAGGTAGACGTCGAACGGCACCCGTCGCGTGGTGAACCCTTTTTCCGCCGCCGTCAGCACCGGCCGGGTCCGCGCCGACGCCGCCCCGGCCGCCGCCGCGAGGTCCGCCGTCCCGCTGTAGTGCCGCACCGCGACCCCGTCGACCCGCGCCTCGCCCCGGTACGTCACCTCCCGCGCCCCCCGCAGCAGTTCGGCGGCGGCCAGCGGATCGGTGGCCCCGCCGGTGACGAGATTGCCGTCCGCGAGGCCCGTCGCATCGATACGCACCCATTTGTCCGCGGGCACCCCGGCCCCGCGGTTCTTCATGTAGAGCGCGCCCGGCACCAGGATCTCGGTGACCGGCGGCCGCGGCCCGTGCCCCTCGCCCGCCGCGTCCGGCAGTGTCAGCCGCAGCCGCCCCGTCCCGCGCCGGAAGTCGTACTCACCGCTCCCCCGGATCGCGACCCGGGTGCCGCCGCTGACCGTCTCCATCGTCGAGGTGACCCGCGCCCCGCCGGCCCGCAGCAGCGCATCGGCACTGCCCCGCACCACCCGCTCGGCCGCCGGGGAGCCCGTACCCGGCAGCCCGTCGGCGGACGCCCCGCCCGCCGAACACCCCGCCGTCAGCAGCCCCGCCCCGCACACCAACGCCGCGACGACCGCGCCCGTCTCCCGTCCGACCTGCGCCACCATCGCCTACGAGCCCCTTCGGCCGCTTCCCCTGGGCGGACCCGGAACGGCCGGTGCGGAGCCGCCGATCGGGCGCCCCGCGCACCGGCGGTCCGCATCGCGCGGCCCGTTCCGGACGGCCGGATTCCTGCCGACCGCCCCGTTCAACGACCGTTTCCGGGGCCCGTCACGCCATGCCACCCGGGGCGCGTAGCGTGGCGGGGTGACCGATCGCGCCCCGCACCCCCACCCGTCGGGCCTCTCCGTCCCCGCGCCCGCCGCCGACGGCGCCCCGGCCGGGCACCGCACCTCCACCTCCGAACGCGGCTCCTTCATCTCGGCGGGCTGCTCCTGCGGCTGGCGCGGCGCCGCCCGCCGCGCCCGCTCCCAGGCCCGCACCGACGCCGAACGCCATCTGACCGCCGCCGCGCGCCCGGAATGATCCGCCGTCCGGGAACCGCCAACCGCCCGGCCGCATCTGGGTAGGGAGAGAACGACGGCACCGGGCACCGGCGGAGCGCCGACCTGACGGCCCTTCGGGGCCCACACGCGCCCCCGGAGCGCCGCCCCCACGGCGGCGTCGGACGCCCCGGCGCCGCACCCCTCGGCCACCGGCCGGACCCGTGGCCGTACGGGGACGCCGGATCACCACGAGGGGACATTCACCCATGAAGCGCCGCACACTCCTGCAAACCGGTGGCGGTCTCGCGGCCACCTCGGTCGTCTGGGCCACCGGCTGCACCACGAACGGCGCGGCCGACGGCTCCTCCGCCTCCGCGACGACGCCCGGCGAGGCGCTCACCGCCACCACCACCTCGGCCGCCAAGCCGGCTGCCACCAAGGCCGGTTGGACCGCCCTGGCCAAGAGCCTCGACGGGAAGCTCATCCGCCCCTCGGACGCCGCGTACGCCGCGGCCGGACGGCTCTACAACACCCGCTACGACTCCCTGAAGCCGTCGGCGGTCGCCTATGTCGCGCACCCCTCGGACATCGCCGAGTGCCTCTCCTTCGCGCGCCGCTACCGCACCCCCGTCGCCATCCGCAGCGGCGGCCACTCCTACGCGGGCTACTCCAGCGGCAACGGCAAGCTCGTCATCGACGTCTCGAAACTCGACTCGGTCGGCACGCCGTCCGGCGGCGAGGTCGCGATCGGCGCGGGCGCCAAGCTCATCGACATCTACACCGGGCTCGGCGCGCACGGCGTCACGCTGCCCGGCGGCTCCTGCCCGACCGTCGCGATATCCGGCCTCACCCTGGGCGGCGGACACGGCGTCACCTCCCGTGCATACGGCCTGACCTGCGACTCCCTCGTCGGCGCGACGGTCGTCACAGCCGACGGCAAGACCGTCGAGTGCGACGCCTCGCACCACCCCGACCTCTTCTGGGCGCTGCGCGGCGCCGGCAACGGCAACTTCGGCGTCGTCACCGCACTCCGCTTCCGTACGCACCCCGCGCCGCGTTCGGTCATGGCGTACATGACGTGGCCGTGGGCGAAGGCCGCCAACGTGCTGGGTTCCTGGCAGAAGTGGGGCCCCTCGCAGGCGGACGAGATATGGTCCGCCTGCCATCTGGACGCCCGCCCCGGCGGCACCCCCGCCGTCTCCGTCGCGGCGTTCTCCATGGGCGGCTACCGCGACCTGCAGAACGCCGTCGACCAGCTCGCCGACCAGCCCGGCGGCCCGGGCCCCGCGACCTCCGTGCGGCTCACCCCCATCGACCACCTGGACGCGATGGAGGCGTACGCGGGCTGCTCCTCCAAGACGACGGCGCAGTGCCACGCACCCGGCGCACTGCCCGGCCAGACCGCCCCGGGCCAGCTGGGCCGCGAAACGTACGCGGCGCGCTCGCACTTCTACGACCGGCCGCTGTCCGCGTCCGGCATCCAGACGGCGCTGGCGCAGATCGAGAGCGGCGGCCACAAGGGCGTGACCGGCAATGTCGCCTTCACCGCGCTGGGCGGCGCGATCAACCGCGTCGGCGCCACCGACACCGCGTTCGTCCACCGCGGCTCGCGCTTCCTCGCGCAGTACCTGGCGTCCTGGCCCGCGGGCGGTTCGTCCGCCAACCGCACCGCCTGGCTCGACTCCTTCCACGGCGCGATGCGCCGCCACGCCTCCGGCGCCGCCTACCAGAACTACACCGACCCGTCCCTGGCCGACTGGAAGTCCGCCTACTACGGACCGGCCGCCGCCCGCCTGGACAAGGTCAAGCGGACGTACGACCCGCAGCGGCTGTTCAGCACTTTCCCGCAGGCGCTCTAGGCGAGGCGCGGGGCGCAACCGGGCTTCCGGCCCGGCCGCCCCGCCGTCACGCCGCCAGGTCGCGTTCCGGCCCCTTCCCGCGGGGCAGCGCCGTACGGGCCGGAAGCGCCAGGTCGTCGCCCGCGCCCTGCGGCGCGTACCGCTCGCCGCAGGTCTCCGCGAACGCCTGTGCATACGCCGCCTCGACCGCCGCCTCCGCGTCGGGCGTCCGCACCGTCTCCGGCACCCCGGGGGCCCGCACCAGGCGCCCCGCGCGGGAGCGGCCGAGGCGCGTCATCAGCGGTACCAGCAGCGCCTGCGCGACCGGCGCGAGCAGCAGCACCACGGCGGTGCCCAGCGCGAACCCGCCGATGACGTCCGTCGGGTAGTGCACACCCAGGTAGATCCGGCAGAACCCTTCGAGCAGCGCCAGGCCGATCCCGATCAGGCCGTAGGAGCGGCGGACGAGGAAGAGACCGGCGCCGACCGCCATGGCGAGCGTCGCGTGGTCGCTGACGAACGAGAAGTCGGTCTTCCCCGGGACGAGGACCGCCAGCCCGGCCTGGTCGTGGAACGGGCGGGGGCGGCCGACGATGGACCGGATCGGGATGTTGGCGAGCAGCGCGAGGCCGGCCGCGAGCGGCGCCCACACCAGCCCGGCGACCGCGGCGGGCGCCCCGGGACGGCGCCGCACGGACCACCAGGCGAGCACGCACAGCACGGCGAGCGCGGCGGGAACGCCGTATTCGCCGAGATACTCCATCGTGTGGTTGACCCACCCCGGAGCACCCTTCGCGAGGCCGTTGATGCCGCCGAGCACGTCGGCATCCGGGTCCGGCCCCACCAGTGCGAGTCCAGCCATCTGCTGCGACCCCTTATCTTCCGCGCGCGCGAGCGCCGTGTGTCTGCTGCCAGCCCCCGTGGTCGTCCCGTACCGCCGTACCGCCGCGCCGGGCGCGCCGCCACGTCCGGACCGTCCGACGCCAGGAGAACGCGCCCGTCACCGTGGTCGTTCCGTTCTCCACCGGAAGATCACCAGCCTGTTGTCCCAGCGTGACCCACCCCGGGCGCCGGGCGCCTCATGTTCACGCGGTGTTCGCAGCGGGCAGCGCTTTCGCGCCATCGGAGGTGACCCGGGTGGCACCGATGTAGTCCGGCACATCGATCTTGTCGAACCGGATCAGCGCGCCGGTGTGCGGCGCATTGACCATGTAGCCGCCGCCGACGTAGATCCCGACGTGGTGGATCGACCGCGGGTCCGTCAGGTCGTTGGCGAAGAAGACGAGATCGCCGGGGAGCAGTTCGTCGCGCTTGGGGTGCGGGCCGGCGTTCCACTGGTCGTTCGCCACCCGCGGCAGCTCTATGCCGACCGAGCGGTACGCGGCCTGCGTCAGCCCGGAGCAGTCGAACCGGCCGTTCTGCGCGGCGGTGCCCGTACCGCCCCAGAGATACGGCGTGCCGAGCTTCTCCTGCGCGTAGTAGATGGCCGCGGCGGCCTGCTTCGACGGGGCGACCGGCGCGCTCGGCGCCTCGAAGCTCTTGGCGAGCGTGGTGATCGTCTTGACGTAGTTCTGCGTCTCGCCGTAGGGCGGGACGCCGCTGTACTGGATGACGCGGTAGGCGCCGGCGTTGTACGCGGCGAGCATGTTGTGCGTGGCGTCGCCCGGCGCGTCCTTCACGTACTGCGCCAGCTCACAGTCGTACGACGCCGCCGATGCGATGGCGTCCGCCGGGTCCCAGACGTCCTTCTTGCCGTCGCCGTTGCCGTCGATGCCGTGGGTGGCCCAGGTGCCGGGGATGAACTGCGCCATGCCCTGCGCGGAGGCGGGGCTCTGGGCCCTGGGGTTCCAGCCGCTCTCCTGGTAGAGCTGCGCGGCCAGCAGCGAGGGACTTATCGCCGGACAGAGCTGGCCCCACTTCTGCACCAGCGCCTGATACTCGGCGGGCACCGCACCCTTGGCCAGCCCGAGCGCCCGCCCACCGGCCCCACCGACCAGCCCGGTGGCCGCGGTGTACGTGCCGATCACGAGCAGCGCGACCAGGCCGAGCATCAGCCCCGCCCCGATACCGCCTGCAATCCAGAGTTTCCGCACGCCTCAACCCTCCCCCATCCGGGCTCACTTCGCCGCCGATTCCCCGCCACCCCTGGAAGTTCCCACCGCACGGCGGCGCACACCTCGGCGCAGGGGGCGCTCACCGGGGAGCGGCGTACGGCCGAGAGGCTACCGGGCGCGCCCGGCCCCTCCCGATCCCCGGGGCGCCGCCCCACGACCTCGGCATCCACCGGGAGATACGGAACGAACGGTGCGCCCTGACGGTGCGCCAGGGAACCATCGCACCGCACGCCACGTCCCTCCTCCCGGGAGGGACGCACACCCCCGGACCTGCCCCGACGGCCCCACCCCGGCTCACTCCGGCCCGCTCCGGCCTGCCAACGGCCCCGCACACCGGACGCCTCGTCAGGCACCCCGCATCGGGCGCCCCGCATCGGCAGGCTCATCCCATCATTGCTCACGGTTATCATACGTGATACACACAGTGACATCGCAGAGGTGTGCCGGGTGACGTGGGGCACCGAAGGTGCCGAACCTCACCCCACCCCTACGAGATCCACGCAAGAATGCCGCCAAGTCGACATCCGGTGGTGTCTTTGTCGGCGAAGATGGAGACTGACCCCTGTCGGATATTCAGGGGAACACAACTACCCATAAAGGGGCGGTGAGTTCAAAATGTTCATTGCGGCCGGTAAGGGCGACATCACCACCATCATCGGCGGAATCGCCCCGGACTGGGGCCCGTTCGGCAGCCTGGGCAACGAAGCGAAGGTGATGATCGAGGTGGTCATGGCCATCGCGATCCTGCTCTGCCTGGGCATCGCCATCTGGGGCGCCGCCAAGCAGCGCATCGGCGCCACCGCGCTCCGCGACACCTTCAGCGCCGAGCAGGGCAAGGGGCTGATCGTCGCCGGACTCACCGGCGTCTTCATCATCGGCTCCCTCACCACCCTCTTCACGATCGTCTACGGCATGGCCGTGTAGCGCACCCCCGACGCCCCGCGGCCGCCCCTCCCGGCGGCCGACGGGCCGTCACCTTCCCGCCCCCGTGGGCCCCGCGATCCCCACCGCGGCGCCGCACCCCGGGCCGGACCGCCACCGGCGCCCACCGCATGCGCCCCGTCCGCCGCCCGTATGCCTCCATCCACCCCCCGACGGCCCCACCTCCCGCGCCGAGGCCCCATGCTGACCTTCGCCCACCCCTGCACGGCCGGCTCCCCGGCCCGCCCCGGCACGCCCGCGACCAGCGGACCGATTGGGGCGGCCACCCCGTGGGGACAGGTCCGTCCGGAGGGACGAAGGCCACGGCGGGAGGCGGCGAAGCGGGTGCACACCAAGGGGGCAAAAGCCGCACAGCCCCTCATTCGCCCCCATCGCCCAGTAGCTGAGGACCCGTCACGGTGAGATGTACCCGTACCACTTCACCCGAGCCGCCGACCACGCGGCTACGGTCATACGAGGGCGGCCCCACCACTGCGGGGACGGCGACGACGGCGGAGACGGCAATGGCGGCTGAGGGGGCACGTACGCGATGAGTACCAGCGACGACGGCTACGGCGGCGACTACACGAGTCCCACCGGCCAGACCCGCACCAGACTTCCGGACAGCGAGGGCGACACCTACGGCTCAGGACGCCGCTCCCGGTCCGGGCTCTCCAGCCGCAACCTCATCGCCGTCGTCGGCGTGGTGGTCCTCCTCATCGCCGCCATCGCCTTCGCCAACCGCGGCTCCGGCTCCGACCCCGCCACCGACACCGCGGACGGCGCCCCCAAGAACGGCCCCGCGGCCCAGCCCACCGCCCCCACCGGCACCGACCCGGTGAAGGACAGGAACGGCACCATCGCCTCCGGCTTCGCCAAGACCCAGCAGGGGGCACAGTCGGCGGCGGCGAACTACGCGGTGGCGCTGGGTTCCTCCGACATGTTCGACGACCAGAAACGCCACCAGATCGTCAGCGCGGTCATGGCACCGTCCGTCGTCGGCACATTCCAGAAGGACCTCGACCATGCCTACGCGTCCGATGCCCGCAAGGCCGTCGGCCTGAAGCCGGACGGCAGCGTCCCCTCGGGCATGACCTTCATCTCCCGCACCATCCCCGTCGGCACCAAGGCCACTGCCTACGCCGACGACGGAGCGACCGTCGACGTGTGGTGCACGGGACTCCTCGGCATGGCGGGCACCGGCTCCACCAAGCCCGTGACGACCACCTGGTTCACCGTCACGATGAAGCTGACCTGGACCGGCAAGGACTGGAAGGCCGTGTCCCAGACGCAGAAGAACGGTCCCGCACCGGTCAGTGGGGACGTCCCCGCATCCGGCGCGAAGGAGATCGCAGGTGCGGTCGAAGGGTTTGGAGGGTTCACCTATGCCCGGTAACAGCCGCCGCGCGTTCTCGGTCGTCTCGGTTCTCGCCGCAGCTCAGACCTCGGTGTTCATGTTCGCCACCCGCGCCATGGCCGCCCCCGATCCCGATCCGTCACCGACGAGGGACCGCTGCAGCATCCTCAGCGGTCCCGCCAGGGAGGGCTGCGAGCGCAACGGACCGGGGAGCGGCAGTACCTCGCCGAGCACCCCGTTCGACAACAACCCCCTCGACCCCCTCACCTCCCTCGCCAAGGGTTGTGCCAAGGCCGCCGCCTGGATCGTCGACAAGCTGGCCGACGCGGTGAAAGCGACCTCGCAGGTCGACTTCACCAACTCCGCGTTCCTGCGCCAGTACGCCGTCGTCTTCGCCGCCTCGACCGTCCTCACCCTCGTCCTGTGGCTGCTCGCCGTCGCCAAGCGCGCCATGCGGGGCGTACGGCTGACGGAGGCGATCAGCGAGGCCATCGGGTTCCTCTGGCTGACCGTGCTCGCCTCCGCGTTCACGCCGCTGATCCTCTACACCGTGGTCTCCGCGACCGACGGCATCACCGAGATCATCGCGAAGGGCACCGGAGCGAAGACCGACACCTTCTTCGGGGCGTTCTCCGAGGCGCTGACCAAGGGCACCGACATCGGCGGCGGCCCGATCATGCTGATCGTCGTCTCGCTGGTCTCGGTGCTCGCCGCCGGTGTGCTCTGGCTGGAACTGGTGATCCGCGCCGCGCTGCTGTACGTCGGCGCGCTGCTCGGCACCGTCGTCTACGCCGGGCTCGTCGACAAGAACATGTGGGGCCACGTCCGCCGCTGGGCCGGGATCATGATCGCGGTGATCATGGTGAAGCCGGTGATCGTGATCGTCCTCGGCATCGCCGGCGCGCTCTCCTCCGACGAGGGCCCCAACGCCTTCTCCGCCGTCGTCTCCGGCCTCGCCATCATCGTCCTCGCGATCTTCGCCAGCGCGATGATCTACCGCTTCGTCCCCGGCTTCGGCGACGAAATGATCTCCGCCCGGACGAACAAGGGCCGCGCCACCGACGGCAGCCAGGCGGCCGCCATGGTCTCCTCCCCCGCCGCCCTCGTCTCCCAGGGCATCAAGACCCACAGCACCCGCAAGTCCGACGGCGGCGGCCAGTCCCAGAGCAGCGGCGGCCAGTCCCCGGCGAGCGGAGTGGCCGGCGGTGTCGCCGCCCACAGCTCCCGCAGCGCCCCACCGGCCCCCCGTACCAACCCCGGCTCCGGCGCCCCCGGCGGCTCCCGCACCGGCAAGTCAGCAGGAGGTGAGGGGCGGTGACCACACCCCATCCGATCGCGCCCCGCAGGACGTACCTGATCGGCCGCGCCCGGCCCAACGCCGTCGTCGGCAAGAACCGCGAGACCGGCGAGATCGCCCTGATCATCGCCTGCGCCTTCCTCGGCATGATGTCCGGTCTGGCGATCCAGGTCCTCGTCCTGCGGATCATCACCCTCACCGGCTTCCCGATGCTGGGGCTGGCCGCGGTGTACGTCCCGTACAAGGGCCGCACGTTCTACAAATGGTTCGAGATCCGGCGCAGCTACCGCCGTACCCTGCGCCGCGGCACCGCCTACCGCTCCGCCGCCGCCGAGGCCGGCACCCGGCTCGACGGCCGCGAGGTGGAGATCGGCCCGCCGCCCGGCATCGGCCACATCAACTGGCTCGCCGCCCCCTTCGGCCCCGACGAGGTCGCCGTCCTCCTCCACGCCGACCGCCGCACCGTCACCGCCGCCATCGAGATCGAGGGACCCGGCGTCGGCCTGCGCGACAGCGAGGACCAGGAGGCGCTGGTCGACCGCTTCGGCACGCTTCTCAAGCACGTCGCCAACGGCGACGGCTTCGTCACCCGCCTCCAGATGCTGGCCCGCACCCTGCCCGCCGACCCGGACGCGCACGCGAAGGACGTCGCCCAGCGCGGCGACACCACCTCCCCCGCCTGGCTCCAGGAGTCGTACGACCAGCTCCAGTCGATGGTCTCCACCTCCTCCGAGCAGCACCGCGCCTACCTCGTCGCCTGTATGCACTACGACCGCGAGCTGGCCGCCGAGGCGATGACGATGGCCCGCGCCGCGGCCGCCCAGCGCGGCGGCCCGGGCCGCGGCAAGCTCGACCGCGACGCCGGTCTCGCCGTCGTCATGGCCCGCGAGCTGACCGACATCTGCGCCCGCCTCGCCGAGGCCGACATCCGCGTCCGCCAGCCGCTCGGCCAGGCCCGCCTCGCCTCCCTCGTGCACTCCATGTACGACCCGGACCACCCCATCGACCACATCCAGGCGATGAGCAAGCGCAACGCGTGGCCCGCCGAGCTGGACGCGATGGAGCCGACGTATCTCCAGGCCAAGACCCGCGAGTCGACCACCCGCGCCCCCTGGTGCCACGCCACCGCCTGGATCAAGGAGTGGCCGCTGACCCCGGTCGGCGTCAACTTCCTCGCCCCGCTGCTGGTCCACACCCCCGACGTCATCCGCACCGTCGCGGTCTGCATGGACCTGGAGCCCACCGAGATCGCCATCGAGCGGATGCTGACGGAGAAGACCAACGACGACGCCGAGGCCAGCCGCGCCGCGAAGATGAACCGCGTCGTCGACCCCCGCGACGTCGCCCACCACGGCCGCGTCGACCAGCGCGGCGAGGACCTCGCCTCCGGCGCCGCCGGCGTCAACCTCGTCGGCTATCTGACGGTCTCCTCCCGCTCGCCCGAGGCGCTCGCCCGCGACAAGCGCACCATCCGCGCCTCGGCCGGAAAGTCCTATCTCAAGCTGGAGTGGTGCGACCGCGAGCACCACCGTGCGTTCGTCAACACCCTGCCGTTCGCGACCGGAATCCGCCGCTAAGCCGCTGGGAGGCGCGTACGTCATGGCCAAGCTCGATCCGCTCGGAGCGCTCACCGACGCCTTCACCACCTTCCTGTTCGGGAAGGTGGAGACGACGCGGCTGCCCGTACGCACCTCCACCGGGCAGGCGCAGGCCGTCTACCTGCCCACCGCCGCCCCCGGCCTCGGTGACTCCGGCGTCATCATCGGCCGCGAGGTCTACAGCGGCAAGGGCTACATCTACGACCCGTTCCAGCTCTACGGCCAGCAGCTTCCGGCCCCGCACTGGCTGGTCCTCGGCGAGTCCGGCAACGGCAAGTCCGCGCTGGAGAAGACGTACGTGCTGCGCCAGCTCCGCTTCCGCGACCGGCAGGTCGTCGTCCTCGACGCCCAGGGCGAGGACGGCGTCGGCGAGTGGAATCTGATCGCCGAACAGCTCGGCATCACACCCATCCGCCTCGACCCGACCGCCGCCCTCAACGGCGGCATCCGCCTCAACCCGCTCGACCCGTCGATCACCACCACCGGCCAGCTCGCGCTGCTGCGGACGATCATCGAGGTCGCGATGGGTCACGGCCTGGACGAACGCTCCGGCTTCGCCCTCAAGGTCGCCCACTCCACGGTCCTCGGCGAATTCGGCGGAGGCGGCGACTCCGGCGCGCCCCGCCAGCCCGTCCTCACCGACATCGTCGAGCAGCTGCGCCACCCGGAGGCCGAGGCCGCCGAGGCGATGAACGTCGACATAGACGATGTCCGGGCATGGGGTCTGGACGTCGCGCTCGTCCTCGACCGGCTCGTCGACGGTGACCTGCGCGGCATGTTCGACGGCCCGACGAGCGCCGGCATCGACCTCGACGCCCCGCTGATCGTCTTCGACCTCTCACACATCGACCGCAACTCCATCGCCATGCCGATCCTCATGGCGATCGTCGGCGTGTGGCTGGAGCACACCTGGATCCGCCCGGACCGCAAGAAGCGCATCTTCCTGGTGGAGGAGGCGTGGCACATCATCAACTCCCCCTTCGTCGCGCAGCTCTTCCAGCGCCTGCTGAAGTTCGGCCGCCGCCTCGGTCTCTCCTTCGTCGCCGTCGTCCACCACCTCAGCGACGTCGTCGACGGCGCCGCCGCCCGCGAGGCCGCCGCCATCCTCAAGATGGCCTCCACCCGCACGATCTACGCCCAGAAAGCCGACGAGGCCCGCGCCACCGGCCAGGTCCTCGGCCTGCCACGCTGGGCCGTCGAGATCATCCCGACGCTGACCCCCGGCATCGCCGTCTGGGACGTCAACGGCAACGTCCAGGTCGTCAAACACCTCATCACCGAGGCGGAACGCCCGCTGGTCTACACCGACCGCGCGATGACCGAGGCATCCGAGGTCTCCGCCGCCTCCGCCCTGCCCACCGACGAGGCCCGCGCACTGGAAGCCGCCGCCGACGCCGAGGCCGAACAGCGCGCCGAGGCCCTGGCCCTGGCCCGCCAGCTCCAGGGCGAGTCGAGCGAGACGGTGGCGTGACCCCGCCGCCCGACCCGACCGGCCACCCGGGGGCGTACGACGACGGCTACGCGCCCCCCGGCGGCCGGTACGGCCACGACCCGCGCGACGGTCATCCGGGCGGGAACGACGGACGGCCGGGGTACGACGACCGGTACGCCACCGGCCCGCGCGGCCCCCGGTACGAGACCCCCCGCCGGCACGGCGGCATCCCCGACTCCCTGCTCATCGGGTTGCTCGCCTTCCTTCTCGGCCTGAGCGTCCTGATCTGGACGGCGACCGGTCTCGCCGGGCTCCTCAGCCACGGCGCCTGGCCCGACGGCGTCACCTACTCCGGCACCCCCACAGCCCTGCGCCACCTCGCCGCCGAACCCCACGATCTCCCCGGCGCCTGGCCCGCCACCCCCAAGGACCAGCTCTCCGGCTACGGCCTCTTCTGGGGCCTCCTCATCGGCGAACTGATGGTCCTTCTGGTCCTGACCCTCTTCACCCTGGGAACCCTCACCCGCTACCGAGCCGTCCGCCGAGCCCGCCGAGCGGAAAGGCTCCCCGGCCCGCCGAAGCAGTCCCCGGTCTCCCCCACGGGCCCGGGCGCACAGCCGGCCCCCGACCCGTCTCCGGGTACAGCCCCTGGGCCCACACCGGCCACCGCCCCCGACGCCGACACCCGCACGGGTACCGCTCCCGGTACGCCCGCCGTCCCCGCTCCCGTCATGGAGACGGCTCCCGCCCCTGGTCCGGGCGCCGCCCTCGGCACGGCCGCGGCCCCTCTCGGCGCCACCGCGGTCCCCGGCCCGGCCTCGGCCTCCCTCAGCTCCCCTACGGGTACGGCCACTCCGCCCCCTACGGGCACGGCTCCCGACGCAAGCGCGGCTCTCGGCACCGGCGGCCCCGGAATCCCCGCCGCCGCCCTGGCCGCCACCGCAGCCGCCACCGCGGCGCCTCTCACCACCTCGGCCGCCGAACCCGCTCTCCCCCGCCTCCACTTCGGCGCCGACCGGCGTGCCGCCACCGCCGCCGCCCTGGCCGCCGTCACCGCCGCGCCGGGCCCCGTCGTCCTCGCGACCACCGATCCCTCGCTCTGGTCGGCCACCAAGGACGCCCGCGCCAAGCTGGGCCCGGTGCTCACCTACGACCCGACGCACCGTCTCGACACCCCGTCCCGGCTGCGCTGGTCTCCGACGGCCGGCTGCGAGGACCTCGCCACCGCCACCACCCGCGCCGCCGCGCTGCTGGCCCCCGTACAGCCGCACAGCGCCCTGGACACGGCCGTCACCGACGCCGCCCGGACGCTGCTGCGCTGCTGGCTGCACGCCGCCGCGGTGGACGGGCGCCCCTTCCGCCAGCTGCACCGCTGGGCGCACGCCACCGGCGGCACCCAGGAGCCGGTCCGTATCCTGCGCACCGACCCGAAGTGCGCCGCCGGCCAGGCGGGCGAGCTGGAGTCGGTGCTGACCGCCCACCCTGAACGCCGCGACCACGCGAAGGAATTGGCGGGCCGTGCCCTGTCCGCCCTCGGCTCCGTCCACATCCGCGACGCCTGCAACGCCCAGCGCCCCGACGCCCTCGCCCTCGACTCCTTCCTCGACGAGGGCGGCACGCTCTACGTCGTCGGCGAAGCACTGGAGGACCCGCGCACCGAGCCGGGCGCGATGCCCCTGCTCACCGCGCTCCTGACGCACGTCGTCGCCCATGGCCGTCGGCTCGCCGCCCGCGCCGCCACCGGCCGCCTCGACCCGCCGCTCACCCTCGTTCTGGACGACATCGCCGCGCTGGCCCCGCTGCCGGCCCTGCCGGACCTCCTCCGCACGGACCCGCCCCGCGGCCTGCTCACCCTCGCCACGATGCGCTCCCCGGAACAGGCCCGCGCCCGCTGGCCCCACGCCGACCTGCCGCTCTGAGCCGTCCGGCCCCGGCGGGCGCCCGTCTACAGCCGGGCCAGTGCCATCTCCCGCTCGACGGCCGCCGGATTCTTCGGGTCCGCCGCCGTCCGCCCCGTCGGGACGAACCCCAGCGCCCGGTACAGCCCCTCCGCCGAGGCGTTCTCCTCGTGCACCCACACCCGTACGCGGGCCACGACCGGCTCCGACAGGCTCCACGACCAGCCGAGCGCCGCCTCGAAGAGCTCCCGCGACAGCCCCGTCCCCCGGTGCTCGGGCCGTACGTACACGGCGACGACCTCCGCCTGCGGCACCTCGGCCCCCTCGACCAGCCGCACCACGACCATCCCGCCCCAGCTGCCGTCCGGCCCTTCGCCGATGAGCGTCAGCGTGGTCCCGTTCTTGTCGCTGCGCGCGGTATGCCGCTGCCAGTACTCCGCCGGCTGCGCCGCCGCCTCCTCGAACGTCTGGTGGAACGCCACCCGCGCCACGGGATCGGCCAGCGCCGCCAGCCTCAGCTCCTTGAGCCGCTTCCACTCGTCCGCCGTCACCGGCCTGATCAGGTACGCCATCGCCTCAGCATCGCAGTGCCAGGCCCCGCAGACCAGCGAAAACCGGACCCCGAAACGCAAAAAAGCTCCGGTCCCCGGAAACCATTCACTGGTTCCCGGAGACCGGAGCTGAAAAATCGTTCGGCGGCGTCCTACTCTCCCACAGAGTCCCCT
>NZ_JBIBYO010000028.1:0-17308 GCF_043083385.1 Streptomyces sp. NPDC014733 | reverse complement strand
GCATCAACCGACGCACCGACGCACCGACGCACCGACGCACCGACGCACCGACGCACCGACGCACCGACGCACCGACGCACCGACGCACCGACGCATCGGCGGGAACACGGTCACCGCGGGGACGTCCGCCAGTGCCGGAACCCGCACTCAAGACCGTGGTAAACCCGCCGCGCGCCCGGACCAGGCTGTATCACCACAGGAGAATGTGTTCATGACCGACCGTCCCTTGACGCTCATGGCAGTGCACGCCCACCCCGATGACGAGGCGACCAGTACCGGAGGAATCTTCGCGCGATACGCGGCAGAAGGCATGCGCACCGTTCTTGTGACCTGTACCGACGGTCGTTGCGGCGACGGACCGGCAGGCGCCAAGCCGGGCGATCCCGAGCACGATCCGACAGCCGTTGCTTTGATGCGCCGTCAAGAGCTGAAGGTGAGCTGTGAAGCCCTGAAGATCAGCGATCTGGAAATGCTGGACTATCCCGACTCCGGAATGGTGGGCTGGCCGAGTAACGACGCCCCCGAATCTTTCTGGCAGACCTCCGTGGAAGAAGCCGCCGTCCGACTGACGGAACTCATTCAGCGCTACCAACCCGATGTGGTCGTCACTTATGACGAAAACGGCTTCTACGGCCACCCCGATCACATCCAGGCCCACCGCGTCACGATGGCGGCGCTGGAGAAGACGGAACTGACACCGAAGGTGTACTGGACGACGATGCCCCGCTCAACGATGCGGCGGTTCGGAGAAGCCATGCGGGAGTTCAGCGAGGACATGCCGGAGCCGGATCCCGCCGAAGCCGCCGCGATTGCCGAGATCGGTCTCCCCGACGACGAGATCACCACATGGGTGGACACCACCGCATTCAGCGACCAGAAATTCGACGCGCTCGCCGCCCATGCCAGCCAGGGCGAGAACATATTCTTCCTCAAAATGGGCAAGGCGAGGTTCGGCGAGTTGATGGGCATGGAGACGTTCGTACGTGTCCAGGACACCACCGGCGCGCCCGTACCCGAGAGGGACCTCTTCGCCGGACTGCGCTGATCCGCTCCTCCGGCCAGGCCCCGGGAAAACTCCTCGCCCGCACAGCGCGATCAGCGGCGGTCGCCCTCGGCGGTGCTCGTCGGCTGGGTGTATTCGGTGGTGCCCGATCCGGTGGGAGACCGCATCGCCCGGCGGCTGTGACCTGCGGGGGTGAACGGCGGGGTTGGCCAACCGGCGCCCGAGTTGGTCAACCCGGCCGTGCCGCTTTGGTAACCGCGCGCAGGCTCGCCCAGTCCTGCCGTACGACACCGCCTCCCCGCAGAGCTCCCGCGAGTCCACAACTCACGGAACCGGTGGTTGCGCACGCCGCCGGCGGGACGGTCTGAAAGGGGCCCCCACCTCGCCGGCACAGACCCAGGGCAGGGATTTTATGACCGTGAACCATGGGGCTGTCCCCCGTGAAATTGCCGGGCCTGCCCCAACGCGCCGGGCCTGCCATGGCTTGATGATCTTCTCAGCAACGTTTGACAGCACATAGGCTGAGGAGTGGCCAGACATGACCGGCAGCAGGAAACGGCTCGTGGCGGTGGCCCTCGTCGTGGCGGCGGCGCCGGCCCCCGCGACAGCCGCGTACGCGATACCGGCGGCACCGGCGGCACCGGCGGCACCGGCGGCACCGGCGGCACCGGCGGCACCGGCGATACCGGTGGCACCGGTGGCACCGGCGATACCGGCAGCACCGGCGGCACCGGCAGCACCGGCACCGGCGATACCGGCGGCATCGGCGGCATCGGCGGCACCGGTACCGGCGGCATCGGCGGCACCGGTACCGGCGATACCGGCGGCCCCGGCGATACCGGTGGCACCGGCGATACCGGTGGCCCCGGTGGCGTCCGCCACCGCATCCTCCCCGGTCCGGGCGCTGGACCGGATCGCCCGTCCGCTGCGGTTGGCCGAACCGGGCACCAGCACGGCGGACCTGCGCGCTCTGGGGGCCATGGTCGGCGGTGCCAAGGTGGTGGGGCTGGGCGAAGCCACGCACGGCTCGCACGAGTTCTTCGCGCTGAAGGACCGGGTCTTCCGCTATCTCGTCGAGCAGAAGGAATTCACCACCTTCGCCCTGGAGATCAGCTGGTCGGCAGGGCTGCGGATCGACGACTATCTCCAGCACGGCGACGGCAATGCACGCCAGGTCGTGCACGAGGTGCTGGCCGGGTCCCCCTGGGACCGGGAGGAATTCGTGACCCTCATCCAGTGGATGCGCGACCACAACCGCCACCACCCCGACCGTCCGGTGCACTTCTTGGGCGACGACATCAGCGCCCCCAGGCTCGACCAGCAGGTCCTCGGCACGGTCACCGACTACGTCCGGCGGACTTGCCCGCAGTCCTTGCCGCGCCTGAACGAACTCCTCACCGGCCTGCGCCCGGTCGATGACGCATTCGCCTACCTGAAGCTGCCGCTCGCACAGCGGCAGCAGAACGCCTTGCGGGCACAGCAGATCCTCGAACTGATGGAAAGCCAGGGCCAGCCGGGCAACGACGGCTTCGAGTTCGCCCTGCAAAACGCCCGCAACCTCGCCCAGACCTACACCTTCCTCACCGTCGATACCGGCGATCCGAAGTCGCTGACCGCCATGGAGCGCTACCGTGACCAGGTCATGGCCCAGACCACGGCGTGGTGGCAGCAGCGGACCGGCGGCAGGATTGTGCTGTCCGCCCACAACACCCATGCCGGCTACCTGGCCACCGACCCCGCGATGTATCCGAAGACCCAGGGCGCGTTCCTCCGCGACACCCTGGGCGCCGGCTACCTCGCCATCGGCACCACCTTCGGCCAGGGCTCCTTCCTCTCCAAGGACCAGGCACTCGGCGGCGAGTGGAAAAGCTTCACCCTCCCTCCGGCCGGCCCCGGCACCAACGAGCACACCCTCGACCAGGTCCGCTACCGCGACTACTACGCCGACCTGCGTAAGGCCCCGGCCGCCGCCCGCACCTGGCTGGACATCCCACGCCCGACGTACAGCGTCGGCACGCAGTACCCGGAGGGCAAAACCCCTGAGATCGCCATCGGCCGGGCCTACGACGTCCTGATCCACCTCCACCGCGTCCGGGAGGCGAGCAAGCTCTAGCACCCACGTATGCCCCGCCGCCGCCCGGGCCACCACCAGATCACCGTGGCACGCACCGCAACCGAGGCCGCAGGAACCTGGAGCGATCTGCCCCCGGAAACCCACCCCACACGGTCACCGGTGTGGTCGGTTCCTGGGGACTGGCGGCCAGAAGGCCCGCCGCGCGCGCAGCTGCGCGCGCGGCGGAAGGCGAACGCGATCCTCCCCTTGCGGTGTCGCCGCCGACATCATCAACTCCCTCCTCGAACACGCCCGCGCCGCAGCCGCGGCGATCCGGGCCCGCGCCGCCGCGGTGGTCGCCGCCGCGGTGGTCGACGTCGCCCACCCGCCCCGCGCCCGGCCCGGACCGGCAGCCCCGGCCGATCCCGATGCACCGTCCGCGCCCGCCACCGGGGCCGGACGGCGGGGGAGCGGGAGATCCCCCGCGTCATGCTGAACCACGACCGCGCCGTCCCCGCCGGTGCGACGGTCCGGGAGAAGCCACGCCCCGCGGCCACCGCCGCCGCCGTGCGGGGTCCGGCGTACGACTCGTCGCCCACCAGCAGCAGGCCGTGCCCGAGCAACTGCTCACAGCCGCCGGCCCCGAGCAGCACGACAGAACCAGGAACCCACCGCGGGCAGGCGACGCCCTGACAGCGCTGCGGGCCCTGCGGGAGCCCGCACGCACTTGGAAGCCCTCGACCTCACGGCCGAGCGCTGCGCCACCTCAAGGACGCCTTCACCAAGGCGGCCTGCGACTCCCGCGCCCGCGCGGACCGCTACGACGAACAGGGCGACGCCGATGGAGCACCCCGGTGCGCCGGGACGGCCAACGTACGCACCGCCCCAGCAGCCGGACCGGCGCCAAGAGCGAGAGAAACCGGCCCGGCCGTTGACACGCTCCCGGACGGCTGGACGCGGCAGGCGAAGAGCCGGTCGTAGCGCTGACGGGCTCCGCAGGCCCGTGTGGGTGCCGGCGCAGAACGCAGCGAAACGAGGGGAGCACCAACCCTCCTCCACCACGCGAAGCTGCCCGGCCGGCCTCGGGGCTCGTGCCGCGGTGCCCGGCACCTGCGCGGCCCGCCCGGCCTGCGTCGTCGGCCTGCGCCCGGCCTGCGTGCCGCCGCTGCTCGGCACCGCCGTCCGCGACCGTACGCTGCTGCGCCTCCCCTCCTCGCTGTGCCCGCCCGCCGTGCCCTTCCGCTGCCAGCCCGTCCCGTGCCGCTCGGCCTCGTCCCGTACCCGTTCCGGTTCACCGTCGTCCGGCCGCCGCCCGCGCGCTGTCCGCTGTCGGCCCGATCCGGTGCCCTCGGGCTCCCCGCGTCCTGCACCGCCGTGCCGCCCGCGCATCGAGCTTCCCAGCCACTGCCGGACCGCCGGCTGCTGGCCGCCGTGACCGCCCGGCGTCTCGGTGCCCCGCGCGCCGCCGCTTCGGCACCTGTCAACGGAGTTGGCTGGGAATTTTGGCGGAGCCGGAATCCGGACGAAGAACATGCCGGCCACCGAAACAGCTTTGCCGCGCCAACGGCCTCCACCTGCTCGGAGCCGGCTCACCGCGGCGAGACGAGCGAAACGGCCAGCCCGCTCCCAAGGGCGATCCGGAGGACTCGACGGCGCCGCGAGCTGTGCCGTGCCGCGTCAGGCGGGGATCACGAACCGGCCGCCGCCGCCCGCGTCGTGGCCATGCGGGGCGAGGTGAACCAGTGGGTCGCGTCGCCCTTCGACGGGTGGTAGGAGCCCCACTTGAGGTAGTTGGTGGTGCCGTCGTAGGTGGTGCCGGTGTACCGCGTCGTACCGTTGGCGAACCGCTGCTTGACACCGTCGAACCAGAGCTCAACGGTGCCCTTGGAACGGCCCTCACGGATCTTCAGGACATAGGAGTGCCACGAGCCCTTCTTGACCGGGGCGCTCCACAGCGGCACCGCGACGTGGCGGTGGGTCCATGCCTGCAGGCGGACGCGGCCCTTGGTGGCGTCCAGCTCGACCGGGTGGTTGGCCGTGCCGGTACTCGGGCTGCACTTCAGCTGAAAGATGTACCGGTTCTTGCTGTCACGGATGTCGACCTTGGACGACCAGCCCAGGTAAAAGGTGCTGCCGGACTTCAGGGTCGGCCCGACCGCCTCGCAGCGCTCCTGACCGCCGGGCTGATGCGCGCGCCAGACCTTGCCCTTGACCGGGTCGCGCACCACCCTGAAGCCGCCGGTGGCGCACTGGACGCTGGGAAACGCGCCCCGGCCGGCGGTGATTTTCGGGGTCCAGAGCACCCGCCCAGCCTTCGCGGACGGGAGGGCGGCGGCCGGGCCGCGGCCTTCGCCGGCCACCTTGGCGGGTGCCGCCTGGGACGCGCCGTTCGCGGCGGAGCCGGCCGAAGCCGGCCATACGAGGAAGGTGGCGGCCGAAACCGCCAGGATTCCGACGGCCATCGCCGTTCTCGCTGATGGCTTGCGCACGGGCCGGGCGTGAGACATGAGGCTCCTGAGATTGACGGCACTGTGTGCCAGAGTGCAGGAAGTGTGGCGGGACGACGGGGCGGATGCACGCCCCGTCGCCTGTGACATCTGCGGAGAGTACGCCGGACACGCCCGCCGGTGGCCCCCTTCTGCGCTCGTCCTGCAGGCACAGCGCATGCCGCGATTCGCGGAGCGGCTCTGCCCGCGAGAACAGGCAGCGGATATACACCGGTTTGGGAGGCAGTCGCCGCCCGAGAGGAATCGAGACGCTCACGGTTCGGCGCTCCGGTACGGCCGACGTTTGCTCGCCGTGCCGGCACGGGACTGCCGACTCCCCGCCCATGCGGCGCGTCCGGCGTCACCGGGGGCGTACCCGCCCCTGGCCGTCCGGATAAACGGATGGCCAGGGGCGGGCGTGACGCGGCAGGATGCTCCGCATGACTTTGCCCACCCCCGGGCTGCGCACCGCCCGCCTGCGGCTGCGGCCGTTCACCGACGCCGACGCGGCGCCGCTCTACGCGCTGCACAGCAGCGCCCACGTGCTGCGTTACTGGGACTCCCCGCCGTGGACGGAACCGGCCCGGGCCCAACGTTTCCTCGCGACCTGCCGGACGATCGAGGAGGAAGGCACGGGGGCGCGGGTGGCCGTCGACCGCGTCTTTGACGGCGCGTTCATCGGCTGGTGCGGCCTGACCGGCTGGAACCCGGACTTCCGCAGCGCGTCCCTGGGCTACGTCTTCGACGCCGCCGCGTGGGGCCACGGCTACGCCACGGAGGCCGCGCACGCCGTCCTGCGGTGGGCGTTCGGCACCCTGGACCTGAACCGCGTCCAGGCCGAGACCGACACCCGCAACGTGGCGTCCGCCCGGGTCCTGGAGAAGCTCGGCTTCGTCCGCGAAGGCACCCTCCGCGAGGACTGCGTCGTCAACGGCGACGTCTCCGACTCCTGGATCTTCGGCCTCCTCCGCCGCGAGTGGCACGCGACGCCCACACCGACGGCCGGCCGCTAGGACCGAGACCTGCCCGCCTTGCGGTCCGCACACCCACCGAGGTCACCGCGGGCCCCTCCGGCGAACGCACCGTCTTCGCCTGCCCCACCGATCCCGACCATCCGCACCGCGGGAGCATCCAGCAGCTCATGGGCCCGCCTGAAACGGAACCTTCTCACCGGCATGCGTGGGCACTGTCGCTACGCGTGAACATCGCACACGCCGCAGCCCGCGTGCCTTGCGAAGGCTGAACAACTGCTGTCGAAACCGGTGAACAAAGCCACCACGCATCTTGCCTACGCTACGCCGGCGCCGACCGCGCCGACCGCGCCGACCGCGCCGACCGCGCCGACCGTGGTGCTTGGCGCCCGTCCCGCACCAGCGGCAATCAGTAACTGACGGCGGGCCGGCGAACCGGGGAGGTCCGGCGAGGACGGCGCGTCATACCCGGCGCGTCTTCGCCCACGCGGTCCCCAACGCGCTGCTGGCGGTGCACACATGACGCCGCCACCGGTCATCCTCGACCGGTGGCGATGTCGAACGGGGCCGGAGTATGCCCCTCCCAGATCTGCCGGGAGGCCTCTTCGGGAAAGGGCACCGTCACCGACTCGGCGTCCCACACGCGGGTCAGCCGCCGATCAGGGCGGTACGCCGCCCATCCGGGGTCGCCGGTACCGGCGAACCGGACCCATGCGTCTCCGATTTCCTGGGAGACTCGCAGAGCCGCGGGGCCGGGTACGTCGCCGAACAAGCCTCTGCCGGCGGGACTGTCCCACGTGCCGAAGGCAAGAGGCACGTCGAGACTGTGACAAGCCCCCAGGACACCACTGGACGTGGTCGAGGCCAAACAGAGTTCGAAGAGGTACGACGTACCGCCGGCCATCATGTTGGCCTGGGCCAGGTGCAGGGACGGCATCCGGAACAGCGCGTCGGATTCCACCGTCTCCAGCAGCTCCCCGGCGGTGGCACCGGGGAAGGCGGCCCGATAGGCGGCCGCGCCGTGCGGCTTCGGGGCAAACAAGTCGAGGGCGGTCTGGGCGTCGTCGTCGGTGAAGGTCCCCCACCGCCCGGCCATCACGGAGAAGAGCCGGAACTCATCCCGCGTGTGCCCGACGAGCAACTCGATGCCGTCCGCACGGCCTCCTGCCAGCGCGGACCACGGCGTCTGCGGCAGGACATCGGTGTCCACCACGGGGCAGACGGGCACTCCCAGCCGGGCCAGCCGGCCCCAGCGCACGGGATCGGCCGCGAGGACGCCGCCGAACGCGGTGAGCTCATCGGCCAGATGCCACGGATCGACATCCCTCAGGGCATCGGCGGTGGGCGCCACCCCGAACCGGCCCGCAAGCACGGCGGCCACCTCCCTCGCCAGCGCGGGAGTGATGTGATTGCCCGGCACCGAGTGGGCGATGGCCCGCCGGAACAACTCACGCGCCGGCCTCATCGTGAGCAGCGCGGCGATCGACCCCGCCCCCGCGGACTGCCCGGCCACCGTGACCAGAGAAGGATCACCCCCGAACCGGACGATGTTGCGCTGCACCCATGCGAGCGCGGCGATCTGATCGAGAAGCCCCCGGTTGGCCGGAGCGCCCGCTACGTGGCCGAACCCCTCAACACCGACCCGGTAGTTGACGGACACGACGACGAGCCCGGCCCGGCAGAGCCGCGCGGCGTCGTACGCCGGGTCGCTGCCCACACCCGTGATGTACGCCCCGCCGGGAATCCACACCAGCACGGGCAGTCCCGTCGCACCGGGGTCCGGGGTGGAGACGTTGAGCGTCAGCCAGTCGTCCCCGTGCGCCGATTCGGCCTGAACCGGCCCGGACTGCGGAGGCAGCGGCCCGAAATCGGCGGCCTGCCGCGTACCGTCCCAAGACCCCGGCGGCGCGGGCGCGGCGAAGCGGAGACCGCCCACTGGAGGCCGGGCGTAGGAAACACCCCGGAACTCCGCCCGCCCCGAACGCCAACGCCCCTCGACCACACCCTCCGCCGTACCCACCCGAGGATGGTCCGCTGCCGCACCCATGCCGCCCCCTCCGTCACTCTTCCCAAGCCCTGGTCGCATTCTCACGCCTACCAGGGAGGGAGGAGAAGGCAGACGGGCCGAACCTCACCGACCTCGCCGAACTCCACGGTCGCCGCGTCATCGTCTGCAGCGGACTCAAAGCCGGCGACCGCTTCGACGAAGCCCGCGTCAAACTCCTCACCGGCGGCGACTCATCAAAGCCCGCCGCATGCGACAGGGCTTCTTCTCCTTGGTCCCCACCCGCAAGCTCTTCCTGCTCGGCAACCCCCGCCCGAAGCCGGCACCGGCGGCTTCGTCTTCTGGTGCCGCTGCAGACCGGTTCAAGCGCGGCGAGTTGGGAGGCGAGTTCCTGCTGGGCGGCCGAGCAGCGGGCATACGCGATCCGGGTCGTGGCGTCCATGAGGACGAGCGCCCGGATGGGTGGGCGCCATCACCCTGTCATCCGATGCGAGGTGGTCGGTCAGGGCCTCGGTGCTGGACGGGCCGGGGCCGCCGTGCAGGACGAGGACCGGGTCGCTGCCCGTGCCGGCCTCGCGCGCTTCGAGGTCCAGGCCGGGCCGTAGCGGGATGGTGCGCCCGAGGGCATCGTCATAGGTACCTCCCGGATTGGCTGAGGCGGTGGGTCCGGTGACCGAGGGAGTGGTGGCCGTCGGAGCGGGCCTCACTGGGCTGCCGGGCCGGAGGTGCAGAACGCGACCATCTGCTCCAGGCCCCGCTCGCCGAACATCGTGTCCAGGCTGGCGGCGGACTCGGCGGCGGACGCCTCGCTGCGCGGGAAGAGGGCCTGCTCGTACGCGGCCAGAGCAGCTTCGGTGTCGCCGGGATGCGCGGCGATGGCCAGGGCGAGTTCGGCGCCGTCGAACATGGCGAGGTTGGCGCCCTCCCCGGCGAAGGGGGACATCACGTGGGCGGCGTCACCGAGCAGCGTCACGCCCTGGGTGCGGTCCCAGCGATGCCCCACGGGCAGGGCGTGAATACGGCGCGGGGTGATCGTCTCCGCGTCGGCGACCAGGCCGCGCAGGCTCTCGTCCCAGTCCTCGAAGCGGGCGAGGACCGCAGCCTTGGCGGCAGCGTGGTCGGTGAAGTCGACGGTGTCCAGCCAGCCCTCGTCGACCTTGAGCGCCGTGTAGACGTGGAGACTGCCGTCGCTCTCCCGGTGCGCGAGGACACCGCGTTCGTCCCCCAGGGCGATGAAGAACCCGCCGCCGATGAGCGCGGCGCTGCGCGGGTGGCGGGTGTCGGCGTCGAACAGGCCGGTCTCGACGAAGGAGATGCCGGTGTAGGCGGGCCAGGCGTCCGAGACCAGCGGCCTGATCCGGGACCAGGCGCCGTCCGCGCCGACCAGGAGATCGGTGGTGAGGGCCGAGCCGTCGGCGAACGTCACCTCGTGGCGTCCGTCGCCCAGCGCCCGGGCCCCGGTGACCTTGCGGCCCCAGTGGACCGTGCCGTCGGGCAGGGAGCCCAGCAGCAGGTCCCGCAGGTCGCCGCGGTCCACCTCCGGCCGGCCGCCGGTGCCGTCGTCATCCTCGGCCACGTGAACGGTGCCGTCGCGGCCGAGCAGGCGCATGGCCTGACCACCGTCGTGGACGATCTTGAGGAAGTCGTCGTGGAGGCCGGCGGCGTGCAGGGCCTTCTGCCCGTTGGTCTCGTGAATGTCGAGCATCCCGCCCTGCGTACGGGCCGCCGCCGACGCCTCCAGCTCGAAGATCGCCGACTCGATGCCGTTGACGTGCAGGACACGGGCGGCGGTCAGGCCGCCAAGACCTGCGCCGGCGATCACGATCGGGAAATGGCGGGTAGTCATGGGGCCTCCGAAAGCAGCAGGGGAACACCTCGGTGCGCCGAGTCATCACCGCCGGGGTACCGCAAGGCTCCTTCAAGGGCGGCTGCGCGGCGGGGAGGCAAGGAATGCCTCGTACGCTCCGCCCACGGTAACGAACGTGTTCGTTGCGAACAAGTTCGTTCCGTGTCGGTGGGCAGGCAGCGAGGAGAACCGTCGTTTCCCGGCCGCGCCCGCCGCCCGGACGGGCCACCCCGCCCGGGGATCAGTCCACTACACCCGGGACAGGTGTGTGCATGATGCCGTCGACGAGGACGTCGAAGCTCCAGCGGATCCTGTCCGGCACCGAGCCGCCGATCAGGGCGGGCATGTGCGCGGTGATCGCCGGATGCGTGGCGGCATCCACGGCGTGCAGTGCACGCACCGTGGCGTTCCAGTCGCCCTCGGAGGCGGGATCGTGCTCACGCGTCGAGTGCTCGGCAGCGGTGGCCGTCGCGTCCTGGAGCAGTTTGTCCACCCCCCAGGCGACCTGCTCGCGACCGGCCCCGCTTTGCGAGAGGAGACCGAGGACGCGCTCCACCAGGCGCAGGTAGTTCTCGCCGCTCGGGCGGGCGACGAGCGCGGCCCGCGCGAGCTGCGGGTGCTCGAACAGCACCCGGGTGTACGACGCCATCACGGCACGGAGCTGCTCACGCCAGTCCTCACCGCCCTCCCGCCCGGTCAGCTCGACCTCGCCGAGCAGGGAATCCAGAACGGCTGCGTACAGCTCGGCGGTGTTGGCGATGTAGACGTACAGCGACGCCGGGCCGGTATCCAGCTCCTGCGCCAAGCGGCGCATCGTGACCTTCCCCAGCCCCTCCGCCCGCATGATCCGCACGGCGGTGTCCACAATCCGGCGCCGGGACAGAGCGGGCTTCGCCGGACGCTCCCGGCGGCTGATCGGCTCTCTTCGCACAGTCATAACCCGATCGTAACGAACGTGTTCGTCGGGGGGCGACACCGGTGAAACGTGGCAGCCGCACCGCCCGCGCGACGCCGGCGTCGCGGCCGGCGTCGCTCGCCACCAGGACGAGTGTCTCGGCCGCATCAGACCCGCACACCGGCGCGGCCGGCGAGTCTCGCTCGGCCGGCTGACCCCGTCGAGTTCGAGACCGTCACGCCACACCGGCCCTCCAGGCCGCGTAAGGGAACCCGCCACCAAACCCGCAGCGTGCGAACGCACGGGGCCGCGCCGAGCTCTACCGTGCTGCGAACGCTCCGACCTTGAAGTCGGTGCCACAGACGCTGAACACACCGCCCGGCGAGCCGTCCGCCTTCATCACGTTCACCGTGGTGCCCACGTCCTTGGGCAGCGCGACCTTGACGTGAGACGCCTGCACCGGGCAGGTGTAACGGGCCGACGCGGTGCCCTGGCCGTTCACGTCGTTGTACATCACGTCCGCCACCACCGCGGCGCCCGCCGGGACGTCGACCGCATCCGAGCCGCCCTCGGAATTGTCCCCCGAGACCGGGCTCGCCTTGCCCTGATCATCGTCGGCAACCACGGTCGTCGGGCCGACGATGGTGCAGGGCGCACCCGAGCTATTGGTGATCTTGAGGGTGGCGTCGGCGGCCTGCGAGTCACTGGCGTGACCCGAGGACTGGAGGAACGTCACCGAGGTGTTCTTGGCCGTACAGGCCACGATGACGCCGCCCCCGCCAGCACCGGAGGACGAACTGCCCCCACCGCTCGTGCTCGACCCGCCCCCGGACGACGCCGAGGACGAGCCCGCGGCCGACACCGACGCCGAACCCCCGGACGACGAACCCGACGCCGACGCCGAGGACGAGCCCGACGAGGCACCTGACGACGCGCTGGGGCCAGCGGCACCGCTGCCCTGCGTACCGCTGCCGTCGTTGCACGCGGTCAAGGACAGGGCGAGCGTCGCGACGGCGCCGACGGCGAGCAGGGTGGGACGGGTGGTGGTGCGCATGACTGATTCCCCTGGTTCTCGTTCGTGGGCCGCGATCCTGCACGAGGTCGTTTCCCCTGACACGACAGAGAGTGCCGCGGCGCGCTGGCAGATCACTAACGAGCGCGGTGACGGCGCTAACGCCCGGCTAACGCCCCCGGATCCTGGCCCGTACCACCGCGTGCCGGCACCGCAGGAGCACACGCCGGGCGACCGCCTCGTGCCCAGGCCGCAGCCGAGCGCCACCTCGGCCGCCGCGTATGCCCGCCGCGCCTCCGCCGTACCGCTGCCGCTGCCCCGCCCTGGGGCCGCGGAGCCCCGCCGTCCCGCCGTCCGTGCCGGCCGCCGGCGCCGTCTTCGCGCCGCGGCGCCCGCTCACCGCCCCGTCACATTGCCCGCCGCCGTCCCGTATGCGCTCGGCGCCCGCCGTGCCGCCGCGCTGCGCGGTCCCGCCCGTGCCCCGGCCGCTGCTCGCCGGCACTGCCCTGCCCTCGCTGCCGTCGGCCTGCTGCGGTCACCGCCTTCGCCGTTCGTCCGGTGCCGTCGCGGTGCCGTCGTCGTCCCTGCGCTGCCCACCGGCCGCCGACCGGGCCGTGCTACCTCCAGCCCTCGCAGCCCCGCTGCCGATTTCCTGCCGCCATACCACGGCCGTCGGCGTCCCGCCGCTGCGCCCGTCGCCCGGCCGCCCTGCCGCCGTGCTCGTGTTGTACTCCGGAACGGCAAGCAGTGGGGTCGAGCGTCCAACCCCGTGGATGAACTGATACGGCACACTGCGGCACTGCACCGACAAGAGCGGCACCACCGTGCGGCACCGGGCCTAGCCAGGCGTCGAGATCAGCTCCGCGGCCGCCCGGATCCGGGTCTCGGCGAAGACGGCGAAACGGTCGACGAACTCGCCGATCGCCGCAGCCGCGTAATGCTCCCGGTTCCAGCACGCGTGGATCGCGAGCTGGATCTGCCTCCCCTCCCGGTCGTGGACGAAGAGCGGGTGCGCGTCGAAGCGGACCAGGTCGGTCGCGATGGCGACGCCGCGCCCCGAGGCGGCGAGTGCCAGGCGCAGGGGAGGCGAGGCCACAGCATCGTGACGCGTCACGCTCTGCCCGGCCACGGTCAGCGCCTCATCGAAGACCATCCGGGTCGGATCGGCCCTCGGCGGCAGAATGAGGAAGCGGTCGAGCAACTCGTCGAGCCGCACAGACGAACGGCCGGCCCATGCGTCGTCGCGTCCGACGTACGCACGCAGAGGGACGGCGGTCAGATGCCGCCAGACGAGGGTGTCGGCCGGCGGCGGCATGGCCGAGATGCCGAGATCGTACCTGGAACGCACCGCCTCGTGGACCGCGTCCGGGGCCACCAGGTCGACGGTCACGAACGGATCGCGCTCGCCCAACTCGGCGACGAAGGGCGCCAGCACATAGTCGATGCTCGTGCTCGCCGCGCCGACGGTGAGCCGGGTCAGGTAGCCGTTCGCCATGTGCTGCGCAAACATCCCGGCCTGATCGGCCCGGGTGACGATATCCCTCGCAACTTCGAGCATGGCGCGGCCCGCCTCGGTCAGCGCCAGCCGCGGTCCGCTCCGGGCGAAGAGAGTAACGCCCAGGTCGTGCTCAAGACGGCGGAGCTGGCGCGAGATCGCCGGCTGCGCAATGTGGAAGCGGGCGGCCGCCGCCGTGACGGTACCCAGCTCGGCCACGGCCAGAAAGTACCGCAGGTGACGAAGCTCCATCCCCGGATCATAAACAAAAGGCATGATGAAACCCCGCGAACAGGTCTTGGACGCACGACTGTGGTGGCCGTCACGATCGAGCCATGAACGCCACCACCGCTAACTGGGCCACGCCACCACACCACCGCGATGGCCTGCACCAAGTCGACCGCCTGATCGCCTGCGCCGAGATCGCTGCAGCACCGGGCACGCCGCGCACGCTCACCGAGGCCGCCATCGGCCTGGACTGGGCGGCACTCAAACTGCCCGTCGAGGAGAACCGGTCCGTGCCGGCCGCCGAGTTCCTCAAGCTGACCCGGACCGATGCGATCCTCGTACTGCGAGGCGACGAGGTGCTCTTCGAGGACTACCGCGGCGACAACACCGCCACGACCCGGCACATCGTCATGTCGATCTCGAAGTCGTTCTGCGGCATGCTCGCCGGCACCCTGGTAGCCGAAGGCCGACTGGACACCGAGGACACCGTCGCGACCATCGTGCCCGAGCTGAGCGGGACCTCGTTCGGCCAGGCCACCGTGCGCCAGCTCCTCGACATGACCGCCGCACCCCACTACGACATGACCTACCTGGACCCGGCGAGCGAGGCCAACGCAGGAGACCGGGCCGCCGGCTGGCGGCCGCGCACAGGGGACGACGCGCCCGGCACCCGCGCCTTCCTCGCCGGGCTGCGCGGCGCCGGCGAGCACGGCGCGCGGTTCCAGTACTGCTCCGGGACAACCGACGCCCTGTCCTGGACGCTGGAGCGAGCTGCCGGTGAGGACTACCGCTCGCTGATGGAGAGCCGGATCTGGTCGCGAATCGGCGCGGAAGCGAACGCCTACATCACCGTCGACCCACTCGGCACGCCGTACGCCTGCGCCGGCATGGGCATGCGGCTGCGCGACCTCGCGCGCTTCGGCCGACTCGTCCTCAACGGCGGCTGGTACGACGGCACGCAGGTCATCCCCAGGGAATGGATCGCGCAGACCCGCGCCGGCGGCGACTTCACCGTGCCCGAGGACAGCGCCTCGGGCACCTACCGCAACCAGTGGTGGATCCCCGACAGCCGCCAAGGCAGCTTCTACGCCGTCGGGATCTTCGGCCAATACCTCTGGCTGGACCCGGAGAACGACGTGGTCGTCGCGAAATTCTCCTGTTGCGACAGCCCCGTCGACCACCGGCCCGACCACATCCCCGCGCTCGCAGCGATCGCGCGGGCCGCCGCTCAGGCCGGGCGGTGACGACCATGACGACCCCGCGCAACGAGCGCATCGAGCAGCACTCGATCGACTATGTCCCGGTGACCGAACGGCACGGCAAGCCCTGGCACCTGTTCACGGTGTGGTTCTCCAGCAACCTGCAGATCACCGGCTTCGTCAACGGCGCGCTCGCCGTCCTGATCGGGCTCGACCTGCCCTGGGCGATCTTCGCGATCATCGCCGGGAACCTGGTAGGCGCCCTGTTCATGGCATACCACTCCGTCCAGGGGCCCCGGATGGGCGTCCCGCAGATGATCCAGAGCCGCGCCCAGTTCGGGTTCGTCGGCGCGATCCTCCCCGCAGCCCTGGTGGTCTGCATGTACCTCGGCTTCGCGATCGAGGGCAGCGTCATCTCCGGTCATGCCCTCGCGGCCTGGGCCGGCATCCCCTTCACACTGGCCGTGGCGATCCAGGTCACGCTCCCGGCGATCGTCGCGATTGTCGGCTACCGCCTCATCCATTTCGCCACCAGAGTCGTGACAGTCGTGTCCGCGATCCTCTTCGCCGCCCTCACCGTGGCCCTCCTGGGAAACCTGCCCGGCAACCTGCCATCCGGCACCGCCGTCACCCCCGGCAACGTGCTACTGGTGATCGCGATCTACGTCGGCTGGCAGCTCACCTGGGCGCCCTACGTCTCCGACTACTCGCGCTACCTGCCCGAGGACACGCCATCCGGTCGCACCTTCGTATGGACATATGCCGGCGCGGCCCTCGGTTCGATCTGGGTGATGGTCCTGGGCGCGGTGGCAGCGACCGTGAGCGCCGGAGCCGTGGCGAGCGACGCGATCGGCATGCTCGGCGACCAGATCCCAGGCATGGGCTCACTGATCCTGATCGCCCTCCTGTTCGGGACGATCCCGGCGGCCGCGTACGGCAACTACGGCATGTTCCTCACCGCGATCAGCGCGGTCTCGGAGAAGGGCCACGGCCGGTCGACACCGATGGTGCGCACCGCATTCATCCTCGCCACCGGCACGCTCATCGTCGCCGTGACGCTACTGTCAGGCGGCGAGATCCAGCACACGGTCCTCAACATCACCCTGTTCCTGCTCAACCTGCTGGTGCCATGGACGGCCATCAACCTCGCCGACTACTACCTGGTGCGGCAAGGCGAGTACGAGATCGACCAGCTCTTCGACCGGCGCGGCAGCTACGGCCTGGTGAACTGGCCGGCGATCACCGCCTACGTGGCCGCGATGGCGGCACAAGTCCCATTCATCAACAGCGGGCTCTACACGGGCCCGCTGGTCGACGACCTCGGCGGCGCAGACGTCTCCTGGATCGTCGGCCTGGCCGTCGCCACCATCCTCTACCTGGGCCAGACCAAACTCGCCCGACGCGCCGCGCCCCCCGCCGCGCCGGCCCCAGTAGACGCGCCGAGCGAGGTCGCCTGAGGCAGGTGCAAGGCTCGGGAAAGAGACCACCGAAATGTTCGGTTCCCCCACCACTGATACCGACTCACCCTTGCCCTGGCCAGCCGACGTTTCAGACGATTGATCTCGGCGGTGTTCTCCCGAAGCAGCAACGGTGTGATCCCGAACGGCCGGTGCAGCGTTCTACGGGAAAGCCGGCCCCCCGTAGCCCACCCCGCCTCCCCGCACCCGACCGACGCCGAACGCCGCACCGCAGCCTCCTGCCGACCCCGCCGCTCGTACGCCCGCCGCACCCCCGCGGCCGCCCGCTACGCAACCAGCGCCACGTCACTACCCCGCACGCCGCCGGGTCGAGGTGGAAGAGCCCCACCAGCTGGTGGGGCCTTCCTGCCCGCCTGCAACCGGCAACTGCTGCTCACCCGGCGCCCGGCGACCAGCACCGCCTGGAGGAGCGACGGTACGGCAGCGAAAGCGAGTGGAAGACCAGGCCCAGCTCAGGGACGCCGGCCCCGAAGAGACGCACGGATCGCCACCCTCTACAACGGACTCCTCCATGAACTGGAAGCCCCCGAGGCGGACCCCGACGCCTAGGTGTGTTGTTCGGTGAGGTTGGTGACGCGGCTGGCGGGTGTGTGGCCGCTGATTCCGGTGTGGGGTCGGTGGTAGTTGTACCAGTGCA
>NZ_JBIBYO010000027.1:0-17467 GCF_043083385.1 Streptomyces sp. NPDC014733 | reverse complement strand
CCGTTTCCGGTCCGAATTCGTTTCCGATTACCCGTCGGAGGGGTTTGCCTCGGGCTGCTTACTTTCGTTTGCGGCGCCTTGGCGTGGTCACTACTCTAGCGGAATTCCCGGATAACCCGTAATCGAGCGACGCGGTCGAATTTCGGCAATGCGAAAGTGACCCCGTTCGGGGATCGAGCTTGAGTAGTGGTGGTGCCGCCGTCCGGCTGCGCAGATAGCGCTGCCCATCTCCAGCGGCTCGGGCCACGTTAGACGTTCCGGTTCCCGGAGTCAAGGAGCTGCGGTGCGGGTCACGTGGCCCGCACGGTACGGCGCCGCGGTACATGCGGGCGGTACCGGCTGACCGTCGGCTCGCCCTCGATCCAGTAGCGCCACGGATGGGCCGCACCGTCGCCGCCGACACCTGTGCGGGGGCCGTTCCGTACCTGCTCGGGGGCGGGTGGACGGCCGTGGAGGACGGAGAGGGGTGCGCCGGGGCCGGTGCAGAGGTCGGTGCCGTCGAGGGTGCGGTCGATGCCGAGGGCGGTGGCGAGGCGGGCCGGTCCCTGGGCCAGCTCGTGGGGGCGGCGGGCCTTGGGGCGGCGGGCCCGTGCCAGTTCCGTACCGGTGAGGACCTCCCCGGCGCGTACCAGGACCCCGCTCGCGTGGTGCTCCGGACCGCAGACGAAATTGAGGCTGAACCACATGCCGTAGATGAAATAGACGTACGCGTGGCCGGGCGGGCCGAACATCGAGGCGTTGCGCGGGGTGCGGCCCCGGTAGGCGTGGGAGCCGGGGTCGCGTTCGCCGGCGTATGCCTCCACCTCGGTGAGGCGCAGTTCGATCGGGCCGTCCGGGGTGGTGCGCACGAGGGTGCGGCCGAGGAGATCGGGGGCGACCTCCAGCACGGGACGGTCGAAGAAGGCGTGCGTGAGCGGCATACGTTCCGGTACGTCGGTCATGTGCGCCGAGAGTAGTGCAGAAAAGAGGGGGGTGACGTGGCGCGGGCAGACGCCCTTGGGAGGCTGGGCGCGGGAACCGGCGGCCGCCGGTTGCCGTCGACAGCAGGCGGGCCGTGAGCGCGGCCGCCGGAGCGATGTCAGGCGTCGGGCCTGGGGAGGACGGACATGGGGTTCAAGAAGCTGCTGGCGAGCTTGGGGGCCGGAGGCGCGTCGGTGGAGACGGTGCTCTTCGAGGAGAACGTCGTGCCCGGTGGCGTCGTTCAGGGTGAGGTGCGGATCCAGGGCGGATCGGTGGCCCAGGAGATCCAGGGACTGTCGGTCGGGTTGCAGGCGCGCGTCGAGGTGGAGAGCGGCGACGAGGAGTACAAGCGCAACATCCAGTTCACCGAGATGCAGCTCGGCGGGGCGTTCCAGGTGCAGGCCGGTGCGGTGCACACCGTGCCGTTCGGGCTGGAGATCCCCTGGGAGACGCCGATCACCATGTTCCTCGGGCAGCATCTGCGCGGGATGAGCGTGGGCGTGACGACGGAGCTGGCGATCGCGCGGGCGGTGGACTCCGGGGACCTCGACCCGGTGAACGTGCACCCGATTCCGGCGCAGCAGGCGATCCTGGACGCGTTCGGGCAGCTCGGTTTCCGCTTCAAGGCGGCCGATCTGGAGCAGGGGCACATCCGCGGGACGCGGCAGCGGCTGCCCTTCTACCAGGAGATCGAATTCTCCGCACCTCAGCAGTACCGCGGGCTCAACGAGGTCGAGCTGTCGTTCGTCGCCGACGACCGGGAGATGGACGTGGTGCTGGAGATGGACAAGAAGGGCGGGCTGATCAGCGACGGGTCGGACACGTACCGGTCGTTCACGATGGGGCTGCACGACTTCGGGCAGACCGATTGGGCGGGGTATCTGAACCACTGGCTGGCCGAGGTCGGCGGGAAGCGGAACTGGCTCTAACCTGGCCGGACAGTGTCAGCAAGCGACCAGGAGGTGTCGAGGTGTCCGAGCTGAAGCGGCGGCCGCTCCCGCACGATTTCCACCCGCAGGTACCGGAGTTCGCGGTGGCGAGCGACGAGGTGGCGCCGGGCGGGACGCTGGGTTCCGCGCAGGTGTACGCCGAGGGCAACCGTTCGCCGCAGCTGCGGTGGGAAGGTGCGCCCGCGGGGACGAAGAGCTACGCCGTCACCTGCTTCGATCCGGATGCGCCGACCGGCAGCGGATTCTGGCACTGGTCGGTGTTCGACATCCCGGCGTCGGTGACGGAGCTGCCGGCGGGTGCCGGGTCCGGTGCGATGACGGGGCTGCCCGCGGGCGCGGTCCATGTCCGTAACGACTACGGGACGCGGGACTTCGGCGGCGCGGCGCCGCCGCCCGGGGACGGTCCGCACCGGTACGTCTTCACGGTGTACGCCGTCGACCAGGAGAAGCTGGGTCCCGACGGCGACGCGTCGCCCGCGGTGGTCGGCTTCAATCTGCGGTTCCACACGCTCGGTCGGGCCCAGTTGGTGGCCGAGTTCGAGGTGCCCGCGGAGGGCTGAGGCCCGTAATTGCGTTGCGCCCCGGTGTTCCTCGCACGCAGGGTGGTTCCGGTCGGTGGCTCCTTCGGGCCGCCGGGCAGCCGGTACCGCTGCGGCGGGAGCGCCGGGGCGCAGGTGTGTCGCCCCCTGCTCGCCGGGGCCGGGCGCGTGGTGCGTCCGGTCGCCTCGCCGGTCGCCGTACGCTCCGGATCCGAGCGGTACACGGGGGTGGGATCCGGGGCGCACTCCCCCTTTTGCCGGGCCGTGCCCGGATGTCGTACGTCTGTCGCCCGTGGTGTTCCGGGCGCTTCGCGCACCCGGGCGGGTCGCCTTCCCTTCGTCTGCCGATTACTCGTCATTTCCCTTGTGGCATGGGGAAATTGCGTTGTGGCGGGAAATGCTTCCCCTGCACAGTGGAGCCACTTCGCCGCGGGGGCGAACGGGCCGGGAGGTGGGCGGGATGCGCGAGACGCTGGTGCTCAACGCGAGCTTCGAGCCGCTGTCGACGGTGACGTCGCGTCGGGCCGTGGTGCTGGTGATGCAGGAGAAGGCCGTCGTCGAGCACGCGCATCCGGGGCTGCGGATCCGGGCCGCTTCGGTGGAGGTGCCGGTGCCGCAGGTGATCCGGCTCAGCCGGTACGTACGGGTGCCGTTCCGAAGATGGGCTCCGTGGTCGCGGCGGGGTGTGCTGGTGCGGGATCAGCACCGGTGCGCGTACTGCGGGCGGCGGGCGACGACCGTCGATCACGTCGTACCGCGCTCGCACGGCGGCGGTGACACGTGGCTGAATACCGTCGCTTCCTGTGCGGAGGACAACCACCGGAAGGCGGACCGTACGCCGGAGCAGGCCGGGATGCGGCTGCTGCGGCGGCCGTTCGAGCCGACGCCCGCGGAGGCGATGCTGTCGGCGCTCGGGGTGTCCGTGCGGGAGGAGTTGCCGGAGTGGGCGTCGCCCGCGGCGTGACGCACGGGCACGGTGGCCGTCGTCCGGCCGCGTCGTGGGGCAGCTGCCTCAGCGGACGAGTTGGACGATGGCCACCACGCCGACGAGGACGATGACGGTGCGCAGGACGGCGGGCGGCAGCCTGCGGCCGATGATCGCGCCGATGCGGCCGCCGAGGGCCGAGCCGGTGGCGAGGAGGGCGACGGCCGTCCAGTCGAAGTGTGCGACGAAGAGGAAGATCACCGCGGCGACGCCGTTGACCAGCAGGGTGAGGACGTTCTTGAGGGCGTTGAGCCGTTGCAGGCTCTCGTCGAGCACCAGGCCCGCCATCGAGAGGTAGAGGACGCCCTGGGCGGCGCCGAAGTAGCCGCCGTAGGCGCTGGCGAGCAGCAGTCCGGTGAAGAGGACGGGGCCGCCGTGGCGGCGGGGCGCGGTGCCGTTGCGGGCCCGGCGGGCGCGGAGGACCGCGGCGAGGCGGGGCTGGACGACGACGAGGACGAGTGCGAGGCCGACGAGTACGGGGACGATCGCGTCGAAGGCCCGGGACGGCAGGGCGATCAGCAGGACCGCGCCGGTGGCGCCGCCGAGGAGGGCGGCGGTGCCGAAGAGGAGGATGCGGGGGCGCTGGCCGGTCAGTTCGCGGCGGTAGCCGAAGGCACCGCTGAGCGAACCGGGCACCAGGCCGAGGGTGTTGGAGACATTCGCGGTGACGGGTGGGAGGCCGACGGCGAGCAGCACCGGGAAGGTGATGAGGGTGCCGGAGCCGACGACGGTGTTGATCGTTCCGGCGCCGAGGCCCGCGGCGAGGACGGCGAGTGCTTCCCAGGTGGTCACGCGATCCCCCGTGGTCGTCCGGTGCGGATGCGTCCGATCATGCAACAGGGGGTGTCTCCCCGGTCGGTGTGACCGGGCAGACACCCCCTGAGAGCAGGTGGGTCAGTCGATGGGCGGTGCCTGGCGGGGCGTGGGGGTCTTGACGAGCGGGTCCTTGCCGCCGCCGGGGGTGAAGTTGCCGAGGGCGCCGCCGAGGCCCTTGAGGGCGTCGCCGATCTCGCTGGGCACGATCCAGAGCTTGTTGGCGTCGCCTTCGGCGATCTTCGGGAGCATCTGGAGGTACTGGTACGACAGCAGCTTCTGGTCCGGGTCGCCGGCGTGGATGGACTCGAAGACGGTACGGATCGCCTGCGCCTCACCCTCGGCGCGGAGCGCGGCGGCCTTGGCCTCACCTTCGGCGCGGAGGATGGCGGACTGCTTCTCACCCTCGGCGGTCAGGATTTGGGACTGCCGGGTGCCCTCGGCCTGGAGGATGGCTGCGCGCTTGTCACGGTCGGCGCGCATCTGCTTCTCCATCGAGTCCTGGATGGAGGTCGGCGGCTCGATGGCCTTCAGCTCGACGCGGTTGACGCGGATGCCCCACTTGCCGGTGGCCTCGTCGAGGACGCCGCGCAGCGCCGCGTTGATCTCCTCGCGGGAGGTCAGGGTGCGCTCCAGGTCCATGCCGCCGATGATGTTGCGGAGCGTGGTGACGGTGAGCTGCTCGATCGCCTGGATGTAGCTGGCGACCTCGTAGGTCGCGGCACGGGCGTCCGTGACCTGGTAGTAGATGACGGTGTCGATGTTGACGACGAGGTTGTCCTGGGTGATCACCGGCTGCGGCGGGAACGGCACGACCTGTTCGCGGAGGTCGATGCGGTTGCGGATCGAGTCGATGAACGGGACGACGATGTTGAGGCCCGCGTTGAGGGTGCGGGTGTAACGGCCGAAGCGCTCGACGATGGCGGCGCTCGCCTGGGGGATGACCTGGATCGTCTTGATGAGTGCGATGAACACGAGCACCACCAGGATGATCAGGACGATGATGATCGGTGCCACTGCGACTCCCGTGCCCTTCGTCTGGTCCTCCGGCCGTGGCCGGCTTGGGTGTTGATCGAGTCTTTCAGACTCGTGGTGCGTCGTCAGCGCGTTCCGGTCAGATGACCACAACGCTTTCCGGTCAGATCACCACGGCGGTGGCGCCTTCGATCTCCACGACGTCGACCTGGGATCCGGGTTCGTAGGCGCGGTCGCCGTCGAGGGCGCGGGCCGACCAGATCTCGCCGCCGAGCTTGATGCGGCCCCCGGCGCCGTCGACGCGCTCCAGGACGGTGGCGCTCTTTCCCTTGAGGGCGTCGATGCCGGAGGCGAGGACGGGTCGCTGGGTGCGGTGGCGGTTGGCGAGGGGGCGGACGACGGCGACGAGCGCGACGGAGACCGCGGCGAAGACGAGGAACTGTATGACGGTGCCGCCACCGAGCGCTGCGGTGACGGCACTTGCGACGGCGCCGACCGCGAACATCCCGAACTCGGGCATCGCGGTCACGACGAGCGGAATTCCCAGCCCCACGGCGGCGATCAGCCACCACACCCATGCGTCCACCGCTTCATGGTAGGGCGGGGGCGCTCCGCGGGAACAGGGCGTAAAGCGTCAGGAAAGGGGCAGTCCCTGGGCGGTCCAGCGGTCGCTGCCGTTCCGCTCGACGATCAGGGGGAGACCGAAGCAGCGGGAGAGGTTGGCGGAGGTCAGTTCGAGGTCGAGGGGACCGGCGGCGAGGACCTTGCCCTGACGGATCATCAGGACGTGGGTGAAGCCGGGGGCGATCTCCTCGACGTGGTGGGTGACCATCACCATCGAGGGGGCGTACGGGTCGCGGGCGAGGCGGCCCAGGCGGCGGACGAGGTCCTCGCGGCCACCGAGGTCGAGGCCGGCGGCGGGCTCGTCGAGGAGGAGCAGCTCGGGGTCGGTCATCATGGCGCGCGCGATGAGGGTGCGCTTGCGCTCGCCCTCGGAGAGGGTGCCGAACTTCCGGTCGAGGTACTCGTTCATGCCGAGGCGGTCGAGGAAGGCGCGGGCGCGCTGCTCGTCGATGTCCTCGTAGTTCTCCTGCCAGTGGGCGGTCATGCCGTAGGCGGCGGTGAGCACGGTCTGCAGGACGGTCTGGCTGCGGGGGAGCTTGTCGGCGAGGGCGATGCCGGCGATGCCGATACGCGGGCGGAGGTCGAAGACGTCGACCCGGCCGAGGCGCTCGCCGAGGATGGTGGCGCTGCCCTTGGTGGGGAAGAGGTAGCTGGAGGCGAGGTTGAGCAGGGTGGTCTTGCCGGCGCCGTTGGGGCCGAGGATGACCCAGCGCTCACCCTCCTTCACCGACCAGGAGACCTGGTCCACCAGAGCCCGCCCTTCGCGGACCACGGATACGTCCACCAGCTCCAGCACATCGCTCATGAGTGCCCTGTCTCCCATTGTTTCTCGGTCGTCACGTGCGCCTGCGGGCGCCTCCCCCGTGCAAACCTACGCCACTCGATGTCAGTGCCGTTCCCTAGGCTGGGGGCCATGCTCGATGAACCTCGTTCGGGACGGCTGGCGGCATGGGGAAATGCCCTTTTGGCCGGACTTGTCTCGCTTGATGATGCCGCGGAGCAGATCGCGGACGACGACGCCGTGCACCGGGTGCGGGGCCTGCCGGGTGAGGCCGCGCCGGTGGGACTGACGCTGGCGCTCGGCCGGCTGCGGGCGATGGGGGCGGTGGGGCTGCGGGTCGCGCTGCCCGCGCCGGGGCATCCGCTGGGGCTGAGCGGACCGCCGGAGTTCAACGCCCGGGCGCTGGACGCCGGGGAGGCGGTGCTGGCCACGGGCGCCGGGGTCGGTCTGGTGCCGGAGATACATCGCGCGGGGCCGGACGGCGGCTCCGGGCAGGACGTCCATGTCGAGGTGGTGTGGGAGTGCCTGCCGGTGCGGGAGGCGCCGCCCGCCGATGTGCCGTCGCTGGGCGAGGCGGAGCGGGAGCTGGCGGAGGCGTTGCGGGAGGCGACCGAGGCGCTGACGCGGCTGGACGTGGCCGGGTCCGGTCCGGTGGCCCAGGCGGCACTGGAGGCGTACCGGGCGCGGGCCGAGGCCGGGCGTCAGGTGCTGGCGCCCGGGTATCCGCCGCGTGCGGCGCGGGTGCTGGAGCTGGCCCAGCGGGTGGGGGCGCTGCTCGCCATCGCGCGGGGTGCGGGCGGGGACGGCCGGGAGCACGGCGGCGCGGTCAGTTCGTCGGAGATCGCGGCCCGCGCGGAGGCGCTGCGTCCGGTGGAGCGTACGGCCCGGCGGGCGCAGGTCGCGGCGTACAACGCGGCGGTGGAGGAGCGTGAGCGGCGGGGGTGAGCGACGGTCCGGGCCGGGGCGTGCGGCTGCCCCCGGTCCGGTGTGGTCCGGCGTACCGACCGGTGGCGCGCCCCGGCCCGGTGCGCGTTCCGGGCCGGCCGCTCGGTGGCCGGTCAGCCGCCCACCCCGTGGCGGACCGCCCAGAGGGCGGCCTGGGTGCGGTCGGCGAGGTCCAGCTTCATGAGGATGTTGGAGACATGCGTCTTGACGGTCTTCTCGGAGAGGACGAGCGCGCGGGCGATCTCGCGGTTGGAGCGTCCGTCGGCGATCAGGCCCAGCACCTCGTTCTCCCGCTCGGTGAGCGTGGTGCCCCGGCCCTGGCCGGTGCCGCCCTCCTCCTGGGCGAGGAGGGCACCGGCCACCTCCGGCTGGAGCAGCACGTGCCCGGCGTGGACGGAGCGGATGGCGCCGGCCAGCGCCTCGGGATCGATGTCCTTGTAGACATAGCCGGCGGCCCCGGCGCGCAGGGCGGGGACGACGGTGCGCTGTTCGGTGAAGCTGGTGACGATCAGCACCCGGGCGGGATTGGTCAGTTCGCGCAGGGTGCGCAGCGCCTCGATGCCGTCCGTGCCGGGCATCTTGACGTCCATCAGGACGACGTCGGGGCGCAGCCGTTCGGCGGCGGCGATGCCTTCCGTCCCGTCGGCGGCCTCGCCCACGACCTCGATGTCGTCCTGGATCTCCAGGAACGTCCGCAACCCGCGGCGGACCACCTGATGATCGTCGACCAGCAGCACCCGGATGGTTCCGGTGCCGCCCGCGGGGTCCGCGGGGGCCTCGGCGGCGGGGGCGGCACCCGGGGGGACGCGGCGCGGCTCGCGGCCGTCGCGCTGTTCAGCTCGGTTGCCGGTTGGGGCGTTCTCAGCCACCGGGCACCTCCATCTCTACAGCGGTGCCCTGGCCGGGCTCCGATTTCACGGTGAGCACGCCACCGACGCCGTTGGCGCGGTCGCGCATCGACACCAGGCCCAGGTGACGGCCGGCCGTCCGGACCGCGCCGGGGTCGAAGCCGCAGCCGTCGTCGGCGACCCGGAGCAGCGCGCCCTGGCCGTGCCGGGCGAGGGTGACGTCGACGCGCCCGGCGCCACTGTGCCGCAGCGCGTTGTGGAGCGCCTCCTGGGCGACGCGGAGCAGCGCCTCCTCCTGGGAGGAGGGCAGGGCGCGGACCCCCTGGGCGCCGAAGGTGACGCGGGCGCTGTGGGCACGGTCGAGGACCTGGGCCTGGGAGCGGAGGGTGGCGACCAGCCCGTCCTCGTCGAGGGCGGCGGGGCGCAGCTCGACCACGGCGGCGCGCAGTTCGTCGGCGGCCTCGGCGGCCAGCGCGGCGACCTGGTGCAGTTCGCACTTGGCGCGGTCCGGGTCGCGGTCGACGAGTGCGGTGGCCGCCTGGGCGGTGAGCCGGAGCGAGAAGAGCTTCTGGGCGACGGCGTCGTGCAGCTCGTGGGCGAGGCGGGCGCGCTCCCCCGCGATGGTCAGTTCACGGCTGCGTTCGTAGAGGCGGGCGTTGGTGAGGGCGATGGCGGCGTGCTGGGCGAGGATGCCCAGGAGGCGTTCGTCCTCGGCGGTGAAACCGCAGCCGCCGGCCGGTTTGGGGCAGCGCTTGTTGGCCAGGAAGAGGGCGCCGAGGATCTCGTCGCCGTCGGCGACCGGCAGCCCCAGGAAGTCGGACATGTCGGGGTGGGCGGCGGGCCAGCCGCCGAAGCGGGGGTCCTGGCGGACGTCGGCGAGGCGCTCGGGGGTGGCCTGGTGGAGCATCGCGGCGAGGATGCCGTGCTGGCGGGGCAGCGGGCCGATGGCCTTCCACTGCTCCTCACTGACGCCGTCGACCACGAACTGCGCGAAGCCGCCGTGATCGTCGGGCACGCCGAGGGCGGCGTATTCGGCGTCGAGCAGTTCCCGGGCCGAGGCGACGATCGTCTTGAGGACGTCGCGCACCTCCAGATGCCGGCTCATCGCGAGGATCGCGCTGCTCACCGCGGGGATTCCGGCTCCCGGTCCGTTGGTCATACGTTTCACCGTACCGGCGCCCGGCGAGGGGCGTATCGGTCCGCCGCCGTGCCGGTCCTCGGTCTGCGGACCTAGGCGTGCCCGCACGGTCCCGTCCGGCGCGCGACGCCCTCCGGGCGAACGACGGGCTGCTACGGACGCCCTCTGGACAAGCGGCCGCCATTTCCGGCGCAACAGTCATTTTTCACCTTTAACCTAAACATCCCCTAGTCCCCTATATAGGGACATTGCACGCACACCCTCCTCCACTCTCCTCCCCCAACGTGCGGATCGCGCCGAAGTCCGCGGATTCGGCGGTCCGCACCCCGGGGAGGCGTCCGCGGTTCCAGACTCGGCGCATGACAGAAGCGACGAGGACCTGGACCCCGACCCACGGCGACCCTTACCGAGGCGTTCCGTACCGTCCCGCGCGGATACCTGCGGCGGAGTCGCTCACCCGCGCGGCAGAGCTGCGGGCACGGATGGACGAGCGGCGGACCGTGCGGCAGTTCTCCACCGACCCGGTGCCCGAGCAGGCCGTCCGGGACGCCATCGCCTGCGCGGCGACCGCACCGTCCGGGGCGCATCAGCAGCCGTGGACGTTCGTCCTGGTCAAGGACCCGGACGTGCGGCGGCGGATCCGGGCGGCGGCGGAAGAGGAGGAGCGCGTCTCCTACCAGGGGCGCCTGGGCGAGGAGTGGCTGGCCGCACTGCGCCCGCTGGGGACGGACGAGGTCAAGCCGCATCTGACCGATGCGCCGTATCTGATCGTGGTGTTCCAGCAGCGGCACTGGCTGGGCGAGGACGGCAGCAAGCGCAAGCACTACTACGTCGACGAGTCGGTGGGCATCGCGGTCGGGATGCTGCTGTCCGCACTGCATCTGTCGGGGCTGGCCGCGCTGGTGCACACCCCGAGCCCGATGCGGTTCCTGCAGGAGGTCCTGGGACGCCCGGCCAATGAGAAGGCGTTCGCCGTGATCCCCGTCGGCTACCCGGCCGATAAGTGCGAAGTGCCGGATTTGATCCGAAAGTCCCTTAACCAGGTCCTGGTCGAAATCTGAGGCTTATTCGCCTCATACGTACGGTGCAACTGCGATCACACCCGGCGAGGCAAACCTTGTCCGGGTGTGACGCCGCGCATAGGGCCCAGGTCACCTACGACCCGCTTTAGTCGCCCGGTAAACCCTCATGAGCTGGGACTCTTCCCCGGGGGACGCCGCATCGGGCACCCCGGTCCCACTATTCCGGGTCGTATGTCACCTCGTTGCCCGGCGAATTTACGGCCGCTAAGAATGGCTCCCGTCGCTCGGCGCCGCGGTCCCCACCCGGCGTTCTCCGCCACCAACGGCTCCCTGTGACGTCCCCCTTTCGGAAGGTCTACTTCGCCATGCCCAAGCACGCCCTTTTCGGCCTTGACCGCCTGACGCGGACCCACAAGCTCTCCGCCGCCGGCATCGCCGCGGCCGGCGCCGCCGCCCTCGCCTTCACCGTCGTACCGGGCGCCGACGCGGGCCAGAGCACCGGCCAGGCCACCGCCGCCCACGTGCAGCCGGTCGCCTTCAGCAGCACCGTCGGCGGTGCGGCGCAGACCCAGCAGGCCACCATCGCCAAGCAGGCGGACGCCTCCACCAAGGCCGGCAAGGCCGAGGCCGCCGCCAAGGCGAAGGCTGCCGCGCAGGCGAAGGCCGAGGCCGCCGCGAAGGCGAAGGCCGCCAAGGAACGCGCCGCGCAGCAGACCGCCAGCCGGTCCACCGACCGCGCCGCCCTGCCCGTCGCCGCGAAGACCCCGGTCAAGACCTACACGAACAACCTCGACGGCTGGATCCGCCAGTCGCTCGACATCATGGCCAACAAGGGCATCCCCGGCTCGTACGACGGCATCTACCGGAACATCATCCGGGAGTCCGCGGGCAACCCGATGGCCATCAACAACTGGGACATCAACGCCGTCAACGGCGTGCCGTCCAAGGGCCTGCTCCAGGTGATCGCCCCGACCTTCCAGACGTACCACGTCGACGGCACCTCCTGGGACATCTACGACCCGGTCGCCAACATCACCGCCGCCTGCAACTACGCGGCCGACAAGTACGGCTCGATGGACAACGTCAACTCCGCCTACTGAGCGGACCGCGTCCGACCGCCGAGGGGCGGCACCCGATCACGGGTGCCGCCCCTCGGCGGTGGTACGTCACGGGCACCGGGTCACTTGCGCATGACCTCCGGCTCGTGGCGGCGCAGCAGGCGGGCCACGACGAAGGCGAGGGCGACGCCGAGCGTGATCAGGATGATCATGTCCATCAGGTAGACGCCGGGCTGGTGCTGCCACAGCGGATCGGGGTTGGCGGGCGTCCCCTTGGCCAGGTTGGCGGGCTCCCACGGCAGCAGGCGGTTCATGTCGGCGGTCGCGCCCATCGCGGCGACGGCCCAGCGCGACGGCATCAGCCAGGAGAACTGCGCGACGCCGATCGTGTCGAACAGCTGGAAGAGCACGCCGGTGAAGACGACCTGGACGATCGCGAACATGACCAGCAGCGGCATGGTCTTCTCGGCGGTCTTGACCAGCGCGGAGATGATCAGGCCGAACATCATCGAAGTGAAGCCGAGCGCGATGATCGCCAGCGTCATCTCGACGCCCGGCAGGTGGCGGAAGATCACACCCTCCGCGGGCATCGTCCGCGTGGAGAAGCCGATCGCCGAGATGATCACGCCCTGGAAGGCGGTGGCCACCCCCAGAACGATCACCTTGGACATCAGATACGCCGACCGCGACAGGCCGGTGGCCCGTTCACGCTCGTAGATGACCCGCTCCTTGATCAACTCACGGACGGAGTTGGCGGCGCCGGAGAAGCACATGCCGACCGCGAGGATCAGCATGATCGTGGAGGCGTCGCGGTTGGCGCCGTGCCGGTTCTCCGGCCCGTACCCGAAGCCGTAGTCGCTGGGGATCAGCATCGAGACGATGCCGAGGACCGCGGGCAGCGCCAGCATCAGGACCAGGAATCCGCGGTCGGAGGCGAGCACCGAGACATAGCGGCGCATCAGCGTCCACAGCTGGGAGCCCCAGCTCTGCGACTTCTGCATCCGGGCGGGCGGCGACTGGATCTGCACCGACTGCGGGGCGACCGCGTCGATGTCCGCCGCGTACATCTGGTAGTGCGGGGAACCGCGCCAGCGGCCCATCCAGTCGTAGTCGCGGTAGTTCTCGAACGCCGAGAAGACATCGGCCCAGGAGTCGTACTGGAAGAAGTTCAGCGCCTCCTCGGGCGGACCGAAGTAGGCGACGCCGCCGCCCGGCGCCATGACCAGCAGCTTGTCGCAGATGGCCAGTTCGGCGACGGAGTGCGTGACGACCAGGACGGTACGGCCGTCGTCGGCGAGGCCGCGCAGCAGCTGCATCACGTCGCGGTCCATGCCCGGGTCGAGGCCGGAGGTCGGCTCGTCGAGGAAGATCAGCGACGGCTTGGTCAGCAGCTCCAGGGCGACCGAGACGCGCTTGCGCTGGCCGCCGGAGAGCGAGAAGACCTTCTTGTCCCGGTGCACATGGAGCTTCAGCTCGTGCAGCACCTCGTCGATCCGCGCCTCGCGCTCGGCCTCCGCGGTGTCCCCGGGGAAGCGGAGCTTGGCGGCGTAGCGCAGCGCCTTCTGGACGGTCAGCTCCTTGTGGAGGATGTCGTCCTGCGGGACCAGGCCGATGCGCTGACGCAACTCGGCGAACTGCTTGTAGAGGTTCCGGTTGTCGTAGAGGACATCGCCCTCGTTGGCGGGGCGGTAGCCGGTGAGCGCCTTGAGGAGGGTCGACTTGCCGGAGCCGGAGGGGCCGATGACGGCGATCAGCGACTTCTCCGGGACGCCGAACGAGACGTCCTTGAGGATCTGCTTGCCGCCGTCGACGGTGACCGTGAGGTGGCGGGCCGAGAAGGAGACGTCGCCGGTGTCGACGAACTCCTCCAGCCGGTCGCCGACCAGGCGGAACGTGGAGTGACCGACGCCGATGATGTCGTTCGGGCCGATGGCGGCGGAGCCGGACTTGGGGACCGGCTGACCGTTGACGTAGGTGCCGTTGTGGCTGCCGAGGTCACGGATCTCGAAGCGGCCGTCGGGGGTGGCGTGGAACTCCGCGTGGTGGCGGGAGACCTGGAGGTCGGAGACGACCAGCTCGTTCTCCAGCGCACGACCGATGCGCATCACCCGGTCGAGTTCCAGGCGGTGGAACGTGGTGGGGCTGCGGTCGCCGCCCGGCTGCGGCCGGGCCGCGCCCGCCTGCGGGGCGGGCTGCTGCCGGTCCTGCTGCGGCGGGACGTACGGCTGACCGGCGCCGGCGGGCGGCTGGTGGCCCTGCGCGACGGGCGGCTGCCGGTCGGCGGGCGGCTGCTGCCAGCCCTGCGCGGCGGCCTGCTGCGGCGCCGCGGCGGGCGCGCCGTAGGCACCGGCGCCCTGGGCGGCGGCCGGGGCGGCGGCGCCCGACAGGGTGATCCGCGGGCCGTCGGTGGCGTTGCCGAGGTGGACGGCCGAACCGGCACCTATCTCCGTCTGCTGGATCCGCTGACCCTGGACGTACGTGCCGTTGGTGCTGCCCTGGTCTTCGATGACCCAGCTGTGTCCGGCCCACCGCACGACGGCGTGACGCCAGGAGACCCTGGCGTCGTCGAGCACCATGTCGCCCTGCGGATCACGGCCCACGATGTAGGACCGGGACGGATCGAGCGTCCAGGTCCTACCGTTCAATTCCAGTACGAGTTCAGGCACTCCACGCCCCATTACATAGTCCCCCGAGTGACGCCCTGTATGGGAATCCAGGGATGGCGAACATCGTGGGGAACTATTTCAGGCTCGGCCCGCCTACCGGAAACCGGGACGCGGGCCCGGCGCGGACCGCGTACGGGACGTCCGTACGGGGACGCGGACGGCACCCGTCAAACCACACGGGAGCGGCGAAACCGTGCACCGCAACCGGCCGCGGAGCGCTCTGATCCAGCCGCCGGGAGGGGCCGGGACGGGCCGGAAGAGGGTGCGGACACGAGTCCATAACGATCAGCTGCGGGGCGGTCCGGGGGCGTCCGGACGGGGGCGGAGAGCCGGTTCCCCGGCCGGTCACCGGGGGTCCGGAAGCGCGGTCGGCTCGCCGTGTGCGCCGGTCCGGCCAACGGACAGGTGTACGGGCGGACGCGCCGGGCGGTTACCGTAAAGGCACCATGAGCGCATCGCAGATCCCGCCTGCCACCGCCGTACCGGGCGATGACGTACCGACCCTCCTCGTGAAGATCTTCGGGAAGGACCGGCCCGGCATCACCGCAGGTCTCTTCGACACCCTCGCCGCCTACTCCGTCGACGTCGTCGACATCGAACAGGTCGTGACCCGTGGCCGCATAGTGCTGTGCGCCCTGATCACCGCGCCCGCAACCGGGGCCGAGGGGGCCTCCGAGGGCGGCCTGCGGGCCACCGTCCACAGCTGGGCCGAATCGCTGAACCTCCAGGCCGAGATCATCTCCGGCCGGGGCGACAACCGTCCGCGCGGCACCGGACGCTCGCACATCACCGTGCTGGGCCATCCGCTCACCGCCGAGTGCACCGCCGCGATCACCGCCGCCATAACGTCCTGCGGCGGCAACATCGACCGTATTTTCCGGCTCGCCAAGTACCCGGTGACGGCCGTGGAGTTCGCGGTGTCCGGCGCCGCCACGGACGCGCTGCGCTCCGTGCTGGCCCCCGAGGCGGCCCTCCTCGGCGTGGACGTCGCCGTGGTGGCGGCGGGACTCCAGCGCCGGGCGCAGCGGCTGGTCGTCATGGACGTCGACTCGACGCTGATCCAGGACGAGGTCATCGAGCTGTTCGCGGCGCACGCCGGATGCGAGGCGGAGGTCGCCGAGGTCACCGCGCGGGCGATGCGCGGTGAGCTGGACTTCGAGCAGTCGCTGCACGCCCGGGTCGCACTGCTGGCCGGCCTCGACGCGTCCGTCGTGGAGACGGTACGCAAGGAGGTCAGGCTCACGCCGGGCGCCCGCACCCTCGTCCGCACCCTCAAGCGGCTCGGCTACCAGGTCGGCGTCGTCTCCGGCGGATTCACGCAGGTCACCGACGCGCTCCAGGAAGAGCTGGGGCTGGACTTCGCCGCCGCCAACACCCTGGAGGTCGCGGACGGGAAGTTCACCGGCAAGGTGACCGGCGAGATCGTGGACCGGGCCGGCAAGGCACGGCTGCTGCGCAGCTTCGCGCACCAGGCCGGGGTGCCGCTCGCGCAGACCGTCGCCATCGGCGACGGCGCCAACGACCTGGACATGCTCAACACCGCGGGCCTCGGCGTCGCCTTCAACGCCAAGCCGGTCGTCCGCGAGGCGGCACACACCGCCGTGAACGTGCCCTTCCTCGACACCGTGCTCTACCTGCTGGGGATCACCCGGGAAGAGGTCGAGGCGGCGGAGACTCATGTGGGGTGAGGGGTAGAGGGGGGTGCGGGGTGGGGTGAGGTTTTGGGGGTCTGAGGTTTGAGGTCTTGGAGGGGGCGCTTGGGGGCCTGGGCCCTGTTGGGGGCCCTCCCCCTCCCCCCACCCTCCCCTCCCGCTCCCCGAGCGGTCAGCTCGTCGGCGCCGGTGGTTCGTGAGCGCCGACGACCTGGCCGTTCATACTTCCCGGCCACACAGCCGGTACTTCTCTCGGGCCCGCAGCCCGTACGTCTCTCAGGCCCACGGCCCATCCGACTCTCTCGGGCACCAGCTCCCCCAGGACGGCCCCTCTCGGCCGCAGCCCCAGGCACAGGCCGTCTCCCCCCCAGACCCTCACCCGCAAGGTCGGGGCCCGCTCCCTTCAGGCCCCCGCAAACGCCGGGGCCCGTCTCTCCGGCAGCCCGGGGCCCGCGGACCTCACTCGTGGGGCGGCCAGTACGCGGTGAGGCGTCCCACGCCGTGCTCGACGGACTTCCAGGAACCGTTGAACTCGATGACGGCCATCGCCGACGTCGGGAATCCACCGCGGTTCATGCGCGCCAGCAGATCTCCTTCCGCCTCGCCCGCCAGCGCGTCGGCGAGTGCGTGCACTCCGGGGTTGTGGCCGACCACGAGGAGGTTGGTCACCTCGTCGGAGGTTTCGTTGAGCACCGCGATCAGTTCGCCGAGCGAGGCCTCGTAGAGCCGCTCGTCGTAGACGGTCTTGGGGCGCCGGGGCAGTTCGCCGACGAAGAGCTTCCAGGTCTCACGGGTGCGGGTGGCGGTTGAGCACAGAGTGAGCTCGGGGGTGATCCCGGCTCCGGCCAGTCGCCGTCCGGCTGCCGGGGCGTCCATCCGGCCGCGGTCGGCGAGCGGGCGCTCATGATCGCTGTCTTGTGTCCATTCGGCTTTTGCGTGTCGGAGGAGGACGATCCGGCGAGGTGTATCGGCGCTCATGTGTCCCAGCTTCGCATGAAAGGCGGCGCGGGGCGCGGGGTGTTGGGAGGCTCCCACCGGGGTGTGACCGTGGTCCGCGGCGGGTCAGGCGGAGAGGGTGCGGGCCGCTATCTCCAGCAGGCGCGTCACCGCGGTGGGGGCCGGCGCGGTGGAGGTCACCGGCAGGGCGAGCAGGATCGCGAAGGTGGCGACGGGGAGTGCCAGCGCCCACCACGGCAGCTGTCTCCGCGCGGTCCCGGTGCGCGGCGCGGGCCGGGCGGCGTCGTGCCGGGGCGCGGGGCCGGCGGGACGGCGGGACGCGGTGGACATGATCGCCTCCGTGAGATCGAAGCGCGCCGCGGGGGGGGCGCGTACCGCGGGGTGCGGTGTACTTCGAAGGTACGGGGGACGGGTGGGCGTTCCTATCCGGGAAAGCCCCCACTGATCCCTGAGGCTGATCCCCTAGGTGTGTTGTCCCGGGACGTTGGTGACACGCGCGTGGGGTGCTTGAACGGGTGAGGGCCTTCTGGCTCGGTGTGGATTGCGACATCTAC
>NZ_JBIBYO010000026.1:0-26654 GCF_043083385.1 Streptomyces sp. NPDC014733 | reverse complement strand
AGTGCTGTCGCGAGGGTTTCGAGGTCTGTCGTCACAAACGGACCAACGAGACCCTCGCTTCATGCGCCTGAAGACTTCGGACTTACTCATCTAGGTAGGCGGTGCCGTCGGTGCCGACGGCTGCCTGTCCGGGCAGTGGTCGTTCGCCGGGCTGCAGGAGGCGGACTCCTGCCAAGAGCCGGTGGATCAGCGCCGGGTCGACCGGGGCGTGGGAGTCGGGCACGAGGACGTCGGCCAGGGACGGCCCTTGATGCTCGGGAGTGAGGGCGAGGGTGGTGTCGCCAGCTGTCATCTCGCCTGTGGGCGAGATCCAGGCATCCAGGAGCCCGGCCGCGAGCAGGGCTCCTTCGAGCCGGTCGGCTTCGTCGGGCTGGAGGTGCGGGGCGAACTCGACCGCCTCCCACAGGGGTGCGCCGGCCCGGCCGTGCCGCGGGGCCCTCCAGCGCGGCAAGATGGGAGGGCTGCTGCCCTGGCGGGCGCGGCAGATCTTCTCGTCGAGGTCTTCCAGGGATTCCTGCTCTGCGCTGAGGCGCAGTTCTGCCTCGGCGAGGCGCCCGGAGAGGGCTTCCACGGCGCTGCGGTGCGCTCTAGCAGTGCTCTGGGCGAGGAGGTGCGCCGCGTTGAGGTCGAGGGGGCCTCCCGAGTCCGGCAGGCGCAGCCCAGCCGGGTCGAGGACCTTCAGGTCCCGGGCCCATGCGTGAACGCGGCTCGCCCAGGCATGGGCTTCCTGGTCCGCGGCGCTCCGTGCCTCGCGGGCTGCCGCCTCTGCGGTGTTCGCGAGGGTTCGTGTCTGGCGGGCGTGGGCGTGGGTGGCGGTGGCATGCTCCTGGGCGCGTGCGGCTTCCGTGAGGTCGCGGCCGGCCTGGTGGATCAGGAGCCGACGGCGGCCGAGGTCGTCGCGGGCGGCCTTCTCCAGGGTGTCGAGGAGGGCCGGTCCGTGTCGCCGGGGCCTGTTCTCGTGGAGTCGGGTCCTGGTGATGCGGTGCGGGTGGCCCTGTAGACGGCATGCAGGAGGGCGTGCAGGGAGCCTGGCGTGTCGGCCAGCGCACCGGCCTGGCCGCTTAGCGAGTCTGCGATGGCGGCGGCTCCTCGAGACGCCCCGGAAGCAAGCTCGCTTGCTTCGGCGGCACGCGCGGCTGCTTCGTCTGCGGCCTGGGATCGGGCGCCTGCCCGTTCGTCGCAGGCCCGGACGTCGAGCTTGGTCAGGGTGTCCGCGGCCTGTTCGCCCACCCAGGCGCGGATGGCGTCCGCGTCGAGCGGGGTGGCGTTGCACAGGTCGTCCGGGAGCGCCGGGAGCCGCTTGAGGCGGGTGCTGTACCGCGCCAACGCGGCACGGGTGGCTTCCTCGGTCTGTTCGAGAGCGTCGGTCGCGTCGTGGGCGTGCGTCTATGCTGCTTCGGCGTGCCGCCGCTTGTCCTCGTAGTCCTCTTGCGCGGCACCGTACTTGTCCTGCTCGTCGGCCAGGAGCTCCAGCGCTGTTTGGACGCGCTCGGCTGCCTGGGACTGTGCGCGGCCCCAGGCTGCTGCCTCTTCGCGGGCTGCTACGGCGGTGTCGCTGTCGGCGGGCTTCTGGTGCTGCCGGGCTTCTTCGAGAGCGCTGGCCAGCGGCTCGTGAAAAGGTGCGGCGCCCAGGTCCTGGGCGTGTCTGCCGAGGTCGTGTGTCGTCTTGGCCCAGGCTGCGAGGGCTTGGTGGGCTGTCTGCCGGGCGGCTGCGCTCTGTTTCTGGTGATCTTGGTGGACGGCTTCTGCCTGTTTGACGTGCTGCAGGCTGTCGGCCGCACGGTTCTCGCAGTCCTGGGCGTTGCGGCTGAGGTCTCCGAGGCTCGTTCCGGGGTGGCCGGCGATCCGGTTCTCCAGGGTGCGGATCGTGGCGCGCAGCTGCTCTGCGCGCTTCTCGTCCTCGTGGAGGGCCGCAGTGGCCTCGCTCTGCCGCTCCTTGGCGAGAGCCTCTGCGTTGAGTGCCTGGTCGCGGGCGGTGAGGGCTGCGGCGTGCCGGGTGTGGCGGGTGGTGTAGTTCGTGGCGGTCGTGGTGGCGGCAGCCGCGACGTAGCGGCGGTAGGCGGCTCGGACGTCGGACAGGATGCCGCGCTCGGTGCGTGCTGCTTGCAGGTGGCCCTGAAGTTGTTCGGCTTTGCTCAGGGCGTCGGCGAGGCTTTGGACGCGGCGGGTTTCGAGGGCGGGCAGTGCGGAGGTGAGGGTTTCCTCCATGGTTCGGGGGCTGATCTTGTCTCCGGCCTGGACGCTGCGCAGGGCGCGCAGGACGGTGGCGAGGGCATCGGTCTGGGTTCCGTCGAGCGGCTGGTACATCCGCTCCCGGACTGTCTCCGGGTAGTCCTCCTCCCTGCGCAGTACGGAGGTGTGGTCCCGGCACTGCTGTTCCAGGCGGGGAGACGAGGTGAACAGCAGGCCGTTGAGTGCTTCCAGTTGGGCGGCGAGGTCGGTGATGGTGACGGGCATGCCGTCCCGTTCGAGGATGAGCTGGGCGTGAACGCGGGCGGGGACGAGGAACCAGGCCCGGTCCAGGGTGTTGCGCTGGCCTCCGCCGCTGTGCAGCCACAGCCCGGCTGTGAGCCATCGCGTGCTGGTGTGCGGGCCGTCGGGGTCGGTTCGTCCGTACTCCTGCCACCAGGTGCCGCTCTTGGGCGGACCGGGCCTGCCGAGCGTGTGGATGGAGGTGAGCGTCCCGGCGACCTCTGCGGCGGCGGAGAGGTTCTTGGCGGTGACGTTGCCGTCGATGAAGGTCGGGCAGAGCATGGCGCTGGTCAGGGACTTCCCGGAGCCGTTCATGCCGACCATGGCAAGGCAGCCGCCTGCGTAGGCGAACTGCTCGTCGGTCCAGAGCCAGGAGTTGACCGCTCCGGCGCGGGTGGGCTGCCATCGCCCGTTGGCGGTGGGGTGCGGGTCGAGGGTCGGGGTGTCGGTGAACGGTCTTGCTGTGTCGGCGAGGCGGTGGCGGCGGGGGGTGTCAGTCATCTCGGCTGTCTTCCTCGTGGGCTGGGGTGGCGGAGTGGGAGCGGGGTGCGTTGGTGATGCTGAGCTGCCAGAGGTGGGCGGCTGGGGTGGGCTGCCAGCCGGTGCCGGGCGGCGGGTCGGCGGTGCACGCGCCGATGGAGAGCAGGTGGTGCACTGCTGCTGTGGCGAGGGTTCTGGCCTTGCCTGCGCCTTGGTAGTTGCGGGCCCACCACGGCCGCTGGCGGAGATGGGCGGCGAGTGCGTCGCTGGCCCAGTGGAGGCCGAACCAGGCCAGCGGGTCGTCCCTGCGTGTGAGGGCGTGGAGCAGGAGCAGGGCCGCCTGCTGCTCGACGGTGCGGCGTTGGGGGAAGGCCAGGTCCGTGGTGTGTCCGGCAGGGTCGGTGGTCATCCACCAGTCCTGGCGGACCGTGCAGGTAAGTCCGGCGGCTGCGGCGACGTTCAGTGCCTGCTCGCGGCCGCTCCAGGAGGAGAGGTAGGCGCCTGGCCCGGTGGCGGGGTCGGGTGGGAGGCCGGGGTCGTCCAGCACGGCGCGCAGTGCCGTGCGGCGGTGGTGGCGTGCGGTGTCGACGGGGGGCGCTCCCTCGGGCGGGGGTGCCTGGTCCGGGCAGAGGGCGGTGACGTGACTGTTGGGGTCGTCGAGGTCGATCGGGAGGAGTGAGGGGGGCGGGCAGGCGATCAGGAGGGCGAGGCGCTCACGGCGCGCGGTGATGGCCAGGTCTGCGTCCGTGCCCTGTTCGAGGACGTTCAGGGGCTGGTCGAAGGCGAGGAGGTGCCAGGACTCCAGCAGGCGCAGCGCGTCGATGAACGCCATGCGGTGTGCGGCGGCGGTGGCTTGCCGCTGGCCTGCGGGGGCGCCCGGTTGGAAGCGGGGCAGCCGGGCGGTTGGGGCTTCGGTGCCGCATGCCTGGATGACGGCGCGCTGGAGGTGGTTGAAGGTGGTCTGGGCGGCGCGCCACATCTGCTCGCAGATCAGTGCGGTCAGGATCTGCACGAGAGGGGGCACGGGTGTGCGGGCGGACGGCCTGCTGCGGTGCACGAGGGGGACGCGGCCGGCCGGCGGGTCAAAGCGGCGTTTGTACAGGCGGCAGATGCCTGCCTGGCGTTCGACGTGGAACCGCCAGCCGGAGTGTTCGCTGAACCAGTGGGTGAGCTCGTGGCGGTGGTGGCAGGCGAGGCGGAACTGCTCGGGGTCGTCCTCCTCGGCCAGGATCTGGCGGGCGAGAAGTGCCGCCACTACCGGTGAGGCTTCGGGGCTGAGCGGTGGCTGGTCGCCGGCTGGGGCTGTGGTGGTCATGCCGCCTCGCCCCCTTCTCGGGGCGAGGCGCACCTGATGTGAATGAGGAGGTCGGGGGCGGTCAGCTCTCCTTCCTGCAGCACGACGCTCACGGGGCGGCCCGGTGTGCCGACCCACAGGGTCAGCTCGGCCCCCATCGTGGCCGCTCTGCCCATGCCCTCTGCGTCGTCGAAGCTGTCGAGGGCTTCCTCGATCAAGTCCACAAGGACTTCGGCGTGGTCGGTGTCCAGTCCGGCGAAGTGGGTCAAGGGGACCGCTCCAGGCGTCGCGAGTGCTCTGGCGATCGCTTCCGTGCGCGCGATGTCGGCGTCGTTGGCGGCTTCTGCCTCTCGTCGCCGTTCGGTGAGGTCGGCGACTTTGCGGGGTGCGCCGGTGGAGCGTGTGCCGCGGTCGTGGGGCCGCAGGACCAGTCTGACGGCGTGTCCTCCCGCGCTGCTGGCCGGGTGGTGCGGGGCGAGGGACTCCTCGACGGCCTCCACGGGATGACGGGCGGGCCAGATCCCGAAGGCCGCTGCGAACACCTTCTGGGTTCCGATCTCGGTGGGCTGGGCGTGGAGCATCCGGGCGATCTGGCGGAAGTCCCCGCCGACGTCGCTGCCCCGCGCGCTCGCGTAGAAGCGCCGGTCGATGGCTCCCAGTAGGGCGTGGATGGCGTCTGCCGCCGCGTCGACCAGGCGCTCGATCGAGCCGTGGGGCACGAACCACGCCTCGAGGTCGGCCAAGTCGCGCTCCCGGTCGGCCGTCCACGCCTGCTGCTCGGCCGGGTCGAGAATGCCCGCGCCGGCGATGGCGCGGCGGACGACGTTCCCGCTGCCCACTTCGGCCAGTGCGCCGAAGGCCACCCTGACCTGATCGAGGGCCTGCTCGGTGCGGCGTGCGAAGTGCTGCAGGGCCAGGAGGATGTGGCGGCGGCTGGTGGTGAACACCACGTCGTCGGTGACGTCTCCCTGGGCGAGCGCGCCGACTGCGCTGTAGAAGTCCCCGCCTGCCTCCTGCAGTTGCTCCAGGTGTGCGCGGACCTGGTCCAGGGTGGGGTCCAGCATCTCGGCGTCCTCGTGGTACTGCTGCAGCAGGGTCTGGAGGGTCTGCTCGATGGCGTCGAGCAGACGCGGTGGGAGCCGCAGGGTCCGATTCAGCCGGCGGGCGATGTCCCGTACGCCGGCTACGACCACCCGGCCCTGCCGGGTGAGGGCCCACGCCTCGCGGCGCCGTCGTCCGTCGCTGAGGCTCTCCACGGCCGCAGTGTGGTCGACGCCCGGCGTGGCATAGCCGTGTTCCTTGAGGGCCTCGAGGACCTCGATGAGGGCCTCGTTGCCGACCGCGTCCTCGTAGCCCACCTCGGTCAGCAGCTTCCTGATGTCGGACAGGGCCCACATGGGTCCGCGGCTGCTCGCCACCAGCAGAGCGGCGAGTACGGCACCGGTCAGCCGCTGCCTCCCGGCCTGTCTGCCGTCGGTGAAGACGTCGAACATGTCGGTCTCCAGAAAGCTCCACCAGTCCTCGGCCACGTGTACTCCCTCTCCCCTTGGAACGCGCTCTGGCGCAGGCGCCGTTCGCCCTGCCTGCCTCCGGGCAGGGGCGAGCAGCCCCGTCCGGCGACCCGGATGCGACGACTTTCATGACGGTAGAGGAAGGATCTGACAATTCACCTAAATAGAATGCATATCCATTTTTAGCTCACAAGTACGTATGCAGGGTGATGTTCCAGGCTCAGCACGAATGCCGAGCGATGTCGATGTCGTGCTGGAGGAACGAGCTGCGCTGCTCCCCCCTTCCAGGGGGGAGCAGCGCAGCTGACACCAAGACGGGGCAGGTCACTCGCGTCTGGCGAGTGGCCGCTTATGGGCGGCGCTTGAACGGCCGGAAGTGGCACAGGCAGAGAGGCGGAATGCTGGGGCCAGGCGTCGTCCGCGCCGGGCCGGACCCGCGTCGAGAGCTCGCTTCGTCGTGCTGTGCGCGCCCTGAGGACGGGCTACTTCACTGTGGCTGGCGAAAAGGAATTCCTGCGAGATGCCACGGCGGACGTCAACTCCGTGGTCTCGTCAATGAAGGCAGCGCGCCGATAAAGGGACTCCCCTTACCCTCCTGGCCTATTGAGGTCACATCTCATTGCGGTACGGAGTTCCGCGAAGCAGTCTTCCCAGTGATCTCGGAGCCCAAGGTAGTTCTGGTCTGTATGGGTGGCGCCTTCCTCGATCAGGTCGCGCAGGTCCCGCAAAGCGCGAAATGCCGTGGTCGAGGCATCGACCACGGCTGTGGGGGCTACGAGAGCGACCTGGTACCGCAGTTCGTAGGCATTTCCGTCACGGAATGCCTCCACGGCTTCGCGGGCCCTCTCCTCAAGGGGCGTGCCGCGGGACCGGGCTGCGAGCCGGAGGAGGTTCCTGGTCTGGGCGAGCGCGGCAAGGTAGTCCGCATAGAGTTGACGTCGGACGTTCTGGTCATTGTCCTGACGGGTTCGTTTCGCCCGCGACCAGTCGGCGGCCAGTGTCGACAGGACACCGATCAGCGCCCCCAATAACGTACTTATCAATGATCCCCATCCCATCCAGCAAGGCTATGCTGAGCTGAACCGATGCTGTTTCGGACCGTCGGAACGTGGCTTGCTTCCATCACGTGCTTCGTGCGGCACAAACCGACATGAAGCACGACGCTCCGTCTCGGGCGTCGGGCACACCGCTTACCTCTCACAATCCACACCACGTCGGCGGCAAGCACGCGACTGCATAGACGGCTCTCTTGCTCGGGGCCCGTTAGTGCCTGGCCGAGCTGGCTTCAGTCCTCGTTGCACACACAACCGTTACGGCGATGCCGGGAGCGTGCGCACGCGTGTATCTTCGCTGACCATCCAGAGCCGTAGCTCCCTGGAAAAGTTCCGCGTCGACCGCGAGCGAAGAGGCCCTTACCCACAGCGCCGACTCCGCCCCCTCCACCTCGCGCTCGTCTTCGGCATCGACGAGAAGACCGCCATCCGCTACGCAGACTCAGCACGCGCGCTTCTGGGAGAATCTGCCGAGCAGGCATCACAATGAAACCCGCTCGACGTGCTTAACCCCATGACGAGATCATGGCCCCATGCCGTCGACCGAACCAGCCGCCCGCGAGTTTCAGGACCGTGCCGCTCTCTGGAGCGTCGGCGAGATCCACGCAACCGACGTCGTCATCGCTGCCTGTGATGCACTCGTTGCTGGCCTCGACAGCCCTACGCTGAGGATCTTGGCCGCTTGCACACGTGCCGAGGCGAACTACGACGTCCTCGACCTGCTTCCCCCTGCACTCGACGAACTGGGCCTCATCTTCTACCCGGTGGGCAGCGATGCCGGGCAGGAAGCCGCCGCACGAGCACTCGCCGCCCGGATGCTGGCCGGCGAGCTGACACCACGAGAGTTGGCCTTCCGGGTCCACCAGCGCTTCGGGCACGAACTGGCCCTGGCCGAACGAATCGCCGAGCTGGACGACGAGTACGACATCCTCGAATACGGCGACAGAACACCAGCACAGGTCGACGCCGATGTAACAGCCGAAGCTCTTCGGCTCGCACAGCGTCCTCGTGTTCCAACCGAACCCACGGACGCACCGACCTGAAGCACACCGGTGGACCCGTGAGTTCAAGCTGAGGAACCTTCGGTTTCCGTGAACCACGGGGATCCTGGCCCTGTTCTCCCGAAGCTACGGCGAAGCGACAAGTAGCTCTCTGTAGCGGATCTGGGATGTTCTTGTCAGCGTTTTGATCTTCTGGGCTCATCGGGGGCCCAAGTTCGCCGTGGCTGCGATGTTGATTGACCCACTTCGATGCGCACGCGCGGGAGATCCCCATCTCGGCTGCGACGCGCAATCGGCCTTGTCCGGCAGCGCTCGGCCAGTCGACGGCGCCCTCGACGGTGAGGGGCGCGTTTCGGTGCGTCACGCAGTGGGACCGGGTGCGGAGGGCCGCTTGGCGGTGTTCCGCTGGGAGATGGCCTCTGCCACCTCGTCGAGGGCGGTGCGCAGGGAGGCGCCGTAGGCGTCCTGGGGGAGGCTGGGGGCGTGCTTTTTGGCTGCGTTGATGTGCTCGGTGGCCGCATTGAAGGACCCGAGGCGGCGGTAGTTGTCGGCCAGGTTGAGGTGGAGGGAGGGGTAGAACCCGGCGATATGGAGGCCGGTGTGGTGCTCCTGGACGCGCTGTTCAGTCACGGCGTCGGCGGCGTCCAGGGCCCGGATGTCCCAGGCGAGGGCCTGGGCGGGGTCTTCGTAGAGGTCCGCCAGGTAGTGGGCGAGTGAGCAACGGTGCAGTGGATCGCCGGTGACGCCGATCGCCGACCACAGGTTCAGGAGCTTGTGGCGGGCGGAAAGGACGTCTCCCGTTCGGCCTTCGACGACGGCTTGACCGATAGCTTCCATGGTCGGATCGGGGCTGGCAGGTGCTGTAGGCATGAACTGTTCCTCGTTGTCGTTGTCAGGCTGAGTGGTCGAACTTGATGGGCATGGCCAGGGTGGTGAGATCGCCGCGGTCGGCGGAGCGAATCGTGACGGGCTGGTCGTGTCCCCTCATGTCGAGCATCACGTCGGGGCCGATCGCCGTGCTCACGGCGGGATAGAGCGTGGTCATCTCGAACCGGATCTGGAGGGCCTCGCCCGTCACGGTGGCCGAGAGCGGGATTCCGGGATGCTCGCCGTTCGGGGGCCGGACGCTCACGCTGTGATCGGTGATGTGCAGTGTGAGGTGTTCGCCGGGGTGTTCTTCCAGGGCCCGCAACAGCAGGTCCTTCGCGACCGTCGCGCGGGTGGTGGCCTCACCCAGGGATGCGAGCATCAACTGGTGGTCGGGGAACTCCTCGGGCCGTATCCGGCAGTGCCGGTCCTCCCGCTCGGGCATGCGCAGCCGGACCCCGTGCGGCACCCCTTCGACGCGGACCTCCGCGCTGCGCCGAATGTCGGCGACCGCGGCCCGGATGTCGTTGCCGTCGACCGTGCCGGCCCAGGTCTGCTCCGCCGGCCGCGCTGGCACCAGGGTCCGAGTGGAGAGCCGGTACCGGTCGGTCGCCGTCAGGGCGATCGCCTCGTCACTCGCCTCGATGTGCAGGCCGGCGAGCACCGCCATCCCTGGCTCGTGCGCGGTCGCGGTCAGAACCTGCTCGACTGCATCAGCCAGCACGGGCCCCTTCAGCGTGGCTATCAGTAGACCGGGCATGTTGCCGCCGAGCGTGGACTTGATGACCGCAGCCTTCTGCCTTGCCGCCGTCGCATCCCCGACGATCTTGGCGACATGCTCGTCGAGCAGCCGCACCGCTTCGTCGGCCCCGGTGCCGAGGACCGCCTCGACCGCAGCCAGCGGCATGGCGATCTCGCGGAGCCGACGCAGTGTGATCGCCCGCGCCACCTGGTCGACGTCGTAGTAGCGGTAGCCCGTGACCAGGTCCACTTCGGCAGGGCGCAGGAGCCCGGAATCGGCGTAGAAGCGCAACGCGCTGGAGGTCAGGCCACTGCGCTGGGCAAAGACCCCGATAGGCATAAGCTCGGAATTTGGCACCTCACCATCATTGAGCTTCAACCAACTCGAAGGTCAACATCGACGTGGTGCGTCACCAACGCCATGGCCAGCAACACCTGGGCCGGACGGCCGGGGCCCGGCGGCGCATAGGCGGGCGGCGGGCGTGTTCCGAGTACCCGCGGTCGGCCATGAGTTGACCAACGGGAGCCCAGTGAGCGGTCACGTTTGCGGAAGGACCTAGTCGTTTCCCTACCCGCATAGACCGTGGTGTTGCTGGTATGGCTTCACGCCCCGGAATTTGCCGGGCCTCACCTCGGAGCCCCCATGCGAACACGCGAATCGCCTCCGCGGCCGCCGCTCTCGCGCTCGCCGCGACAGGGTTCATCGTCACCACCGCCAGCGCGCACGCCACGACCGCCACAGTGGCCACCACGTGCTCGCAGTCACGGCTGCCGCTGCCGGACGCCAGCTGCCAGCCCGGCGCCAACAACCCGGACGTCACCCAGTCCACCATCGACAAGACGATCTGTGTGCCTGGGTGGACCTCGACGGTCCGCCCGCCGACCTCCTACACCAACCCGCTGAAAGTCCAGCAGATCGGCGAGTACGGCTACACGGACACCAGCACCGCCGACTACGAGGAAGACCACCTCATCCCCCTCGAGCTGGGCGGGGCGCCCCGCGACCCGAAGAACCTCTGGCCCGAGCCCCGCTACGGCACCCAGCCGGCGGCCAGCAAGGACTCCGTCGAAAACAAGCTCAAGACCGCGGTGTGCAACGGCACCGTCAAGCTCGACGCCGCCCGCACGGCCATCGCCACCGACTGGACCACCGCCCTGTCGCAGACCGGCCTCAGCTGAACCGCACTTCACGTACACGTCAGCGGCCGCCTGCAGGCGGCCGCTGACAACCGCTGGAACGGCGCAGGGAGCCATGCAAACGCCGCGCGGCGACCAACCACGAGCGCCTCATCCCACAAACCGACAGCAGAGGCGACCTGCATGGGCCGGTGTCCATGACCAGGGCCGTGCCCGTCGTTCATAGCCGGTGTCAGCCGCCGAAGGACTGGGCGAAGGGCTCGGGGTCGGGTGAGAGGTCGACGGGTTCCAAGGTGGCATCGGCTTCGCTCCACCACATGGCCGGAACATCGGGGGCCAGCTCTCGCAGGAGGCGGTGGATGATGCGGGTCGGCACTTCCAGGTCCTGGTGGTCGGGGAGGCGCAGCACGTTGTACTCGTCGTCGAAGGTGAAGGTGAGTGTGGTGTCGTCGAGGTGGATCTGCAGCTCGGTGGTGTGGCCGTCGTAGGTGTCGACGGTCGTGCCGGGCCAGATCCGGGTGGCGGTGGCGGCGAGGTGTTCGGCGGTGAACGTCCAGCAGGCGCCGTGTTGCCGGTCGGCGCTGATGTAGTAGTGGTTTCCCACGGGCTTGTCCCTTTTCCGGTGGTGGCTATTTCTCGATGCGGGTCTCGCCCGGCACGTGTTCGGCAGCCAGCATGGCGTCGTAGTACGCGGCGGCCTTCTCGTCGTTGGTGATGACCTCGAGGTGGTTGACCTTGTTGCGAGGGTCCTTGAAGGCCTCGGCGTAGCGTCGTGCCTCGTCCTCCTGGCTCTTCATCGTCGACTCGTAGACGAAGTCGGGGACGTTGTCGACGTTGCCCACCCGCAGGGGTGAGCGGCAACTCTTTTGCTGGCCGATGTACTTGGCGTCGATCGCAGCGCCGTCCTCGGCACGTACGCCGTCGGCGTTCATTCCCGTTCGCGTCCGTTGCCCGTGGTCACGGGAGTGTAGAGGTTGTACTCCGTGGAGCTGGCCACCCGTATCCGATAGGCCCGCCGGGCGTCGATCTCCGGCTTCTTGCCGGTCGGCCGCACGGCAGGGCTCGTGCGGCCGTCGGCGTCCATCTGGTTCATCCACCCGTGCATCTGCTGCTGGCCGGCAGACGACAGGGGCGGGAAGGCACTGTTCGGGGAGCGGGGCAGGGGCGCAGACCGCCGGTTGGCGTAGGGGTGCTGGCTGCGGCAGATGTTGCGGCCAGTGTCATGGCGGCGGTGGTCGCTGTGGGGATGACGATGCGGGCTGCCGCAGAGTCCACGGCGGCGGCCTCGGCCAGGACGGCGAGCTCGGCGCTGGCTTCGACCTCGGCGGTCATGGCCGCGGCGGCGGCACCGGCCTCAGCGATCAACGCCGCCTCCCCGCCTGCGGCCACCGCGTCGGAGGCACCGACGGTGAAGAAGGTCAGGGCCACGCCGACCACGGCGACGCCGGCGGCGATCTCAGCTGTGTGCTCCAGGTCCTTGCGCAGGCCCTCAGTCTTCTGCGCGTAGGTGCGGTAGGCGGCGGCAAGTTGCTGAGTCGGCAGCGCCCTACCGGATGCTCGCCGACCTGGTCCGCGCCGACGACGTCCTGCCCCACAACACGCCGGACACCGCCACGTCTCTCCCGGGCAAGACGGGCCGCTTCCAGGCCACCGTGGTGGCTACCTGATTTGGTGAGCCTCGCACCAGTGCGCCATCAGATCATGGGGAGCAGTGATGCGGCACCTAGGCTCCGTGACTGGGCCTTCGCTGAGTGGCAGAGCCTGGAGAGGGCTTGGCGGCGGCGCACCGAGAGGAATCGCTCTGCGGCCCGGGTTTTCGCCTTCAGCAGCGTTGTCCTGTCTGTGGTCGCCACCGCGATCTCGGGGATTCCCTCGGTGCCCAGGTGGTGGATCGTCATCGCCTGCTCGGGCGCCGCGCTGGCTATCGCGTTGCGGAACACCACGAAGGCGCAGGAACAGTGGATCTTCGGTCGACCCGCATCATCGAGATCGTGACGGCTGGCCACGGCTCATGGGCCGGGCATCTCTCCAGCACCGTTGACGCTCTCACCTCGACAGCCGCTTCCGCGCCGCGCTGACAACGGACGGCTACACGCACAACGCTTCCGGAGCCAGTGCGCTTCGTTGTCGGCCGTGGCAGCTACGGCGCTCAGCAAGAAGGTGTCAGCGACGGCTGGCTCCCGAGGTAACTGCCGACGCCTTCGAGGAGATGCACTTTCTACCCGGCTCCAAGAGCCGGGTGCCGCGGGTGGCTACTGCAGGTGCGGGACTGCGGAGGCGAGCACCGCCCCCGGAGGCAACGGTCCGGTAACCTCGCCACCCAGCCCCGGGTGGGGTGGGTGGGGCCCGCACCAAGGACGACGGTGACGAGCGGCGCAGCATCACGGTGACGGGGGCTCCAGGAGATCTCTGTATCGGCGCCGCCTTCGTCAGGGTGAGCGCCGGCCCCGGGTATCCCAGGCGGTGCGGCGACGTCTCCGGCGTGCGGTCATGGAGTCTGTCTTGATGCCCGAGTCGCTGCTCTGTGGCGTCCGCGAGTTCGTTGATGGTGCCGTCCTTGGCCTGCTGCCTCGGCAGACATCTCCGGCATCCCCTGGCCGCCCGCGCGTCTTCGGCGATGTTGATCACTTTCACCTTCTTCTGGCCATTCGCGAAACTTCTCATCGGCGCCACATACCCCCTGCACAGGCGGCTCTTTCGCTACCGGCAGGTGGATCTAAATGATCGGTAGCGGCACAAGATGGCGTGAACCTGATACAACCCACCGTTCTGCCCTCTCATGCGGTGTTCACGGTTGATACGTTCTGGGCCGTCGCCGAACGCTTCTGCGGTCTGTGCTCAGTCCGGAACGTAGAGCGACGACGTGGCGATCTGGCCTGTGAACGGCTCGGTCGCTTGCCCTGGGGGGAGGGCGCCGCCTTGACCGGGCCAGCGACAGCTGGCTCTCCTCCCGATGCCGATTCAGGAGGAGTAGCTCACATGACAGTGCGGATGATGCAGAAGGCTGCACGCGCGGCGGCCGTTTCGGGAATGGTGCTGGCGTCCATAGCGATGTCCAGCGCGGCGTACGCGGTGGACGCCGCTCCCCCGGCAGCGGCAAGTGCGAAGCTCGCAGCCGCGGGTTGCCCCGGTGATGGCCACATCTCGCGTAACTACACGTGTACATCATTGAGCGGCGGTGCGCTGTTCCACCAGAAGTACACCAACGACAAAGCTGCCACCTGGTATGTGAAGACCAGCGGTTCGAAGATCTCCGGCAAGTTGGGCTTCACGAAATCCGGTAAACAGCAGTGGGGTTCGCACTTCTCCCAGTCCAGCGGGACGACGAAGCGAAACACCTGGTCGGGCGTGACGTACTGCTCCAGCACTGTGGGGCTGCTGTCGGTCGACGGGCAGCAGACCTACCAGACGCCGCTTACCACCTGCAACAGCTGATCGCTCCGCGCGTGGTCCGCGCCGTTCACGCAGGCCACGCGCGACTTCTCCAGGATGGGTGAAGCAGTCCCGTGCTCACTGCCGTGTTTCAAGGCAAGGCAAGCTTCATTGCCTTCGCCTCAATCTCCGTACTTCTTCTTGCCGCCGTGGGGTACGTCCTCGGCCGACGCTTCTCCCGGCGGCCGTGGGCCGTCGCCGCGTTCGTGGGCGCCGTCAGCACGGAACTCGCTCTGACCCTGTTCCTGCCCAGCGGTGGCCCGGCCGGCTCCGGTGGCACGGGGGCATGCATCATCAACCGGAACTTCGCCGAGCCCTTCGCCACCGAACAGGGGCTCTTGAACATCCTGTTGTTCCTGCCCATCGGATTCTTCGGCGTGATGGCCTTCCGCACGCTGCTGCCGGTGCTGGCGGGAAGCGTGCTGCTGACCATCGCCACCGAACTGCTCCAGACCCTCGTCCCCGGCATCAGCCGCGGATGTGACAGCAGCGACGTGGAGATGAACACCCTTGGCGCGGTGGTCGGCCTCCTCCTCGCTTGGGCCCTCCTCCACTTCGCCGGGCGCCATGTGAACGCGCCGAAGGCTCAGGCGGGACCGACCGCGATCGGCGCAGGCATCGGCCTGGGCTGCGCCGCGGTGGTATGGCTCGCGTGGATCACCCCCACCGCCGTCGACGCGACCAGCCTGCAATTCACCGGGAGCAAGGAGAAGGCGGCGGCCACCCAGGCGATCCGCCAGGCATTCGGCGAACGCTACGAGATCGCCAACGTTCAGCTTTCCGCCGGTACGGAAGACGTGCCCGACAGCCTGTTCATCACCCTTGACCACGGCTCTGCCGAGCTTTCCTGGCCTGACGCCGCGCACCTCAATGTCACCCTCGAAGACTCCAGCGTCATCACCGAGAACAGCTTCCCCATCCCCGGGACACGCAAGAAGCCGGCCGGCGAACATGATGCCCTCGCTCTGGCCCGCCGCTACGCCCAGGAGCACTACCCTCGCGAACTGCAGGGTGCAGACCCTCAGGTCACAGCTGTGGGAGAGAAGGCCGAACTCGGCTGGATCGCCAGCTGGCGCCGCCGCAATGCGGACGGGGTGCTCATGCCGATGCGCCTCGACATCCAGATCAACACCGCCGGCCGCATCTCCCAGATGCTCGTCAACACCACACCGGACCCCACCACCCTGCCCCGGGCCACCATCTCCGAGAAGGCCGCCCAGAAGACGGCCCTCGCCCATGTGGAACGCCCGAAGGGCGCCGACGGCCTCCACGCCGTTGACAGCGAACTCCTCGCCGTACAGCGCGACGGCCACTGGCGGACCCAGTGGATCACCACCTTCGCCACAGACGACCCGACCATGCAGCTGGAACCCGTCTACGTCGACGCCTCCACCGGCAAGGTCGCCCAACGCGCCACCCAAAACCAGGAGATCCAACCGCCCTCCGCCGAAGGCGAGACCGTCACAGAGACGATCACAGAAACCAATTGATCCGACTCTGCGTCCGGTTTCACCACCCCACTCACTTTGAGGACGAGCTCATGCGCATCTCAGCTTCCACCGCCGTACGAGGCATGGCTGCCTCGGCAATCGCCCTTCTCACAGTGGCGTCCTCCACGGGTGCCGCGCATGCCTCCCCCGCGCCCGCCGCAGCAACCGCTGCGGCTGCCAGCTGCCCCGGCGACGGCAAGGTAGGGCCGGGTGCCGCCTGCACCACGTTGTCGAGCGGTGAGCTGTTCCACTACAAGTTCAACAACGGCCCCAGATTCGAGGTCGTCTCCTACTACCAGAAGACCAGCGGCAACAAGATCGCCGGCAAGCTCGGGTACTCCTACAAGAACAAGACCACCTGGGGCAGCAGGTTCACCCAGACCTCCGGCACCCGGAAGACCAGCACCTGGCACCCTTCCGCCATCTCCCAGTGCTCCCCCACCGTGGGGCTCCTGAGCGTCGAGGGCCAGAAAATCTTCCAGACACCGCTGGCCAACTGCTAACACCGTCAGCTACCCAGCCCGCGTCCGGTCAGGGCCATCTCCCGCACCAGCATCGCCCGCAGCCGGGCAGGGTGCGAGGCAGGGCGGTCAGTGTCGCGGAGCTGCTGCTCAACGATCTGAACCAGGTCATCTGCGGGGGTGCCTCACACGTGGGGCACCCCCCGCAGACGCATGTCCGCACCCTCTGCGCTGCTCGGCACCCAGATGGAATGTCGTCAGCTGCTTCCCGCCTCGCTGGTCCAGTTCACGGTGCCGGTGTCGGCACACACGGCCCGCGAGGAGCGCCCGAGCCCACACCGACATCCCATCCGTGTCTCGTACTGGCCCAGAAACGGTCGGCACTCCTCGACCGAGCGAACTGACCCTTCGTCGCCCCAGGACACGCTGCGGCTTCTTCGGTCTCCCGCCACGCCGCGTACTCCTGCTGTATCCCCGCGCCGTCCGGTTCTCCCACCCGTACCGCGGACATCGGTGTGAAAGAGCCCTGCAGGTACGCGTGCCGCTGGCCTGGTCAATAGCGCGCAGCCGGGCTGCGGTTTCATCGTCACGTCCAAGGCGCGTACGGTCTCAGCCACCTGGGCCGTGTTGCCGATGAGGGCGAGTTCGACGTCGCACGCGGTCCGGTCGGCCAGGGCTGCCCCCAGGGTGAGCAGGTGGCGAGTCCCGATGTCAAGTCCTTGCTCCCCCGCCGCCTCCGCACCGGCGGCTGCCGCGTCGAACCCAGCCTGCAACGCGGCACGAGCCTCCTGCTCCTCCCCTACAGGCAGAAAGATGCCAGCCCCGGACCGATGCGCGGTCCGGGGCTGGCGGCTGTCCGGGCGCGGCTGCTACAGCTCGAACTCGAGGTGCTCGATGTCCGTGAACCGCACCTCCTCCAGGGAGCCGGCGCGGCGGGCGCCGTCCTGGAAGTAGACCTCCTTGAGCGCTTCGGCGGCGATTTCCTGGAGGCGGGCGTCGCTGACACCCTGCTCCTGGGCGTCGAAGAGGCGGGCGGCGTAGATCGGGGGCAGGGCGACGGTCAGGTGGCGGATGCGGTCTTGGTCCGTGGATCCGATCGGCGCGGTGTAGCCCATGCGGGCGCGGGCGTCGATGACGATGCCGCCCGTGGAGGCCGCCTTCGCCCTGGCCTTGGCCCTGATCTGCGGCTGCCAGCGCGCTTTGACCTCGCGCTCCAGCCGTGCGGCAAGGTCCGGGCGGGGCTTTTTGATCTGGTCCTTCACGTACCGCTCAACGGTGCGCTGGGAGATCCGCAGCATCTGCGCGACCGCCTTGGTGCCCTTCATCTGCTTGACCAGGTAGCGCATCTGCGGGCCCGCGTTCTTGGGCGCCGGGCGGGTGAACGCCTTCTGCACGGCGGCGTCCAGGCCGTCCCCGAACAGGCTCATCGTCGCCCCCTCCTACTCTCCGTTGTCGACGTCGGTGACAGTGCCGTCCTTGATGTACCGGGCGAGGTTGAGCTCCGGCGCGTTGAACCGGTCGCGGACCTCTTCGCCCCACAAGACGCTCTGGGTGCCCTCGTGCTTGACCAGGCCTGGGTTGATACCGAGCTTGAAGCCGCCAGGCAGCGGCCTGCCCTCCCGGTAGGGCAGGAAGTCCAGCGGACTCTCACCGTCGGTCGCGTAGACGACACAGTCGGACAGGACCGCGACCGGGTACTGCCCGGTGAACGCCGCGTGCTTGAGGATCTTGCGGTGCAGGTTGATCCGGGTGCGGGCGATGACCGCCGCGCGGATGTCCGGCCGCCACGTCGGGCGGGACAGAGCGCGCCACGGCTCGCCGGGCCGCCAGCCCTCGCCACGCGGGCGCTCACGCAGCTTGCCCAGGCCGCCCTTCACCGTCGCCTTGATGGCCGAGACGACGATCGCCAACTCCGGGTCGCGGCCCTTGTAGCCGTCCATCGCTGCGAGGAAGTCGGTCGGCTCTGTGTCGGCGTGGACGCCGAGGTCGGCCATCGTGGCGAGGTAGGCGTCGCGCAGCCGGTTGTACCAGCCGTCCAGGTAGCGACCGTTGTCGTACCGGACCCACGCCTCGAGCGGCTTGACCTCGTAGCCGAGCTCCACCGCGTAGGCGACTGTGGGCGTCGCGTACCAGGCCGGCCCCTCCGGGCGGTCGCCCTTCGGCGTGAACGGGGAAGGCAGCAGCGAGCCGTCCAGCTCCACCCACTCCTTGCCAACCTTCACCCGCGACAGGTCCACGTGGGACAGGTCCACCAGCCACGAGCCCGGCAGCTTCGGGTCGAACGCCGGGGCTCGGACGTGTGTCGGGGCGCCGAGGCCGACGTTGAGGCCGTTGGCACCGGCGGCGAACGCCATATTCACGTCCAGGCCCACGAGGTTGCGGCGCAGGACCTCGTCGTCGGTGAGGGGCCTTGCCCAGTCGTAGGCCTCCTCGAAGAGCTTCTCCGCAGGTCCCCGCACGTGGAACCGCGGCAGATCCTTGAGGACGGGGTGGCCGTCGGGGGCCTCGCACGGTGCCGGGTCGACCGGGTCCTTGCCCAGCGAGCCGGGGTTGTGCTCGGAGTGCCGCTTGCCGTCAGTGTCCAGTCCGGAGGCCCGTGTCGCCGGGTGCAGCGCCGTCATGAGCTCCAGGCCGGTGACGGCGGTCGAGCCGCGCGGCGTCATCACTCGGGACGCATACACGCCCAAGACGCGGGCGAGTTCGGCCGACGCCAGCTGCCCGGCTTCGCCCCAGTGCCGGGTGTCCAACGCCTGCCACGACGGGATACACAGCTGCACGCAGGCCCGCTCCGAGCCCTTCGCGGGGCGATAGATCCGCGCCCACGGCCCGAACCCGCGCTTGGTCAGCTTCCACTCCGCACGCGCGAGCTGCTTGATGACCTTGTGGCCCTCCGGCAGGCGCCCGGCAAGCCGCTCCTCATCAGTGAGTGTGGCCGGGAGGCCGTAGCGCTCCAGGGCGGCCTCGGTCAGCACGAGCAGCGGGTCGGCGTCCTTGCCGGGGCCGGAGAGCTTCGGCTGACCGAGCTTCGCCTCGCGCAGCGTCCAGTCCACCAGGGCCGGGATCGACTTGGCGGGGACGTCCAGGACTAGGCCGCCGAGGCAGTACGCCAGCACCTTCCCGTCCTCGACGTCGATCACCGCCAACGGCCCGTTCTCGAACCGCGCGTCGCCGGCACCCGCAGGCGGGCCTGCCGGAGCTGTCTTCTTCGCACCCAGTCGGCGCGACGTCGACGTCGGCCTGGTGGCGCGCGCCGGCCGGGCCGCGGCGGCCGGGGCGGTGACCACGGGAGCGGAGGCAGGGGTCTGGGTGTTCTCGGTTGCCGTCGTGGCCGCAACCTCGGGGGCCTGACCTGTGGACAGGGTCTGCGCTTCCGCCGGGTCGGCCGCACCGGTGAACGTGGAGGGCGCCGGTGCCGCCGGCTCCTGCGGGGCTTCCGGGGCGGGATAGAGCTCCGCGAGCTGCCGCAGCAACCGCGCGTACGCCTCACGCTCCGGGCCACGCGGCTCGGTCGGCTTCTTCGCCGACTCCCAGCTGGAGACGGTAGCCCGCCGCACCTTCAGCGCAGCGGCGACTTCGTCCAGCGTCAGGCCGTGCGCGACCCGCAGCCGCTTGCGCTCCTCCGCCAGCGGCAACGGTGAGCGGGATGCAACCAGCGCGTCGACCGCGTCGAACAACTCGGACATGGAACACCTCCTGACCCACACCTTACCCCCATAGACCGTACAGAGAGCGCACGTTAACCGTACGGATAGCGTACGGATGATGTTCTTCTCTATGCGAGTCGCAGCCAGGCAGGACCCGTTCCCTCTGAAGGGGAATCGCAGAAATGCACGACCCCCTACCGCGCATAGGGCTCGGAGACCACGCTGGAGTCGGGTGAGCCAGGGCTGCCCGGAGGGGCAGAGCGCGAAAGCCGGACACTAACCGGCATGCACATGGTGACTGTGGGACGAAGACGAAGGCCAACACCCGAACGGGCCGCCTCAACTCTCACCAAGCGTCAGGAGAGCTCTCTGCTCGCCCAGCCGTCCGAGCGGCCGGCCCACAGCTACGTGCACCCCATCTCGATGTAAAGGAGTTGGCAAGAGGCGTGGGGCGTGGATGGTCCTGGTCGTGCACGCCGCTGAACGGCTCAGACAGGCAAGTCGAGCCGCCGTGGTGCATGTAATGTCACGGATTCGCCTGCGAACTGGTCGGTAGCACGCATTCGAACCACACTACTTTGCCCATGCTCAGCATGGGTCGCCCCCCAGCGCCACGCCATGCGGTTGACGATGTAGAGGCCTCATTCATCCTCGTCGAACGGTCGCGCCTGGCGCAGCCGCGGGAGCTGCGGGAAGTCGTCGCTAACCTCGCAACGCAGGACGTTGGTGCGCAGCAGCCGCAGCGTCACCGGCCGCTCCGCGTAGCTCACCGCATTGGTAACCACCTCGCTGACCAGCAGCTCCACCTGATCCGTCAGTTCCTCCAGGCCCCAGCGGGCGAGTGCCCTACGGGCGTGCCGGCGGGCCCGTGACGGTGCCGCAGGCTCCGGGGTCAGATACCAGGACGCGGCATCGCTCGGCGGAATCCCGTCGAACCGGGCGGCGAGCAGCGCGATGTCGTCATCCCAGTTGCCGGAGCCGCGCATGGCGAGCACGTCGTCGCACAGTGCCTCCAGCGGCAGCGGGTGGTTCGGATCGTTTAGTTGGGCGGTGGCGGCCAGGCGTTCGCGCAGTTGCTCGACGCCAGCCCATACATCGCGGTCCTGCGACTCCACCAGACCGTCGGTGTAGAGCACCAGCGTGGCGCCCGCCGGGGCGTCCAGCTCCACCGCCTCGAAGTCCACGCCACCGACGCCGATCGGCGCGCCCGCCGGAACCCGCAGCACCTCCGCCCGACCATCGCCGTGCAGCATCACGGGCGGCGGATGCCCCGCGTTCGCCACGATGATGCGGTGCGCCACCGGGTCGTACACCGCGTACAGGCACGTCGCCATACGATCCGAACCCAGCCGCTGCGCCTGCTCGTCGAGGTGATGCAACACCTCCTGCGGCGGCAGATCCAGACCCGCCAGCGTCTGCGCCGCAGTGCCGGCGCGGGAACAGCCGAGCGGCGCGGGCGAGCTACGGCCAGCACGAGGTGACCGAACAGAGCTCCCCAAGGACCGATGGCATGCTGAGCGCATCCCGACGGCGCCCGGCCGATGCTGCCGCCGGGCCGGACACATCCCCACCAGCACCCAGCGCCCTACCCACTGCCGGGCCGGGGCCACGGCGGACGGGACAACTCCTCACCTGTGGTTCGGACCAGAGCAGCGTCAGCCGTCGGCGAGCGCCGTAACAAGCCGCGACGGCATCCTCGCCTGCGCGAGCAGCCAGCGTACGGACGTCCAGGACCCCCGCCGGCCGACCAGCGGCCCTGGCCGCGCAGGCCCCTACGGCGCCCGCCGGAGGAGAGTCAGAAGCTGACGAGCCCAGGCCCGCGTCCTGGCGGGCCGCAGGCCGGACAACATGCTGCGGCCGGGGAAACGAGCGGGGCAGCGGGCAGGTCCGGGCGGCCGGGGCCCGGCGCGCTCTCACGTGCCGCAGGGCGTGCCGGGCGCGGCGAAAGTCGACCGCACCCCGGCGCCCGCTGAGCTACACTTCTTCGGCCGCCAGCATCACACCACGTCACCTCGCCCCACTACCGACTTTCCTTCCAGCGAGCGGTGGGGCACGACAGCCATTTCCCGCACCGTCGGCGCGCGAATATCTCAACCCGGGCCTCGCACAGCCTGGTTGGGCTGCTCGTTCACCTGATCCGGTGAACTCCGCTCCTTCGGCTCGCCGCTGCGTCAACGGCAGTGGCAGGTTCTGTGATGCACGTCGGTGGCTCATCACCGGCGTCCGCCTCATGCCGCCGTCGGCGGAGCAGGAGCAAGCTGCGAGAGGTCCAGGCGCCACCGAGGCGCTGTTGGGACTGATGGTTCTTCGGACGCTGGCAGGTGGACCGTACGGGGCTGGGAGCCAACGCACACCCTACGGGTGTCGCCCTGATTCCTTGCCAGCACGAGGCTTCGGCACTCGGGCGCGTGACACGCTCCCGATGGTCGGGAGCTTCTGTGCTCGCCCGGGACGCCCGGGTGGAAGGACGACACCATGGCCGTGAAACGGTCCGATGACATCTACCCGCAGATCGGCAACGCCCTCTGGGGCGATCGCCTCGCGGACGCGATCGAGAACACCTGCGCGGACCACGGGGTCGTGCCGCCTCCACGGCAGGCAATCCTCGAGGGTCTGGCCGCAGCGCTCCCGGACACCGAGATCAAGGCCTTGATCGCCACCCTACGCGGCAGGAAGGTCCTCAAGCCCAACGCCTACCGGCTCGTGCAGGCCGACGACGAGCAGGTGCTCCTGCTGACCTGCGACGTCCACGGCGCCGCAGTGGTTCCGTGGGACCTCAACGACCGGACCGCCGTCTGCTGGTCGTCGCCCGCGCCGGAGGCCAGCCAGCGCGTCGAGGACCTCGTCGCCGCCGAGCTGGCGCTCCAGGATGCCACGAAGAACGCGAAGTCGACCGAGAAGGAGCGGGAGGCCCTGCGTCGGACGCCTGGGGACGACACGTACGCGCCACAGGCGCTGGCTGCGGCCACGCAGAAGCACCAGGACGCTGTCCGCCGCGTGCACGAGCTCGAGAGCGAGAAGCACGCTCTCCTCTCCGCTCTCGGCCACCGGCGGCCGCGCCCGGTCGTCCGCGCCGTGCAGGAGGACGGGCAGCCGAAGGCGGCGCTCTCCCTGGCCGAACAGCCCTATGCGGTGGCCGTCCACATGCAGCGGTACGCCGCCGACAACCTGGAGCGCGCCGGGAAGACCCGCGGGTACGACCTGGCCGAGTCCCTCGCGGACGCGGGCCAGCTTTCCAAGGGCATGAACGTCCTGCAGCAGTGGCAGATCACCGACTCCGACGGCACGGTCTCGAAGCTGTGGCGGCTGGCCGCCGTGACCGGGAACAACCGTGCGCTGGCCCGCCTCAAGGTCTTCCGGGTGCGTCCGGAGCACCTGGTCACGGGCATGCCCCAGTCCCTCGTGCCCATGCCGAAGGACAAGAAGGACGGCCCCGAGCCACTGCTGCTGAGCTTGCGGGAGATCCTGAACCGGCTCTCCGCCCGGCTCAACAGGGACGGTGCGAAGCCGGAAACGGAGGCGACCGACCCATCGCTCAGGGCTGCGAAGATCGCCACGGTGTCTGCAGAGATCGTGATCGGCTGCACCAAGCCCGAGGCCCTGGAACACGTCCTGCGGGCCCTGAACGTCAACGACCACCTGCGCGGCATCCAGCCCTACGACGAGGACGCGCGGCTGATCGCCCTGTTCGCAACGCTCGTCGACGCCTATGCCAGGGAGTCTCTCCTCGCGGACGCGCTCGCCGAGGCGTTCCCCGACGCGCGCGCCGCGGATCTCCTCGATCTGACGGGGGTGCGCGACGCACTGACGGTCAATGGGCCGCTCGAACCGCTGGAGCCGCTCGTGCCCGCGGGCGCCGACGTCTCTCCGGTCGTGCTGCGCGACGTCGCGGTGCGCGCCATCACCGCGCTGGTGTTTCCCGGGATCCCGCCCGAGACTCCGCAGAAGACGAACGGGCGCACCGTCCGTGACACCGGGCGGTTCTGGCCGGTCGTCAGGGGAACGCTGCAGGAGCCGGCATGGAGCCAGATCCGGGCGAAGACGGCCGAGGCTCGTACGCGTCTGTGGTCCGCCGCCGTCGCGCAGCTGTTCGTGCACCGGGGCAACATCCTCTCCGCCCTCGGTCTCTTCGGCCCCACGGAGACCAGGGAAGGCGCCGGACAGGATCCGAGGCCGCTCACGGAGCTGTTCCTCGGGGCGGAGGCCGGTGACGCGGCCGCCTGGGCCTCCCTGGTCCAGCGGATGGCGCCAGCCCTGATCCACGCTCCACAGCCGTTCATCACCCCCGGCCAGGGCAGCGAGGCGGGTGCCGGGCGCAAGGGCGTGCGCCGCACCCCCAAGAGCGCCCTCGCCGCCCTAACGCTGGCGTACACGGCGGGCGCGCCGGGCGTCAGCCGGGCCCTTCTCCTCGCGTTCGCGAAGACTGTGCTGGAGCACCCGGACGCGCCACGGCCGCCCGAGCCGGACGACGGCACACCCCTGATCTGCTACGGCGAGCAGCACTGGGCCGAAGCGGACCAGACAGCGATCACCTCTGGAATGGTGATCGCTCCGGATGCCGATGGCCGGCCCACCCGCTACGTCGCCGACAAGGCCTGGTTCGACGAGCTGTTCCCCGTGGACCTCGGTATCCCGGTGCCGGAAAGCTCTGCCAACGCGCCTGCGGGCGCCAGGAACACGGCGGACGCCAGTGCCGTGACCACCACGCACGGCGAGGCGGCTGCCGACCCGCGCGACCAGCTGGCCACGCTGCGCCGGGAGCTGCCGGCACGGGTCGAACTCGTCGAGGGGAGCTACCTGAAGGCGGTGGACGCCGCCCACACCCTGATGACGGACTTCGAGGAGGCGCACCGCCTGCGCGTCCGGCTCGGGGAGGAACCGCTCCCGGCCCAGCAGCGGATCGAGTGGATGGAAAAGCTGGCGAAGGTACGGGCCGCTGCGCAGGCCAGCGTGACAACGCTCGAACAGGTGGAAGCGCTGATCCTGAAGGTCTGACCGGCCGGATCGGGTACGGGCGGGCCCTCGAAGCGATCGGGGGCCTGCTCTCCTCCCTCTCCGATCCACAGACCGGTACAGGCCAGCAGCGCGATCAGGAAGCGGTCCCGCGCTCTGGGGGCGGTGGCGAGCATGCGGCGGATCTGCTGCTCGTCGCCGAGGTCCTCATAGCCCAGCTCAGCAATCCTGAAGCGGAATGAGGCCGCCTGCACCTCGCGCCGCTGGCCGAACTCGCCTGTGTCGTAGCCGGGTGGAGTGAAGCGCAGCAGCTTCGGCTCCGACAGCAAGGCGGGCGTAGTGGCCAGCACCCAGCCGTGCGTGTCACCGAAGCGGAGGAACTCCGCGACTACCGTCATCACCGCATTCGCCGTCGTCCGAGAACAGAACCGGACTGGCCCCGGCCAGGCTTCACTGCTGCGGGACGGCAAAGGCGCCTTGATGTCGGTGCGGACACCGGGGGCTCCCGTGATCTTGCCGTACTCGTCGACGCGCGGCAGCAGCGTCCCGACCAGGCCCAGGACCCGTGTGTCTCCGCGGGCGGGCCGCTCGGCCGGATCGCCCTCGAACCGGCTCTGGGCAGGGCGAGTGGCATCTTCGACCTGCTCGACCACGGCGGACTCACCGTACGAGGCGCCAGACCACCCGGTGTGAAGCGCTGGGTGAACCTGGCCGAGGCGGGCGACCTCATCGCCGTACCCCGCCCGCTGTCCGACCAGTTCGACGGCGTGGACACCGACGACATCGTGCACATGGCGCCCGTCGGCTGCCACACCATGGGCATGTACCTGTCCTGCGGCATGGTCGCCGCGGCGATCGCCCCGCGTCTTGCCGCGCCGGACGAGCTGACGTCTTCGGCATCCGCGGACTGAGGCTCGAGCCGCCGTCCGCCACGGCGTTCAGGGGGCGCCAGTTCGGCACGGCACCATGCTGCGGGTCAGGACGGTCGTAAGAGCAACGGCCAGCAAGGGGGAAGCGCGTCTTCGGCACCCGCCAGCAGGCCATCGACACCCTGCGTCAGCAGGTACCGCCTGCACCTACTGCCGCCCGACACCGCGCTCGGCATCCTCGACTAGGTTCTGTCTCTTTGGTCAGCGTCGGGTCCAGATGAGGATGCCGGCGAGGTGGAGTGCGGCCTGGTAGGCGATGGCGAGTTTGTCGGTCCGTGTGGCCAGGCCGCGCCACTGCTTGAGGCGGTTGATGCAACGCTCGACGGAGTTCCGCTGCTTGTAAGCCTTGCGGTCGAAGCCAGGCGGCCGACCGCCTCGGCGGCCCCGCCGCAGCCGGTGGCCGATCTGGTCGGACGGCTGTGGAATGACCGCGCGGATTCCGCGCCGCCGCAGGTGGCAGCGGATCGCGCGGGATGAGTAGGCACGGTCGGCCAGAACGGCGAAGGGCCGGGTTCGCGGCCGGCCCGGGCCGCTGCGGGGAACGCGGATGCGGGACATCACTGTCTCGAATGCGGGTGCGTCACCCGCCTGGCCTGCGGTGATGGTGAAGGCCAGAGGTCGTGCACCGCCGTCCGCAGCGAGGTGGACTTTGGTGGTCAGCCCGCCGCGGGAGCGCCCGAGAGCATAATCGGCGGGCTCGCCGGGGCGGGTCGCCCCCTTTTACGTGCGCCTCGGCGTGCTGGTGGGCCCGCACGACGGTGGAGTCCACCGAAACCGTCCAGTCGATATCGTCGTCAGCGTCCGCCGCTGACAAAACAGCGGCAAGGATCATCTCCCACGTACCGTCGACGGCCCATCTGATGAGGCGTTTGTGGGCGGTTTGAAACGCGCCGAGCTCGTCGGGCAAGTCCCGCCAGGGCGAGTTGGTGCGATACTTCCACGCAACAGCCTCAAGGGTGCGGCGGTGGTCGGCCCACCGCCGGCCTCGGACCGGATCGGCCGGCATCAGCGGCTCGATCCGGTCCCACATCGCATCGTTGATCACTAATCGGACAGACACACCCGATCAACCGACCAACCCATCAAAGAGACACGCTCTAGGTGTGTTGTCCCGGGACGTTGGTGACACGCGCGTGGGGTGCTTGAACGGGTGAGGGCCTTCTGGCTCGGTGTGGATTGCGACATCTACG
>NZ_JBIBYO010000025.1:0-35600 GCF_043083385.1 Streptomyces sp. NPDC014733 | reverse complement strand
CCGGAGGACCGGGCGGCCATTCCTTCCGAGTCATCAACGACAGACCCCCATCAGCCACACCCGGTCCTCCCGGACCGCCTCACATTCTTAGGGACCCCCATGGACCTCGGCCTCGCCGACCGCACCGTACTCGTCACCGGCGGCACCTCCGGCGTCGGCCTGGCCACCGTCCGCGCCCTGCTCGACGAGGGCGCCCGCGTCGCCACCTGCGCCCGCACCCCGGAATCACTCACCGCCCTCGCCGACAGCCTCGGCGCCGGGGCGGACCGGCTGCTCACCGGCGCCGCCGACATCCGCGACGCCGACGCCACCGCCGCCTTCGTCCACCGCGCCGCCGACCACTTCGGCGGCCTCGACGGCCTCGTCAACAACGCCGGGCAGTCCCGGATGAAGCGCTTCGCCGAGACCACCGCCGAGGACTGGCGCGACGAGCTGGAGCTGAAATTCGCCGGCGTGCTGCACACCCTGCGCCCCGCCCTCCCGTACCTCCGCGCCTCCGACGCCGCGGCCGTCGTCAACATCAACGCCGTCCTCGCCAAGGAACCCTCGCCCCGGCTGATCACCACCAGCGCCGCCCGCGCCGGCATCCTCAACCTCTCCGCCTCGCTCGCCCGCGAGCTGGCCCCCGACGCCATCCGCGTCAACTCCGTCTGCCTCGGCCTCATCGACACCGGCCAGTGGACCCGCCGCCACGCCGCCGCCGGCACCTCGCAGAGCTACGACGCGTGGCAGGCGGAACTCGCCGCCGACCGCGGCGTCGCCCTCGGCCGCCTCGGCCGCGCCGACGAGGTCGCCTACGCCGTCCTGGCCCTCCTCGCGCCCCGCGCCTCGTACATCACCGGCACCGCCCTCGACGTCTGCGGCGGCGTCGCCCGCTCCGCCGCCTGACCCGCACCCACCGGGAGACCGCACCATGTCCCAGCCCAACGGCGGCGATCTGCTCGTCGCCCTCCTGCGCGACCTCGGCGTCGACACCGTCTTCGGCGTCGTCAGCGTGCACAACCTGCCGCTCGTCGAGGCCGTCGACCGCGATCTGCGGTTCGTGCCCGTCCGCCACGAGGCCACCGCCGTCAACGCCGCCGACGGCCACGGCCGCGCCCGCGGCGGCATCGGCTGCGCCCTCACCAGCACGGGCACCGGCGCGGGCAACGCCGCGGGGTCCCTGATCGAATCCCTCGCCACCGGCAGCCGCGTGCTGCACGTCACCGGACAGATCGACAGCCACCACCTCGGCGCCGGCCGCGGCTACATCCACGAGACCCGCGACCAGCTCGGCATGCTCCGCGCCGTCAGCGCCCACGCCGCGGCCGTCCCCGACGCCGCGAGCGCCGGCCGCGTCCTGCGCGACGCCGCCGACCACCTCCGCGGCCCGGCCGGCGGCCCCGCCAGCGTCGAATGGCCCATCGACCTCCAGTACGCGCCCCAGGACCCGTCGGCCCTGCCCGCCGCCCGCCCCGCACCGGAGCCCGTCCGGCCCGCCGCCGACGCGCTCGACGCCGCCGCCGACGCGCTGGCCGCCGCCCGCCGCCCGCTCGTCTGGGCAGGCGGCGGCGCCACCACCGCCGGGCCCGCACTCGCCGCCCTCCTCGACAAGGCCGGCGCCGGCCTGCTCACCTCCAACTCCGGCCGCGGCGCCGTCCCCGAGACCGACGACCGCTGCATCGGCAACTTCGCCACCACCCCCACCGGCCGCGCCCTCCTCGCCGACGCCGATCTCCTGCTCACCGTCGGCAGCCACTTCCGCTCCAACGAAACCGCCGACTGGAGCCTTCAGCTGCCCGCCGTCCACCTCCAGATCGACCACGACCCGGCCGCCCTCGGCCGCTCCTACCCGGCCACCCACCCGCTGCACGGCGACGCCGCCACCACCCTCACCGCCCTCCACGACCGCCTCACCGCCCGGCCCGCCGCGGACACCGACCCCGCCTGGGCCGCCCGCATCCGCGAGGCCCGCGAGAGCGTCCGCGCCGAACTCCGCGACCGCATCGGCCCGCAGGCCGCGATCTGCGACGCGATCCGCGCCGCACTGCCGCCCGAGGCCGTCCTCGCCCGCGACGTCACCGTCCCCGCCAGCAGCTGGGGCAACCGCCTCCTGACGATCCACCACCCGCACACCAACGTCTTCCCGCGCGGCGGCGGCATCGGCCAGGGCCTCGGCATGGGCATCGGCGCCGCCCTCGCCACCCCCGACACCCCCACCCTCGTCATGGCCGGCGACGGCGGCCTCGCCGTCCACCTCGGCGAACTCCTCACCCTCGCCCAGGAACGCCCCCGCCTGACCCTCGTCGTCTTCAACGACGGTGGCTACGGCGTGCTGCGCAACATGCAGGACCGCTACTTCGACCGCCGCTCCGGCGTCGACCTGGCCACCCCCGACTTCGCCGCCCTCGCCCACGCCACCGGCCTGCCCTACGCCCGGATAGCCACCGAGGACGACGCCGCGCCCGTCCTCACCGCCGCCACCGCGAGCGACGGCCCCACCCTCGTCGAGGTCGACCTCACCGCACTCGGCCCGATGAAGACCCCGTTCACCCCGCCCGTCGCACTGCCCGCCCGGTAAGGAGGACGACCGTGTCCGACACCGCCCTCGACCTGCTCGTCCACCGGATGACCTGGGAGGCCGACGACGTCCTCGCCCTGGACCTCGTCCACCCCGACGGCACACCGCTGCCGCCCTGGGAGCCCGGCGCCCACCTCGATCTGCACACCGGCGGCCACATCCGCCAGTACTCGCTGTGCGGCGACCCGGACGACACCACCCGCTACCGCGTCGCCGTCCTCCACACCTCCGGCTCCCGCGGCGGCTCCGCCCACATCCACACCGTGCTGCGCCCCGGCTCGACCGTCCGCGTCCAGGGCCCCCGCAACCACTTCGCCCTCGAACCGGCCGCCCGCTACCTCTTCATCGCCGGCGGCATCGGCATCACCCCGCTGCTCCCGATGGTCCGCCACGCCCACCGCACCGGCACCCCCTGGCAGCTGCTCTACGGCGGCCGCCGCCGCACCAGCCTCGCCTTCGCCGAGGCGCTCGCCGCCCTGGCCGACGGCGGCACCGGCCGCTGCGACCTGCGCCCCCAGGACGTCCACGGCCACCTCGACCTCGACGCCGCCCTGGCCGGGCTGCCGGACGACACCCTCGTCTACTGCTGCGGCCCCGAACCCCTCCTCGCCGCCGTCGAGGAGCGCTGCGCCGCCCTCGGCCTCGCCGACCGGCTGCACACCGAACGGTTCGCCGCCCCCGCCCCGCCCGACGGCGCCCCGGCACCCGCCGAGGGCCACGGCTTCGACGTCGAGTGCCGCCGCAGCGGCCGCACCGTCCGCGTCGAGGACGGCACCTCCATCCTCGACGCGGTCGAGGGCGCGGGCATCGACGTCCCCAGCTCCTGCCGCGACGGCGTCTGCGGCACCTGCGAGACCCGCATCCTGGACGGCACCCCCGACCACCGCGACTTCCTGCTCAGCGACGCCGAACGGGCCGCCGGCGCCTCCCTGATGATCTGCGTCTCGCGCTGCGCCGGCGACCGCCTCGTCCTCGACCTGTGACACCCCGAGCCCCCGGAGGAACTGTGAACCCCGCTCCGTACCTCGAAATCCACCAGTCCCGCAAGCACGAACCGACCCCCTACGAGATCAAGCTCGCCCACACCCTCGAAGAGATCTTCACCCAGGTCGGCCACGAACTGACCGACGTCGTCGCCGGGCTGAACGACCGCCAGGTCCACACCCCCGACGGCGCGCCCTGGACCGAGCAGTCCTTCCGCGACGAGATGCACCGACTGGGAGCGTGACCCGTGACCGCAGCGACCACCCCGACCACCGGCCAAGCCGACACGATCTACGCCACCGGGCTGCGCAACCAGTGGCACCCCGTCGTCCCGTCCCACTTCGTCGCCCCCGGCGGGATGCGCCGGGTCCGGGCGCTCGGTGAGGACTGGCTCCTCTTCCGCCGCGCCGACGGCCGCCTCCACATGCTCGCCGACCGCTGCCCGCACCGCGGCGCCCGGCTCTCCCTCGGCCGCCACCTCGGCGACCGCGTGGCCTGCTGGTACCACGGCGTCGAGGTCGACGGCACCGGCACCGTCACCTCCGTACCCGGGCTGCCCGGCTGCGCCCTCGAAGGCAAGCAGCTCGTCACCAGCCCCCCGGTCCGCGAGGTGGGCGGCGCGATCCTCGCCTACTTCGGCGACGCGCTCCACCCCGAGCCCTGCGAGCTGACCCTGCCCGAGCCGCTCACCGACCCCGGCACCGACGCGTTCCTCTGCTACGCGGAGTGGGAGGTGCCCTGGCGCTACGCCGTGGAGAACCTCCTCGACCCGATGCACGGCCAGTTCCTGCACCACGAGTCGCACACGATGGGGGAGGGCGACACCACCGCCAAGTTCCGCATCCGGGAGACCGATCGCGGCTACTTCTTCGAGAAGACCGACCAGCGCGGCGTCAACTTCGACTGGGTCGAACTGTGCCGCACCGGTGTCGACTGGGTCGACCTCTCCATCCCTTACCCGCCGTCCGCAGGCCCCGGCGGCCCCTTCGGCATCGTCGGCATGATCTGCCCCGTCGACGAACGGCGCAGCGGTGTCTTCTTCTGGCGCTACCGCCACGTCACCGACTGGCAGCGCGACACCTGGCGCTTCCTCTACCGCACCCTCATCGAGGAACGCCACTGGCACGTCCTCGAACAGGACCGCACCATGCTGGAGGCGATGCCGCACGACGCCGACACCGCCGAGAACCTCTACCAGCACGACCTCGGCGTCGTCCGCCTCCGCCGCCTCTACCGCGCCGAGGCCGAGAAGCAGGCGGCCGAACTGGCCGCCGCCGGGCGCGCCTGAGGGCCCCGAAGACAGGGTGCGCCGACCCCAACCCTCAACCCTGCGGCCTCCGTTCGGCGTCCCGGTCACCGAGGGGCACTCCCGTCCCTCGCTGACCGGGGGAGGCCCACCCATGAAGAGACCGACCACCCGTACCGTCTCCTGCGCCCTGGCCGGGGCGCTCGCCGCCGGCGCGCTCACGCTCGCACCGGCTGCCCACGCCGCGCAGCCCGCGCCCGGCGACCACCGGGCGACCGCCGCCGCCCTGCGCGCCCTCGTCGAACAGGGCGGGCTCCCCGGGGCCGCCGCCACCGTCCGCGACGGCAAGGAACGCTGGTCCGCCGCGGCGGGCTACGCCGACACCGCCACCGGCCGCCCGCGCGCCCCGGAGAGCGAGCACTTCCGCGGCGCCAGCATCACCAAGACGTTCATCGCCACCGTCCTGCTCCAGCTGGAGGCGGAGGGGAAGCTGAGCCTGGACGACTCCGTCGAGGGCTGGCTGCCCGGCCTGGTGCGGGGCAACGGCTACGACGGCCGGAAGATCACCCTCCGCAGCCTCCTCAACCACACCAGCGGGCTCGCCAACCACACCGCCGACCCCGCGTTCGCCCACGACGCCACCGGCCCCGGCTTCCCCGAGCACCGCTACGACACCCACACCCCCGAGGAGTTGGTGGCGACGGCGCTGAAGTACCCGCCCCGGCCCGACCCGGAGAAGAAGCCTTACTACTCCAACACCGCCTATGTGATCGCCGGAATGGTCATCGAGAAGGCGACCGGCCGCACCTACGCCCAGGAGGTCACGCGCCGCATCCTCCGGCCCCTGAAGCTGACCGGGATCTCGTTCCCCGGCACCTCGCCCCGGATGCCGGACCCGCACCCCGTCGGCTACTCCCGCCTCGACCAGGAGGGTCCGGACGCCGAGATCCACGACGCCACCGAGCAGAACATGACCTGGCTGGGCGCGTCCGGCGACGCCATCGTCACCGGCGGCGACCTCAACCGCTTCCAGCGCGCCCTGCTGACGGGCCGGCTGCTGCCCCGGGCGCAGCTGACGGAGATGCTCGACGAGGTCCCCACGGAGGGCGGGTTCGGATACGGCCTCGGCGTCGAGTTCGCGCGGCTGTCCTGCGGGGTGAAGGTCGTCGGCAAGACCGGCAGCACCAACGGCTCCCTCTCCGCGACGGTCGGCACCCTGGACGGGGAGCACCAGCTGACGTTCAACGCCAACGGCGACTGGCTGCGGGACAGCGCCCTCTACGGCAACGTCGTCGAGGCGGAGTTCTGCGGCACGGTCCCGTCCGCGCGCCGACCGGCCTGAGCACGGCCGCCGGTCCACCGGAGGGGTGGCCGCCTTCGCGGCAGCCGCCCCTCCCGTCCCCGCCCCGCCCGGCGGTTCAGGCCGACGGCTCCCGCCCCGCGTCCCCGGACCCGTCCGCCTCCGTGATCGACCGCTCCAGCTTCGACAGCAGCCGCGCCAGTTGACGGCACTCGGCGGGGGAGAGCCCGGCCAGCATCCGCCGCTCGTTCTCCAGATGCTCGGCGAAGAGCGTGTCGATCTTCGCCAGCCCCTCCTCCGTCAGCCGCGACCGCACCACCCGCCGGTCCTCGGCGTCCCGCTCCCGGACGATCAGCCCGTCCTTCTCCAGCCGGTCGATGCGGAGCGTCACCCCCGCCGACGAGATCAGCCCGGAGTCCGCCAACTGCCCGGCCGTCCGCCGGTACGGACGGCCCGCCCGCCGCAGCGCCGTCAGCACGTCGAACCCGGCCACCGACAGGCCGTGCGACTCCACCGACGCCGTCAGCCGCGCGCTGTAGCGCAGAAAGGTCCGGTGCAGCCGCGCCAGCACCTCCAGCGGTGAGGTGTCCAGCTCGGGCCGCTCCCGCCGCCAGTCCGCCACGATCCCCGCCACCGCATCCGACCGCTCCGCCGACCTGCGCGCCATCTCCGCCCCTCCCGGGCCCCGATCCGCCCTGCTCACCGGAATTACTTTAGTACTGAGAATCCGCGCCGCCGAAGCTTCCCCGGACGGCCCGCGAGCCCCGGGACCCGTGCTCCCGCAGGCGCCCGGCCCGTCCCCCGTGAAGTTGTCCACACCCCCTGCGGCCGGACAGGGGCGTACGGCAGCATGACCCCATGCCCGCACTCCAGCGCGACGAGGCGCAGACCCGAGCCGGACTCCTCGACGTCCGCCACCACTCCATCCACCTCGACCTCACCCAGGGCGAGAAGCACTTCGGCTCCCGCGCCGACATCCGCTTCACCGTCCGCGACGGCGCCGGCGACGGAGCCCCCGTCACCACCTTCTTCGAGGTCAAGCCCGCCGCGCTGCTCGCCGTCACGCTCGACGGCACCCCCCTCGACCCCGCACTCCTCGACGACAACCGCTTCCCGCTCACCGGCCTCGCCCCCGGCGACCACGAGCTGCACGTCGAGGCCCGGATGTCCTACTCCCGCACCGGCGAGGGCATGCACCGCTTCACCGACCCCGCCGACGGCGAGGCGTACGTCTACACCCAGCTGTTCATGGAGGACGTCCAGCGCGTCTTCGCCACCTTCGACCAGCCCGACCTCAAGTCCGTCTTCGCCGTCACCGTCACCGCCCCCGAGGAGTGGTCCGTCCTCGCCAACGGTGTCACCACCCACGAGGGCGGCGGCGTCTGGCGCGCCGCCCCCACACCACTGATCTCCACCTACCTCGTCGCCGTCGCCGCCGGACCCTGGCACTCCGTCCGCACCGAACACGCCGGGCTGCCCTTCGGCATCCACTGCCGCCGCTCCCTCGCGCCGTACCTCGACGCCGACGCCGAGGAAATCCTCGACCTCACCCGCCGCTGCTACGACCGCTACCGCGACCTCTTCGACGAGCCGTACCCCTTCGACTCCTACGACCAGGCCTTCGTCCCGGAGTTCAACGCGGGCGCCATGGAGAACCCCGGCCTCGTCACCTTCCGCGACGAATTCGTCTACCGCTCCGCCGTCACCGACACCGAGCGCCAGACCCGTGGCATGGTCATCGCCCACGAGATGGCCCACATGTGGTTCGGCGACCTCGTCACCCTCCGCTGGTGGGACGACATCTGGCTCAACGAGTCCTTCGCCGAGTACATGGGCTATCAAGTCCTCTCCGAGGCCACCCGCTTCACCGACACCTGGGTCGACTTCGGCACCGTCCGCAAGAGCTGGGGCTACGAAGCGGACCAGCGCCCCTCCACCCACCCGGTCGCCCCCACCCCCGAGGACGTCCCGGACACCGCCTCCGCCCTCCTCAACTTCGACGGCATCTCCTACGCCAAGGGCGCCTCCGCCCTGCGCCAACTCGTCGCCTGGATCGGCGAGAAGGACTTCCTCGCCGGTATCAACGACCACCTCACCCGCCACCGCTTCGGCAACGCCACCCTCGCCGACTTCCTCGACTCCCTCGCCCGCCACACCGACCGCGACGTCCCCGGCTGGGCCGCCCGCTGGCTGCGCACCAGCGGCCCCGACACCCTCACCGCCACCGTCACCCCGCAGGGCGACACCTGGCAGCTCGCCATCGACCACCACGGCAGCCGCCCGCACCGCATCGCCGTCGGCCTCTACGACCAGGACGCCACCGACCCGGCCCGGCCCACGCCCTCTGGCCCCGCCCCCCTCGCTCCTTCTGCCCCCGCCCCCCTCACGCCCTCTGCCCCCACCCCCCTCACGCCCTCTGCCCCCGCCCGCCTCACGCCCTCTGCCCCCACCCCCCTCACCCTGCGTCGCCGCTTCGAGACCGACATCCCCCAGGAGGAAGGCACCACCCGCCACACCCTCCCCGGGCCGGTCCCCGCCCTCGTCGTCCTCAACGACGGCGATCTCAGCTACACCAAGGTCCGTCTGGACGCGGACTCCTGGGGGACTGTCGCCCGCTCCCTCTCCGGCATCCCCGCCGCCGACGGCGGCGCGCTCACCCGCGCCGTCCTGTGGAACGCCGCCCGCGACATGGTCCGCGACGGCGACCTCACGCCCGCCGCCTACCTCGACATCGTCCGCCGCCATCTGCCCGCCGAGGCGGACCCGGCCGTCGTCGCCGGGGTGCTGCGGTTCGCCCGGATGCCCGTCGCCGACCACTTCCTCCCCGCTGCGGAGCGCCACACCGCCCTGGGCACGCTCACCGCGCTGAGCCGCGACATCCTGCGCCACACCGAGGGCGCCACCGACCCCACCGCCGCGAGCCTGCGGCTGACCGCCGTCCGTGCCTTCATCGACAACGCCACCTCGCCCGAGGGCATCCAGGACTGGCTCGACGACGGCAGCGTCCCCGGCGGACCCGCCCTCGATCCCGAGCTGCGCTGGCGCGTCCTCGCCCGCCTCGCCGTCCTCGGCGCCCTCACCCCCGAGCGCATCGACGACGAACTCTCCCGCGACCCCAGCGCCACCGGCACCCAGGGCGCCGCCCGCTGCCGCGCCGCCCTGCCCGACCGGGCCGCCAAGGAGGCCGCCTGGCAGGCCCTGTTCACCACCGACCCCGAAGCCGCCCCCTCCAACTACCTCTTCACCGCCACCGCCACCGGCTTCTGGGCCCCCGAGCAGCACGCGCTCCTCCGCCCCTACGTGGCCCGCTTCTTCACCGACGTGGTCCCTCTCGCCGACCGCCGCGGTCCCGCCCTGGCCGAGGCCGCCGCCCGGTACGCCTTCCCCGCCGCCTTCGTCGACGAGGAAACCCTCCGCCTGGGCCACGCCTGCCTCGCCACGGACGCCCCGACCCCCGCCCTCCGCCGTGGCCTCACCGACCAACTCGACGACCTCGCCCGCGCGTTGCGCATCCGGTCGGGCCGGGGGACGGCCGCTTCCGGCGGCGAGGCGGTCGACGCCTGAGGCGCGACGTCTGACGCATGAGCGATACCTCAGGGGCGGGTCGCCGGGCGCACGGCGGCCCGCCCCGGCCTTTCCGGCAACTGCCCGGGCCTTCCGGTTTGCCAGGGCCTTTCCGGGGCGGCCCGGGGTGGCTCGCCCCCGCCCGGCCACCCCGATCCGCGCCGCCCCCTCCCGCCCCGCCCGGCCTGCTCCCGCCCTGGCCCGCACCGCCTCTTCCTGCCCTGCTCCCGCCCGTCCCGCCCGAACACACCTACGGCCGCCGCCTCCCACGAATGGGTGGAACGCTCGCCCCCGGTGGCTACGTACCGTACGGGGAAAGTAACTTAGGGCCGCCTCATGGCTGACCGTCGCGACGACGGAACAGCCGCCCCCTCCCCAACTCTCCACATGGAAGGGCACGTTCATGCCTGTGCCCGCCGCCGACGCCGCCCTCGCGGGCGGTATCGAAGGCCCCCGCGCGCTCCGCCCCCTCCTCTCCACCGTCCTCGACGCCCTCACCGCCGGCGCCGAGGACCGCGCGGGCCCCCTCCCCCCTGGCGGACCGGACGCCGTCGCCCACGCCGTCCGCGCCACCTGCGCCCCCCTCCTCCCCGACGACGGCGACGGCGCCCACACGGCGCTCGCCACCCTCGTCCGCACCCTGGCCGCCGGCGCCGCCGACCCCGCCGACCCGCACTGCGCCGCCCATCTGCACTGCCCTCCGCTGGCCGTCGCCGCCGCGGCCGACCTCGCCGCGTCCGCCCTCAACCCCTCCATGGACTCCTGGGACCAGGCCCCCGCCGCCTCCGCCCTCGAAGCCCTCGCCACCCGCGAACTCGCCGCCCTCGTCTTCCCCCGCGCCCCCCGGCGCACCCGGACCCCGGACGACACCTACGCGCCCGGCGGCGGCCCGGACGCCCTGCTCACCACCGGCGGTACCGAGTCCAACCAACTCGCCGTCCTCCTCGCCCGCGAGGCCGCCCGTACCGCCCGGCACACCACGGGGGAGCGGTACGCCGGGGGAGTGCGCCCGGTGGCGGCCGCCCGGGCCCGCGCCGGACGCGTCGCCGGTGGGGCGGGCCCCGCGCCGGTCGCCACCCTCACCCCGTTCATCGGCGCCCCGCGCGGCCCCGTCGACGCCCTCCCACCCGCCCCCGCGCCGGACGCGCTCCCGCTCCGGATCGTCTGCGGCGCCAACGCCCACCACAGCATCCACCGCGCCGCCTGGCTCCTCGGACTCCCCGCGCCCGTCACCGTGCCCACGCCCGGCGGTGTGCTCGACCCCGCCGCCGTCGACGCCGCCCTCACCCGGCTCCACGGCCCCGTCCTGCTCACCGCCACCGCCGGCACCACCGACTCCGGCGCCCTCGACCCGCTCCCGGCCCTCGCCGACCTCGCCGCCCGGCACGGTGCGCGCTTCCACGTCGACGCGGCGTACGGCGGCGCGCTCCTCTTCAGCGACGCCCACCGCGCTCTCCTCGCGGGCCTGGACCGCGCCCACACCGTCACCCTCGACCTGCACAAACTCGGCTGGCAGCCGGTCGCCGCCGGCCTCCTCGCGGTCCCCGGCACCGCCGACCTCGCCCCCCTCGACCACCGCGCCGACTACCTCAACGCCGACGACGACACCGAAGCCGGTCTGCCCGACCTCCTCGGCCGCTCCCTGCGCACCACCCGCCGCCCCGACATCCTCAAGGCGGCCGTCACCCTCAAGGCCCTCGGCCGCCGTGGCATCGGCGACCTCGTCGACCGCACCCTGGCCGCCGCCACCACCCTCGCCGACCTCGTCGAGGACCACCCCCACCTCGAACTCCACTCCCGCCCCACCCTCACCACCGTCCTCTTCCGCCCCATCGGCGTGGGCGACGCCACCGTCGCCGCGATCCGCCGTACCCTCCTCGCCGACGGCCATGCCGTCCTGGGCCGCGCCGCCACCCCCACCGGACTCTGGCTCAAGGCCACCCTCCTCAACCCGCACGCCGACGCCGGTGACCTCGCCCACCTCCTGAAACTCGTGGAAGGCCACATCCCCTGATGACCACCGAGCACCCCACCGGCACCGCCGCCCCCACCGACCCCCTCGACCTGGCGGGCGTCGGCATCGGCCCCTTCAACCTCTCCCTCGCCGCGCTCGCCCAGCCCCTGACCGGCCTGCGTACCGCCTTCTACGACCAGCGCCCCGCGTTCCACTGGCACCCCGGCCTCCTCATCGACGGCGCCACCCTCCAGGTCCCGTTCCTCGCCGACCTGGTCACCCTCGCCGACCCCACCAACCCCTGGAGCTTCCTCAGCTACCTCCGTAGCCGCGACCGCCTCTACCCCTTCTACTTCGCCGAGCGGTTCCACATCCACCGCGCGGAGTACGACGCGTACTGCCGCTGGGTCAGCGAGAACCTCCCCGCCCTCCACTTCGGCCACCAGATCGACGCGGTCCGCTGGAACAGCTCCCACGCCGTCTTCGAGATCGACTACACCCACCTCGACGCCGACGGCGAAGCCGAGGCCCTCGGCCGCAGCTACGCCCGTAACCTCGTGCTCGGCATCGGCACCGCCCCGCACGTCCCGGACGCCCTGCGCCCCCTCGCCGAGAGCCCCGCCGCGCCCGTCCTGCACTCCTCCGACTACCTCGACCACCGGGAGCGCCTGCTCGCCGCCGACCATGTCACCGTCGTCGGCGCGGGCCAGTCCGGCGCCGAGGTCTTCCTCGATCTGCTGCGCGCCCGCCCCGAGGGCCGCGAACGGCTCCACTGGCTCGCCCGTACCCCCGCCTTCGCGCCCATGGAGTACAGCAAGCTCGGCCTCGAACACTTCACCCCGGACTACACCCGCTACTTCCACGCCCTGCCCGAACCGGTCCGCGACGCCCTCGTCCCCGGCCAGTGGCAGCTCTACAAGGGCATCGACCACGACACCCTCGCCGCCGTCCACGACGAGCTCTACCGCCGCACCCTGCACGGCGGTTGGCCGGACGCCGTCCTCACCCCCGGCGTCCAGGTGGAGGCCGCCGACCGTGCCCCCGGCGGCGGCGTCGAACTCCACCTCGCCCACGCCGAGCAGAACAGCCGCACCCGGCTGACCACCGACGCCGTCGTCCTCGCCACCGGCTACCGCGAACGCCGCCTCGACACCCTCCTCGCCGCCCTCGACCCGTACCTGTGCCGCGACGCCGCCGGCCGCCCCCGCGTCGACGCCGAGCACCGCCTCGTCCTCGACGCCGCGGTCACCGGCTCCGTCCATGTCCAGAACGCCGAACGCCACAGCCACGGCGTCGGCACCCCCGACCTCGGCCTGGCCGCCTGGCGCAGCGCCACCATCCTCAACTCCCTGACCGGCGCCACCCCGTACCCGCTCCCCGACCGCACCGCCTTCACCACCTTCGGCCTCCCGCGTCCCACCGCTCCGGAGACGGCCGCCCCGCCCCACGCGGCGTCCGCCCGGCACGGCTGACGTCACGTCACACAGGGCATGCACGCCCCGGCCCGCCGCTCATCGGAGCGGCGGGCCGCGCATTTCCGTACTCGTCAACAACCTTTAAACCAGCGGTCGTTGAGCAGACATCGCAGCACGCTTCTCTACCAGTGGGTACGGCATAGGGTCGCCCCATGCGCCGAGCAAAAATCGTTTGCACACTGGGACCGGCCACCGACACGTACGAGCAGATCAAAGCCCTCGTCGACGCCGGCATGGACATCGCACGCCTCAACCTCAGTCATGGCACCTACGCCGATCACGAGGCGCGTTACGCACGGGTCCGCGAGGCCGCCGAGGCGACCCACCGCAGCGTCGGCGTCCTCGCCGACCTTCAAGGCCCGAAGATCCGCCTGGGCCGCTTCCGTGAAGGGCCCGTACTTCTCGAACGCGGCGACGCGTTCGGCATCACCGTCGACCCCTCCGTGGAGGGCGACCGCCACCTCTGCTCCACCACCTACGACGGCCTCGCCGCCGACGTCACCACCGGCGAACGCATCCTCGTCGACGACGGCAAGGTCACCCTGGAGGTCACCGGCGTCGACGGGCCCCGCGTCCACACCCGGGTCATCGAGGGCGGCATGGTCTCCGACCACAAGGGCCTCAACCTCCCCGGTGTCGCCGTCTCCGTCCCCGCCCTGTCCGACAAGGACGAGGAGGATCTCCGCTGGGCGCTGCGCACCGGCGCCGACCTCATCGCCCTCTCCTTCGTCCGCAGCGGCCGCGACATCGAGGACGTCCACCGCATCATGCGCGAGGAGGGTCGCTTCCTCCCCGTCATCGCCAAGGTCGAGAAGCCGCAGGCGGTCGAGGTCATCGACGACATCGTCGCCGCCTTCGACGGCATCATGGTCGCGCGCGGCGACCTCGGCGTCGAAATGCCGCTGGAGGCCGTGCCGATCGTCCAGAAACGCGCCGTCAAGCTGGCCAAGCGCAACGCCAAGCCGGTCATCGTCGCCACCCAGATGCTCGACTCGATGATCGACAACTCCCGGCCCACCCGCGCCGAGGCGTCCGACGTCGCCAACGCCGTCATCGACGGCACGGACGCGGTGATGCTCTCCGGCGAGACGAGCGTGGGGAAGTACCCCGCAGAGACCGTCCGCACCATGAGCCGCATCGTGGAGGCGGCCGAGGAGGACATCCTCGCCAAGGGCCTGCCGCCGCTGACCGACCGCAGCAAGCCCCGCACCCAGGGCGGCGCCGTCGCCCGCGCGGCCGCCGAGATGGGTGACTTCCTCGGCGCGAAGTTCCTCGTCGCCTTCACGCAGTCCGGCGACACCGTCCGCCGCCTCTCCCGCTACCGTTCCCCCATCCCGCTGCTCGCCTTCACCCCCGACCCGGCGACCCGGTCGCAGCTCAACCTCACCTGGGGCGTGGAGACCTTCCTCGGTCCGATGGTCGACTCCACCGACGAGATGGTCGCGCAGGTCGACGAGCAGCTGCTGAAGATCGGCCGCTGCGAGCGGGGCGACCTGGTGATCATCACCGCCGGTTCGCCGCCCGGGGTCCCCGGCTCCACCAACCTCGTCCGTGTCCACCGCATCGGCGAGGACGACGGCGGGAGGTAGGGGCCCGCGGTTCCGCGGGAGGAAACAGCCGCCCGTGCACGGGCGTTGATGTCGGGCCGAGGTTCTGACTGCCGTTCCTGTCAGCGCTTCGGCCCTCTGCGTGCCGTCACCGGCAACGGGGCGCGTACACGGAGGTCATACGGAGCGGGGAGCGCCGGTGCCTTGAGAGGGGCGACGGGGCGCGATCACCATGACGGGTGAAGATCACCGATCGGCGGAGCGAGGTCTGGCCTTCGAAAGTGAGGCGAAGTGCCCTGGGTGGGATTCGAACCCACACTGTCGGTGGTTTGAGCACCGTCCCTCTAACCGGTTGGGGTACCAGGGCCTTGGGAATCGAAGGCTGAGAAGCCCCCGTCGTGCTCCCACCATACAGGAGCTGGGTAGGCTAAAGGGGCACCACCTGCCTGAACGAGGAGACCCGTGAGCGCCGCCGAGCCCGAGCAGCCCGCCGCCGATGACGACCGGTCGCACGTCCCCCCGCTGACCACGCGCGTCGTGATCGCCGAGGACGAGGCCCTCATCCGTCTCGACCTCAAAGAGATGCTGGAGGAGGAGGGCTACACCGTTGTCGGTGAGGCCGGTGACGGGCAGAAAGCCGTCGAGCTGGCCCGCGAGCACCGCCCCGATCTGGTCATCCTCGATGTGAAGATGCCGGTCCTGGACGGCATCTCCGCCGCCGAGCGCATCGCCGAGGAGAGCATCGCCCCCGTCCTGATGCTGACCGCCTTCTCCCAGCGCGAGCTGGTGGAGCGGGCGCGGGACGCGGGCGCGATGGCGTACCTCGTCAAGCCGTTCTCCAAGAGCGACGTCGTCCCGGCCATCGAGATGGCCGTCAGCCGCTTCACCGAGCTGAAGACGCTGGAGAAGGAGGTCGCCGACCTCACCCAGCGGCTGGAGACCCGCAAGCTGGTCGACCGCGCGAAGAGCATCCTGCAGACGCAGTACGGGCTGACCGAACCGGCCGCGTTCCGCTGGATCCAGAAGACGTCGATGGACCGCAGGCTCTCGATGCAGCAGGTCGCCGAGGCGGTCATCGAGGACGCCGAGGAGAAGAAGCAGAAGGAACAGAAGGACCAGCCGGGTCAGTAGCCCGCCGGTCCGCCCGGGTGGCCCCGTACCGCGTGCCGGTACGGGGCCGCACGTACATCCGGTGGGCGGCGCCGTGCCGTGCGGACGGCGGATCGGCGCCGCCGCCCGCACCGCACGACCGTCGGCTCAGCCGCGGTAGGCATCCGCGGGGGCGTCCCGGAGCATGCAGGTCAGGCGCGCGGTGCAGACCCGCTTGTCCGCCTCGTCGCTGATCACGACCTCGTACGTCGCGGTGGAGCGGCCCCGGTGCACCGGGGTGGCGACGCCGGTGACCAGGCCCGAGCGGACACCGCGGTGGTGGGTGCAGTTCAGGTCCACGCCGACGGCCAACTTGGACGGGCCGCCGTGCAGCATCGCACCGACCGACCCCAGCGTCTCCGCCAGCACCGCGGACGCACCGCCGTGCAGCAGCCCGTACGGCTGGGTGTTGCCCTCGACCGGCATGGTGCCGACGACGCGGTCCGGCCCTGCCGCCAGGACCTGCACGCCCATCCGGCTGCCGAGGTTCCCGGCCGAGAAGAGCGCCGGGAGGTCGAGGCCGAGCCCGGCCCACCGGTCGAGGACCTCCTGCGGAAACGTGGTGGTCTGCTGCGCGCCCAAGTGCTCGCTCCGTTCGCTCGCCCGTGCTCGTCGATGATCCGGATGTTCCTATCAGCCCGCCCCGGCGCCGCCGGGCCCGGGGTCACCCCGCGGCAGCCCCGTCGGCCCCGTCGTCCTGGGGCCGCTCCAGCCGGATCACCACGGACTTCGACGCCGGGGTGTTGCTGGTGTCGGCGGTGTGATCGAGCGGGACGAGGACATTGGTCTCGGGGTAGTACGCGGCCGCGCAGCCCCGCGCGGTCGGGTAGTGCACTACGCGGAACCCGGGCGCGCGCCGCTCGGTGCCGTCCGTCCACTCACTGACCAGATCGGCGTACGAGCCGTCGGCGAAGCCGTGCTCCCGGGCGTCCTCGGGGTGGAGCAGCACGACCCGGCGGCCGTTCTTGATGCCTCGGTAGCGGTCGTCGAGGCCGTAGATCGTGGTGTTGTACTGGTCGTGCGAGCGCAGCGTCTGGAGCAGCAACCGGCCCTCGGGGACGTGCGGATACTCCACGGGCGCGGCCGTGAAGTTGGCCTTCCCGGTGGCGGTGGGGAAGCTGCGGCTGTCCCGGGGGGCGTGCGGCAGCGTGAAGCCGCCGGGGCGGGCGACCTTGGCGTTGAAGTCCTCGAAGCCGGGGACGACCCGGGCGATGCGGTCCCGGATCGTCCCGTAGTCGCGGGCGAACTCCTCCCACGGCGTACGGCTCCGCCCGCCCAGGACACGGCGGGCCATCCGGGCCACGATCGCGGTCTCCGACAGCAGCTGCGGACCGGCCGGCGCCAGCCGCCCGCGGGAGGCGTGCACCATCCCCATGGAGTCCTCGACCGTCACGAACTGCTCCGCGCCGCCCTGCACATCGCGCTCCGTACGGCCCAGCGTCGGCAGGATCAGCGCCCGCGCGCCGGTGACCGCGTGCGAGCGGTTGAGCTTGGTGGAGACGTGCACCGTCAGCCGGGCGCGGCGCACCGCCGCCTCGGTGACGTCGGTGTCGGGGGTGGCGGAGACGAAGTTGCCGCCCATCGCGAAGAACACCTTGGCGTCGCCGTCACGCAGCGCCCGGATGGCCCGGACGACGTCGTAGCCGTGCTCCCGGGGCGGGGCGAACCCGAACTCCTTCTCCAGGGCGTCGAGGAACGCGGGCGCGGGCCGCTCGAAGATGCCCATGGTGCGGTCGCCCTGGACGTTGCTGTGCCCGCGCACCGGGCACACGCCGGCGCCGGGGCGGCCGATGTTGCCCTGCAGCAGCAGGAAGTTGACGACCTCCCGGATGGTGGGCACCGAGTGCTTGTGCTGCGTCAGGCCCATCGCCCAGCACACGATGGTGCGCCGCGAGGCGAGCACCATCTCCAGCGCCGCGTCGATCTCCTCCTGGCGCAGTCCGGTGGCGCGCAGCGTCTCCTCCGGGTCGGCCGCGCGCGCGGCGGCCGCGAATTCCTCGAAGCCGTGGGTGTGCGCGTCGATGAATTCCTGGTCGAGCGCGCCCTCGCGCTCCAGGACGCCGCGGCACAGGGCGCGGAAGAGCGCCTGGTCGCCGCCGATGCGCACCTGGAGGAAGAGATCGGTCAGCGCGGTGCCGCCACCGGCCAGACCGCGCGGCGTCTGCGGGTTCTTGAACCGCTCCAGACCGGCCTCGGGCAGCGGGTTGACGGAGATGATCCGCGCGCCCCGGGCCTTCGCCTTCTCCAGCGCGGTCAGCATCCGGGGGTGGTTGGTCCCCGGATTCTGCCCGGCGACGATGATCAGGTCGGCCTTGTAGAGGTCCTCCAGCAGCACGCTGCCCTTGCCGACGCCCAGCGTCTCGGTCAGTGCCGAGCCGGACGACTCGTGGCACATGTTGGAGCAGTCGGGGAGGTTGTTCGTGCCGAACTCGCGGGCGAACAGCTGGAAGAGGAAGGCTGCTTCGTTGCTGGTGCGGCCGGAGGTGTAGAAGACCGCCTCGTCGGGCGAGGCGAGGGCGGTCAGCTCCTCGCCGAGGATGTCGAAGGCGCGCTCCCACGAGACCGGCTCGTAGTGCTCGGCGCCCTCGGCGAGGTACATGGGGTGGGTCAGCCGGCCCTGCTGGCCGAGCCAGTAGCCGCTGCGTTCGGCGAGCTCCGCGACGGGGTGCGCGGCGAAGAACTCCGGGGTGACGCGGCGCAGCGTCGCCTCCTCCGCGACGGCCTTGGCGCCGTTCTCGCAGAACTCCGCGGTGTGCCGCTCCTCGCCCTCGGGCCAGGCGCAGCCGGGGCAGTCGAAGCCGCTCTTCTGATTGACACGCAGCAGCGTCAGCGCCGTCCGGCGCACACCCATCTGCTGCTGCGAGATGCGCAGTGCGTTGGTGATCGCCGGGATACCGACGGCGGAGTGCTCCGGCGCGCCGACCTCGGGCGCGTCCTGTACCGGATCGGATGCGGGCGGCTTGCCTGCCATGGCGCTCTCCCTTGAGCCGTGTGCCACCCGGCGCACGGGCCGGGCCGGATCGTTGCCGTGCACATCCGATCCTGTCATGGACCGCGGCGGGTGGGCAGGGGCCTGTGGACGGCGCCGCGGGGCCGGGACCGGGCCCTGTGGAAAACTCCGCGCCGCGGCCGTCACCTGCGTACGGACGGTCGCCAGCGGCCACCCACCGGCGCCGCGGCCGCCCCGGCCAGGCCCGCCGCTTCCCGCCGCGGCGGGGATTGTCGGTGGGGCGTGGCAGGATCGGGGGCGTGGCAGCAAAGGCAGCGAAGAAGAGCGAATCGACCGGCACCGCAGCGGCGGGGGACGACCGTCCCCGCCTGCTCCTGATGGACGGGCACTCCATGGCCTACCGGGCGTTCTTCGCCCTGCCCGTGGAGAATTTCACCACCGCCACGGGGCAACCGACCAACGCGATCTACGGCTTCGCGTCCATGCTCGCGAACACCCTGCGTGACGAGGCGCCCACCCATTTCGCGGTGGCCTTCGACGTCTCCCGCAAGACCTGGCGCTCCGAGGAGTTCCCCGACTACAAGGCGAACCGCTCCAAGACGCCCGACGAGTTCAAGGGCCAGGTCGAGCTGATCGGCGAGCTGCTGGACGCGATGCACGTCAAGCGCTTCGCCGTCGAGGGGTTCGAGGCCGACGACGTCATCGCCACGCTCACCCAGCAGGCCACCGCCGAGGGCTTCGCCGTCTCCATCGTCACCGGCGACCGCGACTCCTTCCAGCTCGTCTCCGACGACGTCACGGTCCTCTACCCCACCAAGGGCGTCTCCGAGCTGACCCGCTTCACCCCGGAGAAGGTGTTCGAGAAGTACGGCCTCACCCCGGCCCAGTACCCGGACTTCGCGGCGCTGCGCGGCGACCCGTCGGACAACCTCCCCGGCATCCCCGGCGTCGGCGAGAAGACCGCCGCGAAGTGGATCAACCAGTTCGGTTCCTTCGCCGAGCTGGTGGAGCGGGCCGAGGAGGTCAAGGGCAAGGCGGGCCAGAATTTCCGCGACCACCTGGAGTCCGTCAAGCTCAACCGCCGGCTGACGGAGATGATCCGCGACGTGGAGCTGCCCTGCGGCCCCGCCGCGCTGGTCCGCGAGGCGTATGACCGCGAGAAGCTCACCACGTTCCTCAACGGCCTGGAGATCCGTAACCAGGGCCTGCGCGACCGGCTGCACGCCGTCGACCCCGGCGCCGACCAGGGCGCCGATGAGGCCGCCGCGGCCCCCGGCGTCGAGGTCGACGGCACCGTCGCCGCCGCCGGTGAGCTGGCTCCCTGGCTCGCCGAGCACGGCACCGCCCCGCTGGGCGTCTCCACCGTCGACGTCTGGTCCCTGGGCAGCGGCAGCGTCGCCGAGATCGCGCTGGCCACCGCCGGCGGACCGGCGATCTGGTTCGACCCGGCGCAGCTCGACGAGGCCGACGAGCAGGCCTTCGCCGCCTGGAGCGCCGCCGCCGACCGCCCCAAGGTCATGCACAACGCCAAGGGCCTGATGCGGGTCTTCGGCGAGCACGGCTGGCAGATCGACGGGGTGACGATGGACACCGCGCTCGCCGCCTACCTCGTCAAGCCCGGCCGCCGCTCCTTCGCCCTCGACGCCCTCTCGATCGAATACCTCGGCCGCGATCTCGCCCCGGCCGCCGAGGCGGGCGGCCAGCTGGCCTTCGGCGCCGACGAGGAGGCCGAGGCCGACGCGCTGATGGCCAAGGCCCGGACGGTGCTGGATCTCGGCGCCGCCTTCGAGACCCGCCTCACGGAGGTCGGCGCCGCCGAGCTGCTGCGCGACGTCGAGCTGCCCACCAGCGCCCTGCTGGCCCGTATGGAGCGCGACGGCATCGCCGCCGACCGCGGCTGGCTGGAGCGGCTGGAGCAGCAGTTCGCCGGGGCGGTGCAGCAGGCCGTCCAGGAGGCGCACGCCGCGGCGGGGCACGAGTTCAATCTCGGCTCGCCCAAGCAGCTCCAGGAAGTCCTCTTCGGCGAGCTGGGCCTGCCCAAGACGAAGAAGACCAAGACCGGCTACACCACCGACGCCGACGCCCTCGCCTGGCTCGCCGCCCAGACCGAGAACGAACTTCCGGTGATCATGCTGCGCCACCGCGAGCAGTCCAAGCTGCGCGCCACGGTCGAGGGCCTGATCAAGACCATCGCTGCGGACGGCCGCATCCACACCACCTTCAACCAGACCGTCGCGGCCACCGGCCGGCTCTCCTCGACCGACCCCAACCTCCAGAACATCCCGGTCCGCACCGACGAGGGCCGCGCCATCCGCCGCAGCTTCGTCGTCGGCGAGGGGTACGACACCCTGCTGACCGCCGACTACAGCCAGATCGAGCTGCGGGTGATGGCACACCTCTCCGAGGACGAGGGCCTGATCGAGGCGTTCACCTCCGGCGAGGACCTGCACACCACCGTCGCCTCGCACGTCTTCTCCGTCGCCAAGGACGAGGTCGACCCGGAGATGCGCCGCAAGATCAAGGCGATGTCCTACGGTCTGGCGTACGGCCTGTCGGCGTTCGGCCTCTCGCAGCAGCTGGGCATCCAGCCGGACGAGGCCCGCAAGCTGATGGACAACTTCTTCGAGCGGTTCGGCGGCGTGCGGGACTACCTCCAGCGCGTGGTGGAGGAGGCCCGCGCCACGGGCTACACCGAGACGATCCTCGGCCGCCGCCGCTACCTCCCCGACCTCAACAGCGACAACCGCCAGCGCCGCGAGATGGCCGAGCGGATGGCGCTCAACGCCCCGATCCAGGGCACCGCCGCCGACATCGTCAAGATCGCGATGCTGAAGGTCGACGAGGCGCTGCGGGCGGCGGGGCTGACGTCCCGGATGCTGCTCCAGGTGCACGACGAAATCGTGGTCGAGGTGGCCCCCGGCGAGCGCAAGCAGGTCGAGGAGGTGCTCCGCCGCGAGATGGCCGACGCGGTCGATCTCCGTGCCCCGCTGGACGTCTCCATCGGTGTGGGCACGGACTGGGAGTCGGCCGCACACTGACGGACCGCCGGCCGCGGGCACCGTTCCCGCGGCCGGCGGACCCGTATGCCCCTCCGGGGCGGCGTCGTCCCCCGGCGCCGCCTCCCTCAGCAGCGGCGGATGCGGCCGGTGCGCAGGGCGGGGGCTCCGGCCGGGTGGCGCCGCGCCTCACCGGATCGCACAACTCCGGCCCCCGCACCAGCACTTCAGGCGGACGGCCCCGTCCGCTCGGGCATCTGCCCTGCCGCCGGGGGCAGTTCACCGCCGCCCCGGCCCGGCGGCCACTCCAGCGGGGCACCCCGGTGTACAGGACCGTGGATTTCCGCGGCAATCCGGCAACGGCCGGAGAATTTCTGGAACCCCCCGCCCGTGACACCCGTCCTGTTCTGCAGGTGCGATACCTACGCGCCGTGCCGGCGGGTGAGGATTCATCCGGCCCGCCGGCACTCTTGCGGACTCCGGGGACGAACATGCAGGAAGTCATCCGATACATCGAAGAGCAGCGCAAGCGGTACGAGGATCACGACTTTTTCGTCCGGCTGCTGGCCGACAAAACACTGTCCGGGGACAAACGTCTCGCCTGGGCTCCGAGCGTCGTGCCGTTCATCATGGGCTATTCCGACCTGAACAAGTACGTCTTCCGCAAGGACCACGAGGCGGGTGCGCTCGACCCTCTGCAGGAACTGCTCAACGCCCATACCTACGAGGAGGACTTCCACTGGCAGTGGATGCTCACGGACCTCGCCAAGCTCGGGGCGGACGGCCGCATGTCGCTGTCCGACGCGTCGCGGGTGCTGTGGGGAGCGGACTTCCAGCACTCCCGGCGCCTCTGCCTCGGGCTGGCCGAGATGGCCGCCGACGCGCCGACGTACGCCGTTTTCGCGATGGTCGAATCCATCGAAGCCGTTTCTGTGACGATCTTCGAGCACTGCCAGGGAATTACGCTGCGGAGCGGCGAGGAATGTGATTTCTTCGGCACTCCGCATTACCTTGCGGAGGCGTCGCACAGCATCAAATCTCCGGAGGTCGAGAATTCCGACCTTCCGCTGCTCGATGCCGCACAGCGTGAGCGGGCGAGGCTCATCGTGGACCGCACTTTCTCCCTGTTCGACGACTGGTCCACCGCCCTGCTGGATTTCGCGCTCAAGAACGACGGGTACCAAAGCACCTACGAGCGAATGATCCATGACAGCAAGCATTCCTCCCCGATATCGGTACCGGTCCCGTGACGAGCCGGTCGGGGGTCACGTATTTCCACTCCGAGGAAGGTGACGGTCCCGCAGGTGCGTGACCGCCCGCTCGGAAGGCGACGGAGAAGCTCCTCGCGGACCGGCGGACACGGCACGACGGACGCGCACTCCGCCGACCGCGGCGCGTGCACGACTCCGCGGCCGACGGGTCATGAGTCCGCTGCGCGGCGGAACCGCTGCGGCCCCGGGGCCGTGCGCCGTGTGCGTACGGCCCCGGGGCCTGCCCGCTGCCGGCGGAAGAGGTCCGGGCGCGGCCCGTGTGCCTCTAGTCCGGTGGCCGCCCCGGAGATCCGGACCGCGCGGGGGAGGGGGCGGAGCGTCACCGCCGGCCCCCTCGGGCATCGGAGGGGCGGCCGTGCCGTGTCCGCGAGTGAACGAGGCGTGTATTTTCCCGACCGATACGGTTCACGATCTCGGCCGATGATGGCGGTAGATGTGCGTCTTCAGGTGTCGTAGTGTCGCGTGCGTCGGCGCGCAACGGAGCACGCAACGGCGGCTCCGGCGCGGCGGTTCACCGCGGAGGAGGAGGCACGCATGGCAGCCACGTTCGGGCGACGGCTCCGCCGAGGGGCCGGGTCGGCCGCTGTCGCAGCCCTGGTGGTGGCCGCGCTGACGGCCTCTCAGGCGCCGGGCGCCATCGACCGCGCGCGGGCGGCACCGGACCGCGCCCCCCGGCCGCCCGCCGACTCCGGCGTCGACGGCGACTCGCCCTACTACACGGATCTGCCGCCCCTCAACAGCCCCGTACCGCCCGGCGGTTCACGGAAGAAGCCCGGTGCTCCGGTCGCCATCGGGCCCGCCGAGGCCGGGATCCCCGCCACCGTGCTCGCCGCGTACCGGAAGGCGGAGGCGAGCATCGCCGCCGACGACCCCGGCTGCCGGCTGCCGTGGCAACTGCTCGCCGCGATCGGCAAGGTGGAATCCGGCCAGGCGCGCGGCGGTGCCGTCGACGCCGAGGGCACCACCCTGCGCCCCATCCTCGGGCCCCAGCTCAACGGCAACGGCTTCGCCCGTATCACCGACACGGACCAGGGGCGTTACGACGGCGACCGCACCCACGACCGCGCCGTGGGCCCGATGCAGTTCATCCCGTCGACCTGGTCCCAGGGCGGCCCGGACGGCACTGGATGGGGCGCCGACGGCAACGGCGATGGCAAGAAGGACCCCAACAACATCTTCGACGCCGCACTCGCCGCCGGCCACTACCTCTGCGGCGCCGACCGCGACCTCTCCCTCGCCCGCGACCTGGACCGCGCCGTCCTCAGCTACAACCACTCCGAGGATTATCTGCGCACCGTCCTGTCCTGGTACGCCTTCTACCGCAAGGGCACCCACGAGGTCCCGGACGGTACGGGCGTCCTGCCCGTCCACCGCCGCGGCGGCACCTCCGGCGGCACCGTCACCCGCGGCGGGAGCGCACCGGTGAAGCCCGGCCGCACACCGGACGACGCCGCGAAGGGTCCCGGCAAGAACACCGGCAAGGAGCACGAGGAGAGCGGCCCGGGCGGGGGAGCGGGCACCGGCGGCCCCTCTTCGGGCGGCACAGGCTCGACCGGCGGAACCGGCGGCACAGGTTCCACCGGCGGAACCGGCGGAACCGGCGGAACCGGAGGTACCGGCGACACCGGCACCGGTGGCGGCGGCACCCCGCCCCCCACCGACCCGACCGATCCCACCGAACCCACCACCCCCGCGCCCCTCACCGTCCTCGAACGGACCGGCGACAAGGACCTCACCGCCACCACGGGCAACACCTTCACCACCCCGCCCCAGGTGCGCGCCAAGGACGGCGCGGGCAAACCCGTCGCCGGCGCCCCCGTACGCTTCGCGATCACCGGCACCACCGACGCCCGCTTCCCGGACGACGCCACCACCGTCACCGTCACCACCGGCAAGGACGGCCTGGCCACCGCCCCGGCGCTGCGCGCGGGCACGACCACCGGCACCTTCACCGTCCGCGCCACCGCCGTCGGCCGCACCGTCCCGCCCATCGACTTCGCCGCCACCGTCGAGGCGCCGCCCGCTCCCAAGGCCGACACCCTCACCCGCACCTCGGACGAGGAACTGACCGTGACCGCGGGCGACAGCTACGCCGCCGACCGCATCGAGATCAAGGCCGCCTTCCAGGGCGAGGCCGCCGCGGGTGTCCCGGTCACCGCCACCATGGTCACCGGCGACCCCGACCACCCGGTCCCGAACACCGCCGGACCGTCCTTCACCGACCCGCAGGCCATCGGCGCGGCCACCGACACCCCGCAGCGCACCCTCACCGACCTCACCACCGACGCCCACGGCCTGCTGAAACTCCCGGAGATCTTCACCGACGCCGACCACCCCGGCACCTACCGGCTCCGCCTCACCACCGCCGACGGCGCCGCCCTCACCCTCGAACTCGAGGTCACCACGCCCGCCGCCTGACCGCCGCCACACCACCGCCGCCCCGCCCGCACCGGGCAGGGCGGCGGTGTCACGTGTTCTCATCTCGGCCGCCCGTTGCTACGGTGCCCCCTCCCTGACGAAGCATCAGCTCTCCGGGAGCCGCCCATGCGCGCCCTCACCGCAGCCGCCGCCGGCCTCGCCGCCGCGCTCCTCCTCGTCTTCACCGTCACGGCGATCGGCGCCCCCGACGGCACCACCTCCCCCGAGCCGCTGCGGACCACCGTCCCCGCACACCCCTGACGGCGAGGACGCCGCACACCCCGCAAGGGAAGGGACGCACCGCCATGCGCCGCAAAGCCAGCCTGATACTCCTCGCCGTCGCGGTCTTCTGCACCGCGCTCTCCCCGCTGCTGCGCTGGTACGCCTTCCCGCGCCTCGCGAAGGTCCCGCCCAGCCAGTACCAGGACACCGTCCTCGTCGCCGAGCCCGCCACCCTCGTCGACTACTCCACCATGAAGGCCAAGAAGGTCCCCCGGCTCACCGTCGTCCAGACCCTCAAGGGCAACGTCGCCGCCGCCGACCGCATCGAACGGACCGCCGACCGCGACGTCGTCGTCTGGGACGCGCTCACCTACGTCGCCGGGCCCGACGGCAAAATGGTCTCCCAGATCCCCGAGCGCTACATCTTCGACGCCCACAGCCAGGAACCGGTCCACGCCACCGGCGAGAGCGTCGACGGCGACGCCGTGCGCCGCGACGGCATCGAGTACAAATGGCCGTTCCTCGTCGAGAAGCGCGACTACTCCTACTACGACCCGCAGACCCGCGCCGCCGCCCCCATCCACTACAAGGGCACCCGCACCTTCCACGGCCTGGAGGTCTACTACTTCGAGCAGACCATCCCCTGGACCAAGGTCCCGCTGCCCAAGAAGCTGCCGGTCAAGGGCATCACCGCGGACTCCGTCCGCAAGATGGGCACCACCCGCTGGTACACCACCAAGCGCATGTTCTGGGTCGATCCCGTCACCGGCGCCCCCGTCAACGGCGAGGAGATCCACCAGGAGGAGCTGCGCGGCGGCGACCTCCTCCCCGGTGGCGGCAAGGTCACGGCCTTCGCCGGACACGTCAAGATGCGCCCCGACTACGTCGACGCCGTCGTCGCCCTCGTCTCCTCCCAGCGCACCCTGGTCCTGCTCCTCACCAGCTACCTCCCCTGGGGCTTCCTCACCCTCGGCATCGCACTCCTCGCCCTCAGCCTCACCCTGGAGGCCCGCGCCCGCCGCCCCCGCCCAACCGGTCCGGCCCCCGCCGCACGGCCCGTTGTCAGTGGCGGACCGTAAGGTGACCACAGAGCTGAACGAGCCCCCGGCGCCTACACGTTGACCCGACCACCAGGACCCGCGCCTCCTCGGACCCGACCGCCCGTGCCCCGCCCCGTCACACCCCGCCCCCTCCCGGCCCTCAGCCCCGTTCCCTCTTCAACCGCGCCGTCGTGTACCGCGTCGGCTCCGCCGCCGACGGATCCTCGGGCCACGGATGCTTCGGATACCGCCCCCGCAGCTCCGCCCGCACGGACCGGTACCCCTCCCGCCAGAAGGAGGCCAGATCCGCCGTCACCGCCGCCGGACGTCCGGCGGGGGAGAGCAGATGGACGAGGACCGGCACCCGCCCGTCCGCCACCCGTGGCGACTCCTGCTGCCCGAACATCTCCTGCACCTTCACCGCCAGCACCGGCTGCGCACCGCTGTAGTCGACCCGCACCCGTGAACCGCTCGGCACCTCGATGCGCTCCGGCGCCAGCTCGTCGAAGCGCACCGCCGCACCCGAAGCCCACGGCAGCAGCCGCCCCAGCGCCGCCCCGGCGTCGACCCGCTCCAGATCAGCCCGCCGCCGCGCCCGGTCCAACTCCACCCCCAGCCACTCCCCGGCCCGCTCCAGCAGCGCCGCATCCGACACATCCGGCCACGGCTCCCCCAACTCCCCGTGGAGAAAGGCCATCCGCTGCCGCAACGCCACCGCCCCCGCCGACCAGCGCAACAGCCCGACACCCTCCCGCCGCAGCCCCTCCGCCACCGCCACGCGCACCGCTCCCGCGTCCGGCGCCGGGAGCGGACGCGCCACCAGCTCGATCGCCCCCAGCCGCGCCACCTCCCGCGCCACGACATCGCCGTCCGCCCACCGGACCTCCGCGCCCCGCGAGTGCAGCGCCCCGGCCGCCGCGACCGCCGTCGCCTCGTCGATCACCGCCGCCAGCCGCACCCGCGCGGACGCCGCCGCCACCGGACGGTCCGCCACCGCGACCGCCAGCCACCGCGCCTCCCGCAACCGCGAACCGGCCTCGGCCGTCTCCGCGCGTGTCCCCGACGCCATCAGAAAACTCCCGGCGCCCCGCGCCCGCGCCACCCGCTCCGGGAACGCCAACGCCGCCACCAGTCCGGCCACCGCGTCGTCGTCCCCGCCACCGGAGCGCCCGGAGACGCCCGCGGCCCCCGCCTCCGTGTCCGCGGCACCCTCCGGCCCGAGCCCCGTCACCGCCGACGCCAGCCGACGGGCCTCCTGCCGCCACCGTCCGGCATACGCGTCGCCGCCCCGCCGCGCCTGCCGCCACGCGGCGGCCAGATCGTCCCCGTACGACCGCGGCGGCTCCTCGCTCAGCAGCGCCACCACCTCGGCCGCCGGCCGCACCCCCACCTCCCGCGCGCCGTCCAGCAACGCCCGTGCCAACCGCGGATGCACCCCAAGGCGCGCCAGCCGCCGCCCCCGCTCCGTCACCCGGCCGTCCGCGTCCACCGCACCGACCGCGCCCAGCACCTCCCGCGCCGCCGCCATCGCCCCCGCGGGCGGCGCGTCCAGCAACGCCAGACCCGCCGCCGACGGATCGCCCCAGCACGCCACCTGCAACGCGAACGCCGACAGCTCCGCCACCTTGATCTCCGGGTCGGGAAACCGCGGCAATCGCCCGTCCTCCCCCTCCGACCAGCAGCGATACACCGCCCCCGGCGCCTCACGCCCGGCCCGCCCGGCCCGCTGCCGGGCCGCCGCCCGCGACGCCCGCACCGTCACCAGCGCCCCGAGACCCCGCGCATGATCCGTCCGCGGCACCCGCGCCAGCCCGCAGTCCACCACCACCCGGACCCCCGGCACCGTCAGACTGGACTCCGCGACCGCCGTCGCCAGCACCACCCGGCGCACCCCGTCACCACCGGCCAGCACCGCATCCTGCACCTCCGCCGGAGCCCGCCCGTGGACCTGCAGCACCTCCGCGTCCACCCCGGCCAGCAGCCCCGCGACCCGTCCGATCTCCCCGGCGCCCGGCAGAAAACACAGCACATCGCCGGACCGCTCCCGCAGCGCCCGCCGCACCACCCCCGCCACATGCGTCAGCAGCGCCGGATCCACCCGCATCCCGTGCGCCGGCCGCACCGGCCGCTCCGGCGGCGCCCACACCACCTCCACCTCGTGGGAGGTGCCCTCCGCCGTCACCACCGGAGCCGGCCCCTCCGCGCCACCCAGCAGCGCCGCCCACCCCACCGCGTCCGTCGTCGCCGACGCCGCCACCAACCGCAGCTCCGGCCGCAGCGCCGCCCGCACGTCCAGCAGGAACGCCGCCGCCGTGTCCGCGTCCAGATGCCGCTCATGACACTCGTCGAGCATCACCACGTCGACGCCCGCCAGCTCCGGATCTCGCTGCAACCGCTGCAACAGCACCCCGGTCGTCACCACCTCCACGGCCGTACGCGGCCCCACCCGCCGCTCCCCGCGCACCGTGAACCCCACCCGTTCGCCGACGCGCTCCCCCAGCAGCCACGCCATCCGCCGCGCCGCCGCCCGCGCCGCGATCCGCCGCGGCTCCGCCACCAGCACCCGCCGCTCCGGGCCACGCCCCACGAGCCCCGCCAGCTCCAGCGGCACCAGCGTCGTCTTGCCCGTACCGGGCGGCGCGCACAGCACCGCGCTCCCCGGCCCGTCCAGGGCCTCACGCAGCGCGGGCAGCGCGGAACGGGCGGGCAGCAGACTCAGTACGTCGTCGCGGATCACCCGCCCAGTCTGCCGCCCCGCCACCAGGACGGGCCGCCCCGTCAGCGCCGCGGACTCACTCCGCCACGCACACGAAGATCGCCGTCCCCGGGATCAGATACCCGCGCAACGGCGACCAGCCGCCCCATTCCTGCGTGTTCTCGTCCGGCCACTCCGGCTCCACCAGATCCACCAGCCGGAACCCGGCCGCGACCACGTCCCGCACCCGGTCACCCACCGTCCGGTGATGCTCGACGTAGACCGCGCGCCCGCTCTCGTCCTGCTCCACGTACGGCGTCCGGTCGAAGTACGACGCCGCCACCGACAGTCCCTCGGGCCCCGGCTCGTCCGGGAACGCCCAGCGAATCGGATGGGTCACCGAGAACACGAACCGCCCGCCCGGCCGCAGCACCCGCCGCACCTCGCGCAGCACCCGCACCGGATCGGCGACGAACGGAATCGCGCCATACGCGGAACACGCCATGTCGAACGCGCCGTCCCGGAACGGCAGGACCCCCGCGTCCGCCTCCACCAGCTCCACACCGCCGGCGGAAGTGCCGTCCGCCGCGTCCCCGATCCGCAACGCGTGCTGCAACTGCCGGTGCGAGAGATCCAGGGCGACCGGGTGTGCCCCCTGCGCCGCCAGCCAGCGCGCACACTGCGCCGCGCCCGCCCCGATCTCCAGGATCCGCAGGCCCTTCAGTCCCTCGGCCGGACCGAGCAGCCCGGCGCGCTCCTCGTCCAGCCCCTCCGGTCCCCAGACGAACCGGTCGTCCCCGAGGAACGCGCCGTGCTCGCTCTGGTACTCGTCGGCGTTCCGGTCCCACCAGCCGCGGCTGGCCTGGCTGCTTTCCGTTGCCGAGGCATGACGTCGGGTCGCCTCCGGCTCGTACTCTTGGTTCATCGCGCCCGTCGTCGTAGTCTTCGCTGAGCTTGCAGCAGTAGGGACGGCGAGGCCCCTTCGGGCCCCGCGGAACATCACGCGTGCCGGTAATCGGGCGGTCTGCCCTGGGTGTGCGGCTTCGCGCATTGACCCTGCCCGGCTGCCCCCGTATGCTACAAGTTGCGCTGCGGGCTTGTGCGCCTCAGACGGAGCAGGTCGCGCTCGCATCTGTATGTATGTCCCCTCGGTTTTCGAGGCGTTTCGGTTGGCTCCGTTCTGTGCGGGGCTTCCAGGGAAACGCCTTTGACGCTGTCCGGCTTGTGCAGAAGCGATAACGGCTCTCGGCGTAGCAGTACCTACGACTTCAATGTCCGTACCGGAGCCCTTTCCCACATGACGAGCAGCACCGAGACCACCGCCACCACCCCGCAGGTTGCGGTCAACGACATCGGTAACGAGGAAGCCTTCCTCGCCGCGATCGACGAGACGATCAAGTACTTCAACGACGGCGACATCGTCGACGGCGTCATCGTGAAGGTCGACCGGGACGAGGTCCTGCTCGACATCGGTTACAAGACCGAAGGCGTGATCCCCAGCCGCGAGCTGTCGATCAAGCACGACGTCGACCCCAACGAGGTCGTCGCCGTCGGTGACGAGATCGAGGCCCTGGTTCTCCAGAAGGAGGACAAGGAAGGCCGCCTCATCCTGTCCAAGAAGCGCGCTCAGTACGAGCGTGCCTGGGGCACGATCGAGAAGATCAAGGAAGAGGACGGGATCGTCACCGGTACCGTCATCGAGGTCGTCAAGGGTGGTCTCATCCTCGACATCGGCCTCCGTGGCTTCCTCCCGGCCTCCCTGGTCGAGATGCGCCGCGTCCGCGACCTCCAGCCCTACGTGGGCAAGGAGCTCGAGGCCAAGATCATCGAGCTGGACAAGAACCGCAACAACGTGGTCCTGTCCCGCCGTGCCTGGCTGGAGCAGACCCAGAGCGAGGTCCGCCAGACCTTCCTCACCACCCTCCAGAAGGGCCAGGTGCGCTCCGGCGTCGTCTCCTCCATCGTCAACTTCGGTGCCTTCGTGGACCTGGGCGGCGTCGACGGTCTCGTCCACGTCTCCGAGCTGTCCTGGAAGCACATCGACCACCCCTCCGAGGTCGTCGAGGTCGGCCAGGAGGTCACGGTCGAGGTCCTCGACGTCGACATGGACCGCGAGCGCGTCTCCCTGTCGCTCAAGGCGACCCAGGAAGACCCGTGGCAGCAGTTCGCCCGGACCCACCAGATCGGTCAGGTCGTCCCGGGTAAGGTCACCAAGCTCGTTCCGTTCGGTGCGTTCGTCCGCGTCGACGAGGGCATCGAGGGCCTGGTCCACATCTCCGAGCTGGCCGAGCGCCACGTGGAGATCCCGGAGCAGGTCGTCCAGGTCAACGACGAGATCTTCGTCAAGGTCATCGACATCGACCTGGAGCGTCGCCGGATCTCGCTGTCGCTGAAGCAGGCCAACGAGTCCTTCGGCGCCGACCCGATGGCGGTCGAGTTCGACCCGACCCTGTACGGCATGGCCGCGTCCTACGACGACCAGGGCAACTACATCTACCCCGAGGGCTTCGACCCGGAGACCAACGACTGGCTGGAGGGCTACGAGGCCCAGCGCGAGGCCTGGGAGAACCAGTACGCCGAGGCCCAGCAGCGCTTCGAGCAGCACCAGGCGCAGGTCGTCAAGTCCCGCGAGGCCGACGAGCAGGCTGCGGCCGAGGGCGCTGCGGCCCCGGCGGCCGGTGGCGGCAACGCCGGTGGCGGCAACGCCGGCGGCGGCTCGTACTCCTCGGAGTCGGCGGACAACTCCGGCGCCCTGGCGTCGGACGAGGCCCTGGCCGCGCTCCGTGAGAAGCTGGCCGGCGGCCAGAGCTGAAAAGCTCCCCGCTAGGCACTAGCCGATAGGCGAAGGCCCGCCCCCTCTCGGGGCGGGCCTTCGTCGTTCCCGGGACCGACCGGTGACGGTGCCCAGCGCCCGTGCGCCGCTCGCCAGAGAACGTCGCGACCATGGCCCGGCGCCGCCGTCAGCGGACGGTCCTCGTGGGGCGTCAGCCCACCGGAATACCCGGATTGGCGACGCCCCGCCCACCGGTCACGGTGTTGTCACCCGCGATCGTCACCGGGCACTTCTTCGCGTCGTAGTTCGTGATGTTGAAGCCGTAGCGGCCCTCCCCGGAGGCGCCGCTCAGGTCGGACTTGTTGCCCTTGAAGATCGTGCCGCATCCCCAGCCGGACTCCTGGGAGTGCGTCTCGTAGCCGTTGTTGCTGGTGCGCCGACCGGTGTTCTTCTCGACCAGAACGTCGTTGCCCTTCACGTCGACCCAGGAGTCGTCGAAGTTCGCACCGGTCAGCCCGCTGCCGTCGAAGGTGTTGCCGGCGATCTTCGTCCCCGTCGTCCCTTCCTTCACGTCGACGTTCTCGCCGCCGACGCCCGGACCGATGGTGTTGCCGAGGATCTGCACATGGTCACTGTGATCGTCCGTGCCGCCCGCGCTACCGACGTACACGCCCTCGCCCATTCCGCTGCCGCCCTTGCCGGTGTCGCGGATCGTCGAGTTCTTGATGACCCCATTCTTGCTGGACTGACGGAAGTGGACGCCCTCCATGTCCAGATCGTGCACGGTCACCGAGTCGATCACGACGCCGTCCGCGCCGTCCACCATGATGCCCTTCTGCCCGCCGGTGACGGTGATGCCCTTGATCGTCCAGTACGAGGCGCCGTTCAGATGCAGGCCGTAACCGCCGCCGGCGGTGAGGATCGCCTTGGACGATCCGGTGAGCGTGATCCGCGATCCCGAACTGCCCGCGATCGACGTCTTGAAGTTGCCTTTGTACGTACCGTCGGCGAGCTGGATGGTGTCGCCGGGCTCCGCATCCGCCAGGGCGGACTTGAGCTGCGACGCGTTCGAGACGTCGATCGCGCGGGTGGGGTCGGCGGCGGGCGAACCCGCCGGGGAGGCGCCCGCAGTGCCGGTCAGGGCCGCGCCGGCGGCCAGCGCCAAGGCGGCCGAAGTGGCGAGGAGGGGTCCGGTGCGCATTCATCTGCCTTTCCGTATATGAACGTGGGGCGGAAATGTGAATCGCGAGGGTGGTCGAGAAGCTAGGGGCGCCAGAGTTGGAGCGTCAAGGGTCCTGCAAGGACATGAACAAGGACAGCATTCAGAAGAGTGAACAGCTGGTGATGTGCGGGTGCACATGTGGCCTCCCGCCGTGCCCCATGGCTCAGCGGGTGCGCCGTCTCCTCGGGGAGAGCGGATTCCGGACCGCACCTGACCCGGCCGACCGTGTAGCTTCCCTGGCCGGGGCCCCGGATGCCCGGGCACCGCAGCGCTGCGGTCCGACGGTTCGGACGGGCGGTCCCGCCATGACACGCCGACCGGGAAATCCTGGCCGGATGCTGTCGGGCCCGCGATCACAAACGGGAATGTGGCATCCCGGCCGGATGTTGTCCCGGACGGACATACAAAGGAGCGGACACTGTGTTGGATCCCCAGGGGTTGTACGAATGGGAGCCGAGCGGGCTCGCAGAGGTGGAAGCCATCGCCGCCGAGGACTCCGCCGGACTGGTGCTGCTGTACCACTTCGACGGCTACATCGACGCAGGTGAAACCGGCGACCAGATCGTCGAACGGTTGCTGGAGGACCTGCCGCACCGCGTCGTCGCCCGCTTCGACCACGACCGGCTCATCGACTACCGCGCCCGTCGCCCCCTGCTGACCTTCGACCGCCACCGCTGGACGGACTACGAAACGCCCCGTATCGAACTGCGGCTCGTCGAGGACACCACGGGCGCGCCCTTCCTGCTGCTGTCCGGGCCCGAACCCGACGTCGAATGGGAGCGGTTCGCCGCCGCCGTCCGGCAGATGGTGGAACGCCTCGGCGTGCGACTCTCCGTCAATTTCCACGGCATCCCGATGGGCGTCCCGCACACCCGCCCCGTCGGCATCACCCCGCACGGCAACCGCACCGACCTCATGCCCGGCCACACCGACGTCTTCGAAGAGGCAAAAGTCCCCGGCAGCGCCGAAGCCCTGGTCGAATTCCGGCTCGCCGAAGCGGGACACGACGTGCTCGGTGTCGCCGCGCACGTACCGCACTACATCGCCCGGTCGCCCTACCCGGACGCCGCACTCACCGCGCTGGAAGCCGTCACCGCCGCCACCGGCCTGGTCCTGCCCGGCGCCGCGCACTCCCTGCGCACCGAGGCGCTCCGCACCCAGGAAGAGATCGAACGGCAGATCTCCGAGGGAGACGAAGAACTGGTCGCCCTGGTCAGCGGGTTGGAGCACCAGTACGACGCAGTGGCGGGCGCGGAGACCCGCGGCAACCTCGTGGCGGAAGCGATCGACCTGCCGTCCGCAGAGGAGATCGGCAACGAACTCGAACGCTTCCTGGCGGAACGCGAGGCGGACGGCGGAACCGCCTGACACCGCTGTGTACGGAGCTGGGGCGCGCTGAGCCGCGCACCTCCGGCCGACCGCCGCGGCCTCGGATCCCGGTGGCCCCCGGCGGGGCGGCAGGGCCTGCGTATAGCGTGGGCCCATGGTGAAGGTCGGACTGACAGGCGGAATCGGCGCCGGTAAAAGCGAAGTCTCGCGGCTACTGGCCTCCTACGGCGCGGTGATCGTGGACGCCGACAAGATCGCGCGCGAAGTCGTCGCACCGGGCACACCCGGACTGGCGGCGGTCGTGGCAGAGTTCGGCGACGGCGTACTCACGGAGGACGGAGCCCTCGACCGCCCCAAGCTCGGCAGCATCGTCTTCTCCGACCCCGCCAAACTGCAGGCTCTCAATGCCATCGTCCACCCGCTCGTCGGAGCCCGCTCTGCCGAACTGGAAGCCTCGGCCGGGCCCGACGCCGTCGTCATCCACGATGTACCGCTGCTCACCGAGAACGGCCTGGCCCCCCTCTACGACCTGGTCGTCGTCGTCGACGCGGCCCCCGCAACCCAGTTGGACCGGCTGGTGCGCCTGCGGGGCATGTCCGAGGACGAGGCGAAGGCCCGCATGTCCGCCCAGGCCACCCGCGAACAACGGCTCGCAGTTGCCGATGTCGTGATTGACAACGACGGACCGCTCGATGCGCTGGAGCGGCAGGTCCGGGAGGTTTGGGGGAGGTTGGGGGAGGGGGGGAGGGCCTGACTTCGGGGGGCTCCCCCCCCCCCCCCCCCCCCCCCCCCCCCCCCCCCCCCCCCCCCCCCCCCCCCCCCCCCGGGGGGGGGGGGGGGCCCCCCCCCCCCCCCCCCCCGGGGGGCCCGGCCCTGGGCCGGGGGGGCGCCCCATAAAAACCGGG
>NZ_JBIBYO010000024.1:0-41006 GCF_043083385.1 Streptomyces sp. NPDC014733 | reverse complement strand
ACCGGCACGACTTTGGGTGATCCCATTGAGGCGCAAGCACTTCTCGCCACCTACGGCCGTGATCGTGATGAGCCGTTGTGGTTGGGGTCGGTGAAGTCGAATCTCGGGCACACGCAGGCCGCTGCCGGTGTCGCGGGTGTGATCAAGATGGTGGAGGCGATGCGGCACGGTGTGTTGCCGCGGACGTTGCACGTCGACGCCCCGAGCCCGCATGTGGACTGGTCTGCGGGTTCGGTGGAGTTGTTGACGTCGGAGCGGCCCTGGCCGGTGGGTGACAACCCCAGGCGCGCGGGTGTGTCGTCGTTCGGGATCAGCGGCACCAACGCGCACGTGATCATCGAGGAGCCACCGGCGGTCGCGGCGGAGGAGTCGGACTCGGTGCTGCCGGCGGTGCCGTGGGTGTTGTCGGCCAAGACCGCTCCCGCCCTAGCCGAGCAAGCCCGCCAGCTGCTCGCACACGTCGAGCAACGTCCCGACCTGGACGCCTGCGACATCGGCTATTCCCTGTCGAGCCGGCCCTTGTTCGAACACCGGGCGGTGGTGGTCGGCGCTGACCGGACCGAACTGCTCCAGGGCCTGGCCGGCCTGGTCGAGGGCGAACCGGGTCGCGGCGTGGTCCAGGGCCGCGCTGAGAGCGGCGGCAAGACGCTGTTCGTCTTCCCGGGCCAGGGATCGCAGTGGATCGGCATGGGCGCACGGCTTTTGGAGACCTCGCCGGTGTTCGCGGAGAAGATCCGGGCCTGCGCGGCGGCACTGCACGAGTTCGTGGACTGGTCGCTGGTCGATGTCCTGCGCGGGGCGCAGGGCGAGCCGGAGTTGGACCGCGTGGATGTGGTGCAGCCGGTCCTGTTCGCCGTCATGGTGTCGTTGGCCGAACTGTGGTGCTCGTCGGGCGTGCGCCCGGACGCGGTGATCGGACACTCTCAGGGCGAGATCGCGGCGGCCCACGTGGCGGGGGCGTTGTCGCTGCGAGACGCCGCGCGAGTGGTCGCGCTGAGGAGCAAGCTGTTGACGGCGGTGGCGGGCGCGGGCGGCATGGTCTCCCTGGCATGCGACGCGGAACGCGCGAAGACGCTGATCGAGGACAGCGGTCACGAACTCGACATTGCGGCCGTCAACGGCCCCGCGGCCGTTGTGGTGGCGGGTGAACGGGCCGGGCTGGACGAGCTGATGAGCCGGTGCGCCGCCGACGGAGTGCGGGCCCGGCGGATCGAAGTCGACTATGCCTCGCACTCGGCCCAGGTCGAGGCGATCCGTGACGACCTGAACGCCGCGCTGGCCGGCATTGAGCCGCATTCGGCGGAGATCGTGTTCTTCTCCACGGTCACCGGTGGCCCGGTCGACACCGAGACGCTGGGCGGCGAGTACTGGTACCGGAACATCAGGAACACCGTGCAGTTCGAGGCGGCCGTGCGGGCCGCCCGGGACCAGGGGCACCGGTTCTTCATCGAATCCAGCCCGCATCCGGTGCTGATCGCCGGCATCGACGACGAAGGCGTGGTGACCGTCCCGACGCTCGGGCGCGGCGACGGCGGCCAGGACCGGTTCCTGACGTCGCTGGGCGAGGCCCATGTCCGGGGCGTCCGCGTCGACTGGTCGGCCCTGTTCGGACCCGGTCGGCGGCGGGTGCCGCTGCCGACCTACGCCTTCCAGCACCACCATTACTGGCTGCGGGGTTCCGGCGTGCCGGCCGACGTCAAGCGGTTCGGGCTGGAGGACACCGGCCATGCCCTGCTCGGTGCCGTCATCGAGCAGCCGGACTCGGGCGAGCTGGCGCTGACCGGCAGGCTGTCGGTCCAGGCCCAGCCGTGGCTGGCCGATCACGCCGTGGCCGGAACGGTCCTCTTCCCGGGCACGGGCCTCGTGGAGCTCGCCATCCGGGCCGGCGACGAGGTGGACTGCGGCGTCGTCGAGGAACTCATGCTGCGGGCCCCGCTGGTGGTGCCGGTCGGTGGCGTGCAGGTCCGGGTCGCCGTCGGCGAGGCCGAGGAGTCGGGCCGCCGCCCGGTGGCGGTGTACTCCCGTGGCGACGCCGACTGGGTGCTGCACGCCGAAGGCGAACTCGGCCCAACCACTCAGGCGCCCGACGTCGCAGACCTGTCGGTATGGCCGCCGGCGGGGGCGGAGACGATCGACACGACCGACGCCTACGAGCGCCTGGCCGACCGGGGCTACGAGTACGGGCCGACGTTCCGTGGGCTGACGGCCATGTCGCGGCGCGGCGAGGAGCTGTTCGCCGAGGTCACCCTCCCGCCGGACGTGGAGGCGGCCGGGTTCGGGCTTCACCCGGCGCTGTTCGACGCAGCCCTGCACGCGGCGGCGGTCGCGACCGGCGGTGCGGAGCTGGCGCTCCCCTTCGCCTGGGAAGGGGTTTCACTGCACGCAGCCGGCGCGACCGCGGTGCGGACGCGGATTGCGCCGACCGGGCCGAACGCCGTGTCGATGGAGTTCGTCGATGCCACCGGGTTGCCGGTGTTGTCGGTGCGGTCGATGACCGTCCGCGCGGTGTCGCCGGAGCAGCTGCGGGCCGCCGGGCCGGCCTCGGACCGGTTGTTCGAGGTGGCGTGGTTGCCGGCCTCGGCCGGGCCGTTCCCGGCCGTCTCGACGGCGTCCTGGGACGAGCGCCAGGAATCCACCGCAGACGCGGTGGTCTTCGAATTACCCCGGACAGCGGATGCGGTGGTGGCCGGTGTGTACGCCGCCACGCACCGAGCGCTGGAGGTTGTGCAGACCTGGCTGTCGGAATCCCGTGACGGCAAGCTGATCGTCCTCACCCACAAAGCCGTGGGTCTGCCGGGCGAGGACGTGGTCGATCTGGCCGGCGCCGCGGTCTGGGGGCTCGTCCGCTCGGCACAGAACGAGAACCCGGGGCGGCTCGTGCTGGTCGACACCGATGCCGGCCTCGACGCCGGCGCCGTGCTCGCCCTGGACGAACCGCAGCTCGTCAGCCGGGACGGAAAGATCCACATTCCCCGGCTGGCCGCCGCGCCGACCGAAGGCGTGCTGGAGCTCCCCGCCCAGCCGTGGCGACTGGGGCTCACGGAGAAGGGCACGCTGGAGAACCTGACCGTCGAGCCCTTCCCGGCGGCCGATGCGCCGCTGTTGCCGGGGCAGGTGCGGGTCGAGGTGCGGGCCGCCGGCATGAACTTCCGCGATGTGCTGATCGCCCTCGACATGTACCCGGACAAGGACGCGATCCCGGGCGGCGAGGGCGCGGGCGTGGTGCTGGAGGTCGGGCCCGGCGTGACCGATGTGGCGGTGGGCGACCGGGTGATGGGCGTGTTGGTCGGCGTCGGCCCGCGGGTGGTCACCGACCACCGCCTGATCGTCGCCATTCCGTCGGACTGGTCCCTCACCGACGCCGCCGCCGTCACCGTGGCATTCATGACCGCGTACTACGCACTGGTCGACCTCGGCCGGGTGCGGGCCGGCGAAGCACTGCTGGTGCACGCGGCGACCGGCGGCGTCGGCATGGCCGCTGTCCACCTGGCCCGGCATCTGGGCCTGGAGGTCTTCGCCACGGCCAGCCCCGGCAAGTGGCAAACCCTGCGCCGGATGGGATTCGACGACAGCCACATCGCCAGCTCACGGACCGTCGAGTTCGAGGAGAAGTTTCTGGCCGGCACATCAGGCCGCGGCATCGACGTCGTGTTGGACTCGCTGGCCGGCGAGTTCGTCGACGCTTCGCTGCGACTGCTGCCGCGCGGCGGGCGCTTCCTGGAGATGGGCAAGACCGACGTGCGGGACGCCGATGCCGTCGCCGCCGCCCACCCTGGGGTCCGCTACCGGGCGTTCGACCTGTTCGAGTCGGGCGCCGACCGGCTCAAGGAGATCCTGACCGAGCTGCGGCGACTGTTCGAGGCCGGGGTGCTGCGGCCGCTGCCGGTCACCACCTGGGACGTGCGCCAGGCCCCGGCCGCGTACCGGTTCCTCAGCCAGGCCAGGCACACCGGCAAGGTCGTGCTCACCCTGCCCGGCTCACTGGCCGACGGCACAGTGCTCATTACCGGCGGCACGGGCATGGCCGGCGCGATCATCGCGCGACATCTGGTTGCGGCGCATGGGGTGCGGGACCTGCTGCTGGTCAGCCGCCGCGGCGCCGAGGCTGATGGCGCTGCGGCGCTGATCGCGGAGCTGTCCGCTCTCGGCGCGAACGTGCGGGTGGTGGCCTGCGATGTCGCCGATCGGGCGGCGCTGGCCGAGGTGCTGGCCGGCGTTTCGCTGACCGGCGTGGTCCACGCGGCCGGTGTGCTCGATGATGCGGTGATCGGTTCGTTGACGCCGGATCGCGTCGACGTGGTGTTTCGGGCGAAGGTCGACGCGGCCTGGAACCTGCACGAGCTGACCCGGGACCTGGAACTGTCGATGTTCGTGCTGTTCTCCTCGATGGCCGGCACCGTCGGCGCGCCCGGACAGGGCAACTATGCGGCGGCCAACACGTTCCTCGACGGGCTGGCCGCGCATCGCCGGGCACTCGGACTGCCGGGCGTGTCGCTGGCGTGGGGTCTGTGGGCGCAGGCGAGCGCCATGACCGGCCATCTGGGCGCGGCGGACCTGGCCCGGTTGGGTCGGGGCGGTTTGCTGCCCATGGCCACCGACGAGGCGGTCGAGTTGTTCGACCAGGCGGTGCTGGCCGGTCGGGCCCACCTGGTGCCGGCGCGGGTCGACGTGGCCGGGCTGCGTAGCCGGCGGGCGGGCGGAGTGTTGCCGCCGCTGTTCGCGCGCTTGGTACGGGGCCGGACACGTCGAACCGTCGACGGCGATCGCGCGGCATCGGCGTCGAAGTCGGCGCTGGTGCAACGGCTGGCCGGGCTGCCGGAACCGGAACGCGACGCCGTGGTGCTGCAGCTCGTGCGGTTGAATATCGCGACTGTGCTCGGGCATGCAGCCCCGGACGACGTCGATCCCGATCGTGCCTTCCAGGACCTCGGATTCGATTCCCTCACCGCGGTCGAACTACGCAACCGGCTCAAGAGCGCGACCGGCGTGACGCTGTCGGCGACGGTGGTGTTCGACTACCCCACGCCGAAAGCGCTGACCCGGCACATCCGGGACAGCATCGCGATCGACACGGCCGGGCCGACGCCATCCGCGGATCGGGAAGAAGGGGAGATCCGGAGGCTGATCGCCTCCATTCCGGTTGGGCGGCTGCGGCAGGCGGGCGTGCTGGACACCCTCATGGACCTGGCCGGTCAGGACGCCGGTGCGGCGACCACCGCGGAGCGCGCCGGAAAGGACCTCGCCGACATGGACCTGGAAGACCTTCTCGGCGTCGCTCTCGGCGGCCACGACAACGTGCAGGAGACTGACTGATGCCCACCAAACTGGACCAGGCAACCGAGGCGCTGCGCACCGCGCTGGTGCAGGTCGAGCGCCTGAAGCAGCGGAACAAGGCTCTGACCACCCGTATGACCGAGCCGATCGCGATCGTCGGCATGGCGTGCCGGTATCCGGGCGGTGTCGATTCGCCCGAGGACCTGTGGGAGTTGGTCGTCGGTGCGCGGGATGTGGTCTCCGGGTTCCCGGCCGATCGCGGCTGGGATATCGAACGTCTTTTTGATCCGAATCCCGATGCAGTCGGTCGTTCATATACGCGTTCCGGCGGGTTCCTGTCCGATGCGGCTGGCTTCGATGCCGGGTTCTTCGGTATTGCGCCGGCTGAGGCGTTGGCGATGGATCCGCAGCAGCGGCTGCTGTTGGAGTTGTCGTGGGAGGCATTGGAGCGCGCCGGCGTTGACCCGCTTTCCTTGCGCGGCAGCGCCACCGGCGTGTTCGCCGGCATCGCGACCCAGGGCTACGGGATGGTGTCGACCGGCGGTGGCGAGGGCTACCGCATGACGGGCCTGACCTCGAGTGTGGCATCCGGTCGAGTGTCGTACGTGCTGGGCCTGGAAGGGCCGGCGGTATCGGTGGACACGGCGTGTTCGTCGTCGTTGGTGGCGCTGCATCTGGCGGCGCAGTCGTTGCGGCTCGGTGAATGCGACCTGGCCTTGACCGGTGGTGCGACGGTGATGGCGTCGCCGTCGATCTTTTCGGAGTTCAGTCGGCAGCGTGGATTGTCGGTCGACGGTCGTTGCAAGGCTTTTGCGGCTGCCGCGGACGGCACTGGCTTCGCCGAGGGCGCCGGCGTGCTGGTGGTGGAGCGGCTGTCGGATGCCGAACGCCACGGCCACGAGATCATGGCCGTGGTGCGGGGTTCCGCAGTCAACCAGGACGGCGCCTCCAACGGGCTCACCGCCCCCAACGGCCCCTCACAGCAACGCGTCATCCGCGCCGCGCTGGCCAATGCCTGCCTGTCCACTTCGGACGTTGGCGCTGTGGAGGCACATGGCACCGGCACCACACTCGGCGACCCCATCGAGGCGCAGGCCCTCCTCGCGACCTACGGCCGCGACCGTAGCGAGCCGCTGTGGCTGGGTTCGGTGAAGTCGAATCTGGGTCACACCCAGGCCGCTGCGGGTGTGGCGGGTGTGATCAAGATGATCGAGGCAATGCGGCACGGCGTGCTGCCCCAAACTTTGCATGTCGACGCCCCGACTCCGCACGTCGACTGGTCGGCGGGCGCGGTCGAACTGCTGACCGAGCAACAGCCGTGGCCCGTGAACGGCAAGCCTCGGCGGGCGGGTGTCTCCTCGTTCGGGATCAGCGGCACCAACGCGCATGTGATTCTCGAGCAAGCGCCGGCAATCGAGGGAGCCTCGCAACGGACGAGCCCGGCGATGCCCGCGGTGCCGTGGGTGTTGTCGGCCAGGACCGGCCAAGCTCTGGCCGGCCAGGCCAGCCGACTGCTGGCGCATGTCGAGGGGCATCCCGATCTGGACGTGGCCGACGTCGGCTTCTCGCTGGCGGCTCGTTCCCTGCTCGAGCACCGGGCCGTGGTGGTCGGCCGGAACAAGGCCGAACTGGCCGAAGGGCTCGCGGAACTGGTCGTCGGCGAGCAGGGGCGTGGCGTCGTGCGCGGCCGCGCGGACAACAGCGGCAAGACGGCCTTCGTGTTCCCGGGGCAGGGAACGCAACTGCTCGGCATGGGAGCGGAGTTGTATGCGGCCTTCCCCGCCTTCGTCCAGGCATTCGATGCCGTGGCACAGGAGTTGGACAAGCATCTCCGGTTGCCGGTGCGCGAGGTGATGTGGGGCGAAGACGCCGAACTGCTGAACGCGACGGAGTTCGCGCAGCCGGCGTTGTTTGCGGTGGAGGTGGCGTTGTTCCGGTTGCTGGAGAGCTGGGGCGTGCGGCCGGACTTCGTCATGGGGCATTCGGTAGGCGAGCTGGCAGCAGCGCACGTGGCCGGGGTGTTGTCGCCGGCCGATGCGGCGACACTGGTGACCGCGCGCGGGCGGTTGATGCAGGAGCTTCCGGCGGGTGGCGCGATGGTGGCGATCCAGGCCGGACCCGATGAAGTAGCGGCGTCGCTGGTGGAAGGGGCCGTCATCGCGGCCGTCAACGCGCCGGACTCGGTAGTGGTTTCCGGTACCGAGGACGCCGTGAGCGAGATCATCCAGAAGTGGCGGGAGCGGAGGACGCACCGGTTGGCGGTGTCCCATGCCTTCCACTCGCCGTTGATGGAGCCGATGCTGGCCGAGTTCGGCAAGATTGCCGCGAGTATTGTCCCAAGCGCTCAGGCGATCCCCGTGGTGTCGAATGTGACGGGTCAGCTCGCCGCGAGTGATTACGGCTCTCCGGCGTACTGGGTGGAGCACGTCCGGGAGCCGGTGCGGTTCGCTGACGGGGTGCGGAGCCTGGCGACGGCGGGGGCGACCAGGTTCGTCGAGCTGGGCCCGGCAAGTGGACTTACCGCAATGATCCAAGGCGCGCCATGCGTTTCGATGCTGCGCAGAGAGCGGCCGGAGACGGCATCGGTGATCACTGCCTTGGGGCGGCTGTCCGTGGCTGGTGCGGCGGTCGAGTGGCAGCCGGTGTTCGCCGGACGGGACGTCAGGCGGGTGCCGCTGCCGACCTATGCCTTTCAGCACCGGCGGTTCTGGCTGGAAGGGCCAACGCCAACGGGCGACGCGGCGAAGCTGGGCCTGACGACTGCTGGGCACGGATTGCTGGGCGCTGTCGTCGAGCAGCCGGACACCGGCGGTGTGGTGCTCACGGGCTGGGTGTCCTTGGCGGCACAACCCTGGCTGGCCGATCACGCGATCGCGGGAACGGTCCTCTTCCCGGGCGCGGGCTTCGTGGAGCTGGCGGTCCGTGCTGGCGCCGAAGTGGACTGCCCCGTCGTCGACGAGCTGATGCTGCGCGCGCCGCTGGTGTTGCCGGCCGAGGACGGAACGCAGATCCGAGTCGTGGTCGGCGCGGAAAGCGAGCAGGGGCGCCGACCGGTGATGGTGTACTCCCGTGGCGAGGAGGCGAGCTGGGTGCTCCACGCCCAAGGCATCCTGGGCTCCTCGGCAGAAACCGCCGAATTGTTGGCGTGGCCGCCGACGGACGCGGAAGCGGTGGACGCGACCGGCATCTACGAGCACCTGGCCGACCGCGGTTATGAGTACGGGCCGGCGTTCCGAGGGCTGCGCGGCATCTGGCGTCGCGGCGAGGAGCTGTTCGCCGACGTTGCCCTACCCCCGACGGCGGACGCGTCGAAGTTCCACATACATCCGGCCTTGCTGGACGCGGTGCTGCACGCGGTCGTGGTGGCCACCGACAGGCAGGAGCTGGCGCTTCCCTTCGCCTGGGAGGGGGTTTCGCTGCACGCGCCGGGGGTCACGGCGGTGCGTGCGCAGATCATGCCTGCCGGGACCAACTCGATGTCGTTGCGGCTTGCCGATGCCGAGGGCCGACCGGTGTTGTCGGTGCGGTCCATGACCACCCGCCCGGTGTCCGAAGATCAGCTGCGGGCGGCCGCCAGCGGCCTGTCGGACCGATTGTTCGAGGTCGTGTGGTCGCCGGCCCCAAGGCATGGCTCGCGGCCGACCGGCGAGGCGGTGGTGTTCGAGATGCTGCGCAAGGAGCCGGTGGTCGACGGTGCCCATGAGGCCGCGCATCAGGTTCTCAAGGCATTGCAGGACTGGGGGAGCGGTCGGGACGACGGCAGGCTGATCGTCGTGACACGGGGGGCCGTCGGGCTGCCCGGCGAGGACATCGTGGACCTTGCGGGATCGGTGGTGTGGGGGCTGGTGCGCTCGGCGCAGACGGAGAACCCGGAGCGGATCATCCTGGTCGACACCGATGGCGAGATCGACGCCGGAGCCATCCTCGCCGCCGGTGAACCGCAGCTCATCGTCCGCAACGGAACCCTCCACGCCGCCCGTCTCAGCCGTACGGCGAACCCGCCGGTCACCGCCAAGCCCGCTCTTGGAGAAGGCACGGTGCTGATCACCGGCGGCACGGGCATGGCCGGCGGGGTCCTGGCCCGTCATCTGGTCACGGCGCACGGGGCGCGGGACCTGCTGCTGGTCAGCCGGCGTGGTCTTGCGGCCGACGGTGCTGAGTCGCTGGTCGCGGAACTGGCCGCCCTCGGTGCGGACGCGCGGGTAGTGGCATGCGACGTCGCCGATCGGGCGGCGTTGAAGGAGGCACTGGCCGGCGTCCCGCTGGTCGGCGTGATCCACGCGGCCGGCGTGCTGGACGACGCGGCGATCGGATCGTTGACCCCGGATCGGATCGACAGGGTGCTGCGGGCGAAGGTCGACGCCGCCTGGAACCTGCACGAGCTGACCCGGGACCGGAACCTGTCGATGTTCGTGCTCTTCTCGTCGATAGCCGGCACGGTCGGCGCCCCCGGGCAGGGCAACTATGCCGCGGCCAACACCTTCCTCGACGCCCTTGCCGCGCATCGGCGCGCGTTGGGGCTGCCGGCGGTGTCGCTGGCCTGGGGACTGTGGGCGCAGGCCAGCGAGATGACTCGCAACCTCGGCGCGGCGGACCGGGCGCGGATGAACCGCGGCGGCCTGCTGCCCATGCCCATCGACGAGGCGACCGGCCTCTTCGACGCGGCGGTTGCCGCGGGCCCAGCGAACCTGGTTGCCGCACACCTCGACCTGACCGCGTCCGGCGGGACGCCGGTCCCGCCGCTCTTCCAGGACCTTGTGTCGATCCGGCGCCAGGCCCGGCCGACGGCTGACTCACAGCTGCCTGATCTCGCTGGCATGAGCATCGACGAGCGTCGATCCCGATTGACGGCCATCATCCGCGAGGAGGTCGCCTTCGCCCTCGGGCACGACGGCCCTGACGACATCGACCCGGATACCCCGTTCGAAAACCTGGGTATCGACTCGATGAGCGCCCTCGAATTGAGGAACGCGATGACAGCGGTGGTCGGCCGCACGCTCTCGCCAGCGCTGGCGTTCGAGTACCCGACGACGACCGCGCTTGCCGATCACCTGGCGACCGAACTCGTGCCGTAGCCCTGGAAGTCCCGTTCCGGTCGACCAGAGAGGGCTCGCCGTGCCCGCCAACACCGAACTCCCGAGCAGCCGCCCTGACCTGGATCGCCGGCAACCCGGCCGAACTCGGCGCAGACCCCACCCGCATCGCGGTCGCCGGCGGCAGCGTCGGCGGGAACATCGCCGCCTCCGCCGCGCTCCGCGCCCGCGACCAGGCGGGCCCGCACCTGCTCTTCCAGTCCCTGACCTACCCCGGCCTGGACGGCAGCCTCCCAGCGCCTCGGCACAGGAGCTGCGCACTCCTCGCACGAGTTCGGCGAGTTCGGGGGCGGCATCGAGGTTCACGGGGACGTAAGCGTGGACGAGGGAAGTCGATGCGGGATCCCACAGCCCCGTGCCCTGCTGAAAGGTGAACGGCCTCATGGGTGTTCAACGTACCGACCCGGGCGTGCTCGGTGGTCTGAACGACGAAGTTCGCCTCGTTGAGCAGCGTTCCCCGGCCGGGCTCACCGAGTGCTCTCGTGGTCGAGGTGAGCGGTGAGGCGGTCGGTGTACGGCTGGGCGGTGGCGAGGACGGTGTTGCCGAAGGCGGTGGGCCTCATCCGGTGGCCGCATTGGCCGCGGCCGAGGAGTTGTCCTTGGAGGTCGCGTTCGAGGTGCTGGATCTGCACGGTCAGGCTGGAGGCGGATGCCGGCCTCCCGGCAGAACGCCGCGAGCGAGGGGTGAGGGGCGGCCTGCAGGAACCTGTGCAGTCGGAGGCGGCCGGCAACCGTCCGTACGGCGGGCTGCAGGAGTTCGGGGAAGGCGTCGGTGCCGGGGCGTCGTCGGGGCGGGGACGGGGCTTGCGTGGGGTGCGGGGCGGGCGGTGTCTCATCGCGCGATCCCAGGTCTGCCGGGGGCTGTCGGCCAGGGTGTGCGCCCACGTCTCGATGGCCTCGATGACGTCGCGGCCGAGCGGGGTGACCTCCAGGTGCCGGCCGCGTCCCGCGCGGATCAGCAGCGGGCCGCCGAGGTCCTGCTCCAGGCGTTTGAGTTGGTTGGTGAGCGTCGCTGCTGCGATGCCGTGGACCTGGCACGCCTCGGTGAGGGTGGGGTGGCGGGCAACCTGGAGAAACACGCGGAGGCGGCGGATCGCGTAGGTGTTACCCAGGGCTGGCCGGAGCACGTGCGGCGCCGACATGAACTCCTGGCGAGGGAAACGGTGGGTAGGAAGGAGGACACGCCCCCCTTCCTGGATCTCGACATGCGTCCGGCAGAACCGTTGAGCTCGTTCTTCCTGGAGGTGCGGAAAGCCGCTCGAGACCACACGCGTAGGACGTCTTGGACCTCTTCGCTTCCTGGATCGACTCCCGCTCGCAACCGACCTGTTGCCGGAAGTAGCGGAAGGTCTGATTTTCCACCGAGAGGACGGCACCGAGCACCGTGAGCGCCGGACAAGCCGCCACACGGCGAAGGCGCCGGTCGACGATCAACAACTGCGCTTTACCGGGGGCGCGGCTGCTCGGTGGCCGCGTCCGGTTCAGGCCCGCGGCAGGTGGTCAGGAGGTGCTGTTGAAGGCGGGCATGGCGGAATTGGTAGACCGCCCCGGTCTGCCGGAGCACGCCGCGGCGGTAGGCATCGGTGAGGAACGCCTGGACACGCCACGGCAGGTGGCCGGTGACCGGCAGCCATCCACGTACCAGTACCAGCCAGTGAACCCAGGCGCTCGTAGCACGCACACTCACGAATCCCGCCAGCACCGCGGCCGCGACCCCGAACGGGAGGCTGTACATGGCAGAAACCATAAGGCCGACCGCCAGCCCTACCACGAGCCCTTTACGGATGGCGTTTCGCCGGTCCCGGGCCAGCGATTCCGCCGCACCGACCACATCGGCCGGATGGGCGGGTGCCTCAAGCCCGAACGCGAGCGCGGCTACGAGAGCAAGCACGAGCCCCACCACCGACAAGATCACGAACGCGTCTCCGAGCACATCCGTTCCCCCGAACGAGAGCCCCTCCGCTACCCGGGCAGCGGCGCCGCTCCCGAAGCTGAAGATCCCGTTGGCGAACCCGTTCACAAGCCCCAGCAGCAGCCCGACGAGCATCCCCGCCACGAACCTGCCGGAGATGAACCGGACCCGGCCACGGATCTGAAGGCGCGTGCCGGTCGGTTGAGGGCCCGCGCCGCGCAATCCGACGAGTCCCGCCGCAAGACCGGCTATGAGCCCAAGAATCGGACCCGCACTGAGCCCCTCCCCCGCGTCCCCGGTCACAAGCGTGAACGCGAGCCCACTAGCGACTGCGGTCCCGAGCCCGGCCCCGAGGGCAACGGTGAACCTGCGCAGACGTTTGATGTGGAGCCATCTGCCGAGTCCGGCCGTCAGGGCGACTGCGACCCCGCTGCTCAGCATGACCAGAAGCCCGTCCATCGCCCCTCGCACAAGCGCGAGCACCCGCTCTTGCGCGTCCACCGGCCAATCCGGGGCCGACCCCCATCTGGTGAAGGCCGGCACCAGCCCTGTGCTCGTATCCATGAACCCGAGCGCCACAGTCACCAGCAGTCCGTCCACCATGGCGAGGATGAGGGTGCGTTTCCACCGCGGGATGGTGTCACGCAGCTGCCACCAGGCCAGATCGACTGTGCCTGCCTGGCGGAGGTGGCCGGCGAGGTGGGTGAGGTAGCGGCGTGCGCGGTCTTCGGGCCAGCGCGGTGGGCGGTCCGGCCGGCCGGAACGGTAGACGGCGGGCAGGAACTCTTTCAGCAGATGGTCCTGTAGGGCCGTCCTGGTGGGGAAGCGGTTGGTGTCGAGCAGCTCGGTGGGCTCCTGGCGGGGGTTGTCGCTGTAGATAGTGCGGGCCAGGAAGACCATCAGAGGGTTGGTCAGCACGCGGCGCAGCGCGGCTGGGCCCGGCTCGACCGGTGCGGTGTTCATCTTCTCCAGGACCGGGTCCCAGACTCCGGTGCGGCGCCCGGCCACGGTGCGGGGCAGGTAGCCGGCCAGATCCTCCACCGTCAGATCGTCGATTTCCACTACGGCAGCCGCGGTCAGCACGTCCACGTCGTGTACCGCCGCGGTGAATTCCGGTGCCCGGCTTGTGATCACCATCGGGGTGTCCGGGGCAGCGTTGAGCTCGCGCAGTGCGTCTTTGTGCAGCCCGGTGTGGATCTCGTCGAAACCGTCCAGGATGGGCAGCACCCGGCCGGCCTCGATGAGCGCGCGGGCCCGGCTCGGTCCGCCCCGTCCGGCGGGAGCGGCCAGGCCGGGGTGGTCGCGCGTGAGTTGCTCAACCAGCCAGACCTGCAGCGATCTGGCCGTTGGGTCCCAGGCCCCGATGTTGACGACGACCGGTACCCGCCGTCCCGGCCGGTGCTTCTCCAGCAGGCCCAGCGCCAGGCGGCCGACGAGCACGGTCTTCCCGGCGCCGGCGGGGCCGAGGATGACCAGCCGGCCGGAGGGGACGGACCGATAGATCTCACTCAGTTGCTCGATGCGCCCGGCCAGCGCCAAGGGTTCGCTGGCGTCACCGGCCTGAAGACGACGGATGTTGGCGGGGTGATCGGCCAGCTCGGCAGCCGGGTGCCAGCGCACCGGCAATGCCACTGGATCGTGTACCCGCCGCTGCTCCTCTTCCCTCTCCCACAACGTCCTGACGCCTTCGGCCAGGCCCTCGGCCCACTCGTCCAGATCGGACGGCCCACCGCGGGGCGATGAGCCTCGCGTACCCCACCGGCGTTGCCGGGGAGCGGGCCCGGCGGTGATGTTGACACCGCCGGTGATCGAGCCGGCCTGCACCACCGATCCGTATACCCGGCCGCTGACCTCGTTGTGTGTAGCCGCGGGTGGCTGCTTCGATTCACCGTCGTTGTGGTCCCCCATGGCCCAATGGTGGCACGGGCCCGAGGACGGCATCCGGGAACGCCGCGCTCGTCCGGCAGCAACGGCAGGGACTGGCTGTCGTGCGCCTGCCCGGGCGTCACGACGGCGGCCGGCGGTCGGCCCTGACCGTCCAAGGCGGGGTGGATCTTCGTGGTCTTGTGTCCTGAACATGAAAGGGAGTTGGTTGTAGGGCCGCTTCTCGAAATGGTGCTGTGCGAAAGATGAAGGTATGGCCCTTCAGAGTCGCCCTACGGGGGGAGGCTCTAAACCGCCTCATGCTGCGTTGGCTGAAGACCGTCCTGGTGAGCGATGAGGAAAAGGCGTCGTGAGAGGCGTCAGGTGGGGATCGGGAAGGCGAACGTAAGTGAATCGCTGCTGACGTGTCGAAATAGATAAAGATGACATCGAAACCGGGGTGTGACCACTATCCCGGGGTGAGCCTGGCGGGTGCCCGTTTATTGGCCAGGTGGTGTCCGGCATGTAGGCGACGCGAGTCCGGTCTGCTGCTTTCGTATGGAACAGGAGAAGGCAGGTACCGATACTGCCCGATGGGTAGTGGGCGAGAGGGAGTACCCCGAGCAGCAGAAACTGTGAGGGGCGGAGTACCGACGCGGGGCCTGCTGGCGGACAGGTACAACGGCCGTCGGCAATCCGGCTTGCCGCAGCGGAAAGCGGTCCCGTACAACTGCTTTACCGTCGCCTCCGTCGGCTCCGGATATACCACTGGGCTGCGACGACTCGCGCTACCACCCGTCACCGCAGCATTGTGCCCTACGGGTGGGGCGCCGTACCGAGGCCAGGAGCCGGAAGTATGCGGACGTTGCCGACGGCGTCGATCTGTGTGCGCAGGCGTTCGATCTCGTCGTACTGCGCGGCCAGCCGGGAGATCGCCAGGGTCTTGAACTCGGTCAGCTCGGCCAGTTGCTCATCTCGGGTGGCGATCCGCTCCTTCAGCTCGTCGACCTGTTTCTTGAGCCGGTCGATCTGGGAGTCTCGCGGGTCGACGATCTCTCCGGCGGCCCGGAGCTCCTGCAGCCGCCGTTCGAACTCTTCGGCGAGGTGCTGGTAGGGCCCGGGCCTGGGGGTGCCGTCGCGGTTCTTCTTCGGGTAGAAGCCGGTACGGGTGACGCCGGCCGTGGCGGCGAGGGTCTTCAGGTCGGCTTTGCCGCCGGGCGGGAGGTCGCCGGCCAGGATGCGGTCCATGGCGGCCCGGATCGCGGCCTCGTTACGGGCCTTGTCCGTTTCGGTGAGGCGGGCCACGGTCAGCTCCTCCCTGCGAGGACGGGGGTGGTGGCGGCGTCGATCTCGGCGACGACCCGCAGGGCACGGTCGCGTTCGGGGACGAGCCGCTGCTTCTCGCCCTTGGCGATGCGGGGGCTGGTGATGAAGACGTCGATGGTCTGGGCTTGCCCGGCCCAGACCGGGCGGTGACAGGGGTGGTGGGTGGCCTGCGGGCAGCGGGCCGAGTCGCACATCCCCACCAGCGGTCGCTTCGCGTCAGGGGTTCCGGCCAGCCGCAGGCACAGGGCCTTGGCCGGGTCGCGGAACCAGCAGAAGTTCGCCGGTCCGACGTGGAGGGTGTTGGCGAGCTTGCGCAGCAGGTTCTCCAGGTGCCGGTCGTCGTGCGGGATTTTCGGATCGGTGCGGGCAGCGTCGTTGAGCTCCGCGTCGATGTGCGTGAAGGCGGCGATGAGGCCGCGGGCTCCTGGCCCGGCGGGCATGATCCCGGCCTGGGTGTCGCGGAATGCCTGGACGGTCAGCGCCAGGTGTTCCTCTTCCGCGGCTTCGACCTCGGCGTGGAAGAGATGCTGCGAGCCGCCGGGGCGCACTAACGGTGGAGTCGGGTATTGGAACTCTCGGAATACCTAGCGACGTCGTGCGCGTCACGCGAACCTCCTGCCGTGTCGGCAGATTAGGGGTATTCGCGCGAATCACCCCCGTGGCGTCCATCACACCTGAACGTCCGAGCCTGGGGAAGTGCGCACCGGTGATCATGCCCAAGGTTGCGTCCGAGCGGGAGCCGTACCGCATCACGACGTTGCACCCTTGGACCTACAACGAGGCCAGCACCATCGGGGAACACTTCCGCGAGGGCACTCCGATGATCATGAATCTCACGGAGATGGACGACACCGACGCGAAGCGACTTGTCGACTTTGCCGCGGGTCTGGTCTTCGGTCTGAATGGCAGCATTGAGCGAGTGACGCAGCAGGTGTTCCTGTTGTCGCCTGCTAACGTCGCGTCACGGAGAACAACAGCTCATTCCCTTGCCAGGAACGTGAGTTCGCTGGGGATCCCACTGCCGCGTGGGAGCCCCAGGGGGCTCATGGCGCCCCGGGAAGGAGAGAGAAGATGCCCGGTTCAGACCAGCAGGACAACAGTTCGGTCGGCCGGGAATCCCGTCGCATACTCGGTCGAGTGGGTCAGTTTCTGGCGCTGGTTGCAGCGCTGGTAATTGACCTGACGATCAGGCACCTGTTTGGCGCTTGATACGAGCACGGCCCCGGCGGTAGGACGCCAGGGCCGTGATGCTGCGGGTTCTCCCGAGCGGGTTGGCCCTGTCTGTCGTAGCCACGTCGGCAGGGCCTTCCTGAGCATCAGCGTAATCCCAGTCTCTGCTCCAGCCGACACCGGGCGCCCCTCCTACTGCAAGCAATATGCCCATAGTCCGTGGGCGACGTCACTTCCTACGAATCAGGGAAGCCAGTGACCAGTACTTTGCCTCAAGGCTGCGTGGTACCCCCAGTTGCGAGCAGGATCACCGGAACTGACAGGCTGTCCGGGCTGCCTGCCACTGCGCGGGTTCGTGCGACGACTTGCCCCTCCGCATTCGCCGCCGCTGAGGGGGCAACTCCGTCGACGGGTGCGACCGACACGCCGGTGCGGAAGTCGGGGAGATATTCCGCAGCCCGTCACCAGCCGACCGAACCCGGTGCTCGCTCCACGGGCGGTCCGGGAGACCAAGGTAGCGTGGTGGCGAGAGCAATGACCCGAGCTGACTGTTCTGGGCTGGCCCTCCACGAGTGTCATGTCGGTCTTGTCCGTTGACTGACGTCGGCAGCGTAGGCGGCCCAGTCCCCCGCGGATGCCTGCTGCCACTGGACGGCGACTTTGATGTGGACGCCGAGCATGCGGGCGAGGATCGCGGCGGGGACTTCGGTGGCGAGGGTGAACAGCGCGGTGGAGCGGTCCTGCTTGGGCCGGATCCCGATCTTGTGGAGGCGCTGGCCGATCCGGTCGTCGCCGAGGGGACGTCCCGGCTGACCTCCGGGGAAGAGCCAGGGAGCGTCCTCCGGAGTGCCGATCTTGGCCTTGCCGCGGCGGGTCGCGACGAGCTCACGGACCAGGGTGGCCAGCGGCGCGGGGAGGACGCCGATGAAGATCCACCGCGCACGGATCCGCACCACTCATCACGCGATGCGGGACAAGAGCACGTGGGCGGGGCGGGGACGGGCGACGATCGATCCGAACCACACCCCCGAGGTCGAGGGCGACCGCTATCTGACGGCCACGACCCCGGTCCAGCAGCAGGCCATTGAGGCGGTCGTCGAGGACGCCCAGCACGACATGCTCCGGCGGGCCCACCCGCCCACGGTGATCACTGAGGAGGAGGCGGCCGCGCTGGCCGAGGGCTATCCGCAGCTGGTGGCGGCCCTGGATTTGGATGATGCGGCGATCGCCGCACTCATCGGCGGGCAGCGTGATGTGTTCACCGCCGCCTGCGGGGACCAGCTGTCCGGGCTGCACGGTCCGAAGGGCAAGCCCTGTCCGGCTCGTCCCTGGGTCTGCCTGCTGTGTCCCCTGGCGGCGTTCGCTCCTCGGCACGCGGTCAACCTGCTGCGCCTCAAGGCGTTCTTCTCCCGGCAGTGGCAGCAGATGCCGGCCGCCCACTTCATGGCCGTCTTCGGCCCCTATGCCGCCCGCATCCAGCAGGTCCTGGACCGCTTCGAGCCGAGTGTCCTCGCATCAGCAACCGGCCAGGTCGACGACGTGGACGAGGAGCTGCCGCTGCGCCCCGAGGAGATGACCGCGTGACCGCCGCCCTCCCGATCCTCTTCGACGGTCCTTCCGCCGTCTTCACCGGCGCAGATGTCTGCCGCGAGGCCGGGCTGCCTCTTCCTGACGGCTGTCACCGCCCGTTGTTCGAGGACGAGGTCTGGGACTTCAACGAGGTCGTCGGCCTGCCGGTTCAGCTGCCGATCTGCCACCGGCATCTCGACTTCACCGGCATCCGTGATCTGCGCTGGCGGCTGGTCGCCAAGGAACTGCTCCTGGCGATGCTCGCCCCAAGGCACCCGGCCGTCGCCCCGCTGCCCCGGGCCCACCGCACAGCACTTCACCTGCGCAGCTGCGTCGGTCGTCTCGATGAACTCACCCGTCTCTTCCAGTAACTCGACAAGCGATCCATCGCCAGCCTGGAGGCGCTCGATACACGCCTTTGCGAGGCATACCTGGCCCACCGCCGCTACGTGCTCGACGAACACGGCGCCATCGTCGGCGAACACAGCCCCGGGACGCGACGCGCCGCCGCTCAGGCCGTCGTCGACCTGGTCAACTACCGCGACCTGTTCACTGCGGACCGGGTCGCGGCGACCCTCCGGCCCTGGGGCGGTGCCACCGCCTCAGCGATCGCCGAGATGCCCTCCGGCCGCACGGAGAACAAGACCCAGCCCGTCGAAGACGCCGTCCTGCAGCCCATGCTCGCGGCCGCTCTCTACCTCGTCGACACGCTCGGCCCGCACGCCGTCCAACTGGCGCACGAGATCCGGGAGGCAGACCAGCACTCGGCACGACGGCTCAGGGGCCTGCGGAAAGTGGGCGCGAAGAGCAGGGTCCCGGCCCATGAGATCAGCCGGGTGCTCAGTGAGTACACGGATACGTGCACACCCCTGCCCATGCTCGAAGACTGGTACGTCACCCGACGACTGGCTGACGGCTGGGACCCACACGATCCTCTTCTGCGGGTCGCGACGGGCACCCTTGCCCGGCAGGCCGGCCTCAGCCAGTTCGCCACGCCGTGGATGTCCACCCTTCGCGGGCCGCTCGAGGACGCCCTTGCCCAGGTCGGAGTCGGCAAACCCTTCGGACAAGACGCGTCCCCCATTCCCACAGCGGATGGGCAAGACTCGCTGCAATGGACTCTGTCACTGCACCGACTCGAGGCCGTCGCCCTGGTGGGGATCGTCCGCACCGCCGCGATCATCGCCACGGCCGCGATCTCCGGGATGCGCGCGAGTGAGCTGATGGAACTGCGGATCGGCTGCCGCCGCCCGCCCCAGGAGCCCGTTCCGGGCCTGGTTCGCTACCGCATCGCGAGCAAGGTCGTCAAAGGCCAGCCGCTGGGCGGCACCGACGACGAATGGGTCGTCATCGAACCGGTCCACCGAGCAATCGGCCTCCTGGGACAACTGCACGAAGACCCCGCAGACGGAGCCCTGCTACTTGGCCGTTTCGCCTTCAACGTCCGCTACCAGTGGTTCAAGAACTGGGTCAACTCCGATGCCGGACAGCGGCTCGGGCTCGCCCGCATTCCCGACGGGCCGGTCAACCTGCGGATGCTGCGGCGGACTTTGTCTCTTGAGATGGCCTACCGGCCGGGCGGTCTCCTGGCCTCCAAGATCCACCTAAAGCACATCGCCGTGGCCACAACGGAAGGTTATGCCTCGCGCCCCGGCGGGGCCCAGGCCGAGCTGTTGTCCGAGGTCAACAAGCACGAGAGCGAGCGCGATCTCCAGCTGGTCCTGGAGGAGTTCCGGAACTACCAGCAGGGCATTCTGCCCGCCGGGCCGGGAGCCCGCAGCCTCACCGAGTTCTTCGCCGGCATCGACGAGAAACTCGACCCCTCGGCAGCATCGGCGCCCAAGATCCAGCGCAATGACCGCGACGTGCTCAACCTGCTGACCAAACGCGCCAAGGTCCTCCACCTCGGACCGGCGAACTACTGCTGGTTCACCGACCCCTCCCGGGCACTCTGCCTCAAGCTCGCCGGCACCCCGACGGCGGATCGTCCGCTGGTCGGGATGTGTGACTCCGCCCGCTGCCCGCAGGCCACCCACCACCCCTGCCACCGCCCCGTCTGGGCCGAACACGCCGACCGCACCATGACGTTCCTCGGCCAGCTCGGCATCCCGCGCAAAACCGAACGCACCCGTCTCCAGGCTGATCACGACAGAGCCCTCCGGGTCGTCGCCGAGATCGACGCCGCCAGCGCCACCATGCACGAGGAGTCCTCAGGAGAATCTCCGCAGCCCAGCGGGCCGAAAACGAGAACCGCATCCGGGCTGCCATGGACCGCCTCCTGCGCGGCGAGATCCCGCCCGGCGGCAAGTGCGACGTCAAGACCCTCGCCCGCGAGGCCGACGTCGACCGCACCGCGTTCTACGGCACCCGCCCCTACAGTCACCTCCGCCTCGAGTTCGAACGACGGGTCCAGGCGCTGCAGGACGCCGGCGAGATCCCCGACCGTCGCGAGGCGAGATCATCCGGCTCAAGGCAGAGAACAGCAGACTCAAGGAACGGCTGGACCAGTCAGAACAGAGGAACGACGAGCTCTCGGACTTCCGCACACAGGCCCTTGCCCAGCTCGCCGCACAGCATGAGGAAATTGCCCGGCTCCGCGAAACGGCCGCCGGAACTTCCGGGATCAGGCGCCTTCCGACCCCGCGAACCACCGTCATCGGATCCTGCAGTTGATGCCCGCCCTGACCCGAGGCGAGCCGAATCGCCGATCACTCGGCTGCCGGCTCCCTCGCACCGTTCCCGAATCCGGACTCCAGGTATTGGCGCAGAGCTTCCCGCCCTCCCGGAACGAAGCGCCATTCATCAACGACTTCGCGCAGCTCGGCCACTGTCATCCAGTCCTGCCAGCCGATCTCACCCGAGTCTGGGATCAGTGCCTCCGGCACGACGGCCTCATGCACCCCGAGCCAGATGGGGCCAATCCCTTTCCGGCAAAGGAACTTGAACAGGAAGTGCACCGGCACACGAACACCCAGCTCTTCGGACAGCTACCGGGCCGCTGCTTCTTCATACGACTCGCCCACGTCCACGGCGCCGCCGACCATCACGTCGTAGTAGCCCGGAAACCGGGGATGCGTCTCGGACCGCCGCAGCACCAAGATCCGTCCTGTTCGATTACGGCAGATCGTCGTTGCGATGCGATGCGGCCAGCCTTCACGCTCCGCCTCGCCTCGCTCGACGACACCCAACACACGGTCGTACTCATCGACATGCTCAACCGGTTCACTCACGGAGGCACGATCTCACCACCCGCTGACAACGCGACCCCACGGGCACAGCGGCGAGTGATCTGCGTCACGAGCGATGCCGTGGAATGCAACACGTTCGAGCGTCTGCGTCACGCAAAGCGGCCTCACGATCCGGCCTGCTCAATCGCCACACGAGGTCATGCGCACACGGCCTCTGCGGACACAAGTCACACCTACGCCTCGATCATGCTGGAATCCGGAGAGTCCGTCGTGACCCTGGCGCGGTGGCTCGGACACTCCTCGCCGGCGATCACTCTCGGTTACTGTGCTCACTTCATGCCGGAAGCTGGCAGCAAGGGGCGCGGCACCATCGATGGTCTGCTTGGGGAGCGGGGAAACCGGCTCGCTGGCCGAAACTCCCCAGATTCTCCCCAGGGGGATTCAGGGCGGACCGCCGGGTCGGAGGGCCTTGTCAGTCCGTCGTGATTCCTAAGGTCAGAGGGCCGTATAGCCTGGGGAAATGCTGACAGAAGTCATTGCGACCCGCTACGTCACGCCGTTGCGTGAAGGCGGGTCGTTGCCGGGGATCGTCGAAGCCGACGACCTCGGCACGTACGTCATGAAATTCACCGGTGCGGGGCAGGGGCGGAAGACTCTGGTCGCCGAGATCATCTGCGGGCAGTTGGCGCGGCGGCTGGGGCTGCGGGTGCCGGAGCTGGTGCGGATGCAGCTCGACCCGGTGATCGGCCTGAGCGAGCCCGACCAGGAGGTCCAGGAGCTGCTCAAGGCGAGCGGCGGGCTCAACCTCGGGATGGACTACCTCCCGGGATCCCTCGGCTTCGACCCGCTCGCGTTCGAGGTGGGCGCGCGCGAGGCGGGCCGTGTGGTGTGGTTCGACGCGCTGATCAACAACGTCGACCGGTCCTGGCGGAACCCGAACCTCCTGGTCTGGCACGGCAAGTTGTGGCTGATCGACCACGGCGCCACGATGATCTGGCACCACAACTGGCCGGGCGCGGAGAAGGCCGCGGTCAAGCCGTACGACGCGACCGACCACGTCCTGGCCACCTTCGCGCCCGATCTCGCCTCGGCCGCCGCGGAGCTCGCCCCGCAGATCACCGAGGAACTGCTCACCGAGGTCACCGCGGACGTCCCCGACGAGTGGCTGGCCGACGAGCCCGGCTTCGCCTCCCCGGACGAGGTGCGCGCCGCGTACGTCCGGGCGCTGCTGGCCCGCGCCGAGGGCATCGCCGACCGCATCACCCTGGGGGAACGCACCCCGGACGGGCCGTCCCGGGCGCCGGAGTGGCTGACCGGCAAGCTCCCCCCGCGGAGGGCAGTGAAGTGACCGGACTGCACAACGGGCGCGACGTCTTCGAGTACGCGCTCCTCAAGGTGGTGCCCCGCGTCGAACGCGGCGAGATGATCAACGCCGGGGTGGTCGTCTACTGCCACGCCCGCCGCTTCGTCGAGGCCCGTACCCATCTGGACGAGGCGCGGCTGCTCGCCCTCGACCCGGCCGCCGACGTGGAGGGCGTACGCGCCGCCCTCAGCGCCGTCGAGGGTGTCTGCCACGGCGGCGCGCTGGCGGGTCAGGCGGCGGGGGACGACGCCGGGCGCCGCTTCCGCTGGCTGATCGCGCCGCGCAGCACCGTCGTCCAGCCGGGCCCGGTGCACACCGGCCTGACCTGCGACCCCACCGGTGAGGCCGAGCGGTTGCTGGAGCTGCTGGTGCGCTGAGCCGCAGCAGATCGCCGGGGGAAGCCGGAGCGGGCCACGGGCCGTGCTCCGGCTTTTCCCATGGGCGGGCGGTCATGCGCGGGTGAGCTGCGTAACGGCGCGGCGATGGGCGTTGACAGGGGGTGGCCGGGCTTCTAGCGTCACCGGTGCTGGAGATACTAAGCGGTTGCTCACTACGGGCACGGTGCGCACACCGCTTGTCGAGGCTGGATTCGAGGCTAGGGAGAACCCGCATGTCCACCACCGAGCAGCGCGTCGCCATCGTGACGGGCGCGGCCCGCGGCATCGGCGCCGCCACCGCGGTCCGGCTGGCCGCCGAGGGCCGCGCCGTCGCCGTACTCGACCTCGACGAGGCGGCCTGCAAGGACACCGTCGACACCATCACCGCGGCCGGTGGCCGGGCCCTCGCCGTGGGCTGCGACGTCTCGGACGCCGCGCAGGTCGAGGCGGCCGTGGCGCGCGTCGCCGCCGAACTGGGCGCGCCCACCGTCCTCGTCAACAACGCCGGTGTCCTCCGCGACAACCTGCTGTTCAAGATGAGCGACAGCGACTGGGACACCGTCATGAACGTCCACCTGCGGGGCGCGTTCCTGATGGCGCGCGCCTGCCAGAAGCACATGGTGGACGCCGGGTTCGGCCGCGTCGTCAACCTCTCCTCCAGCTCCGCGCTCGGCAACCGCGGCCAGGTCAACTACTCCGCCGCCAAGGCCGGTCTCCAGGGCTTCACCAAGACCCTCGCCATCGAGCTGGGCAAGTTCGGCATCACCGCCAACGCCGTCGCCCCCGGCTTCATCGCCACCGACATGACCGCCGCCACCGCCGAGCGCGTCGGCATGGGCTTCGAGGACTTCCAGGCGGCGGCCGCTACCCAGATCCCGGTGCGGCGCGTCGGCGAGCCGGCGGACATCGCCAACGCCATCGCCTTCTTCACCGGTGACGCGGCCGGCTTCGTCTCCGGCCAGGTCATGTACGTCGCCGGCGGACCGCTCAACTGACCGCACCACCCCACCGGGAGAAACGACACATGACCGAGCAGCACAACGCGCTCCCCGCCCTCTCCGGCAAGGTGGCACTGGTCACCGGCGCCAGCCGCGGTATCGGCTACGGCATCGCCGAGGCGCTGGTGGCCCGCGGGGACCGGGTGGTCATCACCGGCCGCAACGAGGACGCCCTCAAGGAGGCCGTCGAGCGGCTCGGCGCGGAGCGCGCGATCGGCGTCGCGGGCAAGGCACACGACGAGGCCCACCAGGCCGTCGCCGTCGAGCGGGCGATGGAGACCTTCGGCCGCATCGACCACCTCGTCAACAACGCCGGGACCAACCCGGTCTTCGGCCCGATCGCCGACCTCGACCTCGGCGTCGCCCGCAAGGTCTTCGAGACCAACGTGATCTCCGCCCTCGGCTTCGCCCAGCGCACCTGGCACGCCTGGCAGAAGGAGAACGGCGGCGCGATCGTCAACATCGCCTCCATGGCCGGGATCGGCGCCTCGCCCTTCATCGGCGCGTACGGCATGAGCAAGGCGGCGATGGTCAACCTCTCGCTGCAGCTCGCGCACGAGTTCGCACCCGTGGTCCGGGTCAACTCCATCGCACCCGCGGTGATCAAGACGAAGTTCGCCGCGGCGCTCTACGAGAACCGCGAGGAGGAGGTCGTGGCCTCCTATCCCATGGGACGGCTGGGGGTGCCGGAGGACATCGGCGGCGCCGCCGCGTTCCTGCTCTCCGACGCGGCGGGCTGGATCACCGGCCAGACCCTCGTCGTCGACGGCGGGCTGCTCCTCAACTCCGGGGTGTAGCCGGGCGACGGCCGGGACGCCCGGCCGCCTCAGCGGCGGGACGCCGGTCACTGCGGGCCGGCGTCCCGCGCCTTTCCCCTGGCCGGAGGGGTGAGGCGCCGGCCGCGGGACGCCGTCCGGCCCCGGCCGGTCACCGCGCGTTGCCGCGTTGTCAGTGGTCGCCGGTAGGTTCTGGAGTGCGAGATACGGAACGCACACCGGAGGTTGTTCACGTGGTCACCGACACGCTGCCCGAGTCCTGGCGCGGCGCCCTCGGCGAAGAGCTGGCGAAGCCCTACGTCAAGGAGCTGGCCGACTTTGTGGCGCAGGAGCGGGCCCAGGGGCCGGTCTACCCGCCGCGCGACGAGGTCTTCGCGGCGCTGGAGGCCACGCCGTACGACCAGGTGAAGGTCCTCATCCTCGGCCAGGACCCGTACCATGGCGCGGGGCAGGGCCACGGCCTGTGCTTCTCGGTACGGCCCGGCGTCAAGACCCCGCCGTCGCTGCGGAACATCTACAAGGAGATGAAGGAGGAGCTGGGCCACCCCGTGCCGGACAACGGCTATCTGATGCCGTGGGCCCGCCAGGGCGTGCTGCTGCTCAACGCCGTGCTCACCGTCCGGGAGGGCGAGGCCAACTCCCACAAGGGCAAGGGCTGGGAGAAGATCACCGACGCCGTGATCCGCGCCGTCGACGCCCGCCCGGACCCGGCGGTCTTCGTCCTGTGGGGCAATTACGCGAAGAAGAAGCTTCCGCTGATCGACCAGGACCGCCATGCGGTGGTGCAGGGCGCGCACCCCTCGCCGCTGTCCGCGAAGAAGTTCTTCGGCTCCCGCCCGTTCACCCAGATCAACGAGGCGGTCGCGGCCCAGGGCCACGCCCCGATCGACTGGCGCATCCCCGACCTGGGCTGACCGGCCCCGGGGCCGGTCGGGCGGGCCGGTGGGCGCGGCCGGTGTGCGGGGTGCCCCGAGCGGCTTCCGCGGGCGCCCGGGCGTGGCGCCCACACCGCGCGGGGGCGGCGTCCGGCGGTTAGCGTCGGGAAGCAGCGGCGGGTGGCGAGGCCGCGGCGGACCGATGTGGGAGCGAGCGTGACGGAGCGGCAGCAGGAGCGGACGGCCGAGGGCGGCGTCCCCACCCGGATCGGCCAGGCGGTCATGCTGCACCGCGCCGGCGACCGCGAAGAGGCCCGCAACCGCCTCCTCGCCCTCTGGCACGAACTCGGCCCGTCCGCCGACCCCCTCCACCGCTGCACTCTCGCCCACTACCTCGCCGCCACCCAGGACACCCCGCAGGCCCGCCTGACCTGGGACCTCACGGCCTTGGAGGCGGCGGAAGGTTTCGTGACGACCGGACGGACCCGGACGCCGGAGGGCGGGCGCGACGAGCCGTGCACCGGACCGTACGGAGGGGAGGGCACCGGCCCGTCGGGGGCGGCCGGGGCCACGGGGAAGGCCGACGGTCCGGGGCACGGTGGTGCCCCGGGCGGCGGTGCCCCGGGCGGAGGTGACGAGCCCCGGGCCGCCCGCACCCCCGAGCGGGCGTGGGCCGCGCTCCGGGCGCTCTTCCCCGCGTTGCATCTGAGCCTGGTCGCCGACTACACCGCGCTGGGCCGCCCCGGGGACGCCCGGACGCACCTGCTGCGGGCCAGGACCTGGGCCGCAGCCCTGCCCGACGGCGCCCACCGCCAGACCCTGTACGCCGACATCGACCGCCTCGGGGCACGGCTGGACGGCGGCCCGGGCCGGGGCTGACCGGGCCGCCGTCCAGCCGGAACGGCTCCCGGTCCGGACCGCACCGGGGCGCCCGGGCCGTCTCGGTCCCGGCCGCCGCGTCAGCCGTACGTCTGCCGGCAGATCCGCAGCGCCGCGCCGTTCCCCTGCCAGCGGCCGTACTTCCGTCCCAGGGCACACAGCTCCGCCCCGGCCGACAGCCCGTCGCCGAGGCGCGGCAGCCGGGAGGGCGCGGGCGGCGCGGGCGCGTGCCCCCGGTGGGACGCGGGCGGGGGCAGTGGCCGGGCGCCGCCGCCCGCACCCCCGTGGGCCCCGCCGTAGCGGTGCGGGAATCCGCCGGCCGGCGGCGCGGTCCGGTCGGCGGCGTCGGGCGGCCGGGGCGCCGGTCGCGTGGTCACCGTCCCGATCCGGCCCGGCGGGGGGAGCGGCGCGGCCGGGCCGGGGCGGCCGGTGGGGGCGGGAGGCGTCGGATGATGGCCCGCCGGTACCGGTCGCGAGGGGAGCGTCACGCAGCCGGTGGTGGTCGCCGCGACCATCACCGAGAGGAGCACGAGAACGGACAAACGGTGCATCCTTGCAGCTTTGCCCGGCCCGTACGGGCATGGGAAGTCCCCGCAGGGGTGATCGCGCGCGCCCCGGGACGACGCGGGGAGCCGCCCGCCCGCCGGAAGCGCCGCCGGCCCCGGGACGGGCTCCGGCACCCCGGGGCCCGTCCCGGGCCCGACCGTCCACCCGGCCGGGGCAGGCCCCTGGCCCCCGGCCTCCCACCCCGCCTGCCCGCTCCGTAAACTCCGCACGGACGGCCGGGTACGGGAGAGACGGACGGCCGGCAGGGGGCATACAGACGGTCGTGCAGCGGGCGGGCCGTCCGGTACAGGGAGAGCGTATGAAGGTCGGTTGCGTAGGGCTCGGCGACATCGCCCGGAAGGCCTATCTGCCGGTCCTCGCCGCCCGGCCCGGGCTGGAGCTGCATCTGCAGACCCGTACCGCGGCCACCCTCCGGCAGGTCGCCGAGGCCCACCGGATTCCCGCCGCGCAGTGCCACGCCGATCTCGACGCGCTTCTCGCCGCGGGCCTCGACGCCGCGTTCGTGCACGCCCCGACCGCCGCGCACCCGGAGATCGTCGCCCGGCTGCTGGACGCCGGGGTGCCGACCTATGTCGACAAACCGCTCGCCTACGACCTGGCCGACTCCCGCCGGCTCGTCGACCTCACAGAGGAGCGCGGTGTCGGCCTCACCGTCGGCTTCAACCGCCGTCACGCCCCCGGGTACGCCGAGTGCCTCGCGCACCCCCGCGAGCTGATCCTGCTGCAGAAGAACCGCGCCGGGATGCCCGAGGACCCGCGGACGACGGTCCTCGACGATTTCATCCATGTCGTGGACAGCCTGCGTTTCCTGGTGCCCGGCGAGGTCGAGCACATCGACGTCCGCGCCCGGGTCCACGACGGGCTGATGGACCACGTCGTCCTCCAGCTCTCCGGCGGTAGTTGCTCTGAAGCACGATCCGGCTTCACGGCGATCGGGATCATGAACCGTCTGAGCGGGTCCGCTGAGGAACGCCTCGAAGTCTCCGGGCAGGGCGCAAAGCGCGAGGTCGTGAACCTTGCCGAGGTCATCGACCACAAGGGTCAGCCGACCATTCGTCGCCGCGGCGATTGGGTATCGGTTGCCCGGCAGCGCGGCATCGAGCAAGCGGTGCTCGCGTTCCTCGACTCGGTGCGCGCCGGTGAGGTGCTCAGCGCCGCTGACGCCCTGAAGACTCACGAGCTGTGCGAGCGGATCGTGCGCGAGACGACCCAGGAGGATTAAGGGCGCCGTCATGCGGCGCGGCGCCTGCCCCCGTCCCGCGGAGACAGGGACAGGGGGAGCCATTGCATCAGCGCCTCGACCTGGTCTTTGCGGAGACGAGGGGGCGGGGTGCTGTGTCACCTCTCCAATATCGCGCAAGGGTTGGTGACACTGGGCCGCCCGCACTCCGTATTGCGGAGAGCAGGGGGAGTTCACCTACTGCAAAGAGTTGTCCCGTAGCCCTATGAGTTGAGGGTCATGCTGTGTAAAGGTCGATGCCGATGGCACCGACCGAGCGAAACGAACGCCCGAGATCTCCGGTGAGGATGCGGGGGTATCGCCGCCACCACCACAGGTCGGGGCCGGGCGGCCTGTGGAACTGGTGGAGGAACTGTTGGAGCGCTTGACCGTCGTCGTCGACGGTCGCGGCCTTGTACCGGTCGTCCAGAGCTTTGATCTGTGGGGTCCAGATCTGGACGATGTGTTCGTCCAGTAGCAGCCACGCCTGGCGCAGCCAGTTTCGGCAGTAGAGATCGTTGATGTATTCGTCGATGTCGTCGTCGTAGCCGCACTCGATGGCGCGAACCAGAGCGGCCCACGTGTCCACCCTGTCAGCGACTGTGAATGCCGCCAGCCAGCCGCGCTGGTGCAGCAGTTCTCCCACCTCGGTCTCCGTAGCCATGGGCGTGAGGCTCTCACGCCGAATCCATGCGGGCGAGCGGGATAGGCCCTGGTCAGAGACTGCGGGTCCGGAGCATGATCGAGGTGAGACGATCTCGCCGTGGCTGGTGTGATTACGGCGTGAACCCCCTTGGATAGCCCCGTTCACCGGGCTGAGGCCGCGATAATTCGGGAAGCACGTGACCGCGTTACGGCAAGAGGGCGCCGGCCCAGTGAGCAGAGGCCGCCCCTGGGGCCTATGGCTGGAAGACAGATTCCTGCTGGTGGCCGCGTACCGGCGGAACCTACCCCTGCGGAAGCTGGCCCGTTGTTCGGCGTCTCCAAGTCGGCCGCCGAACGGATCGTCGCCCACCTCGGGCCATTGCTCGCCCTGCAGCCTCGTGCAAGATTTCGAAAGGAGGCCGTGCTCATCGTCGACATACCCCGGTCCCCACCCGGGTCCACACGATCGCCGAGCAGTCGAAGAACTACAGGTACTCCACCAACCACCAGGATGTCATCGGCACCGACATCCGTCTGGTCGTCGCTGCTGGCCGGCCGGTCCCGGGGAACTGCAACGACTGCAATACCGCTCGTTGTGCGCGTGCCAGGCGCCGAGGTGCTCGTCGCAGTGCTCGCAGCGTCCGGCGACAGTTGCTCTGAAGCACGATCTGCCTTCACGGCGATCGGGATCATGAACCGTCTGAGCGGGTCCGCTGAGGAACGCCTCGAAGTCTCCGGGCAGGGCGCAAAGCGCGAGGTCGTGAACCTTGCCGAGGTCATCGACCACAAGGGTCAGCCGACCATTCGCCGCCGCGGCGACTGGGTGCCGGTCGCCCGGCAGCGCGGCATCGAACAGGCGGTGCTGGCCTTCCTCGACGCGGTGCGGGCCGGGGAGCGGCCGTCCGCGCGGGACGCGCTGCGCACCCACGAGCTGTGCGAACGGATCGTCACCGACGCGCTCGCGCGGACCGGCGGAGCCTGATCCGCCGCACCGCCACCGGCGCGCCCGCCAGGATCAGCGCCACCACGGCCGCGTACACCGGCCAGTCGCCCAGCCGGGTGTACGGGCTGGTGCCGTGGGCGAGCGGTACGTCGTAGACGGCGGCGGCGCTGCGGTCGGTGGACAGCCGTTCGCCGACTGGTTCGCCCCGGGGGCCGTAGACCGCGCTGATGCCGGTGAGCGTGGCGTGCACCATCGGCCGCCAGGTCTCGGCGGCCCGCAGCGCCCCGAGCGAGGCGTGCTGGGCCGGCGCCCAGCTGTCCTGGAACGACGAGGTCGACGACTGGGCGACCAGCATCCGCGCGCCGTCGGCGGCCAGGCTCCGGCTCATGTCAGGGAACGCCGTCTCGAAGCAGACCAGCGGGCCGATCGGCAGGCCGTGCGCGGCGGGCAGGTCCATCACCACCTGGTGGGTGCCGCGCATCCGGTCGGTGGCCGCCGCCTTGCCCACACTGGTGGCCCAGCCCAGCAGCGGCCGGGCCGGGATCGCCTCGCCGAACGGCACCAGCCGCATCTTGGCGTACCGGTCACCGGTCGGCCCGTCCGGCCCCACCAGCACCGCGCTCTTGTGGACGCCGGGCCGTCCGGCGCGCGGCGCGTCCACCCCGACCAGCAGATCGGCGCCGGTGCTCCGGGACAGCGCGGCGAGCTTCCCGGACAGCGCCGGGTCGTCCGCCGGATCGCGGGTCAGGCTGCTCTCGCCCCAGACCACCAGGCGCACGCCCCGCCCCGCCAGCTGCCGGGTCAGCGCCTCGCTGCGCGCCAGCCGCGCGCCGGGGCCGCCGTCCGGGCCCGGCTGGACGATCGCGATCCGCGTGCTGCCGCCGGGCCGCGGCACCGGCGCGGCGTACTCGACGGCGGTCACCGTCAGCGCGCAGACCAGCAGCGCGGCGACGGCGACCGGGCGGGCCCGGCGGAGCGCTGTCAGCTGGGCCAGAGCCGTGTTCACCCCGACGATCACCAGGCTGACCAGCCAGACCCCGCCCAGGGAGGCGAGCCGCAGCGCGGGCGGCACCTGCCACTGCCCGGCGCCGAGCAGTCCCCACGGGCCGCCCAACTGCTCCCAGGACCTGATCAGTTCGACCATCAGCCACCCGGACGGCACCAGCGCCAGGGCGGCCAGGCACCGCCGCGCCCCCGGGGCGCCGCCCAGCAGCGTCCGCACCAGCGGCCCCCACGGCGCCCACAACGCGCCCAGCAGCGCCGCCAGCACCACCAGGAACACATGGAGGCTCGGCAGCAGCCAGTGGTGCACGGCCACCATGAACCCGATCCCGCCGAGCCACCCCTCCAGCGCCGCCCGCCGGTTCGTCGGCGCCGTCCGCAGCAGCAACAGCCAGGGGACGAGGGAGACGTACGCGGTCCACCACAGGGACGGGGCTGGGAAGGCGAGGGCCGGGAGCGCGCCGCACAGCAGCGCGGCGACGGCCCGCAGCCACCAGGGCCGGGGGCGTCGGCCGGCCGCCGCATCGGTCGGCGCGGTGGTGGTGGCACTGGGTGTGGCCATGCGTTTCCCCTCCGGCGATGCCGTCCGGGCCCGTTCCGCTCGCGGGCGACGCGGCCAGTCTGCGCGCTTCGGCCCGGGACGGACAGGGGGCGGCGGCGATCCCCACCGTTCCGGGGGCCCGTGGACGGCTGAGCGGCCGAACGCCGCGTCCCGCGGGCGGGAGCGCGGCGTTCCCGGTCCGGCCGGCCCGCTCAGCCCACCAGGGAGGACGCCCCGGCGGCGCCGGTGGCCTCCGGCCCGTCGGCGCCGTCCGCGAACTGGGTGCGGTACAGCTCGGCGTACCGCCCGTCCGCGGCGAGCAGCGTCTCGTGCGTGCCCCGTTCGACGATGCGGCCGCCCTCGACCACCAGGATCTCGTCGGCGGCGCGGACCGTGGAGAGGCGGTGCGCGATGACCACGGAGGTGCGGCCGGCCAGCGCCTCGGTGAGGGCTTCCTGCACCGCCGCCTCCGAGCTGTTGTCCAGGTGGGCGGTGGCCTCGTCGAGGATGACCACCCGGGGCCGGGCGAGCAGCAGCCGGGCGATGGTCAGGCGCTGGCGTTCGCCGCCGGAGAGGCGGTAGCCGCGTTCGCCGACGACGGTGTCCAGACCGTCCGGCAGCGACCGGACCAGCTCCGCCAGCCGGGCCCGGCCCAGCGCGTCCCACAGGTCGTCCTCGGTGGCGCCGTCCCGGGCCAGCAGCAGGTTCTCCCGGATCGTGTCGTGGAAGAGGTGGCCGTCCTGGGTGACCATGCCGAGCGTGTCGCGCAACGAATCCGCGGTCAGCTCCCGGACATCGATCCCGCCGATCCGCACCGCCCCGGCGTCCGCGTCGTACAGCCGCGGCAGAAGCTGCGCGATGGTCGACTTCCCGGCGCCCGACGAGCCGACGAGCGCGACCATGCGGCCCGGTTCGGCGCGGAAGGAGATGTCGTGCAGGACGCGTTCGCCGCCGCGGGTGTCGAGCGTGGCGACCTCCTCCAGGGAGGCCAGCGACACCTTGTCGGCGGACGGGTAGGCGAACCGTACGGCGTCGAACTCCACGGAGACCGGGCCCTCGGGGACCGCGCGGGCGTCCGGGCGCTGTGTGATCAGCGGCTTCAGGTCGAGCACCTCGAAGACCCGCTCGAAGCTGACCAGCGCGCTCATCACCTCGATGTGCGCACCGGACAGCGCGGTCAGCGGGGCGTAGAGGCGGGTCAGCAGCAGCGCGAGGGAGACGATCGCGCCGGGTTCCAGGCTGCCGGCCAGCGCCAGGTAGCCACCGAGCCCGTAGACGACGGCCAGCGCCAGCGCGGAGACGAGGGTGAGGGCGGTGACGAAGGACGTCTGCACCATCGCGGTGCGCACACCGATGTCCCGGACCCGGGCGGCCCGCGCGGCGAACTCCGCGGACTCCCGGGACGGCCGCCCCAGCAGCTTGACGAGGGTGGCACCGGGCGCGGAGAACCGCTCCGTCATCCGGGTGCCCATCGCCGCGTTGTGGTCGGCGCCCTCCCGGCGCAGTGCGGCCAGCCGCCGCCCCACCCGGCGGGCGGGCAGCACGAACACCGGCAGCAGCACCAGCGCGATCAGCGTGATCTGCCAGGACAGTCCGAGCATCACCACGAGCGTCAGCAGCAGCGTCACCAGATTGCTGACCACACCGGAGAGGGTGTCGCTGAACGCCCGCTGGGCGCCGATCACATCGTTGTTGAGCCTGCTGACGAGGGCGCCGGTGCGGGTCCGGGTGAAGAAGGCGACCGGCATCCGCTGGACGTGGTCGTACACGGTGGTGCGCAGGTCCAGGATCAGCCCCTCGCCGATGCTCGCCGACAGCCACCGGGTGAGCATCCCCAGCCCCGCCTCGGCGAGCGCGATCCCCGCGATGACCGCCGCGATGCCGAGGACGAGCCCGGTGGACCCGCGGTGGACGATCGCGTCGACCACCCGCCCGGCCAGCAGCGGCGTCACCACCGCCCCCGCCGCGGTGACGGTGCTCAGCACGAGGAACCACACCAGACGGCGGCGGTGCGGTCGGGCGAAGGCGGCGATCCGGCGCAGCGTGGCGCGCGACAGCCGCCGGGTGCCCTGCTGCGCGTACACCGTGCCGTGCAGCGCGTGCCAGGCGGTCACTTCCATGTCCATCGCGGTCTCCCGTCATCGGTACGTCGAGACCGCCGCGGCGTGGCGGCGGTAGAACGGAAACCTAGAATCTCAAGCATTGTTGAGGTCAAGGGGCGGCCGGTCACACCGCCTGTTCGCTGCCTTCCCCGTGGCGGTGCGGCCGGATCGCGCCAACCTCGTCCTCCGGGGCTCGGGCCGGGACTTGACACCGCGTCCAACGGGTAGTCCGTAGACACCCGCGGCACATCCGTACACCCGGCACACGCGGCGCACGCTTCACTCCGGCGCCCGGCGCCGCGGCGAACAGCGCGCGCCACCGGCGGCCGGAAGCGTCCGGTCCGCGGTGGCACCCCCACATCCTCCGCACGCCTTCGCCGTCTGCGGGTGGCGAAAACGCGCGCCCCGGCACGGAAGAGGGACGGGCGATGAGAGACGACCACACCCCCGTCCGGCCGTATCTCGGCCGGACCGACACGAACGACGGCGTCACCGTCGTCGCACTCCACGGCGAGCTCGACCTCCTCGCGGCCCGCGCGCTCGCCGCCACACTGGACGACCTGACCGGCACCCGCCGCCCCGACCTGGTGCTGAACCTGCGGGCGGTGAGCTTCATCGACTGCTCCGGACTGTCGCTGCTGTGCCGCGCCCGCCACCGGGTACGCGCCGCCTCCGGCAGGCTGCGGCTGGCCGGGATCACCCCCGGCGACGCGGTGAGCCGGCTGCTCGAACTGACCGGTCTGGCCGACGCCTTCGACCGCCTGGAGCCGGACGCGGCGCCCGGGCGCGACGCGCCGGTGGGCCGATGGTGAGCGCGGCTCGCGCCGGGCCGCCGCCTCCGGGGCGCGGCGGGCTACGCTCCCATGCCATGTCTGTTCACACCGTGGAAATCGATGCCCTCCAGGGCGGCCCCGCCGATCTGGCCCAGTACCGCGGCAAGGCCGTCCTCCTCGTCAACGTCGCCTCCAAATGCGGCCTCACCCCGCAGTACGCCGCGCTGGAGCGGCTGCACGCGCAGTACGCGCCGCGCGGCTTCACCGTCCTCGGCGTGCCCTGCAACCAGTTCATGGGCCAGGAGCCCGGCACCGCCGAGGAGATCGCGCAGTTCTGCTCCGCGACGTACGGCGTCACCTTCCCGATGACCGAGAAGATCGACGTCAACGGCGCCGCCCGGCACGCCCTGTACACCCAGCTGGCCGACGCGCCGGACGCGGAGGGGTACACCGGCGACATTCGCTGGAACTTCGAAAAATTCCTCATCGCCCCCGACGGCACCGTCGCGGCCCGCTTCGCCCCGCAGACCGAACCGGACGCCCCGGAACTCGTCGCGGCCCTTGAGGAGCAGCTGCCTGGATGACGGCCCGAACCGCGCCTGCAGTGGCAGGCGCGGTTCGAGCTGGGCGTCGGGGGTGAAGCGCTGGGAGGCGAAGACCTCTTTGCCCTTCGGGGCGAGGGAGTCGCCGAGCTGCGGCAGGGTGCCGCCGCGGTCGAGCACGATCTCGCTCGTTCCGGTGCGGATCGTCGGCGCCCCGAGCTGCAGCGCTTGACGCGCCGCCCCGAGCCCGCGTCGCGGTAGGAGGCGATACGCCACTCGAACCCGCCCTGCACGGCGGCGAGCTGGTCGAGCAGATCACGCACGATGGGCAGGTCGTAGCGGCTGTACGTGCGGCCGCGCGGGGTGCCCGACAGCTCCGTGCCGTACGCGATGCCGATGTCCCCGCCGGGGGTGTTCTGCACGTAGTCGAGCAGGCCGCGCGCAATGTCGAACTGATCAACCGAGGCGGATTCGAGGGTGTCGACCACCATCCGGTGATCGAGGTACGTATCCCACGTCCCGGCCTGGATCTGCGCGGAGAGGGACCCGCGCTCCGTGCTCTGGATGCTGGCGGTCCACAGGATGCCGCCCCACCAGATTTCCCAGGCGCGCTCGACCCATACCGCGGTCCGGCCGGGCACCAGGGCGGCACGCACCCGCGCGGCGACGGCGGCGTTCGGCAGGGGGGTGGTCGCCGAGAGGCTTCCGGCCTTGCCGATGTAGGCGTCGATGCTGAGCCCGGAGACGGGCACGGCGTCGAGGAGTTGATCGGTGCGCAGGTCGCGCAGCAGCACCCGGTAGGCGGGGCGGCCAGGGCTCACCCCTGGTGCCCACCGATGACGGCGTCGTACAGTGAGCCTTGATTGAGGGCGCGTCCTCCAGGACGACCGGCATTGCGTGTCAACCCGGTCGTGAACCTTTTCGGCGCACCGTCTCAGCCAACCACCGTGTATTTCACGGCGGTCGGACTGAGGCGGCATGCCTCGGAACGGCCGCCCTTCACAGAAGGATGTTCGGCCGTTGAACTCGGGAATCTCAACGCGAGCCCTGTTTCTGACCCTTGCAGTTCTGCTCTCTCTGCTGGTCGCCGTGATTGCCGGTGGGCTGTCGTGGGCCTCGGGTACGAACGTCCCGGGGGCTGTGCTCTACGGCGGCGGAGCGTTCGTCGTGTGGATGACGCTATGCGTGTCCGTGCTGTCGGCCCTGGGACTGCTCGACCGGGGCCATAGCCGGTGACGGTGTGTGACTAGGGTCTGTCCGGCGGATCATGTTTGGGCGGGGCTCGGTAGGTTGGCCGCATGTCTTCTGCACTTGTTGTTGGTTACGACCCGCAAGCGATACCTGGCGTCGACGGAGAGGCTCTTCGTGCGGCGCTCGATGCGGAACTGGCCCGGTTCGGTGAGCACGGCATCGACGCGGCCATGACTCTGATCGTGTTCGACGAATCGGCCGAGTCCACCCTCCTCGCATCGTTGACCAAGCAGCCGTGGGATGTCGTGGTCGTCGGCGGCGGGATCCGCAAGACCGAGCAGCTGCTTCCGCTCTTCGAACAGATCGTGAACCTGATCCGGTGCCATGCGCCCCAGGCCGCCATTGCGTTCAACACCAGTGGCGGGGACAGCGTTGAGGCGGCACAGCGGTGGCTCTGAATCCCGGTCGCCCGATCACGTCCTGAGTCACAGTCGGATCGCGGCAACGGTAACGGTGCCGTGGAAGACGTAGGCGCGCTTGTCGAACCTCGTGGCCACGGCCCGGAAGTTTTTCAGGGCGTTGATCGTCCGCTCCACTTCGTTCCTGCGCTTGTAGATCGTCTTGCCGAAGCCAGTGGGCCGCCCGCCGCGGCTGCCGCGGCGTTTGCGGTTGGCCCGCTGGTTGTTCGGCTCGGGGATGGTGTGCTTGATCTGCCGTCTGCGCAGGTAGCGGCGGTTGCGGCGCGAGGAGTACGCCTTGTCACCGCCGAGATGGTCCGGCCGGGTGCGGGGCCGCCCGCCGCCGAGGCGGCCGACGCGGATACGCTCCATGACAGGGATGAGCTGCGGGGCGTCGCCCCACTGGCCCGGAGTGACCAGCAAGGCCAGAGGGCGGCGTCCGCCTTCCCCGGCGAGGTGAATCTTGCAGGTGAGACCGCCCCGGGAGCGTCCGAGTCCCTCATCGGGGCGGTGCTGCCGGGGCGTGCGTCTTTTCCCGGCACCCGTGGGGGGATCTCTTGCGCGCTCCCGCGGCATGCTGGTGGGCTCGGCAAGTGGTGGAGTCCACGCTCACCATCGACCAGTCGATGCAGCCCCCGGCATCCGCGTCGGCCAGGACGGCCGCGTAGATCCGTCCCACGTGCCGTCCGCCGACCACCGTCTGTGACGCTCGTATGCCGTCCTCCACTTCCCGAAACGCGCAGGCAGGTCCCGCCGCGGCACCCCAGTCCGGTTCCGGTACAGAATCCCGTCGATGACCCGTCGGTGACTGGACCAACGGCCACCGCGCTGCCCGGACTTCGGCAGCTGCGGCTTCAACCGAGCCCACTCCTCGTTCGTAAGATCTCCCCCGCCCCATGAACATGCCAACGGTCCGGAGCGTGAGAAGTCACATGATCCGCCGGACAGGCCCTAGCAGGCTCAGCCTCGGTGAAGGCGTCGCCGGAGACGCCTGCCGGGCCGTAGTCGACCAAGCCGAGGCCGTCTGGGGAGCGGGCGAGGCCGTCAGACGAGGGCGCGGCCGTCTGCTTCGCGGTCACACGGGACTTACCCGCGTCCCGCCGGGGCGCCCTGCTCGCCGGTGCTCGTGCTGATGGTGGTGTCGCTCACGACCTGTGCACTTCTGGTGCGTCGGGCCCGTTCCTGGCGGGCGTGTGGGCATACGAAAGGGGCCAGCTGCGGTGGGCCCTGGGAAGGTGGGAGCGGTCGGCGCCTGGTGCCGTGACCGCGGAGGTTCGGCGGGTGGGCCAGATTGCGGCACACAGATAGCGCCGCGGACGGCGGAAATCGGCGCCGGCCGTGGCCGTAGATGGCTCCGGGCGGTGGTGGGTGATGAGTGTGAAGGCAGGGGCAGTTGACGGCGCACGTAGGGTGGGGAGGAAACGCATCAACGCCCGCCCTGGGGCTGTGAGCCGGGCGGGCCGAGCGGGGGGAAGAAAGGTGCGTGCCCGATGGTGATCGGGCTCCTCTCCACAATTGCTGCTGTGTTCTACGGGGGCACGATCTCGGTCCTCGCCCTGACTGCGACCTTTGCTCGACGCCGGACGCTGCGGCGTGAAGCGCGCAGCACGCTTGCCCTCCTGATGCCGAGGAGGGGTGTGGAGCCGCAGCAGATAGACGGTGCGGCAGCCAGTCCGAACAGCTGACCGGTCACGGCGAAATCAAGTGGTCAGCGCCGGGTTGGTCGGGCTGCCTATCCAACCGATCCCACCGCCAACCCGGCGAACCTCCGCAGGAAACGCCCTAGGTGTGTTGTTCGGTGAGGTTGGTGACGCGGCTGGCGGGTGTGTGGCCGCTGATTCCGGTGTGGGGTCGGTGGTAGTTGTACCAGTGCAGCCAGTCGGTGAACGCTTCTTGTCTTTCGGCCTCTGAGACATCTCAGGGGGATAAGAAGTCAAGAGGGACCGCGAGTCTTGATCGTTGCTGAGGCCGCTGATTGGCTGGCCGACATGGATGATCTCGGACCTGTTGCGTGGCCGTCTGCACCGATCAAGACCGAGAGGCTCGTGTTGCGTGAGCCCGAGGCCCGGGATCGTGCGTCGTTCGTCGAGCTGCACGCCTCGTCGGAGGTGCACACCTATCTCGGCGGCCCCCGCCCGCGTGACGAACTTGAGCGCGAGATGCCCGAGGTGCCCGGGCGGCGGCCCGGGAGTTTCGTCGTCGATCTCGACGGGGCGATGATCGGCCAGGTCCTGCTCAGGAGAGCAACGGAGCACCGTTGCCCCGCTGCCGTGGGGAAGGTCGATCTCGGCTACCTGTTCCTGCCGCGGGCATGGGGATTCGGGTATGCCGCCGAGGCGTGCGCGGCGGCACTGGACTGGCTCGAAGACGTCCTTCCAGGTGAGCCGGTGGTGCTTGCCACTCAAACCGCCAACGTCCGTTCGATGCGCCTCGCTGCGAAGCTGGGGTTCACCGAAGTGGAACGGTTCCGGGCCTGGGACGCCGATCAGTGGCTCGGCCTGAGGTCTCCGGTGCTGGCCTCCGATTGAGCCCGACAGCAGCCGGGACTATCTCTGAGCGCCTGACACTTCCGGAGACAGAGCCAGCGGCGCGAAGGCGAGTTGCTCGTCGAATGGCTGCCGGGTCTGGAGGCAGTGGTGGAGTTGTCCGAGGAAGCGGTTGAGCAGGTGGCGCTGGGCGGCGTTGTGCCAGTCTCCGTGCTCGCGCCGGCGCCGGTAGTGGGCGTTGGCTCCGGGGGAGGCCTGGAGGGCTGAGAAGGACCAGAGGAAACCGGCGTTCATGAGCCGGTTGTTCTTGACGAAGCGGCGGCCGACATAGCGTTTCTTGCCGGAAGCACGGGTGATCGGGGCGGACCCGGCGTACGACTTCAAGGCTCTGGCGTCGGCGAAGCGGTTGCGGTCGTCGCCGATTTCGGCGAGGACGCGCGCTCCGAGCAGGGGGCCGAGGCCGGGGAAGCTGAGCAGGATCTCGCTGTCGGCGTGCTGGCGGAAGGCCTCATCGACGGCTGCCGCGAGGTCGTCCGCGGCCTGGCAGGCGGCGTCCAGCTGCTTGAGGAGAGCCAGGAGCTGATGACCGAAGGCCTCCTCGACGGCTGGGAGCTGGCGAGCGTACTCCGAGCGGAAGATGCCCCGCAGGCGCTCGGTTTCGCTGTCGAAGGAACGAGTGCGGCCGCTGCGCTTGAGAGCGGCTCGCAACTGGGCGAGGGTCAATTTCGCGGCTCTCGCCGGGGTGGGGGCCAGGGTGAGGACAACGCGAGCATCGGGGCGGGTCAGACCGTCTTCCTTGCCCTGGAAGGCATGCAGGGCGGCGGGGTAGTACTCCCGCAGCAGTGAGCGAACCTGGTTGGCGATCTGCTGCCGGCTCCAGACGGCGTCCTGCTGGGCGCGGGCCAGGACGGTGATGGCCTGGGCGAGCTCGGAGTCGGCGGGCAGCGGCCGATGGGCGTGCATATCGGTGCGCAGGATGTTCGCCAGGACCAGAGCGTCGCCGGGATCGGACTTCTTGCGGCTGACGCTGTGCCGGTCGCGGTAACGGGCGGCGGCGAGCGGGTTGATCGCGAAGACCTTGCGGTTGCCGGCGCGCAGGGCCGCCACCAGCAGGCCGTGGTTGGTCTCGATGGCCACCGGTATGGGATCGCTGGGGCTGTCGCCGTGTTCGGCCAGAAGGTCCAGCAGCTTGCCGTAACCGGCCGCGTCGTCACTGATGCGGGCTTTGGCGAGCAGGGTCCCGGTGTCGTCGACGAGAGCGATGTCGTGGTGGCGTTCGGCCCAGTCGATGCCGCAGAACACGGTCAAGCTGTCCTCCTAGATCTGTCCATTTATGCAGGTCACGAGCACATGCGGGTCACGCGGCGCCCTAATCCAAGGACTCGTCGGTCCGCCATCTCAGTAGCCGTTCGTGACACCAGCGCACCCCAGGGACCCCGGTCTGTATGCAGAGCTCGCGGGCTCGCGGATGGAACGAGGGGTCAGCCCTGGGGCGGGCTCGCGCCGTAACGGTCAACGACCGGCCGGGCGTCGGATCACGCTGTCCCGCGGTGGTGCGAAGGCGCCGGGCCGCCGGTCTAACGGGAGGCCTCGCGGGCCAGGCTGACCACAGGCGTTGCCCGGCGCCCACGTCACCGCCACGGGACTCAGGGGGACAGCGGCGCCAGTCTCAGAGCGGGTCTCAATGGACCGTGAGGGCCGAAGGCGTTCCGCTGTCCCCCGCAAACAGCTCGCCAGTCCTCTTGCAGGGACCGGACCGAGCTGCCTACACCCTGGATTAGGTGTAGGGCCGGTGGTAGGCCCATTCCTCAAGCAGGGTGCGGTGGAAACGTTCGACCTTGCCGTTGGTCTGGGGGCGCCAGGGCCGTGTCCAC
>NZ_JBIBYO010000023.1:0-56633 GCF_043083385.1 Streptomyces sp. NPDC014733 | reverse complement strand
CTTTGTGCCTGTTTCACCAGGCTCTCCGGGCGCTTCCCTTCGGTCTTGCGTTTCCGACTCTATCAGATCCTTTCGGTTCTGATTTTCGCCGGTGCAGTCCGGCCTTTCGGCTTTTCCGCGGCTTCACTCTAGCAGGCTTTTCATGCCTCTCGAATCGCTGACTTTCTGCAGACATGCAGAATTGGATTCGATATTCCGAATCACGATTTGAGGAGTGCTACCCACGGCGCTTGATCGCGTTTTCTGCGGTGTCGGCGCTCCCGGGCAGATCTCAGACAGTACAGGCCCCCCAAGGGCGAGGCAAATCGACGGGCGCTGATCGGCGACCGCTCTGCGGGTGTCGTTCATGCGGAGGGGCTGATTCTTATGACTTACGCTCTGAACGGTGCGCCGTCCGGGACAGGTAGTGACGGCGGCCTGATGAATCTCCACCCCTGGGAGGCTTCCCATGACCACCGTGACGTCACCGCTCGCCGGACGTGCCATCGGACTCGCGGCTGTGCCCGACCCGGTGTTCGCCGGCGCGATGGTGGGACCCGGTACCGCCATTGATCCTGTGCGCGAGCCCGCCGAGGCCGTTGCTCCCGTGGACGGCGTCGTCGTCTCGCTCCACCCGCACGCCTTTGTCGTGGTGGACGCCGAAGGCCACGGGGTGCTGACGCACCTCGGGATCGACACCGTGCAGCTCAACGGCGAGGGTTTCGAACTGCTCGTCAACAAGGGCGACACCGTGCAGCGCGGCCAGGCGGTCGTGCGCTGGGACCCCGCGCAGGTCGAGAAGGCCGGCAAGTCGCCGATCTGCCCCGTCGTGGCGCTGGAGGCGGCGGCCGACTCGCTCGGTGACGTGCGCGAGGACGGCGAGCTCGCCGCGGGCGAGGTGCTCTTCTCCTGGCAGTAGCCGGGAGCCGTCCCGCGACGGCAGGTTCGACATCCACCGCGGCGGCTCGCGTCGCCGCATCAACCGGAGACGGGTGCAATGGAGACAACGCTGCGAGGCGTCGGCGTGAGTCACGGTGTGGCGATCGGCGAGGTGCGGCACATGGGGACGGCGGTGCTGGAGCCGCCGGCCAAGCAGATTCCGGCCGACGAGGCGGAGCGCGAGCAGGGGCGTGCCCGCCAGGCCGTGGAGGCGGTGGCGGCCGATCTGATCGCGCGGGGCAATCTGGCCGGCGGCGAGGCGCAGGCCGTGCTGGAGGCCCAGGCCATGATGGCCCAGGACCCGGAACTGATCGCGGATGTCGAGCGGCGGATCGCCGTCGGCAGCACAGCCGAGCGCGGGGTGTACGACGCGTTCGCGGCGTACCGGGCGCTGCTCGCGAGTGCCGGTGAGTACCTGGCGGGCCGGGTCGCCGACCTGGACGACGTGCGGAACCGGATCGTGGCGCGGCTGCTGGGTGTGGCGATGCCGGGTGTGCCGGACAGCGACGAGCCGTATGTGCTCATCGCGCGGGACCTGGCGCCGGCCGACACGGCGCTGCTGGATCCGACGCTGGTGCTCGGGTTCGTGACCGAGGAGGGCGGTCCCACCAGCCACAGCGCGATTCTGGCGCGGGCGTTGGGGGTGCCCGCGGTGGTCGCGTTGCCGGGCGCGGGTGAGCTGGCCGAGGGGACCGTTATCGCGGTCGACGGGAGCACCGGCGAGATCTTCGTCGAGCCGAGCGAGGCGAAGCGCGAGGAGCTGGAAGAGGACGCCGCGGCGCGGAAGGCGGCGCTGGCCGCGTCGACCGGGCCCGGTGCCACCTCCGACGGACACAAGGTGCCGCTGCTGGCGAACATCGGTGGGCCCGCGGACGTGCCGGCGGCCGTGGAGGCCGGTGCGGAGGGCGTCGGGCTGTTCCGTACGGAGTTCCTCTTCCTGGACGACAGCAAGCGGGCGCCGTCCGAGGAGAAGCAGGTCGAGGCCTACCGGACGGTGCTGGAGGCGTTCCCGGAGGGCCGGGTCGTGGTGCGGGTGCTGGACGCCGGTGCCGACAAGCCGCTGGACTTCCTGACGCCCGCCGACGAGCCGAACCCGGCGTTGGGTGTGCGGGGGCTGCGTACGCTGCTCGACCACCCGGAGGTGCTGCGGACCCAGCTGACCGCGTTGGCGAAGGCGGCCGAGGGGCTGCCCGTCTACCTGGAGGTCATGGCGCCGATGGTGGCGGACCGTACGGACGCCAAGGCGTTCGCGGACGCGTGCCGGGACGCCGGGCTGGAGGCGAAGTTCGGGGCGATGGTGGAGATTCCGTCGGCGGCGCTGCGGGCGCGGTCGATTCTGCAGGAGGTGGAGTTCCTTTCGCTGGGGACCAACGACCTCGCGCAGTACACCTTCGCGGCGGACCGTCAGGTGGGCGCGGTGTCGCGGCTGCAGGACCCGTGGCAGCCGGCGCTGCTGGATCTGGTGGCGCTCTCGGCGGAGTCCGCGAAGGCCGAGGGCAAGAGCTGCGGCGTGTGCGGTGAGGCGGCGTCGGATCCGCTGCTGGCCTGTGTGCTGACCGGGCTCGGGGTGACATCGCTGTCGATGGGTGCGGCCTCCCTTCCCTATGTGCGGGCATCGCTGGCCAAGCACACGCTGGCGCAGTGTGAGCGTGCTGCCGCGGCGGCGCGGGCGGCGGACACCGCCGAGGAGGCGCGGGTCGCCGCGCAGGCGGTGCTCTCCGGGGAGTGATTCCCGGCGGCGCCCTGCCGCTCATCACGGACCTGACGGCCGTCCCGCCCCTGTGGCGAGGCGGCCGTCAGGCGTATCGGGGTGTGGGGCGGGGGCTCAGCAGTGGTGGGTCTCCGGTGGGCGGTTGAGGGGGAAGCCTTCGGTGTGGTCGACCTGGGGCTCCGGTGGGATGGGGTCGCCGGTCTCGGCGTCGGTGCAGTAGGCGGTGAAGACCTGGGCCGCGGTGAGTGGTTCGGGCCAGCCGTCGCGCAGTGCCCAGCCGCGGACGGTGTCGTGCGGCGTCGCGGTGTCCTCGGGCCGCGGTTCCGGGCGGGTGCTGCGGGAGACGATGCCGCCCGGTGTCCGGTGGGCGATTCCCGCGGCCAGGACCGTGCAGAAGGTCAGGGACTGCGATTCCCCGAGGCTGTGGCGGCCCTTCTCGGAGGTGACGCGGAGTGCCGCCAGGAGGGGCGGGGGTCCGGTGGGGATACTGCAGACGAGGTGGTGGGTGCCGTCGCCGAGGCCGTCGAGGAGTTCCTTGAGCACCTGGGTGGCGAGGGCGAAGGCGGAGTGGGAGAGGTCTTCCCCGCACTCCCGGCAGGTGCCGGCGTCGGCGAGGCGGGTGGCGGCGGTGTCCCGGACGGCCTGCCGTCCGGTCTCCTCGACGAGCAGCGGCAGGAGTTGGGGCAGGGGTTCACCGGCGTACGGCAAGGTGGCGCCGGTGCCGGCGAGTTCGGCGGTGTAGCGGGCGCGGCTGTCGATGCTGTCCGGGTCGATGCCCAGTTCCGCGCAGTATTCGGCGAAAGCGGCCGGGTCGAAGAGGGCGAGGCTGGTCCGCATGCCTTGGGCGGTGCGGGTGCGGAGGTGGTCCTCCAGCTGGCGGAGGTAGCGGGTGTGGTCCTGGAAGGGGAAGGTGCGGTAGCGGCGCATGGCCGCGAAGTCGTGCGGGTCGGCGAGCACGCCGGCGGTGCCGGGGATTTCGCGGCGCAGCAGTTCCTTGGTGCGGCGGGTGGTGCGGAACGCGGATGTCATGAGGCCCCCTCGGTGCGTCGGTCGTCCGCGGCGGCAGGTGCCGCTGCGGACGTCATTTGTCACCGAGAGTAATCAGAGGGTCTGACAACGGCGGGTGGAGCGAGTCCGGCCGTTACTGTGCGCGGTCGTCCTTCCGGTCACGGCGGTCGGCGGCGATGCGCTCGTAGAAGCCGAGGAGGGCGAGGTCGTCGACGGAGCCGGGGTTGACGGCCTTGTCGAGGGGGGTGCCCTGGAGGAGGCGTTTGACGGGGACCTCGATGCGCTTGCCGGTGAGGGTGTGCGGGATGCCGGGGGCCTCGATGATGTCGTCGGGGACGTGGCGCGGGGAGAGTTCGGTGCGCAGGGTCCGCTTGATGCGGTCGCAGAGCGCGTCGTCGAGGACGGCGCCCGGGGCGAGGTGGACGAAGAGGGGCATCCAGTAGCCGCCGTCGGGGAGTTCGAGGCCGATGACGAGGGATTCGCGGATCTCGGGGAGGCGTTCGACGGCTTCGTAGATGTCGGAGGACCCCATGCGGACTCCCTGGCGGTTGAGGGTGGAGTCGGAGCGCCCGTGGATGATGACGCCGCCGCGGGAGGTGCGGGTGATCCAGTCGCCGTGGCGCCAGACGCCGGGGTAGGTGTCGAAGTAACTGTCGTGGTAGCGGCTGCCGTCGGGGTCGTTCCAGAAGCGGACCGGCATGGAGGGCATCGGGTTGGTGACGACGAGTTCACCGACCTCGTCGATGACCGGGTGGCCCTGCGCGTCCCACGCCTGGAGGTCGGTGCCGAGGCTCGGCGCCTGGAGTTCGCCGATGTGGACGGGGAGGGTGGGGACGGCCCCGGCGAAGCAGCTGCAGACGTCGGTGCCGCCGCTGACGGAGGCGATCCACAGGTCGCCGCCGGCCTCCCGGAAGGTGTCGTGGAGCCAGCGGAAGCCGTCGGGGGGCAGCGGGGAGCCGGTGGTGGCGACGCAGCCGACGGTGGAGAGGTCGAGGTCGCGGGCGGGGTGGATGCCGGCCTTGCGGCAGGCCATGACGTAGGCGGCGGAGGTGCCGAAGAGGGTGGCGCGGGTGGCTTCGGCGATGCGCCACTGGGCGGCGACGTCGGGATGGCCGGGGCTGCCGTCGTAGAGGACGATCGTGGTGCCGGTCAGGAGGCCGCCGACGAGGAAGTTCCACATCATCCAGCCGGTGGAGGTGTACCAGAAGAAGCGGTCGTCGGGGCCGAGGTCGCAGTGGAGGCCGAGCTGCTTGAGGTGTTCGAGGAGGATGCCGCCCTGGGACTGGACGATCGCCTTGGGCAGGCCGGTGGTGCCGGAGGAGTACAGGACCCAGAGCGGGTGGTCGAAGGGGACCTGCTCGTAGACCGGTTCGGCCGCGTTGGTGGTCAGGTCCGACCAGGTGAGGGCGCCCTCGGGGGCGTCGGTGCCGAGCAGCGGGATGTGGACGACGGCGCGGAGGGTGGGGAGTTCGGCGCGGAGTTCGGCGACGGTGGCGCGGCGGTCGTGTTCCTTGCCGCCGTAGCGGTAGCCGTCGACGGTGAACAGCACGACGGGTTCGACCTGCTGGAAGCGGTCGAGGACGCTGCGGGCGCCGAAGTCGGGGGCGCAGGAGGTCCAGACGGCGCCGACGGCGGCGGAGGCGAGGAGGGCGACGACGGCCTGCGGGATGTTGGGGAGGTAGCCGCTGATCCGGTCGCCGGGGCGGACGCCGAGGTCGCGCAGGGCGGCGGCGAGCGAGGCGACCTGGTCGCGGAGATCGGCCCAGCTGACGGGGGCGACCTCCTGGCGCTCGTCGGTGTACAGCAGCGCGGGGCCGGCGGCGCGGTCCGGGTCGTCGGCGGTGCGCAGGGCGTGCTCGGCGTAGTTGAGGGTGGCGCCGGGGAACCAGCGGGCGCCGGGCATGGACCGGTCGGCGAGCACGGTGTCGTACGGGGTGGCGAAGCGGACGCCGAACCATTCCGCGACCGCCTGCCAGAAGGCGGGGAGGTCGTCGGTGGACCAGCGGTGCAGGTCGGCGTAGCTGCGCTGCGGGTCGCCGGGGGTGACGGCGGGTGCGCCGTGGTGGGTCGCGGCCCAGGTCTGGAAGCGGGTGACCTGTGCGCCCTCGATGCGGTCCGGGCCGGGCTGCCAGAGGGGGGTCGGCTGCGGGGCGGGGGACGGTGCGGTGGTCATGTCGAGGCTCCCGGACGGTACGCGTGGTGGGCGTCGGCCGCGTCCGGCGCGGGTGCGGGGGTGACGCGACCTTCCTGGACGATGCCACGTGATCGTCCTGTGCACCAGGGTTGACCTGTGGGGTGACGGTCACCCCGAGGTGCCGGACGGGTCGGTGGGGCGGCCGTGACCTGGGGTGCGGTCGGACCGGGCGGCCCCGGGGTGTGGGGGGTTCGGCCGTCGGGCGGCGCCCGGTGGACGCTCAGGTGAACGGAAGTTGAACGCCCCTCGGGGTGATCGTCGGGAATGACAGTCTGAGCAGCATGAACGGGCGTGATCTGGTGCGGTCGGTGCGGGCCGTCGGTGCGGCGCAGGGGCTGCGGTCGGTACGGGCAGCGTGGCGGCGGAGGAGGGCGGACGCGGTGGCGCTGCCCCGGGGCGGACGGGAGCGGGCGCGGGTCCCCGGGGAGGCCGAGGGGGCCGAACCGCAGCCGGGTGGTGGCGTGATCCGGTTCGCGCGGTCGTCGCTGCGGGTGCGGGTGGCGGCGGGCGGTGCGGTGTTCTGCGGCTGGGACGGGGCGGCGCCGGATCCGTCGTACGCGCTGGCCGGGTGTCCGCAGGCGGATGCGCGGGCGGTGCTGGAGCCGGACACCGAGGGTGGCTGGCGGGTGGTGTCGGAGCGGGTGACGGTCGTGGTGTCGCGGCTCGGCGCCGTGGAGGTGCGGACGCCGGGCGGGGTGCTGTTGCGGCGGGAGCTGCCGCCGCGGTGGTGGGACCGTACGGATGCGGGCACCGGCGGGAATGCGGAGGCGGCCGGTCCGGAGGACGGCGCCCCGGGCGGGGCGGCCCGCGGCCGGTCCGGTGCGGCGGGTCGTTCGCGGTGGGTGCAGCGGTCGGAGGTGGCGGCGGACGCGCGGTTCTTCGGGCTGGGGGGCCGGGCGGCGGGGCCGCGGCTGCGGGACGGGTCGTACCGGCTGTGGAACACCGCGCCCGGGGGGCCGGGCGGCACCGGGGAGGACCGGCTGACGATGCCGGTGCAGCTGGTGGTGGCGGACGCCGGGACGCATCTGGTCTTCCACGACAACTCCTGGGACGGCTGGGTGACGTTGCGGGAGGGCCGGGAGGGCGCGGGGTCGGGGCACGACCGCCGGGGGGCGTGCGCGCTGCGGCTGGACGGCGGGCCGCTGCGGTACTGGGTGCTGGTGGGGACGCCGGCGCGGGTGCTGATGGGGTGGACGGCGCTGACGGGTGCGCCGCTGCCGCCGCCGCGTTGGGCGTTCGGTCCGCAGCACGCCCTGCGGGGTGGCGCTCCCCGCGTGCGGCGGGTGGTGGCCGCCCACAGGGAGCACGGGCTGCCGCTGGCCGCCGTCCATCTGGAGCTGGCGCCGGGGGCGCGGCGGGAGCGCGCCGGTGAGCTGCCGGCGGACGCCGAACTTCCGCGGCTGACCCGGGAGTTGCTGGGTGAGGGGGTGCGGGCCGTGGCGGTCGAGGGGCCGGCGGTCCGGGCGCGCGCGGGGGTGCCGGAGTACGAGGGCGGGACGGCGGCCGGGGCGTTCGTGCGCGATGCGCGGGGCCGGGAGGTGCGCGGGGTGGCGGGGCCCGGTGAGTCGGTGTTCCCGGACTTCACCGATCCGGCGGCGCGGGCCTGGTGGGGCGGGCGGTCCGCGGAGCGGTGGGCGCAGGGGTTCGCCGGGGCGGGGCACGATCTGGCGGCGCCGGTGCCGTTCGCGGCGTGCGGGGAGGTGGCGCTGGAGCGGTCGGCGCGCCATGCGCTGGAGGGGCGCGGCGGTGACCACCGGGAGGCCCACAACGTGTACGCGCTCCAGATGGCGCGCGCCGGTCACGAGGGTGCGGGGGCGGCGCACCCCGGGGGGCGGCCGTTCGCCTTCTCCCGTTCGGGGTGGGCGGGGCTCCAGCGGTACGGCGGGGTGTGGTCGGCGGACGCGGGGGCCGACTGGCCGGGGCTGCGGGCGTCGTTGGCACTGGTGCTGGGCCTGGGGCTGTGCGGGGTGCCGTACAGCGGGCCGGAGGTGGGGGGCCGCGGCGCGGCGGGGGCCGAGCTGTATCTGCGGTGGTGTCAGCTGGCGGCGTATCTGCCGCTGTTCCGCACCCGGGGCGAGGCGGGGCCGTGGGGGCACGGGGCGGAGGTGCTGGCGCATGTGCGGGCGGCGCTGGCGGAGCGGGAGCGGCTGGTGCCGTACTTCGCGACGCTGGGGCAGCTGGCGCGGCTGACCGGCGCACCCTATGTGCGGCCGGTGTGGTGGCGGACGCCGCACGACCGGGCGCTGCGGGACTGCGAGGACGCGTTCCTGCTGGGGGACGCGCTGCTGGTGGCACCGGTGCTGGAGCCGGGGGCGCGCACCCGGGTGGTGCGGCTGCCGCGCGGGCGCTGGTACGACACGGCGACGGGGCGGGCGTACGACGGGCCCGGGCCGGTGCGGCTGGCGGCGCCGCTGTCGCGGATACCGGTGCTGGCGCGGGCCGGGGCGGTGCTCCCGGTGACGGGGGCGGACGGCGCGACGGAGCTGGAGGTCTGGGCGCCGGTCACCGGGCGCAACGGCGGCGGGCTGGTCGTCCCGGAGGCCGGGGGCGCGCACCCGGAGGCGACCCGGTTCGTGTCGTGGCTGGAGCGGGGCCGGGTGGTGGTGGAGCGTCAGGGCGGCGGCGCGGTGGGGTACCGCGTACGGGTGCGGGGGGCGGGCGCGGCGGAGGGGTGAGAACGGGGGCCCGGGGGCGGGCGTGGGGCCGGTGCTCCGCCGTCCTGGGGCGCCGGGCCCTGGCGGGTAGGGTGCCCGCCCCGCTCTCCCGGGCCGGCCGCCGAGGCACTCGGCGCCACTCCGGTTCCGCCACGGCGAGGCGCTCCGAGGGTTCCCTCCGCCGCCCCGGTGCTGGTAGATGGTGTTCATGCCAAGAATGCGAGAGTCACGTGAGGCGGAAGTGTCGGGGGCGGCAAGGGCCGTCGAGCAGATGGCCGGGGCGCGGCGGCGGCTGCGACGGCTGGTGCGGGGGCTCACCGTGGGGCTGGCCGCCGCGCTGACGGTGACGGCGCTCCCGGCGGGCGCGGTGGCCTCCCCGGTGACGGACGGGGCGCACGGCGGGGAGCCGCACGCCCCCGCGGAGTTCGTCGCGCTGCGGGCGGTGGACCCGACGATCATCCAGGAGATGCGGTACTTCACGCCGCACGACTTCATGGGCGTACGGGTCACCGGCTACCGCGAGCCGACCTGCCTGGTGACCCGGGACACCGCGAACGGGCTGCACCGGGCACAGCAGGCGTTCCTGCGGCGCGGCTACTCCCTGAAGGTGTACGACTGCTACCGCCCGCAGCGCGCCGTGAACCACTTCATGGCCTGGGCCGAGGACCTCGGCGACCAGCGGATGAAGGGCGAGTTCTACCCCCGTATCGACAAGTCGACGCTCTTCCGGGACGGGTACATCGCGGAGAAGTCGGGGCACAGCCGGGGCAGCACGATCGATCTGACGCTGGTGAAGCTGCCCGCGCTCCCCACCCGGCCGTATGTGCCCGGGGAGCCGCTGTCGCCGTGCTACGGCCCCAAGGAGACCCGTTTCCCGGACAACTCCCTGGACATGGGCACCGGCTTCGACTGCTTCGACACGCTGGCGCACACCCTCGACCCGCGTATCAAGGGGAAGCAGCGGGCGAACCGGCTGCTGCTGAAGCACGGCATGGAGCGGGCCGGTTTCACCAACTACGCCGACGAGTGGTGGCACTACACGCTCACCCCGGAGACGTTCCCTGACGCCTATTTCGACTTCCCGGTGTCCTCCCGCTCGGTCGCCGGACGGCGGTGAACCACCGGACGGCCCGGAGCCGGTACTGACACCGCCCGGACGCGCGGCTACGGTGCGGGCATGACGGACACCACGGAACGCACGGCCGCCACGGAGCGGGAAGCGCCCTCCGGTCCGGCGCGGCCGTTCGCGTCGTACGAGGAGTTCTGGCCGTACTACGTCGCGATGCATGCGAAGGCCGTGACCCGGTGGGTGCACCTCGCGGGGACGCTCACCGGGCTCGCGGTCACCGCCTACGGGGCGGTGCGGCGGCGGCCCCGGCTGCTGCTCGGGCTGCCGGTCATCGGCTACGGCACGGCCTGGCCCGCGCACTTCCTCATCGAGCGGAACAACCCGGCGACGTTCGGGCACCCGGCGTGGTCGCTGCGGGGCGACGCACAGATGATCCGGATGATGCTCGCCGGGCGGGACGCGGAGCTGGGCCGGATCGCCGCCGACTGGCACGCCGCGCACGGCCGCTGACGCCCTCTCGGCGGAGGCGCGGCGCCGTCCGGCCACACGGCCACCGCTTCCCCCCCGCTCCGGAAGCCTGCAGGAACAGCGCGTGAACCGGGCCCGGTCGGCGCCCCGGGAGCGGCATGCTGCTGCCGTGCCTGCCTGGACGGATCAGCTCCGATTCGCGTACCACCCCGTCATGAACCCGTGAACCCGGCAACCGGCACGGTCGTCGCACTGGAGATGCTCGCCCGCCCCGAGAGCGGCGACGTACTGGCCGCCGCGCGCCGCTCCCCCGGCCCGACGCCGCGCTCGCCGTGCGCGCCGCGGCCCGGCAGGAGGGGCTGCTGCCGCTCCACCTCAACGTGTACGCCACCACGGTCGCCGCGGAGCCGGCGGAGGTCGCCGGGCGGGAGCCGGATGCGCGGGTGGGCCACATCGGCGGCGCCGGGTGGGGGCCGGGAGCCCTCGGCCGTCAGGACAGGGCCGGCTCGCGCTGCTCGGCGCTGATCCGCATGGCGTGCCGGACCACGGTGATCAGCACGTCCCGGACGGACTCCTTGCTCCGCGCGTCGCAGAGCAGCACCGGCACCTCGTCGTCCAGGTCCAGCGCCTCGCGGACCGTCTCCGGCGGGTACTGCTCGGCGTCGTCGAAGCAGTTGACGGCGACGGTGAAGGGCAGCCCGCGGCGTTCGAAGTAGTCGACGGCGGCGAAGGAGTCGGCGAGCCGCCGGGTGTCGGCGAGCACCACCGCGCCGAGCGCGCCGAGCGCCAGCTCGTCCCAGAGGAACCAGAAACGGTCCTGCCCGGGCGTGCCGAAGAGGTAGAGGACCAGGGCGTCGTTGACGGTGATCCGGCCGAAGTCCATCGCGACGGTGGTGGTGGACTTGGACTCCACGCCGTCGAGGTCGTCGACCGGGCGGCCCGCCTCCGTGAGCCGTTCCTCGGTGCGCAGCGGTTTGATCTCGCTGACCGCACCGACCAGCGTCGTCTTGCCCACGCCGAATCCGCCCGCGACGAGGATCTTCAGGGTCGTCGGATCGACGGCTGACGACCGGCGGCGACGCTCAGAAAGCCCGAGGACCATGGGTTGCTTCTCCCGAATGTGCCGATGATTCCGCCCATACCCGCGGCGCTGTGCCGTGGGGGCCGACGAGCGGCCTGCGGATGCTGAGGAACGGTACAACGTACGCCCGGCCGCGCCCACTTGCGCGGCCGGAGCGTCCTGCCCGCGCGGGCAGGACGTCCGTAAGTGTCCCGAAAGGCGCGCGAGGCGCCGGCGGGCGGACGGCCGGAATCCGGCGGCCGCCGCCCACGAGGTCAGGAGTGGCGGCCCAGGTGCTCGACGAGGAGCGCGGTGACCCGGTCGGGCACCTCCTCGGGCAGCCAGTGGCTGACGCCGTCCAGCGCCTCGAAGCGGTAGGGGCCGTCCACCCACTCGGCGGTCAGCTCGGTGGCGGTGCGGCCGAGGGCGATGTCCTCGGTGCCCCAGACGTAGAGAGTGGGCACCGTGATGCGGTCGGCGGGCAGCGCGAAGGTTTCCGCCGGCGCGCGGTACCAGTTGAGCGAGGCGGTCAGCGCGCCCGGCTCGGAGAGCCGCCGGATGTTGGCATCGACGAGGGCCTCCGGCACATGGCCGCCGAACGCCTGGCGCATCAGCGCGGCACCGTCGGCCAGCAGGCTCTCCTCGGCGGTGCCGGGGGTGCGGAAGAGGCCCACGTACTCCGAACGGCGCTGCTGGTCGGCGTCCTCGGTCACCGCACGGCGCAGCGCGCCGGGGTGCGGTGTGGCCAGCGAGGTCACCGAGCGGAGCCGGTCGGGGTGGGTGCCGGCCAGCACCCAGGCGAGCAGCCCGCCCCAGTCGTGGCCGACGAGGTGGAAGCGGTCGGCGCCCTGCGAGTCGGCGAACGCCAGGGCGTCGGCGACGAGTTCCGTGACCGCGTAGGAGGCGACGCCGTCGGGGCGGGCCGCGGGGGCGTAGCCACGCTGGTCGACGGCGAGGGCGCGGTAGCCGGCGGCGGCGAGCCCGGGGAGCACCTCGGACCAGGAGTCGGCGAACTCGGGCCAGCCGTGCAGCAGCAGGACGAGCTCACCGTCGGCCGGACCGGCGGCGAGGGCGCCGTGGGTGTGCGGGCCGACCTGGATCTCCAGGCGTTCGAGGGGGTACGGCGACGTGTCCGCGGTCATGTCGGCTCTCTTCTCGTAGGACCCCGGCCGGGGTGGTGGTGCCTCAACAAGACCGTAACAACGGTCACTTGACGGGCGGACGCCGGGCCGCGGCCGGGCACGGGGCCCGGGCCGCGGCCGCTCACAGCGCACGCAGACCGTCGATCACCTCACGCAGCACCTGCTCGTCGGGCAGCTCGGCGGGCGGCACCGGGCGGGTGAGGTGGACCAGCCCGGCGTCGAGCAGATCGCCGATGAGCACCCGCACCACCCCGACCGGCAGATCGAGGTCGGCGGCGAGTTCGGCGACCGACTGCGGCGCCGCACGGCACCACTCGACGATGTCGAGCTGCTCCGGCGAGAGGGTGTGGTCACCGTCCGGCGCGTCGTACCGGCTCTCCGTGATCACCAGGGCGATCAGGTCGAGCCGGTCCTCGGCCCCCGTACGGGTACGTCCGCGTGTCATGGCGTACGGGCGGACGACGGGGCCCGCCTCGTCGTCGTACCAGCGCGCCGCTCCGCCGTGGCGGGCGGCCGGATCGGACTGTTCGGTCATGTCCGCACCGCTGGTCACCTGCCCGCGGGCGCACCACCGCGCGCCGCGGTCCCCAGGTGCGTCCCCACACGCTTGACGAGGAGCGTCATCTCGTAGGCGATCAGACCGACGTCGGACTCGGCGTCGGCGAGGACGGCGAGACAGCTGCCGTCGCCCGCCGCGCTGACGAAGAGGAACGCGTCGTCCAGCTCGACGAGGGTCTGGCGGACCCGGCCCGCGTCGAAGTGGCGGCCGACGCCCTTGGCCAGGCTGTGGAAGCCGGAGGCGACGGCGGCGAGGTGCTCGCCGTCCTCGCGGGTGAGGTCCTTGGAGGCGCCGGTGGCGAGACCGTCGCTGGAGAGGATGAGGGCCTTGCGGATGCTGCCGACCCGCTCGACGAGTTCGTCGAGAAGCCAGTTCAGCTCGCCGGAGCCCTGCGCGAAGGCCGATGCGGTGGTGGCTGCTGCCTGCGGTGCGGTCATGGACCGTCCCCTCCCGGAGTGGTTCTGGTTGCTGTCGTGCCCCCGTCGTCCCCGTCGCGGCGGGTGTCGTCCCGGGGCGCGGGGTCGTCGGGCGCGGGGTCCTCGCCCGTGTCGCGGCGGCCGCGCCGCCAGCCGCTCTGGAGGGCGGCCATCCGGCTGCGGACCTCCTCGGCGTCCCGGTCGTCGTCGGCCGCGCCGGGCCGCTCGTCGCCGGCCCGGCGGTCCGGGTCGTTCTTGAGCTGCGGGGCGAGGCTGGCCTGCCGCACCCGGCGGGGCAGCCCGCCCGCGGTGTTCCCGGGGGGCGCGGGGCGGTCCGCCGGGCCGTCGCCCCCGGATGCCGCCGGGGGGTTCCCGTCGGCCGGGCGGGGGTGACCGGAAGGTTCCTGGCCCGCGTCGCCGGGCCCGCCCGTGTGGGCACGCGCCTCGCCGTCGTCGACGGTGCGGCCGTGGTCCGAGACGAGCACCGGCGGACGCGGGCGGCGGCGCGGCAGCGGGGCCGGGCCGTCGTCGGGCGTGTGGTGTTCGGCGGGGGCCAGCCGGGGCCGCGGGAGAAGCGCGGGCGAGGGCGAGGGACCGGTGGGCGCGGCGGCGCGGCGGCTTCGGGTGCGGCCGCGGAAGACGCCGTCCTCCTCGTCGAACGGATGCGGGGCGTCGGCGGTCTCCTGGCGTGCCGGCTGCCCCGGTCCCACGGCGCGCGGGCCCTGGGCACGGGCCTCGGCCAGGGCGGCCGGTTCGCCGGTGACCGGCTCCAGCCGGGGCAGGTCCGGGCCGTCCAGGAAGACGCCGCCGGTGTCCTCGCCCTCCTCGGTCTCCGTCAGCAGCGCGCCGGGGAGGAGGACCACCGCGGTGGTGCCGCCGTACGGCGAGGGCTGGAGGGAGACGCGGACGCCCTGGCGCTGGGCGAGGCGGCTGACGACGAAGAGGCCCAGCCGGTCGGTGTCGGAGAGTTCGAACTCGGCGGTCTCGGCGAGCCGGAGGTTGGCCTCCAGCAGCTGGTCGGAGGGCATGCCCAGGCCGCGGTCGTGGATCTCCAGGGTGAAGCCGTTGGCAACCCGTTCACCGACGACCTGGACCGTGGTGTGCGGCGGGGAGAACACCGTGGCGTTCTCCAGGAGTTCGGCGATGAGGTGGGTGAGGTCGGAGACGGCGGGGCCCTCGACGGCGAGCCGGGGCAGCCGCCGGACCTCGATGCGTTCGTAGTCCTCGACCTCGGCGACGGCGGCGCGCACCACGTCCATCAGCCGGATCGGCTTGCGCCACTGCCGGGACGGGGCGGCGCCGGAGAGGATCACCAGGCCCTCGGCGTGGCGGCGCATGCGGGTGGTGAGGTGGTCGAGGCGGAAGAGGTCGGCGAGCTCGTCGGTGTCCTCGGTGCGGCGCTCCATGGTGTCCAGCAGGGTGAGCTGACGGTGGAGCAGCACCTGGCTGCGGCGGGCGAGGTTGACGAAGACCTCGGAGACGCCGCGGCGCATGTCGGCCTGTTTCACCGCGGCCTCGACGGCGGCGCGCTGGAGCGTGTGGAGGGCCTGGCCGACCTGGCCGGTCTCGTCCGGGCCGAACTCCCGGCGCGGCACCTCGGCCTCGATGTCGACCTGCTCGCCCGCGGCGAGCCGCCGCATCACGGCGGGCAGCCGGACGCCGGAGACCTCGTGGGCAGTCCTGCGCAGCGCGGTGAGGTCCTTGACGTGCCGGCGGCCGATGCGGACGGAGACGATCAGGGAGACCAGCAGGGCGACGAAGCCGAGGACACCGGCGGCGGCCGCCTTCGCGACGACGGCCAGGGCGACCGGCCGGACCCGCTCGCGGTAGTGCTCGCCGGACTCCTGGCCCATGCGCTGGAGGTCGTCGAGCACGGTGGAGGCGAGGATGTCCCACCGTTCGGCGTTGACGGCCTTGGGGGCGTCGTCGGCACCCGCGGCCACCACGGCGTCCTCCACCGCCTCCAGTTCGCGGGTCTTGACGGAGTGCCAGTAGTCCTCGTAGGCGGCGCGGTCACGGGCCGGCATCAGGGGCAGGCCGGTGCGCATCAGGACACGGCGTTCGGCGATCTCGTCGGAGACGGTCCGCAGGTCGATCTTGGTCATCCGGCCGGAGGCGAGCGCGGCGGAGAGCAGCGCGTCCTCGCGGGCGAAGGCCTCCCGGGCGCGGTCGAGGGAGACCAGCGCACGGCCCTGCTTCTCCAGGTCGACGTCGTCCAGCACGTGCAACGCGACGACCAGGTCGTACTGCGAGTCGATCATCCCGGCGTACGCCTCGAACGCCTCGTCGCGCGAGATGGTGTTGTCCTGGACCTGGCGGCGCAGGGAGGCGAGGGGGGCGAGCGCCTTGACCGCGTCGCCCAGGGCGGCGGCGGTGCCGTGGCCGAGGTCGTCGTGGACGGAGGGGAGCTCGGCCAAGGAGCGGAGCCGGGCGAGGGATTCATCGGTGGCCCGTGCCTGCTGCTGGAATTGGGGCAGCGCATCGGCGTCCCGCCGGTCGGCGAGGTACATCAGACTCTGCCGCCGCTCCCGCTGGAGATCCTCGACGAGGTTCCGGGAGGGGTGGCCGAGGTTCCGGATGACCCGGCCGACGGTGAGCAGCTGATCTGCCTCGCGACCGGTGACATACGTGGCGAACGCCCACATGGCTGTCAGGGAGACCAGCGGTACGAGCAGCAACGCCACGATCTTCCGGCGGATCGACTTCCCGCGAAAGCGCATGGCCTCCCCCAGTCAGCCCCGGTGGCCGGGGGTGGTGTTCCGTCAACAAACGGCGCGAGCCTACTACTGCCCGGCGGCCAACCCGAAGACCCGGCCGGACGTTGGAGGAAGCGCCGGTGGGGATCGCCCGGCCTTGTCCGGCGATTCCCGGACAAGGTGCCCGCGGGTCCGCGGGGCCTCGCCCGCTGCCTCCGGCCATCACTCCATGGGGTGGCCGGAATTGCCCCACCCCGGGTCACCCCCGCGTGGCGGCGTGGGTGACGATGGCGGCGGCGCCGGGCGTCCGGGCGGCATGCGGCCGCATCTCCGGCGGGCGCCCGCGCGCGCCGGGCAGAGTCCGGGCGGCGGTACGTACGGGGAGGGTGAGGCGTTGAGGGACACCGGCAGGCGCCCGTTGTGGCAGGAAGAGCCCGCGGCCCGGCGGCGGATGGCCGATCCGGTGCGTACGGCGGCGGTTCGGGCGGTGATCATCGTGGCGGTCACCCTGACCCAGGCGATGATCGCGTTCCTGGGGACGCTGGCCGGAACATGGCTGGCGTTCCCTGCGGTGATCAGCACGGTCGTCAGCACGGTGGTGGCGACGTGGGCGGTGCTCGACGTCTGGGTGACGCGGCAGGTGTGGGTGCAGCGGTACGGCGTGCAGTCGCAGCCGAGCAGTACGGCGCGGCAGTTGCGGCGCGAGCGGCGGCGGGCGCGGCGGGCGGAGCGGCGGACGCTGAAGGAGGAGCGGCGGGCCGGGGGCGCCGCCGTGTGACGGGCGCCACCGGACCGCCGCCGCGCCGGTTCAGGCGACGGCGTCCTCCCGCACCGCGGGGCGGACGTGCAGGACTCCGTCGATGACGGCGACCTCGTGGGTGCGTACCGGGCGGCGGGCCGGCAGGCAGGTCGGGGCGCCGGTGCGCAGGTCGAACAGGGCGGCGTGCAGCGGGCACTCGACGAAGCAGCCCTCGACGTATCCCTCGGAGAGCGAGGCGTCCTGGTGGCTGCAGAGGTCGTCGACGGCGTAGAAGCCGCCGTCCTCGGCGTGGAAGACGGCGATGGCGGGTGTGTGGTCGTCGACGGTGATCCGGACGGCTTCACCCTCGGGAAGATCGTCGATGCGGCAGACGGGAATCATCTGGCCCCCCTCGCGCTGATCGGTATCATGGCGTTGTGAATAACGCATCGCAGAGCGCGATGCGCAACAGAATCCAGGCCGTGGGGCGGGCCGTCAAGGGCCTTCGGGCCGTTTCTCCCGGCCCCGGCTCGCCAGGGATCCCCGGGCCCTCACGCGCCTCACGGGCTCCCTCCGACGCGCCCTTCAGGGGCCAACGGGCGGTGACAGGAAGTCCCATGTCGAACACGAGCGATACCGCAGCGGAGCGGCCCGACGAGCGGCGTGGCGGGGCGGGTTCCGTCCAGTCCGTGGAGCGCGCGGTGAGCGTGCTGGAGCTGCTCGCCCGCCTCGGCGAGGCGGGGGTGACCGAGCTGTCCGAGGAGTTGGGCGTCCACAAGTCCACCGCGTTCCGGATCCTGGGCGTGCTGGAGAACCGCGGGCTGGTCGAGCAGGAGAAGGAGCGCGGCAAGTACTTCCTCGGCGCGGGGGTGCTGCGGCTGGCGGGCGCCGCCGCGATCCGGCTGGACATCTCGCAGGAGGGCCAGCCGGTGTGCCGGGCGCTGGCGAACGGCACCGGGGAGACCGCCAACATCGCGGTGCTGGACGGCGATGCGGCGGTCAACATCATGCAGGCGCGGGGCGCCGCCGCGGTCACCGCCTACAACTGGCTGGGCCGCCGCACCCCGCTGCACGCCACCGCGAGCGGCAAGGTGCTGCTGGCGCATCTGCCGCGCGAGCGCCGGGAGCGGCTGGCCGGGCGGAAGCTGGCCCGGTTCACAGAGCACACGCTGACCTCCGCCGGCGATCTGCGCGCCCAGCTGACCGGCGCGTTCGAGAACGGGTTCGCCTGCTCCACCGAGGAGTTGGAGATCGGGCTGAACGCGGTGGCGGCGCCGGTGCGGGCGCACGACGGCGCGGTGATCGGCGCGATCGGCGTCTCCGGACCGGCGTACCGGATGAGCCGCGCCCTCCTGCCGGAGCTGGCACAGCGTGCGGTCGAGGCGGCGGCGGAGCTCTCCCGGCGGATGGGGCACGCGGGCTGACGGCCCGTGGGGTGGTCGTTACGGCGAGGCCGGGCGGGTGGCGTTCGCCCCGGGCGGGGTGCCGGGTGCGCGCCGGGTGCGCGCCGGGTGGCCGGTCCGGGCGGGGGCGGCACGGCCGGTCCGGGTGGGTGCCACGGAGCCGTACCGGGCGGTCGCCGCGGGACCGTTCCGGGTGGCGCAAGACGCCTCTTGACGGATCGGGAGCGGACTTCCAGCATGTCTCCTATCGCGCAACTCGACGCGCGATAGGCAACATCGGGGCGTGGCCGGCCGCCGTCCACCGCTCTCCCCCACCCCTGCGCAGCGCACCACCCTCCCCCCCACAGGCATCCGTGCCGACTCTCGCGTGCACCCGCCCCTGCCCGCACGGCAGGCGCTGTAGAGGAGTGAGCCATGCCGCACGAAGTCCGCGCCGCCGTCGCCGTCGCCCCGGGCGCGCCCGTCGAGGTGCTGCCGATCCTCGTGCCCGACCCCGGCCCCGGCGAGGTCCTGGTCTCCGTCCAGGCGTGCGGGGTCTGCCACACCGACCTGCACTACCGCGAGGGCGCGGTCGGCGACACCTTCCCCTGTCTGCTCGGCCACGAGGCGGCCGGAGTCGTGGAGGCGGCCGGACCGGGCGTCACCGACCTCGTCGCCGGTGACTTCGTCGTCCTCGCCTGGCGGGCGCCCTGCGGCCGCTGCCGCTCCTGCCGCCGCGGCCGCCCCTGGTACTGCTTCGACTCCCGCAACGCCGCCCAGCCGATGACGCTGCGCGACGGCACCCCGCTCGCGCCGGCCCTCGGCATCGGGGCGTTCGCCGAGAAGACGCTGGTCGCCGCCGGGCAGGCGGTGAAGGTCGATCCGGCGGCCCGGCCGGAGGCGGCGGGGCTGATCGGCTGCGGGGTGATGGCCGGGTACGGCGCCGCCGTGCACACCGGCGGCGTCGGCAGCGGCGACACCGTCGCGGTCATCGGCTGTGGCGGCGTCGGCAACGCCGCCATCGCCGGAGCCTCCCGGGCCGGCGCGCGCCGGGTCATCGCCGTCGACATCGACGACCGGAAGCTGGACGCCGCCGAACGCTTCGGCGCCACCGACACCGTCAACTCCCGCGGTACGGACCCCGTCGAGGCGGTACGCGCGCTCACCTCCGGGTTCGGCGCCGATGTCGTCATCGACGCGGTCGGCCGCCCGGAGACCTACCGGCAGGCGTTCTACATGCGCGACCTCGCCGGGACGCTGGTGCAGGTCGGGGTGCCGGATCCGGAGACGCGCATCGACCTGCCGCTGGCCGACCTCTTCGGACGCGGCGGTGCCCTCAAGGCGTCGTGGTACGGCGACTGTCTGCCCAGCCGCGACTTCCCGGTCCTGATCGACCTGCACCTCAGCGGCAAGCTCGACCTGGAACGCTTCGTCACCGAGACCATCGGTCTGGAGGACGTCGAGCCCGCCTTCGCGAAGATGCGCGGCGGCGAGGTGCTGCGGTCGGTGGTGGTGCTGTAAAGGGCGTACGCGGCCTGGCGGGGCGGGCGGCGCCGGTGCCTCCCGCCCCTCGGGCTCAGCCGCCCGGCGCCGGCTCCGGGCTCTCCTCCGGGCGCTTGTACATCCGGGTCGCCGTGATCTGGCCGTGGACCGCCTCGCCGGACGGGTCGGGCTGCGGCAGGCCGGGGCGCAGATGCTCCTCGACGCTGATGTACTTCAGGCCCGCCCGCAGGTCCGCGTCGTTGCGCAACCGGATGACCAGCGGGAACTCCGCCAGCGCGGTGGTGTCGAAGAGGCCGGTGGTGTAGAGCAGCTGGACGCCGAGCGCGTCCGCGACGGCCCGCTGCAGCTCCAGCAGGTAGGTGGCGTTGGCGCGGCCGATGGGGTTGTCGAGGAAGAGCGTGCCCGCGTGGGGCTGCTTGTCGCGACCGCGGTCGTTGCTGCGCAGCGCGGCCATCGTGCAGTACAGCGCGATGGCGGCGGTCAGCAGCTGACCGCCGGAGAAGACGTCGCCCATCTGACCGACCGGCACCCGCTCGGCGCGCAGCACCGCGTCCGGCTTGAGGATCTCCACGGCCACCCCGCGCGGCGCCAGCGCGGCGGCCACCCCGCGCAGCAGCAGGGACATGCCGTCACGCCGCAGATCGCTGTTCTTGCGGACGGCCGCGCGGGTCGCCTCGTCGATGACCTCGCCCAACCGCTCGGTGAGCGTGGCCTGGTCCGGGTCCTCGAAGCGGATGCGCAGGAACTCCTGGCCCGACCACTCCCCCAGCCCCTCCGGCAGGCGGGAGAGCCGCTGGGCGGAGCGGAGTGTGGTCAGCGAGGACTCCACCAGACCGCGCAGCCGGTCGACGATGGAGTCGCGGTTGCGCTCCAGCTGCTCCAGCTCGTCGGTGAGCACCCGCAGCCGGGGCGCGAACGCCTCCGCCCACTTCGCGGCGTGCTCCGGCAGCGCCGCCACCGGCAGCTCCCGGATCTGCTGCCGCGCCGGGGTGCGCACATGCTCGAAGCGGGTGGCGTTGGCGTGCCGGACGAGGACGTCGCTCGCCTCGCGGACGGCGGCGTCGGCGGCGGAGAGGTCCTGGGCGCAGCCGCGCAGCGAACGGCGGGACTCGGCCGCGGCGCGGCGGCCCTCCTCCAGCCGCCCGGGGTAGGGCTGGACGGGCTCGTCCGCGGTGTCGTCGGCGGGCTGGGCCTCGCGCAGCAGATCGCGCAGGAGCGCCGCGGTCTCCTCGAAGCCGCCGGCCGCCTCCTCGGCGGCGCGGTGGCCGCGCAGCAACTCGTCGTGGTGGGTACGGGCGGACTCCAGCGCCTCGGTGGCGGTGGCGAGTTCAGCGGCGGCGGTGCGCAGCAGCTCCTTGGCGCGCTCCGCGTCGGCGGGCACCTGCTCCTCGGGGAGGTCGGTGTGGGCCGTGCCCTCGGCGGGCGCCAGCCGCTCGGCCTCGCCGCGCAGCCGGCCCAGCTGCTCACTGGCGGCCGAGGCGCGGGTCTCCAACATCGTCACCAGCGACTCGGCGCGCCCGGCGGCGGCCTGCCGGGACGGGCCGTCGGCGGCGTCCGGGCTCTCCAGCAGCGCCTCGGCGCGGGTGCGGACCTTGTTGGTGAGGCGGTTCAGCTCGGCGAGCGCGGCGGATTCGTCGCCCTCGGCGCGGGCCTGTTCGGCGCGGAGGTCGGCCCCGACGCCGACCTTCTCGTACAGCTGCGAGGCGGAGCGGTAGGCCTCGCGCAACGCGGGCAGCGAGGTGGGGGCGCCCTCCGGGGCGGGGCCGAGGTCGTCGGGGACACCGGCGATCTCGGCGCGTTCGGCGCGCAGGGCGCGGGCGGTGCGGTGGGCGTCGTCGGCGGCGCGCTGAGCGGCCCGGCGGTCCTCGTCGGCGGCGCGGGCGCGGTCCACGCACTCCTCGGCGCGGGCCTCGAACTCGGTGGCCTCGTCGGCCAGTTCCCGCATCCGCGACTGCCATCCGGCGCGCTCGCGCAGCCGGTGCGCGAGGCCCGCCAGCAGGTCGGCGGAGCGGCGGGCGCGCTGGGCGGCCTCCTGCCGCTCGTCGCGGACGGCGGTGGCCTCGGCGGCCGTCTCGTCGGCCTCGGTACGGGCGGCGCGGGCCTCGGTCAGCTCGGCGGCCGCCTCGGTCGCCGCGGCACGGGTCCGCTCGGCGGCCTCGGCCAGCTCGGCGAGGTGACCGGCCGGGCATCCGGCGCGCCAGGAGGTGAGCCGGGCGGCGAGGGCGCGGTCGGCGGCGAGGCGGGCGGCGAGCGCGCGGATCTCGTCGTCCCGCTCGACGGCGCGGGCGCGCAGGGCCTGGCGCTCCTCGTCGGCGGCGGACTCGTCGTGCATCGCCGGGTTCGGCGGGACGAGGAAGACGCCGGAGTCCGCGGCGGCGGTCCCGGAGGCGGGCGCGAGGAGCGCCTCGGAGGTGCCGACGGCGACGGCGGAGCGGGGCAGCAGCGCGGCGGCGGCGAGGATCTCCCGGGCCCGGGCGTGGGTGTCCGGGTCGGTGATGATCACGCCGTCGACCAGCTCGGGCCGGGCGGCGAGCACCCGGGCGTGGTCGGCGGGGTCGACGGACTGGGCCAGATAGCGCCAGCCGGGCAGTGCGGGGACGCCGTGTTCGCCGAGGTACTCGACGGCGGCCAGGACGTCGGGGCCCGGGGGCAGCAGCCCGCCGTCGCCGAGGGCGCCGAGGATGCGGGCGTCGTCGGCGGCGGCGGTGCGCAGGTCGAAGAGGTGGCGCTCGGCGGAGGCGACGCCGCCCTCCAGCAGCTCGCGCAGGGCGTCGGCGTTGCGGTCCAGCTCCTCGGCGGTCAGCGGACCTGCCTGGCCGGATGCGGCGTCGGCCGGGGCGCCCGGGGCAGGGTCGGTCTGCGGCAGGCCGAGGAGGTCGGCGAGGCGCTGTTCGGCACCGAGGGCGGCGGCGGTGGCACGCTCGCCCTCCCAGGCGCGGGCGGCGGCGGTGGCGGCGTCCTCGGCGCGGGCGGCGGCCAACTCGGCGGTGGAGTGCCGGGTGGCGGCGCGGCGGGCGTGGTCGGTGGCGAGGCGGGCGGCCTCGCGGGCGGTGTCCCAGGCGGCGACGGCGTCCTTCTCGGCGTCGGCGGCGGCCAGGGCGGCGCGGGCCGGGTCGGCGTCCGGGGTGCTGTCATCGAGCCAGCCGGCACGGACCGCCTCGGCGGTCTCCTCGGCGACCTCGGCGAGCCGCTGCCCGAGGTGGTCGGCCTCGCTGCGGGCGCGCTGGGCGTGGGTGGCGGCGGTGGTGGCGTCGCGGTGGGCGCTCTCCCCGGCCTCCTGGAGGGCGGCGGAGCGCTCCTCCTCCTCGCCCGCGAGGCGTTCCCCGGCCTCGGCGGCGGTGTGCAGGGCGCGGACGAGGTCGGCGGCGGCGGTGGCGCGGGCGGCCAGCGCCGGGGCGGCGTCGCGTTCGGCCTCGCGGATGGCGGCGGCGACACGGGCCGAGCGGTCGGCGGCGGCGCGGTGGCGCAGCACCGTCTCGGCGGCCTGCCAGGCGCTGTACAGGGTGCGGGCGTCGTTCAGCTCGCGGCGCTGCGCGGCGGCGCCCTTCTCGGCGGCGGCGAGCGCCAGCGAGGCGTGGCGGTAGGCGAGTTCGGCGGAGACCAGGGCGCGGCGGTCGCGGGTGCGCTCGGCGTCGGTGACGCGGTGGGCCGCCGCGGCGACCTGTTCGGCCAGTTCGGCGGCGCGGCCGTGCTCCTCGGTGGAGCGGGCGTGCAGCTGCCGGGCGAGGGCGCGGGTGCGGCGTTCGGCGCCGGTGTGCACCTGGCGGGCCTGTTCGCGGCGGCCGGCGGCCTCGGCGATGGTGGTGAGCAGGTCGAGGGAGCCGGCGGTGAACTCCCGCTCGGCGGTCAGCTCGGCGCGGCGGCCGAGCTTGTGGGCGAAGCCGTGGACGAGGTCGGCGAGGCCGTCGGTGTCGCGGGTGTCGGTGACGGCGCGGAGCAGCAGGTCGGTGAAGTCGGAGTCGTTCTTCACCGCGAAGAGACCGGCGGCCTCGCCCTCGTCGGCGTTCATCTCGCGCTGGTAGCGGAAGAGTTCGGGGTCCAGGCCGAGGTCGCCGAGGTGTTCGTTCCAGCGTTCGTGGATCTCCTCCCAGACGACGTCGAGGTTGGGGTAGTTCTTGCCCGCCTCGGTCAGGACGTCGCGGAAGCCCTTCATGGTGCGGCGGCGGCCGCGGGCGCCCGAAGCGCCTTCGCCGTCCTCGCCGCGCGGCCGGACGACGGTGGCCTCGGCGACGGGCAGCGCGTCCAGGCTCATGCCGGGGCCGGGGCGGAAGCTGTACCACGCCTCGGCGAACTTCCGCGGGTCGTTGGAGACCTGGCGGCCGCGCCATTCGCTGACCTTGCCGACGACGACGGACTCGCCGGTGACGGTGTGCTGCCACTCCAGGGCGACATGGCCGCAGTCGTCGGCGAGCAGGAACTTGCGCAGCACGCCGGAGCTGGCGCCGCCGAGGGTGTTGCGGTGGCCGGGCAGCATGACCGAGAAGATCAGCTTGAGGAGGACGGACTTGCCGCCGCCGTTCTCCAGGAAGAGGACGCCCGCGGGGGCCGGGCGGCGCGGCGGGCCGGTCGGTTCGTCCTCGAAGAAGTCCGCCTGGGCCGGTGCGGGCTGCGGTACGGGGGCGCCGACGCCGCGCAGGTCCAGCACGGTGTCGGCGTAGCGTGCGCCGGCCGGTCCGATCGAGTAGAGGCGGACCCGGGACAGCTCGTACATGGCGGACTTTCGTTGTCGGGGTGGGCAGGAGGCAGCGGGTGGCGGGCGGTCAGGTGCTGTGGAACGGGAGTCCGGCGTCGGCCACCAGGTCGAGGGCGTCGGTGTCCTCGCCGGGCAGCAGGGAGGCGGTGCCGTCGGCGACGGGGACGACGCCCAGCTCCAGCAGTTCGCTCATCGCGGCGCCCCCGGCCAGGTCGCGGACCTGGAGTTGGTAGCGGGCGGTGGTGCGGTAGGTGCCTCCGGCGTCGTCGCCGGTGCGCTGGAGGAAGCCGGAGTCGACGAGGAAGGTGACGGCCTTGGCGATGATGCCGGTGGTGGAGCCGGCCAGCCGCCGGGCGTCCTTGGTGGCGCCGGTGGCGCTGCGGCGGGCGTAGACGCGCCAGGCGGCCTCCAGGCCGGGGGCGCCGGTGGCCGGGTCGGTGTTCTCGCCGCTCTCGGCGGCGCGCTCCTCCAGGCGGCGGCAGGCCTGGCGGACGAAGGCGTCGACGCCGTTGACGGTGAGGCGGCCGATGTAGCCGTCGTCGGCGAGGTCCTCGGGGCGCGGGAAGGCGAGGGCGGCGACGGCGAGGTGGGCCAGTCCGTGCAGGAAGCGGTCGGCGGAGTCGGCGGAGGCACGGCGGGCGTAGTCGCCCATGCGGACCGCGAAGACGGAGTCCTCGGCGGCGGTGACGGCCATGCCGGCGCGGGTGGAGACCTCCAGGACGACGAGGCCGAGCCCGGCGGCGACGGCGTCGGCGAGCCGGGCGAAGGCGGGGTCCTCGCGGTGGCGGCGCAGCAGCTCGGCGTATTCGGCGTCCCGGGCCGGGAGCAGCTTGGGCTGGAGGCCGAAGGCGACGAGCCGGGCCGCATCGGCGGCGTCGGCGGGGGTGACCGGCGCCGCGGCGGGCTCGGACCCGGTGGTGGCTGCCCGCCCGGGGGGCGCGGGCACCGGCTCCGGCTGCGGCACCTCGTCGGCGGCGTACTCGGTCACGGGCGGGGCTCCTTGCGGGGGACGGACGGGTGAGGCGGGGGTGCGGCGGGCGGGAGCCGGTGGCTCCGGGCGGGCCGGGGCATCAGGAACCCTCCGAGCGGTCGGCGGCCATGCCCGCGGCGTCCAGGAGGGCGGTGCCGACGATGAGGTCGGCGCCGCCGAACTCCGGATCGGTCAGCTCGGTGCCGTCGTCGACGGCGAAGAGCAGCTGGGCCTCGCCCTGGCGGTAGGCGGTACCGACCGGAGGGCTGGCGGCGTGCACGGAGAGGAGGGCGACGAGGTAGGCGAGGTCCGGGTCGCCGGTGCGGCGGGCGTCGGCGAGCAGTCCGGAGAGGCGGCGGGGCGCGTCGGACGGCAGGTCGAGCAGGGCCATGGCGGCGTCCAGCTGCGCCTCGCTGAAGCGGCTGTCGTCGGGGGTGGCGACGAGGTCGGGCTCGGGCATCTCGGCGCCGAGGTGCTCCCGCTCGGCGGGCGGGGTGAGCAGGGTGTCGACGAGGTCGGTGACGCGGACGGCGGCCGGGGTTCGCAGGCCGGTGCCGTGGGTGAAGAAGGCGTCGGTGACGCGGCGGGCCTGCTCGGTGGGGAGCGGCAGCAGCGGCGCGACGAGCTGACCGTAGAGGTCGAGCCCGGAGCGGGCGGTGGGGGCGGCGAACGCCTGGCGGTCCTGTTCGGCGCGGAAGAGCGGTCCGGCCTCCAGCAGACGGGACTGGAGCTGGGTGTGGCGCCGGATGCAGTCCTTGACGATGTCGACCAGCTCGGCGGCGCGGCGCTTGTGCTCGGGCTCCTCGGTCTCGTCGCGGGCCTTGCGGATGTTGGTGAGGATCGCGTTCTCGTGGCGGTAGCGGTCGGCGACGTGGTCGAGCGCTTCGGCGATCATGTCGGGGACGGTCCGGAGCCAGTCGACGGCGCGGACGTTGCGCCGGGTGGCGTCGAGGGTGCGGCGCAGCGTCTCGGCGTACTGGACGGTGCGGTAGCGGGCCTGTTCGGCGGCGAGCTGGGCGTCGGCGAGGCGGCCGCGGCTGATCAGCACCTCCAGCTTCACCTCGGCGGCGATCTGGGCGCTGGTGACGTCGGTGTCGAGGGCGCCGACGAGGACGTTGACCGCTTCGTCGGTGGTGCGCAGGAAGACCGCGCCGCCGGATCCGGGGACCTCTTCGACGAGCTTGAAGTCGTAGTCGCGGCGGACGTAGGTGCCGGAGGTGTCGAACGTGCCGTAGACGGCGCGGAATCCGCGGTCCACGCTGCCGACGTTGAGGAGGTTCTCCAGGACCCAGCGGGCGACGCGCTCGTGTTCGGCGGCGGGGCGGTCGGGGGCCTGGGCGGCGATGCGGGGCAGGACCCGGGCCACTATCTCCTCGTGGTCGGCGCCGGTGTCGAAGTCCATGTGGAGCGTGACCAGGTCGATGACGGCGAGCGCCACCTCCGCCATGGCGTACCCGCCGTACTCGCCCGCGAGGTTGGCCTTGCGCGCGTCGAGGTCGTGCAGCGGCGCGGTGCACGCGAGGGCGCGCAGGCGGCGGGCCAGGCCCTCGTCGGCGGCGGGGCCCGGCGCGGGCCGGTGGGTCCCGGCCGGCTGGGGCGCGGCGGCCCCCGGAGCTGGAAAAGTCACGTCGCACAGAGTAAGCGCTCGCACTGACAACGGACGAAACGGCGGTGCCCCGGCCGGCTCCGGGGGCACGTTCCGGCCGGTCAGCCAGTGTACGCGGGCCTTCCACGGCCGGTGACGGCCCGTACCCGGCCGGGCGTGCGGCCGCACCGCCGGGCCGCGTCCGGCGTCAGTGGGTGGCGCCGCCGGGCAGCCGCAGGTCCTCGCGGGTGGTGGCGGCGGTCGCGGCGATCTCGCACAGCGCCCGGGCGACCGTGTCCACCGGCAGCGACGGCTGGGCCCGGCCGGTGACCTGCTCGGGCGCGTAGGGGACGTGGACGAAGCCGCCGCGCAGGGCGGGCAGTTCGGTGGCGATGAGGTGGGCGAGGGCGTAGAAGACGTGGTTGCAGACGAAGGTCCCGGCGGTGTGCGAGACGGAGGCGGGCAGGCCCGCGGCGCGGACGGCAGCGACGCACGCCTTGACCGGCAGGGTGGAGAAGTAGGCGGCGGGGCCGCCCGCGACGACGGGTTCGTCGATCGGGGCGGCGCCCGCGTTGTCGGGGATGCGGGCGTCGTCGAGGTTGACGGCGACGCGTTCGACGGTGATGTCGGGGCGGCCGCCGGCCTGGCCGACGCAGATCACCACGTCGGGCCGGTGCCCGTCGACGGCGGCGCGCAGGGCGCGGGCCGCCTCGCCGAAGACGCAGGGCAGTTCGGCGGTGCGCAGGTCCAGCCCGGCGGGCGGCTGCGCGGCGGCGGCGCGGACCGCCAGCCAGGAGGGGTTGGTCTTCTCGCCGTCGAACGGTTCGAAGCCGGTCAGCAGTACCCGGGTCATGCTCTCTCCTCGGTGGTGGCGGCCGCCCGGCGCGGCGGGCGGCGCGGACGGCGGCGGCCCTGGGTCAGAAGGCGAAGAGCGCCATGATCACGATGTTGCAGCCGAGCAGGACACCCGCGGTGGGCAGCTGCGCCTTGATCGGCCCGTACTGGTCCTTCAGCTCCAGGAGGGCCGCCGGGACGATGTTGAAGTTGGCGGCCATCGGGGTCACCAGGGTGCCGCAGAATCCGGCGAGCATGCCGAGGGCGAGGACGGCGGGCGCGTTGCCGTGGAAGTGCTCGACGAGGACGGGCCAGCCGACGGCGGCGGTCATGACGGGGAACGCGGCGAAGGCGTTGCCCATGATCATGGTGAACAGGAACATCCCGAGGCAGTAGACGACGACGGCGATGTAGAGGGAGTTGCCGGGGAGCACCGCGGTGGTGATCTTCCCGACCTGGGTGCCGACGCCGGAGACCTGGAAGATGGCGCCGAGCGTGGCGAGCATCTGCGGCAGCAGCATCGCCCAGCCCATGGACTCCAGCATCGAGCGGCCGGAGGCGACGGGCACCGAGAGCCGCTTCTCGCGGAGCATCACCATGGCGACGACGAGGGCGACGACGGCGCCGATGCCCAGGCCGAGGATGGTCTCGCTGCCCTCCTGGAGGACCGGCTGTCCGCCGATCCGCAGCCGGGCGACGCCGACGGCGCACACCAGGGCGACGACGGGGATGGTGAGCGCCGGGACGAAGAGGCGGCTGCCGAAGCGGGCGGCGTGGGCGGTGCGTTCGGCGGGAGTGGTGGTGCGCGGGGTGCCGCGTCCGGTGAGCCCGCAGCCGGCCAGGAGCACCATGACCAGGACGGCGGCGCCCAGGGGTTCGGCGGGTGCCCGGCCGTTGACGACCCAGCTGCTGTAGATGAAGCCGACGCCGATCAGGCCCCAGAAGGCGGCGGTGCCCAGCCGTTTGGCGTTGCTGCGGTCGGTGAACATCTGCCCGGCCATCACCAGGAAGCTGAGGCCGACCAGCCAGTAGAACCACTCTGCCTTGATCATTCGGTGGCCTCCGCTGCGGTGGCGTTCCCGGCGTGGCCGGTGGGGTGGGTGGTCTCGGTGGGCCGGTCGCCGCCGGTGCCCACGGCGTTGGCGGCGCGCAGTTCGCGCTCCAGGTGGCGGTCGAGGCGGAGCATCCGCCAGCCGTGGACGACGAAGGCGCACACGGCGGTGGGGATGGCCCACAGCGCCAGGTGGAGCGGTTCGAGGTGGGTCCCGTACGTGGTGTTGACGAAGCCGGTGATCAGCAGGATCGAGCCGACGGCGAGGAAGACGTCCTCACCGAAGAACCGGCCGACGTTGTCCGCGGCGGCGGCACACGAGCGGATCCGTTCGCGGGCGGCGTCGGTGAGCGCCCCGTGGCGGCGCTCGGCGGCGCCCTCGGCCATCGGGGCGGCCAGCGGGCGGACGGTCTGGGCGTGGCCGAAGACGTCGGTGAGGCCCAGCGCGGCGCCGACCTGCCGCATGCCCAGGTAGAGGGCGAGGAACCGGCCGGTGGTGAGCTTGGCGAAGCGGGCGATCAGGTTGCGGGCCTGTTCCTGGAGGCCGTAGCGCTCCAGGAGACCGATGACCGGGAGGGTGATCGCGAAGATCGTCACCGACCGGCTGTCGGCGAAGCCCTTGCCGAAGGCGGCCAGCACCTCCTGGGGCGAGAGCCCGCCGAGGAGTCCGGCGACGATGCCCGCGGCGCCGACGACCAGCAGAGGGTGGCGTTTCGTGGCGAAGCCGATCACGACCACGAGCACGCCGAGAAGCACGATCATGGGCCCGCCTTCCGCGTACAGGACCCCACGTGACCGTGAGGATCGATGAATGGATTGCAGCGGAGGCTAGGCGATTGTTCAACGATCCGACAAGGGGTTCGGGGGCGGGAACTTTCCGGCGGCGCGCCGGCGGCCGGGCACCGGGACGCCGGCGGTCCCGCGCCCGGCCCGGCGCCGCCGCGCCCCTGCGCCCGGCCCGCTACCCCTCCGCGATCAACCGGGCGTACGCCCCGGAGAGCTGGGCGAGCGAGTCCTCCAGATACGAGCGGAGCAGCTGCTCGGCCGCGGCGGCGTCGCCGTCCTCCAGCGCCTCGACGATCTGCCGGTTGCGGGTGAGGTACGGCGCGTGGAAGCGGCGCGGATCGTCCATGACGTGGAAGACCAGGCGGAGTTCGGCGAGCACCGCGCGCATCAGCTCGTCGGTGCGCGGGCTGTCCGCCAGCGCCGCGACGCCCTGGTGGAAGCGGATGTTGGCGGTGGACAGCTCCTGCCAGGCACGCTCGCGCACCGCCGCCTCCCCGGAGCGCACCGCCGCCTCGATGGCGCCGATCGCCGCCCGCGTCCCCTCGTCGTACGGCCCCTGCCCCAGACCGCGGACGGCGGCGCACTCGACGAGCAGGCGGACGCGGTAGATGTCGGCCAGGTCCTCGACGGTCACCACGCGGACGAAGACGCCGCGGTTGAGGCGGTGGACCAGCAGCCGTTCGTGGGTGAGCAGCCGGAACGCCTCGCGCAGGGTGTTGCGGGAGACGCCGAGGGCGCCGCCGATGGACTCCTCGGAGAGCCGGACGCCGGGCGGGAAGTGGCCCTCGGTGATGCGGTCGCGGAGGATGTCCGCGACCCGCTCGGCGGTGCCGGCGCGGCCGAGCAGCGCCCGGTCGTCCGCCGGCCCCTCGACGTCGACCGGCTGCCGCCGCTCCGCCTTCGCCGCTCCGCCGGCCATCCGGCCCACCCCGCTTCCGCCGTGGCGCCGGTCCGTGCCGGGCGCCGCCTCGATCGTTCTCCCGCCGGAAGTCAATCCCAGATACCGGATCGGAACAACACACCTCTTGTCGGATCGTTCAACGATCGCTACCTTGGGCCCGACGCCGGTCGGCCCGTGCGCCCCACGGCCCCGGGCCCCACCGGCCCGCCCCGGGCGCCCGCTCCCCGCGGCCGCCGCGCCCCCTGCCACCGAGCCCTGGAGCGGACACCCATGAGCGACCTCGCCGTCCAACCGGCCGTCATCGACCTCAACGCCGACCTGGGCGAGGGCTTCGGACGCTGGCGGCTCACCGACGACGACGCCCTGCTGTCCGTCGTGACCAGCGCCAACGTCGCCTGCGGCTTCCACGCCGGGGACCCCGGCACGATGCGCCGGGTCTGCGAACGCGCCGCCGCCGGCGGTGTGGTCATCGGCGCCCAGGTCTCCTACCGCGACCTCGCCGGCTTCGGCCGCCGCGCCATGGACGTCCCCGCCGACGAGCTGGCCGACGAGATCGCGTACCAGATAGGCGCGTTGGAGGTCTTCGCCCGCGCCGCCGGGGCCCGCGTCGGCTACGTCAAACCGCACGGCGCGCTCTACAACCGCTGTGTCCACGACGCCGAACAGGCCGCCGGCGTCGTCGCCGGGATCCGCGCCGCGGGCGGATCGCTGCCGGTCCTGGGCCTGCCCGGCTCCCGGCTGCACGAGGCGGCGCGCGCGGCGGAACTCCCCGTCGTCGAGGAGGCGTTCGCCGACCGCGCCTACACCGCCGGGGGCACCCTCGTCCCGCGGCGCGAGCCGGGCGCGGTCGTCGAGGACCCCGAGGAGGTCGTCGGGCGGGCCCTGGGCATCGCCCGGGACGGCGCCGTCCGCTCCCACGACGGCACGCCGGTCACGGTCCGCGCCCGGTCGCTCTGTCTGCACGGCGACACCCCCGGCGCCGCCGCGCTCGCCCGCCGGGTGAAGGCCGAACTCGCCGCCGCCGGCGTGGTGGTGCGGAGCTTCGTATGAGAGCGCTGCCCGTCGGCGCGCACGGACTCCTCCTCGAACCGGACACCGCCGACGAGGTCGGCGCCCTCCACGCGGAGCTGCTGCGGCGCGCCGCGGCCGGAGTCCTGCCGCCCGTCACCGAGATCGTGCCCGCCGCCCGCACCGTCTTCCTCGACGGTCTCGACGACCCCCGCGGCTTCGCCGCCTCCCTCGCCACCTGGGACATCCCGCCGCTGACCGCCACCGACCGACCGGCCGTGGAACTGCCGGTGGTCTACGACGGCCCGGACCTGACCGACGTCGCCGCGCTGTGGGGCACCACCCCGGACGAGGTGGTGCGCCGGCACGCCGCCACCACCTTCCACGTGGCGTTCTGCGGGTTCGCCCCCGGCTTCGGCTATCTCACCGGGCTGCCCGAGGAGTGCCACGTCCCGCGCCGGGCCACCCCCCGCACCCGGGTCCCGGCCGGCGCGGTCGCGCTCGCCGGCCCGTACACCGGCGTCTATCCGCGCTCCTCCCCCGGCGGCTGGCAGCTGATCGGCCGGACCGACGCGGCGTTGTGGGACCCGGCACGGGAGAACGCCGCCCTGCTCACGCCCGGCACCCGGGTCCGGTTCGTTTCTGTGGACCGGACCCGCGACACGGAGAGGGTCCGATGACCGATCACGCCTGCCTCGTGGTGCGCGCCGGCGCCCTCACCACCGTCCAGGACCTCGGCCGCCCCGGCCACGCCCACCTGGGCGTACCGCTCTCCGGCGCCCTCGACGCCCCGGCGCACCGCCTCGCCAACCGCCTCGTCGGCAACGCGGAGTCGGCGGCCGGCCTGGAGACCACGCTCACCGGATGCGCCGTCCGGATGCGCCGCGCCACCACCGTCGCGGTGACCGGCGCGCCCTGCCCGGTGACGGTCGACGGCCGGCCCGCCGCCTGGGGCGCCCCGGTCCGCGTCCCGGCCGGCGCGGTCCTCGACGCCGGGCCCGCCACCCGGGGGCTGCGCTCGTACCTGGCGTTCGGCGGCGGCCTCGTCACCGAGCCGGTGCTCGGCAGCCGCGCCACCGATCTGCTCTCCGGGCTGGGCGGCGATCCGCTCACCGACGGCGCGGTGCTGCCACTGGGCGCCGAGCCCCCGGCCCCGGCGTCGGCGGACGCCGTACCGCACCCGGGCCCGCCCGCCGAGCTGCTGCTGCCCTACCGGCCCGGGCCCCGCGACGACTGGTTCACCGCGCACGGCCACCGCACCCTGGCCACCGGGCACTTCCGGGTCTCGGCGGCGAGCAACCGTATCGGGCTGCGCACCGAGGGCCCGCCCCTGGAGCGCGCGCGGGACGGTGAACTGCCCAGTGAGGGCATGCCGTTGGGCGCGCTCCAGGTGCCGCCGGACGGGCTGCCGGTCCTCTTCCTGCACGACCATCCGACGACCGGCGGCTACCCGGTGATCGGCGTGGTCCCCGCCCGCCATCTGGCCGCCGCCGCCCAGGCCGTACCGGGCACCCCGATCCGCTTCCGGCCGCTGCGCGGGGCGTGAAGTCGGGGCGTGAAGTCGGGGCGTGAGGGCAAGGCGCACGCCCCCGGCCACGCGCCCCTCACGCCTCGCCCGGCTCCCCGTACCCGCCCCCGCCGGGCGTCCGCACCACCAGCACGTCGTCCGGGCCCACCTCGGCGGTGTCGCGGCCGCGCAGCTGCTCGGTGGTGCCGTCGGCGCGCCGCAGGAGGTTCTCGCCGAGCGCGCCCGGGGCGCCGCCCGCCATGCCGTACGGCGGGACGCGGCGGTGGCCGGTGAGCAGGGCGACGGTCATCGGCTCCAGGAACCGCAGCCGCCGCTCGACGCCGTCGCCGCCGTGCTGGGCCCCGGCGCCGCCGCTGCCGGGCCGTACCGCGAAGGCGTCGACCCGCACCGGGTAGCGCCACTCCAGCACTTCGGGGTCGGTGAGCCGGGAGTTGGTCATATGGGTCTGGACGGCGTCGGTGCCGTCGAAGTCCGGGCCCGCGCCGGAGCCGGAGGCGACCGTCTCGTAGTACTGCACCCGGTCGTTGCCGAACGTCAGGTTGTTCATCGTGCCGGAGCCCTCGGCCTGGACGCCCAGTGCGGCGTAGAGGGCGCCGGTGACGGCCTGGCTGGTCTCGACGTTCCCGGCGACCGTCGCCGCCGGGTGGGACGGCGCCAGCATGCAGCCGTCCGGGACGCGCACCTCGACCGGCTTCAGACAGCCGCTGTTGAGCGGGATGTCGTCGGCGACCAGCGTGCGGAAGACGTAGAGCACCGCGGCCGTCACCACCGAGCGCGGGGCGTTGTCGTTGCCCGGCTGCTGCGGTGAGGTGCCGGCGAAGTCCAGTACCGCGGTGCGCGCGGCCCGGTCGACGGTCAGCGCCACCTTGATGTGTGCACCGCTGTCGGTGACGTAGTCGCAGCTGCCGTCGGAGAGCCCGGCGATGATCCGGCGGACCGACTCCTCGGCATTGTCCTGGACGTGCCCCATGTACGCGCGGACCACGTCGAGGCCGAACTGCGCGGTCATCCGGCGGAGCTCGGTGATGCCCTTCTCGTTGGCGGCGATCTGGGCGCGCAGATCGGCGAGGTTGGCGTCGGGCGCGCGCGAGGGGTACGGGCCGGAGGTCAGCAGCGCGCGGGTCTCCTCCTCGCGCAGCCGCCCGTCGCGGACCAGCAGCCAGTTGTCGAAGAGGACGCCCTCCTCGTCGACGGTCCGGCTGAACGCCGGCATCGAACCGGGCGTGATCCCGCCGATCTCCGCGTGGTGGCCGCGCGAGGCCACCAGGAAGCGCAGTTCGCGTCCGGCGTCGTCGAAGACCGGGGTGACGACGGTGACGTCCGGCAGATGGGTGCCGCCGTGGTACGGGTCGTTGACCGCGTAGACGTCGCCCGGCCGCATACCCGCGCCGCGCCGCCGCAGCACCTCCTTGATCGACTCGCCCATCGACCCCAGATGGACCGGGATGTGCGGGGCGTTGGCGATGAGGTTGCCGACCGCGTCGAAGAGCGCACAGGAGAAGTCGAGGCGTTCCTTGATGTTGACGGAGTGCGCGGTGTGCTCCAGCCGGACGCCCATCTGCTCGGCGATGGCCATGAAGAGGCTGTTGAACACCTCCAGCATCACCGGATCCGCCGCGGTCCCGACGGCCGCCCGCTCCGGACGGGGCTCCGCACGGTCCAGCACCAGATGCCCGGCGTCGCCGACCGTCGCCCGCCAGCCCGGGTCGACGACCGTCGTCGCGTCCTCCTCGGTGACCAGCGCGGGCCCGGTGACGGTGTCCCCGGGCCGCAGCCCGGTGCGCGCGAAGAGCGGGGTGTCCCGCCAGGCGCCACCCGCGTACATCCGGACGGTTGCGGCGGACCGCATGGCGCCTTCACGGGGACCGGGCCGCTCGGCGCCGGCGCCCGCGCCGCCCGCGGCGCCCGTCGCCTCGACCGTCACCGCCTCGGCGACCAGCGGTTTGTCCATGGTGAAGGCGTAGCGGGCGCGGTGCAGCCGGGTGAAGGCGGCGGCCATCTCGTCCGCGCCGGCGAGCGGGACACCGAGTGTGGTGTCGGTCCCGGCGTAGCGGATCAGCACCCGGGCGCGGGTGGTGACGCTCGCGGCGGGCACGCCCTCGTCCACGAGTGCGCGGCGGGCGTGCCCGGCCAGTTCGTCACAGACGGCCCGGACCCGGTCCGCGGCCGCCTCGCCGGTCAGCTCCGTCTCGACGGCACGCTCGCGCATCGCGGTGGCGTCCGCGACGCCGATGCCGTACGCGGAGAGCACCCCGGCGAGCGGCGGGATCAGCACCGTGTCGATGCCGAGGGCGTCGGCGACGGCGCAGGCGTGCTGGCCACCGGCGCCGCCGAAGCTGGTCAGCGCGTAGCGGGTGAGGTCGTGGCCGCGCTGGACGGAGATCTTCTTGACCGCGTTGGCCATGTTGAGGACGGCGATGTCGAGGAACCCGGCGGCCACCTCCTCCGGCCCGCGGGCGTCGCCGGTCTCCCGGGCGGCCCGCGCGGCCAGTTCGGCGAAGCGGGTGCGGACCACCTCCGCGTCGAGCGGCCGGTCGCCGTCCGGGCCGAAGACCGCCGGGAAGTGGCCGGGCTGGATCCGGCCGAGCATGACGTTGGCGTCGGTGACGGTGAGCGGGCCGCCGCGGCGGTAGCAGGCGGGCCCGGGGTCGGCGCCCGCGGAGTCGGGGCCGACGCGGTAGCGGCGCCCGTCGAAGTGGAGGACGGAGCCGCCGCCGGCGGCCACGGTGTGGATGTTCATCATCGGCGCGCGCATCCGCACCCCGGCCACCTCACTGCCGAGCACCCGCTCGAACTCGCCCGCGTAGTGCGCGACATCGGTGGAGGTGCCGCCCATGTCGAACCCGATGACGCGGTCGTACCCGGGCCCCGCCTCGGCTGCGGAGCGGACCATGCCGACGACACCGCCGGCCGGACCGGACAGCACCGCGTCCTTGCCCCGGAAGTGCGTGGCCCGCCGCAGCCCGCCGTTGGACTGCAGGAACATCAACCGGATGCCGGGGAGTTGGGCGGCCACCTCGTCGACGTAGCGGCGCAGCACCGGCGAGAGGTACGCGTCGACGACGGTGGTGTCGCCGCGCGGCACCAGCTTCATCAGCGGGCTGACCTCGTGTCCGCAGCTGACCTGCGGGAATCCCGCTTCGACGGCGAGGGCGGCGACGGCCTTCTCGTGGGCGGGGTGACGGTAGCCGTGCAGCAGGACCACGGCGGCGGCGCGCAGCCCGTCGGCGCGGGCCCGCGCCAGCTCGCCGCGGAGCGCCGCGGTCTCCAGCGGCCGCACCACCTCGCCGTGCGCGTCCAGCCGCTCGGGCACCTCGATCACCCGGTCGTACAGCGGCTGGGGCAGCACGATGTGCCGGTCGAAGATGCGGGGGCGGTTCTGGTACGCGATGCGCAGCGCGTCGCGGAAGCCCTCGGTGACGAGGAGGACGGTCGGCTCGCCGGTGCGCTCCAGCAGGGCGTTGGTGGCGACGGTGGTGCCCATCTTGACGACGGCGACCCGCTCGGCGGGCACCGGCTCCCCCGGCGCGAGCCCCAGCATCCGCCGGATCCCCTCGACGGCCGCATCGCGGTAGCGCTCGGGGTGGTGCGAGAGCAGCTTCGCGGTGACCAGCCGGCCGTCCGGCCGCCGGCCGATGACGTCCGTGAAGGTGCCCCCGCGGTCGATCCAGAACTCCCAGCGTCCGGTCATCCGGCCATTGTGGCAGCGGAGGCGGGCCACGCCAGGGGGCGTCGGGGGCGTGGCGCCCGGGAGGTGCCGGCCGCCTCTCAGACCGCCGAGGCGTCCGGTCCGAACCGGCTGCGGACGGCGGTCTGCACCTCGGCCTCCTCGGCCGGATCGGCGGCGAGACGGCGGAGCTGTTCGACGACCCGGTCGTCGCCGGTCGCGGCGTGCCGGGCGGCCAGCTCCCGGGTGGTCTCCTCGCAGTCCCAGAGGCATTCCACGGCGAACCCGGCGGCGAAGCCGGGGTCGGTCACGGCGAGCGCGGCGGCGGTCCGTCCGCGCAGTTCGGAGGAGGCCGTCTCACGGTAGACGTGGCGCAGCACCGGCGCCGCGCAGCCGACGCCGAGCCGCCCGACACCGTCGACCAGCTCCCACAGCGCACCGGCGTCGGGCCCGTCGGCACGGACCGTACGGCGCAGCGCGGCGAGCACCACCCCGGCGTCGCGGGCGTCGCCGCGGCGGGCGAGGACGGCGCCCGCGGCGGCGCCCAGCCGGTCGTCGCGGCGGGCCCAGCCGCGGGCGCGGTCGAGGACGGCGTCGGTGGCGGGCATCCGGGCGAAGGCGGCGAGCGCGGCGGCGGTGGGCACCTCGCCCGCCTCGGGGGCGCCGACGGTGGTCTCGACGAGGTCGAGGGCGGCCGGGTCGCCGCGTTCGGCGAGGTGGTGCAGGACCGCGGCGCGGGCCGCGTCCGAGCCGGTCCGGGCGGCGTCCAGCAGGGCCGGCCGGTCCTCGGGCCCGGCGACGGCGCCCAGGCAGCGGGCGGCGGCGAGATACCGCTGCTCCTCGGCGCCCGGCGCGCCCTCCTCGGCCCAGCGCAGCACCTCGGCGACGCTCCAGCCGGGCCGCGGCCCACGCGGGCGCAGCTGCCGCTGCCAGCGGTCGAAGGAGCCCTGCTCCCCGGCGGCGGCCAGGCGCTGCGCGTAGCGCGGGTCCTCGGCCCACAGCCGCCAGGGGTGGGGTTCGAAGGCGTCGCGGACGGCGGCGGCCAGCGCGGCGTCGCCTTCGGCGGTGGCGGGGAAGCGGGCGAGCACGGCGGGGGCGAGGGCGGCCAGGCCCGCGTCGTCGTCGCGCAGCGCCAGCTCGTCCAGGGCCCAGCGCCAGTTGCTGCCGGTCGCGGCGTATCCGCGCAGCAGCAGGCGGGCGGCGTCGCGGCCGTAGGCGGCGAGGTGGCCGAGGACGGCGAGGGCGAGGCCGGTGCGCTCCTCGGCGGTGTCGACGCCGTCGTCCGGATGGAAGAGGTGCCGTTCGATCGCGTCGAGTCCGCCGTCGAGCTGCATGTAGAGGCGCGCGTAGTAGAGGGAGCGGTTCTCCACCTGCCAGTCGCGGCGGGCATCGCGCAGCACGCAGTCGTCGAGCGCCGCGAGCGCCTCGGCCCGCGGCGCCGCGAGGGCGTGCAGGGTCCCGTCGCCGCGGCCTCGCTGCAGGAGGCCGAGCAGGGTGCCACTGGGCGCTATGTCTGGATCGAACATGAGGTCAGCATCCGGTGCGGGGGACTGGCTGGCAACGGGATTTCCGCCGACCGGCATTCTTGCCGGTGACCGCGGGCCGTATGCGTCGTTCCCAGCGTGGATCGGTGGGCACGGCAGCGCGACGGCGGGCGCAGCCTAGCTTGGAATCTGTCATTCCGCCGATTCGGCCGGTGGCGCCCCACGGGAGTTCTGGGGCATATGCCGACCGCAACGCCGTTCCGGGTCATGCCAAATCACTTACAGACCGTCGCAGCCTGTGCAAGAGTCGTTACCCGGCCCTCACACCAGCCCCCGGGCGCGCTCTGTCGGCCAGGACAGGACCGCCGTGGCCGGCGCCGCCATATCTCGGAGAATCGATGCCGTCCCCCCTCTTCGCGGACCGCCCGTCCGCCCAGCCACCCGAGCGTGACACGGTCGAGGCCCTGATCAGCCAGGCCCGCCGACTGCGCGGTGGCCTAGACGCCGTACGCGGGTCCTCGGCGACCGACGACGTCACCGTCGATCCGCAGCTGCGCTGGCAGCGCGCGCTCTGTGACCTCGCCGTCCACCACCTCGACGACGTCGGCGGCCATCTCGACCAGCTCAGAGAGGGGCTGCCCCCGGAGGAGACCGACGGCGCCGCGTACGCCGGGCCGCTCGCGCCGCCCGCCGAGGAGGAGCCGCCGCGCGGTTCGCTGCTGAGCCGGGTGGGCAGCGCGGAGTGGAATCTCCTCACCGATGAGGTCAGCTGGTCCGAGGAGCTGTTCACCATCCTGGGCCGGGAGCCGTCCGACGGCCCGCTGACCCTCGACGAGCTGCCCGCGCTGGTTTTCGCCGAAGACCAGCAACATCTGGCCACGATGGTCACCGACTGTCTGGTGGACGGCCGCCCCATCGACGGCGAGTTCCGCGTCGTGCGCCCCGACGCCCGGGTGCGGACGGTCCACATGACCGGGGAGCCGGTGCTGGACGCGGACGGCTCGACGGCGTGCATGTGGGCGGTGCTGCGGGACGTCAGCGAGTTGCGGCGCAGTGAGCGGGCGGTGCGCGAGAGCCGCGACTCGCTCCAGCGCAAACGCCATGCGGCGCGGACGGAGCACCGGCTCGCGGTCGAACTGCAGGAGGCGGTGCTGCCGCCGTGGCGCGGTCCGCTCCGCTTCCCGCAGGGCGGCCCGGTCGCCCTCGATCTGGCCGGGCACTACCTCCCCGCCGCCACCAGCGCCCTGATCGGCGGCGACTGGTTCGACGCCCTGCAACTCCCCGACGCCACCACACTGTTGAGCGTCGGCGATCTGACCGGGCACGGCGCCAGCGCGACGTCCGGGATGGCGATGGTGCTGGGTGCGCTGCGCGGCATGGCGGTGGCCGGGCACCGCCCGGGGCCACTGATGGGCTTCCTCAACCAACTGCTGGACTCCGCCGCCCAGCCCGCGCTGGGCAGCGCCGTCTGCGCCCGCTTCGATCCGGCCACCCGGGAGCTGGAGTGGGCCCAGGCCGGGCACCCCGCGCCGCTGCTCTTCCGCGGCGGCACGGGGCGCGCGCTGGACCCGCCGGAGGGCGTCCTCCTCGGCGCGACCGCCAACGCCGCGTACGGTCAGCGCACCGAGCGGCTGGCCCCCGGCGATCTGCTGGTGCTGCACACCGACGGTCTGCTGCCGCGCCGTACGCACGGTCCGGACGCGGCCCACGAGGCGGCCGAGCGGCTGCTCTCCCTGGCGCCGCGCTTCACGGCGGCCCGGGATGCCCAGGAGTGTGTCCGGCTCGCCGTCGAGGAGTTCGACGGCGCCACGCGTGAGGACGACGCCTGTCTGCTGATCGCGCGGGTCAGCTGAGCCGACGGTGAACGGCCGGCCGGGAGGGCCGGGGTCCGGTGACCGGATCCGGCGGCCCGGTCACACCGCCCCTCCCGGCCGTCGGTCTGCTCCGGTGCGTACGGGCCGGGCCGGCGCCACCGGCGTCGTGGGCGCACCGCACCGGCTCAGACCGAGAAGGTGGTGGTACCGAGCCGGGTGTCGAGCGCCGTCGCCGGGGCCGGCACCTTCGCCTTGCCGCGCGGCTTGGGCATCACCTCGTCGATCTCCGCGCGCAACTCCTTGATCCGGTCGTTGCCGGAGTACTGCCCGGAGAGGCGGTACATCTCACGGAGCCGGTCCCAGGTGCGGTGCGAGGAGTTCTCACCGATGGCGGCCAGCGCCAACCGGGCGTAGCGGTCGGCCTGTTCGGGGTCGTCGCCGATGAAGCAGGCCGACGCCATCGAGAGGTAGTCGAAGATCTGCGACCGGCGACGGCCGGACTCCCGTAGCTGGAGGGCCTGTTTGGCGTGGCACCGGGCGAGACCGGCCGCCGAGGGGTCGTGTTCGGCGAGGGTGCGGTAGGCCAGCGCCTCCATGCCGTGCAGATCGGCCTCGTCGAACATCTGCATCCAACTGGGCGGCGGCACATCGCCCTTGTCGGAGACGAACAGCTCCTCGGCCTCCCCCAGGGTGCGGCGGACGGCGTTGCCGTTGCCCTTGGCCGCGTGGGCCCACGCCTCGATGGTGCGCAGCATGGCGCGGGTGCGGGGCAGCGCCTGTTCGCCGGAGCCGGAGGAGGCCAGCTGCATCAGGTCGAGCGCGTCGTCCGGGCGGCCCAGGTGGACCATCTGGCGGGCGGCGCGGGAGAGCGCCTCACCGGCGCGCGGCCGGTCGCCGCCCTCCCGCGCGGCGTGCGCGGCGATGACGAAGTACTTCTGCGCCGTGGGCTCCAGGCCCACGTCGTGGGACATCCAGCCGGCCAGTACGGCGAGGTTGGCCGCCACGCTCCAGAGCCTGCGCTGGAGGTGGTCGGGGTGGCGGTAGGCGAGCATGCCGCCGACCTCGTTGAGCTGACCGACCACGGCCTTGCGCTGGAGCCCGCCGCCGCGGGAGGCGTCCCACGCGCGGAAGACCTCCACGGAGCGTTCCAGCGCGTCGATCTCCTGGGAGCCGACGGGCGCCGCCTCGTAGCGGTCGAGGCCGATCTGGTCGTAGCGGTGCGACGGTGCGAAGCCGGAGGAGGTGAGTGGATCGGGGTGTGCCGCGGCACCGGGCCGCGGAGCCGGGTCGGTGTGCAGCCAGTTGTCCATGGCGCCGGTCAGTGCGGAGCCCGCGGCGAGCGCCGCGCCCGCGCCCACCAGACCGCGTCGGTTGAGCATGAGGTCCATTCCCGTGAATTCCGTGAGGACCGCGGCGGTCCGCTCGGGAGCCCACGGCAGCCCGTCGTCGGGCTGCCGCCTCCCCGTACGGCCGCTCCGGGCGAACCCGAGATCCTCGGTGGTTACGACACGGCCGAGGCGCTCGGTGAACAGGGAGGCGAGCACCTTCGGCACCGGATCTCTGGGGGTCTCCCCCATGTCGATCCAGCGCCGGACCCGCGAGGTGTCGGTCGCCAGCTGCGGATGGCCCATGGCCGCCGCCTGCCGGTTGACCGCCCTCGCCAGTTCGCCCTTGGACCAGCCGGCCAGTCCGAAAAGGTCCGCGAGACGGGTGTTCGGCTCCCTGCCCACGTCAAGCCCCCAGGTTCCTCGACTGCGTTGACAGTAACCGCCGTTGACATGGGCCGCGAGCATTCGCCAGGGGTTCGCCAGGGTGCGCCACATGGTCTGCCACCCGCGCCGGTGTGTTGTGTAGACGTGCCGCCCCCGGCCCGGTGGCGGGACCGCATTCCCCAGGGTGCGCGCCCTGCTCCAGGGGCACGCCGAACCGGCCTTCTGCACGAGGTCCGTACGGCGGGCTCCCGCCACCGGGCCGGGGGCGCACCACTCGTCGGCGCACGAAGGGATCCGTCTCACCCATGTACGCAGCATCGTCCGCCGTGACCGCCCCCACCCGGACGTACCGTCACCAGCCCGCGGGCGGCCGGCCGTACCCCGATCCGGCCGCCGGCTCGGGGACGGTGCCCGGGCTCGCGGGTGGCCGGGTCCGGCGGGCGGGCACCGTCGCCCAGCCGCTGAGCGGACGGCTCGACCTGTCCGGTCCCCAGGGCGCCCCGCTGCGCGCCGCCGTCGCCTCCGTGCACCGCATCTGTCCGGAGTTCCATCCGGTCCAGGTGCTGCGGCGCGGCGGCCGGTCGGTGCTGCTGGTGGGCACGACGGGGCGGACCACGGCGGTCGCGAAGTGTTTACTGGACCACTCCCCCGTCTGGGTCGAGCGGTTCCGGCAGGAAATAGTGGCGTACCGGGCGTTCGTCCGGCACCGTCCCCCGGTTCGGGTGCCGCGGCTGGTCGCCGCCGATCCCGAGAACTGCACGCTGGTGGTGGAGCGGATGCCGGGCCGCGTCGCCGCCCTCCAGCGCCACCCCTCCGAGGCGCCGGCCCGCGGGGACGTGCGGGCGGCGCTGGGTGCGATCTGCCGGATCAACCTCTGGCAGCCGCCGCCCGGGCTCTTCGACGCCCCGCTGGACTACGGCCGCCGGATCGCGCGCTACCACGAGCTGGGGCTGCTGACCGACCGGGACCTGGGCGACCTGCGGAAGCTGCTGCGCGGTATCCCGCACGTCCAGGGCCAGTTCTCGCACGGCGACGCGCTGCTGAACAACGTCCTGCTGTCGCCGATGGGCCCGGTGCTGCTCGACTGGGACAGCGCCGGGTGGTACCTCCCCGGCTACGACCTGGCGACGCTGTGGGCGCAGCTCGGCGAGGCGCCGGCAGCGCGCCGTCAGATCAGTCAGCTGGCCCAGGCGCCGGGCCCGGCGGCGCGGGACGCGTTCCTGGTCAATCTGATGCTGGTGCTGACGCGGGAGATCCAGCGGTACGAGAGCGCGGTGCAGCGCACGATGCGGGAGCCGGTGCCGGAGGGCACCCCGGCGGGGGGCGTGCCCGGCGTGCTGTCCGCGGGCGAGGAGCAGCGGCTGCTGCTGCGGCGGCTGCACGACGACGCCCAGATGGCCCGGCGGGCGGTGCGGGCGGCGGTCGGCACCCGCTGAGCGGTGAAGTGCAGGGGTGGCGCGTCCGGGGCCGGATGCGCCACCCCTCCGCCATGCCGGGGGCGCGACCGTGGCGTGCCGTGGCGTGGCGGGCCGCCCCACCCACTTCCGGGCCGCCACCGGTCCATTCCACTGACGCCTCGCAGGCCGCGGGCCGATCCCGGGAAGACTCGCTCCGTACCGCGCTGACATGCGAAATTCCGCGGTGGCCAGGTGATTGACGGGTCGTCGGGCAGCCGATATCTCTAGGCCGGTCGGGGCTCGTGGGTCGAGCCCCGTCCCGTTCGGACGTCTGCGCATCATCCGTCACAACGCCCCGGCCGGGGCCGGTCCCAGGAGGTTGCCTTGCGAAGACTGCGAAGAATCCGGAGCGCCGGCCCGGTGGGCGGGCGACGCGCCTCCCGCCCGGCCGTCCGCACCGCGACGGCCCTCGCCGCCGGGGCGCTGCTGCTCCCGCTGGTGTCGGCCACCGCTCCGGCCGGCGCCGCCGAGCCCGCGGCGGGCACCCTCCAGCAGGCCTTCACCGAGGCCGCCGCCCGCTACCACGTACCGAGCAGTGTGCTGCTGGGCGTCTCCTACCTGGAGTCCCGCTGGGATACGCACGCCGGTGCGCCCAGTGTGGACGGCGGGTACGGGCCGATGCATCTGACGGACGCCCGGGCGGCGGTGGCCCGGACGGCGCAGCACAGCGAGGCCGACGACGATCCGCGGGGCGACGCCGCGCGGCCGGTCGCGGCCGGTCGCCGGGACGCCGCCCCGCGGTCGCTGCCCGCCGCGCTGCCCGCGCGGCTGCGGACGCTGCCCCGGGCTGCGGAGCTGACCGGTATCCCGGCGGAGAAGCTGCGCACCGATCCGGCGGCGAACATCCTCGGCGGTGCGGCGCTGCTCGCCGCGGAACAGCGGACGCCGGCGTCGGCCCGCGACGCCGGTCCGGCCGGCTGGTACGCCGCGGTGGCGCGGTACGCCGGGGCGGGCGACGCGTCCGGCGGGCGGGCCTTCGCCGACGAGGTCTTCGACACGCTGCGGCACGGTCAGGCGCGGACGACGGACACGGGGCAGCGGGTGACGCTGGCGGCGGCTCCCGCGCTGCGTCCCGACGCCGCTCAGACGAAACGTATCGCCTCGGCGGTCCGGCAGGTGGCCGCTCCGGCGGCGCGGCCCGAGTGCCCGGCGTCGGTGGCGTGCGAGTCGGTCCCGGCGCCGTACGAGAAGTTCGGCGACGGCGACTACGGGAACCACGACAAGGCCGACCGGCCCAAGGACCTCAAGGTCGACACGATCGTCATCCATGACACCGAGGGGTCGTGGGAGACGTCGCTGAAGCTGGTCCAGGACCCGACGTATGTGTCGTGGCACTACACGGTCCGCTCGTCCGACGGGCTGATCGCCCAGCACGTGCCGACGAAGGACGTCGCCTGGCAGGCCGGGAACTGGTACATCAACTCCCACTCCATCGGTATCGAGCACGAGGGGTTCCTGACGGCTCCCGACGCCTGGTACACGGAGGCGATGTACCGCAGCTCGGCCCGGCTGGTGACGTATCTGAGCAGGAAGTACGGGGTACCGCTGGACCGGCAGCACATCCTGGGCCACGACAACGTGCCGGGGACGACGACCTCGACGATCCCGGGGATGCACACCGATCCCGGTCCGTACTGGGACTGGTCGCACTACTTCACGCTGCTGGGCAGGCCGTTCGCGGCGGAGCGGCGGGCGGCGGGCGACGTCGTCGTGATCCGGCCGGACTACGCCACGAACAGGCCGCCGTACACGGGGTGTGAGAAGGCGGGCGAGCCGTGTGCCGCGCACGGCTCGGAGGCGGTGCGGCTGCGTGTCGCGCCGCATGCGGACGCGGCGCTGGTCAAGGACGTCGGGCTGCGGCCGGACGGCAGCCCCTCGACGACCGATGTCAACGATCTGGGGGCGCGGGCCAGCACCGGCCAGCGGTTCGCGTTCGCCGGGCAGCGGGGCGACTGGACGGCGATCTGGTACCTCGGGCAGCGGGCGTGGTTCGAGAATCCGGCGGAGCACCCCACGGCCTTCCGCACGGCGGGCGCCACGGTGACGCCGAAGGCGGGGCGGGCGACGATCCCGGTCTACGGGCGGGCGTACCCGGAGAAGGCGGCGTATCCGGCGGGGGTCCCGGTGCAGGAGGTGTCGCCGCTGCCGTACCAGCTGCACGCCGGGGAGCGGTACGCCACCGGCGGGTCGCTGCTCGGGGACTACTTCTCCGCGTCCGGCTACGACACGGCCACCCACGCCGTCGTCCGGGGCGAGGACCGCTACTACGTGATCCAGGTCGGGCACCGGATCGGGTATGTGCGGGCCGCGGATGTCGACGTGCGGCGGGGCGGGGCGTAGCCGCCGACCACGAGGGCCGGGGGCGGTGTTCCGCTCCCGGCCCTCGGGCGTCTCCGTCAGTGCTGCTGGAAGAGTTCGGCCGGCAGCGGCTTGAGGAGGGCGTAGAGATCGTCGGTGATCGGGCGGTCCCAGCTGGCGATGGTGACCAGCACGCCGTCGCTGCGGTCGAACTGGACGCAGGAGACACGGCTCTCGGAGCACTTGATGCGCTTGACGATGAGGAGGTTGTCCTCGTGCATGACGGGGGTGTCCTCGCTCTCGACGACCTCGACCGGCTCGTCGTTGCCGAGCGCCGCCAGCAGCTGGGCGACCTCGAAGGGCACCTCGCCCTCGGCCAGCTCGCGGGCCGGGGAGCCCTCCGGGAGGTTCCCGATGACCATCGCGGGGCCGCGGCCGCCGAACAGGTCGTAGCGGAGGAAGACGCCCTGGCAGGTGCCGTCGGGGGCGGGCAGCAGCCCGGCTCCGAGGTTGCCCGGCCAGTCCCCGGGATCCATGGCGAGGACGTCGAAGTCAGGCCCGGCGGGCGTGGCTGCGCTGCGGCGGCGGAGGAAGGACATGCCGCCATCGTACGTGCCCGGACGGCGGTCGGCGGACCCGGCGGCGGGGCCCGGAGGGCGGGTACGGGCCCCGGGCCGCGGGGGTGGCGGACCGGCGCCGCGGGGGTGGCGCGGCGCCGGGCCCCGGGGCGCCGGCCGGCTCCCGGGTGCCCGGCCCGGGTCACTCCGGCCGGTCGGCGCCCACCAGCCACATCGAGAAGAACTGTGCGCCGCCGCCGTAGGCGTGGCCGAGGGCGCGGCGGGCGCCGTCGATCTGGTGGTCGCCGGCCCGGCCGCGCACCTGGAGGGCGGCCTCGGCGAAGCGGAGCATGCCGGAGGCGCCGATGGGGTTGGTGGACAGGACGCCGCCCGAGGGGTTGACCGGCAGGTCGCCGTCGAGCGCGGTGGCGCCGGACTCGGTGAGTTTCCAGCCCTCGCCCTCGGCGGCGAAGCCGAGGTTCTCCAGCCACATCGGCTCGTACCAGGAGAACGGGACGTACATCTCGACGGCGTCGATCTCACGGCGCGGGTCGGTGATGCCGGACTGGCGGTAGACGTCGGCGGCGCAGTCCCGTCCGGCGCGCGGGGAGACGAAGTCCTTCCCGGCGAAGAGGGTGGGTTCGCTGCGCATGGCGCCGCCGTGCAGCCAGGCCGGCGGGTGCGGGGAGCGGGCGGCGCCGGTGCGGTCGGTGAGGACCATCGCGCAGGCACCGTCGGAGGAGGGGCAGGTCTCGGAGTAGCGGATGGGGTCCCAGAGCATGGGGGACGCCTGGACCTTCTCCAGGGTGAGGCCGGCCTCGTGGAGGTGGGCGTAGGGGTTCTTCAGGGCGTTACGGCGGTCCTTGTACGCGACGAGGGAGCCGATGTGGTCGGGGGCCTTGCTGCGGCGCATGTAGGCACGGACGTGCGGGGCGAAGAAGCCGCCCGCCCCGGCCAGCAGCGGCTGCTGGAAGGGGATCGGCAGGGACAGGCCCCACATGGCGTTGGACTCCGACTGCTTCTCGAAGGCGAGGGTGAGGACGGTGCGGTGCACGCGGGCGGCGACGAGCTTGGCGGCGACCAGCGCGGTGGAGCCGCCGACGGAGCCCGCGGTGTGCACCCGCAGCAGGGGCTTGCCGACGGCGCCCAGCGCGTCGGCGAGGAACAGCTCCGGCATCATCACGCCCTCGAAGAAGTCGGGGGCCTTGCCGATGACGACGGCGTCGATGTCGCGCCAGTCGAGGGCGGCGTCGTCGAGGGCGCGGCGGGCGGCCTCGCGGACGAGTCCGGCGAGGGAGACGTCGCGGCGGGCGGCGACGTGCGCGGTCTGGCCGATGCCGACGACGGCCACGGGCTCCTTGCTCATGACTCCCCCTCCAGGACGGCGACGAGGTTCTGTTGCAGGCAGGGGCCCGAGGTGGCGTGGGCGAGGGCGCGCCGGCTCTCGCCGCGCTGGATGCGGGCGGCGGCCTCACCGATGCGGATCAGGCCGGTGGCCATGACGGGGTTGGCGGCGAGCGCGCCGCCGGAGGGGTTGACGCCGACCTCGTCCCCCAGCCGCAGGGCGCGGCGCAGCACGATCTCCTGGGAGGTGAAGGGGGCGTGCAGTTCGGCGAGGTCGACGGGGCGGTCGAAGGCTCCGGCGCGCTCGGCGGCGAGGCGGGTGGAGGGGGAGGCGGTGAGGTCGCGGACGCCGAGGGAGTGGGCCTCGACGCGGTGGTCGATACCGCGGATCCAGGCGGGCCGGTCGCAGAGGGCGCGGGCGCGGTCCCCGGCGGCGAGGACGACGGCGGCGGCGCCGTCGCCGACGGGCGCGCAGTCGCCGCGGCGCAGCGGGGCGACGACGTGGTCGCCCTGCGGGCGGGGGCCGCGCAGCTGGGCGTGCGGGTTGTCCGCGGCGGCGGCGCGGGACCGGGCGGCGACGGCGGCCAGCTCGTCCTCGCAGGTCAGGCCCGCGTCGAGGAGGGCCTGGGCCTGGAGGGCGGCGAGGGCGACGGAGTCGGGCCACAGCGGGGCGAGGTAGTACGGGTCGAGCTGGCGGGTGAGGACCTCGCGCAGGTCGCCCGGGGAGGACTTGCCGTAGGCGTAGACGAGGGCGGTGTCGGCCTCGCCGGTCAGGAGGGCGACCCATGCCTCGTACAGCGCCCAGGCGCCGTCCGTCTCGACGTGGGATTCGGAGATCGGCGGCCAGGCGCCGACGGCATCGAGGGCCATGGTGAAGGAGAAGGCGCGGCCGGCGAGGTAGTCGGAGGAGCCGGAGCAGGTGAAGCCGATGTCGCGGGCCTTGAGACCGGTCCGGTCCAGGACGTCGTGGAGGACGGGCAGCACCATCTCGGCCTCGGAGACCGCGCTGCTGTCGGCCACGTGGTCGCTCTGGGCGAAGGCGACGACGGCGATGTCGCGGATCGGGGCCGGCATCAGATCAGCTCCTTGTAGCTGTCGTAGTCGGCGTCGGGTTCGCCGGTGGGCCGGTAGTGGTCGGGGTAGCGGCTGCCGTCGCGCCAGACCGGTTCGACGCGCAGCCCCATGCGGACCTGGTCGTAGGGGATGCCGCCGATCCGGGCGTGGAGCGGGAGCCCGGCGCCGTCGAGGGCGATGTGGGCGTAGACGTAGGGGACCTCGATGTCGAGGTTGCGGGCCTTGATGTTGACGATGCAGAAGGTGGTGACGGTGCCGCGGGGGCCGACCTCGATCTGTTCGGCGGTGGCGACGCCGCAGGTGGGGCAGGCGCCGCGGGGCGGGACGTAGACCTTGCGGCAGGCCGGGCAGCGCTCGCCGAGGGTGCGGCGCTCGCCGAGTGCCCGCAGATAGCGGGACTGGGCGCGGCCGGGTGTGTAGGTGTAGTCGAGGCGGGCGGGGACGGTGATGCCGGTGACCGGGTCGTCGAACCCGCCGTGGTGGGCGGCGGGCCGGGCGTCTTCGGGGGCGGCCGCATCGTCCGGGACGAAGCAGGCGAGGTCGGTGACCGCGCCGGTGCGTTCGGCGGCCCAGCGGATGCGGACGCGCATCCCGGTGCGGACGGCGTCGGGTCCGGGGGCGTCCAGGGCGTGCAGAAGGGCGGTGTCGGCGCCGTCGAGGCGGACGAGGACCCAGGCGAAGGGGGTGGCGAGCGGCTGGCCGCGGCGCGGGGACGGGTTCCAGGCCCAGGTGGTGACGGTGCCGGTGGGAGCGACCTCGACGAGGTCGCGCAGCTCCTCGCCGGTCTCCGGGTCGTATTCGGCGGGCGGGACGACGATGCGGCCGTCGGCGGCCTCGATGCCGAGGACGGTGCGTTCGCGCAGCCCGGTCAGGAAGGCGCCGCGGACGGGGCCGAGCGAGCGGGTGAAGGGGAATTCCACGACGAGGGGGGCGGTGAGGACATCCGCCGGTGCGGCGGGTGGCGCGGTGGGCTCGGGCGTGGCCTCTGGCATGCGGACTCCTTGGGTGGGCGCGTGGCCGGGGCGCGCGGGGTGCGGGGTGCGCCCCCGGCGGTGGGACGCGCGCCGGGCGCGAGGGGTGGTCCGGTGCGCGGGTCAGGCGCGCCGGAAGACGGGCGGGCGTTTCTCGGCGAAGGCCCGGGCGCCCTCCTTGGCGTCGGCGGTGTCGAAGACCGGCCAGCCCCGGGCGAGTTCGGCGGCGAGACCGTCGGCCTCGGGCAGGTCGGCGCTCTCGTGGACGGACGCCTTGACCGCCTCCACGGCGAGCGGGCCGCAGGCGTTGATCCGTTCGGCGATCTCCAGGGCCTTCGCGAGCGCCCCGCCGTCGGGGACGACATGGCCGATCAGGCCGATCCGGGCGGCCTCGGACGCCGGGTACGGGCGGCCGGTGAGCAGCATCTCCAGGGCGTGGGTGCGCGGGATCTGGCGCGGCAGGCGGACGGTGGAGCCGCCGATCGGGAAGAGGCCGCGGGCGACCTCGAAGAGGCCGAAGACGGCGCTCTCCCCCGCGACCCGGATGTCGGTGCCCTGGAGGATCTCGGTGCCCCCGGCGACGCAGTGGCCCTCGACGGCGGCGATCACCGGTTTACGGGGGCGGTGATGGCGCAGCATCGCCTTCCAGTGCAGGTCGGGGTCTTCCCGGAGCCGTTCGCGGTAGTGGTCGCCGGCCATGCCGTCGCCGGCGAGGGCCTTGAGGTCCATGCCGGCGCAGAAGGTGCCACCCGCGCCGGTGAGCACGATCGAGCGGACCGTGTCGTCCTCGTCGGCGGCGCGCCAGCCGTCGTGCAGGCCGACCAGCATCGGCAGCGACAGCGCGTTCTTCGCCTCCGGCCGGTTGAGGGTGAGCACCAGGGTCGCCCCCTCGCGGTGCACGGTGAGGTGTTCCGTCCCGCCCATGTCCGTCCTCCTGTCTGTGGACGCAGAACAGGGTGCAGGAGCGGTACGGCGACTTCAAGAGTTTTCTGACACCCAGTCAGTTTTCTTGGCCGTGGCCCTTCCCTGCTGCCGCGGGCCCCGCTCTAATGGCCGCCGAGCCGCCGTCCGGCACGGTCTGGAGGAGACGTGGAGTACAACCTGGCCGACCTCTTCGAATCGATCGTCGACGCGGTCCCCGACCGCGAGGCGCTGGTGTACGTCGACCACCCGGGCAGCGGCGCCGAACGGCGGCTGACCTACGCCGAGCTGGACCGCGCCGCCAACCGCCTCGCCCACCACCTCGCCGGCCAGGGCGTCGCCCCCGGCGACCACGTCGGACTCCACCTCTACAACGGCGTCGAGTACCTCCAGACCCTCTACGCCTGCCTGAAGATCCGCGCCACCCCGGTCAACGTCAACTACCGCTACGTCGAGGACGAGTTGGCCTATCTCTACCGGGACGCGGACCTGGTGGCGCTGGTCTTCGACGGCGAGTTCACCGCCCGGGTGGCGACCGCCGCCCCGCACGCGCCCCGGCTGCGCCACCTCGTACGGGTCGGGCAGGCGCCCCCGGGCGCGCCGGTGCCGGAGCCCGTTCCGGTGGCGCTGGCGGACGCGGAGGCCGCGGGGGCGCCCGCGCGCGGGTTCGGGCCGCGCTCCGCCGACGACCGGTTCATCATCTACACCGGTGGCACCACCGGGATGCCCAAGGGTGTGATCTGGCGCCATGAGGACCTGTTCTTCTCCGGGATGGGCGGCGGCGCCCCCACGGGTGAGCCGGTGCGGCGGCCGGAGGAGGTCGCGGAGCGGGTGGCGGCCGGGGGTGACGGCATCGTGTTCTTCCCGACGCCGCCGCTGATGCACGGCACGTCCACGCTGACCGCGTTCATCGCCTTCCACTTCGGCCAGAAGGTCGTCCTGCACCGCAAGTTCGTGCCCGAGGAGGTGCTGCGGACCGTGGAGCGAGAGAAGGTCACCAGCATCTCGCTGGTCGGCGATGCGATGCTGCGGCCGCTGACCGACGCGCTGGCCGGTCCGCTGCGCTCCACCGACTGCTCCTCGCTGTTCAGCGTCTCCAGCTCCGGCGCGGTGCTGTCGGACACGGTCCGCGCGCAGTTCACCGCGCTGGTGCCGCAGGCGATGCTGCTCAACAACTTCGGCTCGTCGGAGTCCGGCTTCAACGGCACGGCGACCGACGACTCCGGGCCCGAGAGGGGCTTCCGGGTGCGGGTCAACCCCCGTACCGCGGTGGTCGATCCGTCGACGCGGCGGCCGGTCGCCCCGGGCGAGGTGGGCCGGATCGCGCTGCGTGGCCCTGTCCCGCTGGGCTACCACAACGACCCGGTGAAGAGCGCCGAGACGTTCTTCGAGGCGGACGGCGACCGCTGGGTGCTGCTCGGCGACATGGCCACCGTCGACGCGGACGGCGTCGTCACGGTCCTGGGCCGCGGCTCGCAGTGCATCAACTCCGGCGGCGAGAAGATCTACCCGGAGGAGGTCGAACAGGCCCTCAAGGCCCACCCGGACGTCTACGACGCGCTGGTCGCGGGCGTACCGGACCCGCACTGGGGCAGCCGCGTCGCCGCCGTCGTCCAACTCCGCCCCGGCGCCGCCCCGCTGGACACCGAGGCGGTACGCGCCCACTGCCGCTCCCGCCTCGCCGGGTACAAGGTCCCCCGCACGGTGGTCGTCACCGAGCAGATCCAGCGCTCGCCCAGCGGCAAGGCGGACTACCGGTGGGCGAAGGCGGTGGCGGCGGGCGGCGGAAGCGGCGGCGCGGAGTGAGGGGCGCTCACGAGGGAGCGCCGGCCTCGCCCCTCAGCCCCCGCACACCGACCGCACCGCGCGCCCCAGCGCCCTCGTGTGCAGGGCGTCCAGCCGCTGTTCGTACCGCACCCCGTCGGTGGCCGCCCCCAGGACCACCGGGCAGAACCGCGCGGAACGGGCGCCGGAGGAGGCGGCGACGGCGCGGACCAGGGACACGTTGACGCGGTTGATCTCGGTGCGGACCACTGCCAGGTCGGGCCGCTCCCGCGGCGCCCGCGCCGGGTCCGCCGTCCAGAGGCGGTACAGGCCGCGCTGTACGACCTTGCTGGCCTCGATCTGGTCGCGGAAGATCCGCCGGGTGGCCTCCGGGTCGGCGCCGAGCTGCGTGGCCTGCGCCGCGACGGCGTCCAGCACCTCCTGCTCCCGCGCCGGGTCGTCGATCGGTGCGCCGGTGCCCCACTTGGCGGCCGCCACCAGATCACCGAGGGCGGCCCGCTCGGCGGACAGGGCGGCGAGCGGCCGGAGCTGACGGTACGGGGAGCGCGCGGCCGCCTCACCGGCGGGCGTCGCCGCGGACGGCGTACCCCGGGCCGGGGTGGCGTGCGACGGGGCGGCGTGCGACGGGGCGGTGTGCGCCCCCGCCGTGCCGGTGACGGCGTGTGCGCCGCCCGCCCCGGCGAGCAGCAGCACCGCGCTCGCGACGGCGGGCAGGAGGCGGCGTGGCGCGGGGATCAGCTGCACCTTTCGGCCTTTCTCGTATCGGGCTCGCCGGGAGCGTTCCGCGCCGGAACGGGCGGTCGTACGCGGCCCGGGCCGATGAGCTTACGGGGTCCCGGGCCCGGCCGGGCGCCGCCGTGTCCGGCCGGTTCCAGGAGGTGGCCGCTGGTCGTCCGGGCGTCCCGGCTGCCACGATGAACAGCCATCGAGGAGAGGCGGGAGCGGCCATGACGACCTGGGACGCGGAGTCGTTCGACCGGTTCGAGCGGGAGGGCTGGGCCGGGCGCAGCGATGCGTACCGCGAGGGGTTCGCCCGGCTCACCGCCCGGTTCGTCGCACCGTTGCTGGACGCGGCGGGCGTCGGGCCCGGCACCCGGCTGCTGGACGTGGGGTGCGGTCCCGGCCCGGTGGCGGCGGCGGCGCTGCGGCGCGGCGCGGAGGTGACTGCGGTGGACGCCTCCCCGGAGATGGCCGCGCTCGCGGCGGCCGCGCACCCCGGGCTCGACGTACGGGTCGCCCTCCTGGACGCGCTGCCGTTCGACGACGGCGAGTTCACCGCCGTGACCGGCAACTTCGTCATCCACCACCTCGGGGACCCGGCCGCGGGCCTCGCCGAGGTGCGCCGGGTGCTGGCGCCCGGCGGCCGGGCCGCGCTGTCCTGCTGGGACCAGGAGGCGATGCGGGCGCTGGCGCTGTTCGGGGAGGCGCTTGCGGAGTCGGGGGTGGACCGGCCCGCCGAGGCGCCCGAGGCCGCGCCGTTCCTCGCCGGGTACGACGCCGCCGAACGCCCCGCGGCCTTCTGCCGGTTGCTGGACGCGGCCGGGTTCGGGGACGCCGATGTGGAGAGGCTCCAGCTGCTGCACCGCGTCGACCCCGGCCAGTGGTGGCACGACATCACCACCGGTACGCCGGTGGCCGCCACCGTCCTCCGGCATCTCGACGACGCCTCCCGCGCGGCCGTCCGCCGCGTCTACGACCGGAAGGTGGCCGCCCACGCGGTGGGCGACGGCTTCGTGGCCCTGCCGGCGGTGGCGCTGCTGGGCACGGCTGCCCGGGTGGGGTGACGCAGGGGGGAGCAGCCGGCGGGCCGCTCCCCCGGCGCCCGCTCTCATGTCATCGTCGGGTCCCCCTTGATCAGGGCGAACGGGGCGCCCCACGGGTCCTGGAGCGCGGCGAGGCGGCCGACACGCGGTACGTCCATGGGCGGGATCTGTACGCGGGCGCCCAGCTTCGTGGCCATCTCGTAGGTGGCGTCGCAGTCGGTGACACCGAAGTACGGATGCCACTCGGAGACCGCGCCGGCGTCCAGATGCTCCTTCTGGAGCTGCATGATGCCGCCCTGGGTGGCGTCCTCGGCCCTGCTGCCGGACGAGGAGACGACGCCGTAGACCATGCCGTCGCCCATCGGCATGTCCTGGTAGGTCCAGGAGAAGACCGTGCGGTAGAACTCCTTGGCCGCCGCGTCGTCGGTGGTGTACAGCTCCGTCCAGACCAAGGTGTCGGGCTCCATGACGGCTTGCAGGCCCGGATTCTCCCGGGGCTGCCAGACGCCGAAGTCGGCGCCGGTCGGGTCGGTGAACGCGGCCATCCGTCCGGCGGTGAAGACATCGCCCGGCGCCATCCGCACCGCTCCACCGGCCGCCTCGACGGCGCGGGCGGTGGCCTCCGCGTCGGCGGTGTGGAAGTAGACGGTCCAGGACGGGGTGGCGCCCTCCTCGGTCAGCGGTCCGATCGCACCGACGGTCCGGCCGTCGAGCTGGAAGAAGCCGTAGCCCCCGGCCTCGGGCCCCGCGGACCGGTACGTCCAGCCGAAGACGGCGGAGTAGAACGCGACGGCGTCGTCGGTGTCGGGGGCGCCGAGGTCGATCCAGTTGGGCATGCCCGGTACGTAGTCGGTGGTCAGCATGGGTCCTCCGAGGTCCTTCGCCTTACGCGGACGGGTGACTGTGCGGTGCCGGAACGGTGCTGCGGTCGGCGCGCCGTGACACGCGCGCGGCGACCGTGGCCGGGGCCCCGCGTGGCGATGACGCACCGTCACCGCAGGTGGGGTTTCGACCGGTTCCCAGCATGGCAGGGGGCACTGACAGTCGCCCTCCGTACACGCGGTGGCCCGCGATCTCCGCAGGCCCGGCGCGCGGCGCGGGCGCCGGGCGGGCGGCGGCGCCGGTCAGCCGGCGGCGAAGCGGGCGCGCAGCTCGCGCTTGAGGATCTTGCCGCTGGCGTTGCGGGGCAGCGCGTCGACGAACACGACACGCTTGGGCACCTTGAACCCGGCGAGCCGGGCCCGCGCCGCGTCGATCAGCTCCCGCTCCCCGACCGGCGCGTCCCCGTTCTCCGGTGCGGGCGTGCGGACGACGACGGCGGTGACCGCCTCGATCCACCGCTCGTCGGGCAGCCCGACCACCGCGACCTCCGCCACCTGCGGATGCGCGTAGAGCGCGTCCTCCACCTGGCGGGAGGCGACCAGCACGCCGCCGGAATTGATGACGTCCTTGACCCGGTCGACGACGGTGAAGTAGCCGTCGGCGTCGCGTACCGCCAGGTCACCGGAGTGGAACCAGCCGTCACGGAACGCCTCGGCGGTCTCCTGCGGCTTGTTCCAGTAGCCGCTGCACAGCTGCGGGGAGCGGTAGACGATCTCGCCGCGCTCGCCGTCGGGCAGCTCGCGGCCGTCCCCGTCGACCACCTTCGCCTCGACGAAGAGCACCGGGCGGCCGCAGGAGTCCATCCGTCCGGCGTGCTCCCCGGGCCCGAGGACGGTGGCGAGCGGGCCGATCTCGGTCTGTCCGAAGCAGTTGTAGAAGGCGAGCGCGGGCAGCCGGGAGCGGAGTTGTTCCAGGACCGGTACGGGCATGATCGACGCGCCGTAGTACGCCTTGCGCAGTCCGCGGAGGTCGCGGACGGCGAAATCGGGATGGCGGGCGAGGCCGATCCACACCGTGGGCGGCGCGAACAGGCTGTCCACCCGGCCGGTCTCCACCAGGGAGAAGAGCTGTCCGGCGTCGGGCCCGTCCACCAGGGTGTTCTCGGCGCCGACCGCCAGATACGGCAGCAGGAAGACGTGCATCTGCGCCGAGTGGTACAGCGGCAGCGCGTGCAGCGGCCGGTCGGTCTCCTGGAGGTCGAGGGCGATGACGGCGCTGGTGTACGCGTGCACCAGGGCGCGGTGCGTCATCATCGCGCCCTTGGGGAGCGCGGTGGTCCCGGAGGTGTAGAGGAGCTGGGCGAGCGCGTCGCCGTCGTCCCCGGGGAGGTCGTCCAGGTCCGTCTCCGGTACCTCCGCGAGGCGGGCGAGGAGTCCGTCCGGGGCGTCGCGCAGCGGCAGGGCGGGCAGGCCCTCCGGGAGCCGTGCGGCGAGGGCGGGGTCGGTCAGGACGAGGGAGCTGCCGGACTGGTCGAGGACGTAGCGCAGGTCCTCGCCGGTGAGGGCGTGGTTGACGGGGACGTGCACCAGTCCCGCGCGGGAGCAGGCGAGGAAGCCGATGAGGTACGCGTCGGAGTTGCGTCCGTAGGCGGCGACCCGGTCACCCGGGACGAGGCCGAGGCCGCGCAGCACCCGCGCCGCCGCGGTCACCGCCCCGTCCAGGGCCCGGTAGGTCCAGGCGCGATCGGCGTACCGCACCGCCGTCCGCCCGGGCACCCGCCGGGCGCTGCGCCGCAGGACTCCGTCGACCGTGTTGCTCCGCGCTGCCGTCATGGCGCGATCCTCGGCCCCGTCCCGGCCCCGGTCAAGGCGCCCGGCAGGGGCGCCGCTCCCCGGCTCATGCCCGTCCGCCGCGCGCCGCGTGCGCCCGGTGGCGGACGCACCCCGGCTCTTCGTGGGGCCCGCCACGGTCCTGCGGAGATCGCGAGGAGGCCGCCTAGGTGTGTTGTTCGGTGAGGTTGGTGACGCGGCTGGCGGGTGTGTGGCCGCTGATTCCGGTGTGGGGTCGGTGGTAGTTGTACCAGTGCAGC
>NZ_JBIBYO010000022.1:0-61781 GCF_043083385.1 Streptomyces sp. NPDC014733 | reverse complement strand
GGCCCGCGCCGATGGCGCGGGCCTTCCGGTTTGGAGAGGGAACCCGAGGGTCAGACACTCCCTTTGGTGGCACCGCGATGCGAACAGGCTCCACCCCGTTCCCTCAAAAGGAGTGAGGCGGAAACGTCCGTTTTTGCTACACCTTCGATACGGTGAGGCTCTTGCCCGGGAGGCCGGGGAGCGGCGAGTGAGGAGTTGGTGGCGGTGGACACGGCGGGTCAGTTGCGTGCGGTGACGGGGGAGTTGTCGGACCGGTTTTTCGAGCGGGATGACGTGGTGCGGGCGTTGGTGGTGGCGATGCTGGCGGGTCAGCATTCGCTGGTGCTGGGGCCGCCGGGGACGGCGAAGTCGGAGTTGGCGCGGGAGCTGACGGGCCGTATCGAGGGTGCGGAGCTGTGGGAGATCCTGCTGTCGAAGTTCACGTCGCCGACGCGGATGTTCGGGCCCATCGACGTCGGTGCGCTGAGCCAGGGCGAGTACCGGCAGGTGTACGACGGGCGGGCCACCACGGCGCACATCGCGTTCATGGACGAGATCTTCAAGTGCTCCACGGCGGCGCTGAACGAGACACTGGCATTCCTCAATGAGCGGATCTATCACCCGGAGAACGGCGGTGCCCCGGTCCGGTGCCCGCTGATCAGCGCGATCACGGCGTCGAACGAGCTACCCGTCGGCGAGGAGTCGGCGGCCATCTACGACCGGCTGCTGGTGCGGATCGAGGTGGGCTACCTCGCCGACCCGAGCAACTTCGCGGCCCTGATCCGGTCTGCCGTCACCGAGCAGAAGGCGCCGGCCCGGACCACGGTGACGCTGGAGCAGCTGCAGAGCGCGGTGACCAAGGAGGTCCCCGCGGTCGAGGTGCCTGACCTGGTCGTGGACGCGGTCTGTACGTTGCGGGCCGCGCTGCGTCGGCAGGAACTGGTCTCCTCCGACCGCCGTTGGCGCCAGGCGGTGCGGTTGTTGCAGGCGTCCGCGTACCTCGACGGCCGCGATGCGGTCGGCGAGAGCGACCTGACGGTACTGACCCACGTGCTGTGGGACTCCCCTATCCAGCGCCCGGTCGTCGAGCGGGAAGTGCTGCAGATGGTCAACCCGGACGCGCGCGAGGCCCTCGACCTGGCCGACGCCATCGAGGAGCTGGAGGCGCAGCTGGACGCGAAGGTCGGACAGTCGAGGGAGGCGCTGAACGACTGGGCGATCAAGGAGGCCAACGGCAAGCTCGCGCGGGCCGGGAAGAAGCTGGCGAAGCTGCGCAAGGAGGCGGAAGGCAGCGGGCGGTCGGCCACCTCGATCGACCGGGTCATCGCGCGGCAGCGCGCCGTCCACGCCCGGGTGCTGACCGAGGCGCTCGGAGTCGACGCCTCGATGGTTCAGACCCAGCTCTGACAAGTCCGCCGGAAAGGGAGAGGGGACATGGGATGAAGAAGGCTCTGGCCACCGTGAAGGACCTGGCCAAGAGGGCAGGGAAGTGGCTGGGCCTGGCCCAGTCCCCGCCCCCGCCGGGCGCCACCGGGGCGGTCGTCGCGGACCGCTTCGATGCGATGTCCTGGCAGGAGGTGCACGAGCAGGCGGACGCGCTGCGCGACCTGGCGGAGGAGCTGAACGAGCGCCACGACTACACCGACGACCTGCTGCGCGACACCTTCCTCGCCGCCTACAAGGTCACCCCCCAGCTGCGCGGGCGCGAGGAGATGGACTCCTCCCGGGTGCCCAACCACCAGATCGTCGCGGCGATGATGGGCGCCCCCGAGTTCGAGGACCTGCACCGCGAGACCGCCGGCGACCCCTACGCCGCGGCGATGGCCGTCCTGTCCCAGGCCGAGGCCCTGCGCCGGATGCTGGAGGAGACCCGTACCGCGCGCGACCAGGCCCAGCAGGCGAAGGACGCCGAGGACGCGGCCCAGGAGGCAGCCGGCGCCCTCGCCCAGGCGATGCAGCAGGCGACCGCGGCCGCCGACGAGGACGGCACCGTGCCCGAGGAAGAAGCCGCCGCCGTACGGCAGGCCGCGGACCGGGCCGACACCGCCGGCCAGGACGCCGAGGACACGGCCCGCCGCGCGGCGGGGGCCCTCGCCCAGCACGCTCCCGGCACCCGCATGGCGGTGCGCCGCGCCCTGGAGAGGGCGACGGAAGAGGCCCGCGAGGAGGCCGCCTTGATGCGGGCCTGGGGCGTAGGACCTGGGCAGCTGGAGCGCATGCCGTACGACGAGCGCGCCGAGCTGGCCCAGCGGCTGCGCTCCGGCAGGATCGGCCAGTTCGCGGACCTCATCGGCCGGTTCCGGCAGATGGCCGTTGGCGAGCGCGACCGCCGCACGGAGAACGCCCCGGGCGAACTGGTCGGCATCACGCTCGGGGACGACCTCACCCGGGTCATCCCCTCTGAACTTGCCCACCTCGGGATGCCCGCCCTGCGCGCGGTGTTCGCCGCCCGGTACTCCGAGGCGCAGCTGATGCTCTACGACAGCCGGGGCGAGCAGTACACCGGACAGGGCGCGATCATCGCCTGCATCGACACCTCAGCCTCCATGACGATCCCCCTCGAAGGCGGGGGCACCGGAGAGGCATGGGCCAAGGCGTGCGCGCTCGCCCTGCTCGACCAGGCCCGCGCCGCCCGCCGGGACTTCGTCGGCATCCTCTTCTCCTCCAAGGACGAGGTCAGCGTGCATCCGTTCCCCGCCTCCCGGCCCGTCGACATCGAGGATGTCCTCGACTTCGCCGAGAGGTGCTTCGGCGGCGGCACCGACTTCCAGGCCCCGCTCACCGCGGCGGTCGATCTGCTCGACGTCGAGTTCAACGCCGACGGCCGGCCGCGCGGCGACATCGTCCTGATCACCGATGGCGAGTGCCAGGTCGCCGAGGACTGGATGCGCACCTGGAACGACGCCAAGCACCGGCTCGGCTTCCGCTGCTTCGGCATCGCCCTCGACGCGCCCACCGAGCCCGGTACGGTCCTCGACGCCCTGTGCGACAACCTCCGCACCCTCGACGACCTCACCGACACCCGCCAGGCCGCGGACCTCTTCCGCAGCATCTGACGCCCCGGCCCCGGCCTCGGCCCTTCCCAGGCCGGGTAATCCCGCAGATTCTAAAACGGCCGTTTTAGCTAAGGAGTGTTCATGTCCAGCCCTTCTGCCCCCGGGCCCCAGCCCCCCGCCGCCGCACCGACGGGCGCCTCCGTCGGGACCGGCGACGTCCTCTTCGACGCCTACACCGAGGCGATGGACACCGGCGATACGCCGCTGCTCGGCCACCTCGTCCTCTACAGCATCTTCGACGGCGACGTCACCCGCGACGACCTCGAAAAGGCGTTCCGCGAGCTGGGCCTGGAGGAGGATCTGCTACCCCCGCCGCTGCGGGAGGTCGACGCGTTCGAGCGGGTCACCGGCCCAGACGGGGTGCGGGTCAGCTACCCGCTGGACGACCCGCGCGCCACCGGCCCCGCCAGCCGCCACGGCCGCCGCCGCGGCCGCCAGCCGGTCGACGCCGCCACCTTGATGATCCGGCCCGTACGCCGCGACGGCGAGCAGATCATCCGCCACGTAGTACGGGAGGTCCGCGACGAGAAGGCCAGCAGCCTGACCTACGACACCCGCCTGGCCACCTGTACGTTCCGCCGGGCCAGCAGCGCGGGCAGCCCCGAAGGCGCCGGCACCTTGGACATCAGCCCGAACAACGCGGCCATCGCGCGCCTCCCCGAGGCCGAGCAGGAAACCGTCCGGGAGATGCTCGACGCCGTCGGCGACACCTTCCGCCGCCGCTGCACCTTCCTCACCAGCGACAAACTCCGCTCCGTCCTACGCCGGTACGTCGAGTACCTCGACGGGATCAAGGTGCGGCCGACCGGCGGCGTCTACTTCGTCCACCGTCGCCACGCCGAAACCCTCCGAGCCCTGCGGGACCTGGTCGGGCGGTTCGGTCAGGGCTCCCACTTCGTCCGGGTTCCCCTCCCCGACCAGGAGGAGATGCGCGAGATGATCGTCGCCGCCTTCACCACCCGCGCGAAGGACGACCTCGCCCAGCTTGCCCAGGACATCGCCGCCGCCCAGCGCAGCGGCAAGACCGAGGATGCCATGACGCTCCACCAGCGCTTCCGCGCCCTGGAGCAGACGACCGCGGAGCACTCCGAACTCCTCTCCTCCTCCCTCGACGACACCCACGCCGCCCTCGACCTGGTCAAACTGCAGCTTGGCGGCCTGCTCGCTGCCGCCGCGTGATGCGGGTGAGAGCCCGAAGCTGAGCCCCGTCCGCGGTCTGCGGACGGGGCTCAGCTGCTGAGGCAAGGGGCTGTGGACCCTGCCGGAGAAGGGCGGCGGCGAGCAGGCCGCCGACGGCCTGTCTCAGAGTGAAGTCTGCTGCTTCCGGCCCTGCGCCTCACGGACCTCCGCGAGGCAGTCCTGGCAGAGGGGGTTTCCTCCCGCACCGTACCGCTGGCAGGGGTTCTGGCAGCGCGCGCAGCGGCCGACCTGGTCGGAGCGGCAGGCGAGCACGGCGGCGCGTGAGGCGGGGGTGGACATCGGCGGATCCTCTCTCGCGATCGTTCGCACCGGGGGCATCCCCCAGGCAGAAAATCGCCCATACGTCCGATTCTAGCGGGCGAGGCATCCCGGACGGCGTAGGTGCGGCGGCGGTGCGACGGCGGTGCGACGGCACCGGTCCCGATGCTGGATGTGTGCCGGTGCCCGCCCCGCTGACTGTGCACCGCCTCGCCGGTTCTGGCGGGCGGCGCGTCACCGCGCGCGCTGGCGGGCAATCGCGGATTCTCGGTATCGCCTACAACGACCGTGACCTGATCGAATTCGCCCGCCGGGTCGGGATCAACCCTGATGCCGCCCAGCTGCTTCTCGACGACGCGGATTGGGTCGCGTGGGAAGGGGAGGGCCCCCATGTGTGGGACCCCTCCTGACGACCTCCGGGCGCCGGCCTCAAGCAGCGGCGCGCAAAAACGTCCGTTTCCTTGCTGCGTTCGTCCGCGAAACGCGGACGAACGCGGTCTCGCGACTGCCCGGCGCCAGTCAGCGGTGCGTCCGCTCCTGCAGGTCGGTGATCGCGTCGAGGAGGTCGGGGTGGCCATCTAGGTCGAGGTGGCGAGGGTCGGCTGCGTGCAGGGCCAGCCCGAGCATTCGGTGGGCTAGGTCCGCGGCCCGCTGCTCGTGGTGCCGGGCGTCGAGGCCGGTCAGCGTCGCCGTCTCCGTCTCCGTACGGAACCGCTCCTCCTCGGCGACGGCGGCACGTAGGGCCCGCGGCCATGCCACCGGCACCGCGGACGGCTTCGCGTCGTAGGTCTGGAGGGTCCGCAGGGACTTCGCTGCGGCCGAGCGGTCCGCCCGGTCCTGCAGATCGGGGAGGGCGGCGAGCTGGGCGGCGACGCGGCGGATCCGTACGCGGTGCTCCAGGGCCCAGGCCCGCTCCGCCCGGCGGCTGCGCTGCTCCCGCACAGCCTCTACCCGGTCGGCCTGGGTCTGCGGCGCACTGCCGTCAGGGCGCAAGTACGCCTGGGAGCGCTGCAGATACCGGCGCTCGGCGGCCTGGCGCCCGCTCAGCTCCTGCCACTCGGCGACCTGTGCCCAGGTGATCCGTCGGCTCCGGGCCAGCGCAGTCAGCTCGACCTCGTCGCGGTCCAACTTCTCCCGCAGCATTCTGATCGTCAGGAGGGCGGCCAGCACCTCGGCGTCGGAGGCATCAGGTTCCCGCCGCCCCGCGGCACGTCGGAGCACGCGGTCGTAGCTAACGGCGATGTCGCCCAGCTCTCCCGGCGACGCGTCGTCGAGCCGGGGCCGTCGCGGCGCGCCCGCGGCGCCGCTCAGCACCGACCAGGCCCGGGTCCGTCGGTGCAGCTGCTCAGGGGTGGGCACCGTCGTCTTCATGGCGACACCTCATGTCGTCCGCCAGACGACGAATTCGGAGCAGACGACGCTGTGACGCCCGGGGCGGTGGCCGACGGCAGGAGGCCGGGGCGGGTGGGGTGCTTGCGCCGCCAGGCCGCGCGCGCCGCACCCGCTCCCATCGAGGTGAGAGCAACCAGCACGGCCGCTATGTATTGGACACTGATGTCGTGGAAGAAGGTCGAGGGCATATGAGGTGACGCGCACGTCAGCGTGCGCTGCTCCTTCGGGCACGGGAGGTTCACGACCGCGCCACCTCGCCTGCGGGTGTGAACCCCCTGGTGGCGCGGGCGGCCGCAGCCGCCTGGCTCAGGAGTCTGCCGTCCGCGCCACCCCGGTCGGCGGGATTCCGGCGCTCCCTCGGAAACCGCCACGGTGCGCCACCCCGAACCTGCGGGGCATATGCCACGTCTGGGAAGGAATCGCCAGAGGGGAATGTCGTCATCCGGCTGCGCCGGTCGAGCCGTTGGCCTCTGACGTGGCGCTCAGCCGGGTCGTCCCCTGCGGCGTGTCCGGGATGCCGTGCAGCGGATGCGACGTACCTGCGACATAAGGGTGCTTTCATGTCGGAACCCCCTTACCTCGGAGGACCCATGGACGAGTTGACCGCCATGCGCTGCACCCGCAACTTGCTGGAGGTGCTGGAGCCGCAGGAACGTGACGCCGCCGTCGACTGGCTGGACGCGATGCTCGGCGACGGAGACCTGTCGGAGGTGCATCTCGCGACGGCGACCGCCATCCTGACCGACCGGCATCTCCCCTATGGCCTCATGGCGCGCCGGACCGCGTACCAGATGCTGGCGATGTTCAACCCCATCGCCCGGCGCCGGGCGATGGAGTGGCTGCGGCCGGCGCTCTCGGTCACCACGGGGCGAGGGCCCGGCGTCCGGCCGAAGGGCCCGCTCCCTGACGGAAGGCGCGCCCCCGCCCGCGACTTCCTGTGCGTCTGCCGCCGCCGGTGCCGCTGGGACGGATGTACCGCTTCGTCCCGGACAATCTCCTGATATGCGAGATAGAGACAGCACAGCACACCGCCGCGTGGTCGACCTCGCGCGTGGCCTGCGAGACAGCCGCGTGCACTCAAGCCGGTTCGACATGGTGGAAGAGCTGGAGCGCCTCACGCCGCTGGTCGACGTTACGGACCTCGTCGAGGCGCTTCTCGATTCCCTTCTGCTCGTCATCGGCGAAGCCGCCGCGGAGTCCGGGCGGGACGCGGAGGATTACCTCCTGACGGTGGAACTGGAGCGGACCGACCGACACGGATGAGTGGCCCAGGGGACGACCAGGCTGAGGCGATGTCAGCTCGCGTCCGAGACGCCGCCGGTCTCCAGAGCCCCGGCGAGGTCGGCGCCGAGGCCGTATCCGGGGCTGTCGTCGAGGAGTTCTTTGCGCCGGTTGTAGCGCTGGGTGGTACGGGAGTCCTTGTGGTCGGCCCAGCGCTGGACCTTGTCGGGGCGGGCGTTGGGCTTCTCCAGAGCGTGGGTGACGGCGTCGCCCTTGACGCCGTGCGCGCCGCGGGGTGTCAGCCCGGCGCGTTTGGCCAGGGAGTGCAGCAGCCGCCACACGGCCGGCTCGTCGAGCCGGCCGCCGGACGCGGTCTGGAACAGCCAACCGTCCGTGCGGCCGGCGAGGTAGGTCTGCAGGGCGTCCCAGGCCACCGGCGGGATGGGCTTCTTCTTCCGCCCGCCGCCCTTCATCTTCTCCAGGAGCAGCACGTGGTGGCCCTTGTCGTACCCGAGGTCCTCGACGCGGGCGTTGAGCAGGGAGTCGATGCGCAGGCAGAGGGTGTAGAGCATGAGCAGCAGGGCGTAGGCGCGGGCGCGGTACGCGGCGGCCCGGTGGTGGTCGCGGGCGGTGCGCAGCAGGGTGTGCCACTCCTGCTCGGTGTAACCGGGGGTGGGTGAGTAGTCCGGGTCGATGTAGGGGCGTTGCACCGCGTCGAAGGGGTTCTTCACCCCGTCGTCGCTGACCTTGTCGAGGTAGCCGAAGAAGGAGCTGGCCGCTGACAGGGCGTTCGCCCGGGACGCCTCGGAGTACGGCTTTCCGGTGCGGGTCATCTCGCCGGGGCGGCCGCCCTTGACCCGCACCCAGGTGGGGGCCGTCTCCAGGTGCAGGCGGAAGGTGTCGGCGAGGCCGAACTTCACCGCCATCGGGTGCGCGCCGTGTTCCCGGGCGAACTCCTCGAACACCTTGAAGCCCCGGGCGTACGACTTCTGTGTGTTGGCGGAGCGCTGGTGGGCGATCCATCCGCCGGCGAGCGTGGGCAGCGCGTCGTCCGCGCCGTACAGGCCGACGAGGTGGTCGTACAGCTTCCGGGCGTGCTCGGGCCACAGGTCCCGGGGGTCGCGGTGGACCGTGGCCAGGGTGCCGCGCGCGTCGCGGGGGGCGAGGGCGTCTCCCGTCGGGACTGGCCTCATGCTCCCGCCGTCCCGCCCGGAGCGGGGCCGTCGGAGAGGTGGTCCGGGTCGGTCTGCTCCAGTAGGGCCGCCAGGTTCATCACCTGAGCGGCGACCAGCGGGTCGGTCTTCAGCTGCCCGTGGGCGATCAGGTTTCTCACCAGGCGGAGGTTGCGCTCGAACTCGGCGAACGTCTCCTCCGGTCCCGGCTCGGCGGGGGGCGGTTCGGCCTGGGCGTTGGCGAGAGCCCGCCGGACGCCTCCTTCGAGAGGGCGGCGGGCTCGCCGGCGTACCGGGTACGTGCGGCGGACGAATTTGTACACGTCCGCGAACTGCCCGTTCCTCCCGTACTCGCTGGGCGGTAGGAAGTCCAGCAGGGTGCTGGCGACCCCCAGGGTGTGGCCCGGGGGCGGCAGAGTCGTCCTGCGATGGCGATGGGCCTCTACGTAAGCCAGCAAGACGCGGTGGACGGTGCTCCTCGGGATGCCGGACCGTTCCGAGACCATCCGGACTGACGGGTATCCCGCGGCGGCATACAGCTCATGGAACCGGCCGGACACGGCCATGTTCGCGATCCGGGCGTCGATGGGCCAGGGCTGCGGTACCAGTTGCGAGGCGTCCTGGGCGTCACGCAATCGCTTGCGCCAGGCGTGGAATTCGTCCGCCGGGACCGCGCACGCCTTGAGGAAGGCGAACAGCACCTCCTCCGTGGGGGCCTGCCGGCCGGATGCCGCCCGCGAGAGGGAGGCGGGGCTGAGACGGGATCGCTCGCCCATGGCGTGGTAGCTGAGTTGTGCGGCGGCCTTCAGGTCCCGTAGCCCCTGGGCGAGTTCCCGGAGCGGCTGCGGGGCGTCCTCGGGCAAGGGCGTTTCGGGGCGGGCCATCAGCGCTGACCTCCTTCATTGTCGCGTTGTTTCATTATTGCGTAGAGTTTGGGACAGCGTGAGAATCCGGGGGTGCGCTGTCCCCGCAGGTATGCCCTCGAAGGGGAATTGATGTCTCTACTCCAGGTCCAGGTGCTGGGGTTCGTCCTGGTCGTCGCCTTCATCGCCGCGTTCACCGGACACCGGCTGGCCGTCGCCGACGGCGCCGCGGCCGGGACGGCATGGGGCTGGGCCGGGCTCAGCGCGGCGGCTGCCGTCGTCGACCTGGGCATCGTGTACAGCGCGTTGGAGCTGTCCAAGGGCTCGCCCAGTCCCGCCCGGATCGGCGCGACGCTCCTCGGTGTGCTGTGCGCGGTCGCCGTCGCCGTCGTTGCGTACGGCCTCGCCGGCACCACCGCCAGCCGCGGCTGCCGGTGGTGCATCACGGCAACCGCCTTCAGCGTCGCCATGAGCGTCTTCGCCGTAATGCTCAACCTTGTGGGCTGACCGACCCGCACCCCACGTCCGGCCCGATGCCGGGCGGAGCGAGCGCTCCGCCCGGCATCGCCGTGTCCGGAGACGGATGTGCCGGGCCGGGGCGCGGCGAGCGCCGTCCGGGGCGAATGTGCGACCTTCGAACCCGGCAAGGCGAACAATTCACCTGATTCCATCACATCCTGATCCCGAGACAGCATGGGCACAGGATAACCGTAATTATCCTGTGCGTTCGTTCCGGCCGCTCGGATGGATGAACCTCGACCTGATTGTCAAGGAAACCCTGACAGTGCCATCCGTCAGGACTATCTTGACGACATGGAAGAAGCGAACGAACCCGCCGAGCGCGAGCAGCCCCCGGCCCTCGCCCCGGCCGACGAGGCGATGCTCGCCCGCGCGCAGATCCTGCGCGAGATCACCGACGCCGCCCTGCGCGACATCGCCGGGCCCTACCCGGCCAACGATTCCGGCCGCGTACTGCGCGACGCCCTCTACATCCAGGGCCTCGCCGACAAGCTGGTCGACCAGGCCGTCATCGCCGAACGCGAACGCCGCGCCAACTGGACCGACATCGGCCACGCCGCCAGCAGCTCCCGCCAGGCCGCCCATGAACGGTGGAACGCGAAGGTGGGCGCATGGGTCCTCATGGAGCGCCGGCGCACGGGCATCGGCCGCGGTCCGGCCGACCCCGCCGCCCACGCCCGCCACCTCGACGAGTGGTACGAGGACCTGATCGGCGAACCGCGGGCTGTCAGCACTCTGCTGACATCCCTGGAAGACGAGGCCGCCCGCGCCGAGGGCAACGCCCGCCGCACCGAGGCCCGCCAACTGCACGACCGGGCCGAGGCACTGCGCACGGAGATCGACGCCGCGTACAACGCGGCGATGGCCGCCATCGGCACCCCGGCCGCCGAGGAGAAGAAGGAGGTGTGGGCCGCCAAGCACCACGCCCGCTCCGACGTCTACGAGCGGCTCGCCGTCGTCGAAGAACCCGTCGCCCCCGAGCACCGCCGCCGCGCGGCCGCCCAGCGCAAGCTCGCGCAGGACATCACTCGGGACCGCGCCCCCGCGAACCTGCCGGCGGACGACGGGACCCGCCAGCAGATCCGCGCCGCCTACCTCGACCTCACCGACGCCGAGCGCCACGGCTCCAAGCGCGCAGTGGCCGCCCTGCTCGCCGAACGCCTCGACGGGGTCGACCCCGACAGCATCCGCAAGCAGCTCGACGCCGTGATCGAAGCGGAGCGAGCGTCCTTCCTCCTCGACATCGCCGCCTGCGCCGACCCGGACACCGCCCAGTCGACGGCGACCTCCCTGCTGCAGGGCTACGCACCGAACACCGACTTCCGGCAGAGCACGAGCCACCGGCTCCTGTCCCGCTACCTGATGGCCGCCGCCCTGGACGGCGCCGACGCGAACACGCTCCACACCTGGTTCACCCACCCCGACGACCGGCGCCCCATCGAGCTGCTGCGCTCCGGGCCCGTACCGGAATGGGCTGACGAGTACGAGGAGACCCTCTCCTCCACCCTCAAGACCCACGGCAACGCGCTGACCGTCCTGCAGTCCGTTCTGCAGGCGCACGTCCCCTCAGGTCACGAGGAACGCCCGATGACCGAGCCCATCCAGGCCCAGCTGGCCGCGGAGCGCAAGAGCACCGACGACATCACCGAGGAAGCGAGCACCGAGCGATGAGCACACCCGAGTACGAGCACTGGCAGAACCTGACCGTCCGCCGCCCCGACGACGTCCGCACCGTACAAGGTGGCCCCGTCCCGCTGCCGTGGCAGATGGAAAAGCAGGTCCTGCACAACGACCGGCTGACCAACAACGTGCTGCCCGCCGACTTCCCGCACCAGGTCGAGCGCGGCGACGCCGGCGACGCCCTGACCTGCCTGGCTCTACGTGAGTCGATCCGCCGCGACATCGAACGCGGTACCGGCAGCCGGATCCACGAGGCCGTCGAACTCGGCGCCACCTGGAACGAGGTTGCCGCCGCCCTCGACATCACCCCGGACGATGCCCGCGACCTCCTGCGCCGGTGGGCCGAAGGTCAGCACCACCTGTTTCGCCACGACGTCGAACGCGCCCGGGACAACCCCTTCGGCCTCGGCCCCGACCAGCATGCCGCCGTCCTCGCCCTCGCCGAACTGGGCAACGACGAGCGAGCCACGGAGGGACGCTGATGTCCGCTGACGAACCGCCGCTGCCCCGCATCGGCCGACCCGCCAACGGCAACCGCACCTTCCACGGCCCTGTCACGACCGAGACCCACGAGGGCGGGGTCGCCGTCATCACCTTCACCGGCGCGGAGGAGAGCGATGTCCTGCACGCCGCCGGCGCCTGGATGAACGAACACAGCAGCGTCCTGCTCATCAGCGTCAACTGGTACGGCGACTTCCTCTCCCCCTACGACGAGGTTGACGACGTCCCCGGCCCGCCCCGCCACCGCCTGGACCTCACCGTCGACCGGACCGGCGAACGCTGGCCAAACTGGTCGAGGGCCCCGGCGAGATGCTTCGCCGGGGTCCTTCGGCGTTCAGGATCACGTGGCGTGGGCGCAGGTGGCGCGCGGGCGGCGGCAGGCGTAGACCGGAGATATGGCAGGCGCGCGACGAACCTGTGCGATGTGCCACGAGCCGCTGCCCTCCGGCGCGGCACCGCGGCGCCGCTACTGCTCAACCGCGTGCAAGTCGGCCTGGTTCCGGCAGTACCGCCGCAACGCCCGCGCGCTGGACCTCATGGCCGCCCACACGAGGGGTCAGGGGCCCACCTGCCCCACGTGCGGACACCGCCTCGCCCCGGGCTACTTCACCCGCTCTGACCAGACTTTTTGTTCTGGCCGCTGCCGGACCGCGGCGTGGCGTGAAGCCCGTCGGGCGCGCCATGCGGAGGTGGTCGTGTGACGGCTACGCGATCCGGTCGGCCACCCCGCGCCGGGTGGCCTTCGCCCCCGCAGAGGGGCGGCTTCAGCGTTCCGGCCCGCGATCCCGGTCTCTGGCCCGGCGCTGCTCGTCCCGTTCGCGGGTCGGTTCAGCCCGGTCACGGCTGGCCGGTCGTTCAGGGTTGCTCCGGGACGGGCGAGGGGCCTGCGGGCTGTTCGATGACGGGAGCGGCTGTCGGCCGGCCATCCGGGCGCGGAGCTGGTCGAGCTTGTGCTGGACGCCGGGGCTGCGGCCGTCCTCCCCGCGCTCCGGCCGAGCCTGTTCGCGGTCGTCCTGCGCCGGGGCATCGCGCTGCTGCGGGACGCTCCGGGGTTGCTCGGCCTCGTACGTGCGGTGCGTGATCTGACCGGACCCGTCCCGCTGCCAGCTCTCGGTGTGCTGAGGCGCCGCCGTCATGTGCGGGGTGACGTAGCGGTCGAGGCCACGGACAGCTTCGTGCCGTTCGATGAGGGCCTCGGCGTTGTCGGCGCACACCGTACGCTCCGGCCCGTTGGCGTACATCGGGTCGAGGACCTCGCCGGGCACCCAGCGGCCGCCCAGTTCGCCGGAGACGTCCTGGCCCAGTTCGGCGCGGGCCTCGATCTGCTCGTAGGGGCCCTGCCAGCGGCCGACGACCCGCTCCCGCGCGACGTGTTCGGGGGCTTCCACATCCACGACGTGGATCTGGTAGCCCTGCTGTTGCAGGGTCTCCGCCAGGCGGTGCGCCTTCTCGCCGTTGGCGAGCGTCCCGTCGATGACGACGTTCTCGCCGTCGGCTATCGCCTGCCCCTGGGCCTGCTTGGACAGCAGGGACGACTCCTCGTGCACCAGGGCGGCGAGTTCGCGCGGGTAGAACCGCTCCCCCGGTTCGCCCATGCCCTCCGGTACCAGTTGGGCGTAGGAGCCGTCGCGCATCGCCTGCTGCAGGAGGCGGTCCTTCATCTCGTCCGGGTCGATCTGCCGCCATGGCTCAGGGCTCAGGCGTTGGCACACGTCCGGTAGGACGGAGGACTTGCCGGCGCCCGAGGGCCCGGCGGTGATGACTGCGATCCGGTCGCGGCCGGGTTCGGGCGTCTCGGCCTGCCAGGCGTTGAGGAGTTCGCGGTGCGTACGTGTCCGGGCGGCCGTGGGCTGGGGCCGGCCGTCGATGTGGACGAACCACTGCGGGTTGCGGATCGTCGCCGTGGGCGCGTCGAGGTCCAGCCGACCGTCGCGGCCGGCCTCTTCCAGGGCGCGGCGGTGCGCGGCTACCTTCTCCGGGTCCAACGGGCTTCTCTCCCTGTTGTTACTGCTGCGCGGCGCGGCGGCGCAGGATTTCGTCGTACGTATCGTCGTCGATGAACCCTTGGACCAGGGCGTCGTGCACCTCGTCGAACGACCCGGGCGTCGTCGTGGCGGCCGCGTCGTCGTGCAGCCCGTCGGTGAAGGCGCCGGCCGATGCGTAGGGCCAGGTGGTCAGCTCCTCGACGAGGGTGGTGCGGTCGATCTCGTCGGCGGCGTAGCGCATGGCGACGTGGAGCGGGCTGCGGCCGGCCCGCCCCTCGGGAAGGGCCGGCAGGTCCCGGGCCTCGGTGACCAGGGTGCCGACGGCGACGTGGGAGAGCCCCATCTCGCGGCCGATGTCGCGGTGGGTGACGCCGGGGGCGTCGGCCGCTGCGAGGGCGGCAAGGGCGGTGCGCTCGTGGGCGAGCGCGGCGCGGGCCTTGTTGGCGGCGCGTACGGCGAGTTCGGCGGCGCGGGCGTCCCGGGCGGCTGCAAGCGTCTGTTCGGTGGTCGGTGTCACGACTCCCCCTCTTGGTAACCTTCACTTACCAGCTTGGTAAGTGAAGGTTACCGCATCGGATTCGAGGGCGGTACCACGGGGCGCGTACTCCGCTCCCTCCCGTCGGCCCGGTCTCAAGGCCCCTGCTCGTCCAGGGGGTCGGACGGTGCTGGCAGCGTGCTCCGGTCGGTGGCCGGCACCGGCTTCGGGGCGGCGTGAGTGCCGTTGAAGCAGGCGCGGGTGATGCTGCTGCAGGCCCGGCGCAGGGTGTCCTCCCGGTACCGGTCGTGCCAGTACACCGCGGCGTCGCCGGTGCCGTCCGTCTTCATGTCGGTGAGCATCGCGGCCTTCCACGCCGCGTGGAGTCCGTGCAGCTCCTCGGCGGCGCCCTTGTGCCGGGGCCAGCACGGCGGGAGCCGGTGCTCGCCGCTGACCTCGTAGTGGCCCTGGTACCAGTCGACCCAGTCCGCCAGGTCCGCCCACTGCTCCGGCGTGGCCCGCTCCACCCAGCCGGCGGGCTGAGGCGGCTCCTCCTCGCCGGCACCTTCCTCTTCCCCGGCGGCCAGGTCGACGACTTCCTGCAGCTGCTCGCGCAGCGCACCGACCGCCTTCTCCAGGCGGCCGGTGCGCTCCATGCCGTCATCGGCCACCGCCGAGACGAGCATGACGAGTTCGTCGAGCTGGTCCTCCAGCCCCTCCAGCGTCAGACGGCTCACGACTTCTCCAGCGAGACGGCGCCATCACCGTCGGGGGCGTCGGCGGGGGCCGGTTCGCCGTACAGCCGCTTGCTGTCCGCGACCAGCTGCGCCAGCTCGCTCTCCCAGTACGGCTCGGCCTCGATCATCATCGGGGCGACACCCTGCATTATCACGACCATGCGCCGCGGCGCGAGACGGCCCAGCTCCGACACCGGCAAGATCGCCTTCTCCCGCGTGCCCTCGGACAACTGCTGCACGCCGACGAGGGAGCGACTGTCGTTGGAGCGGGTGACCTGCGGGGCGTCCCACTCCCCGACCAGATCGCTGACCCGCTTGAGCAGAACGGAGGTGTCGGACAAGCCGCCCCCGTACGTCTTGCAGGCCGCGGCGTCCCACAGGGTCTCCATCCCGTGTTCGCCGAACGCCTCGACGCCCTGGCCCCAGGTCTGCAGCCACGCCAGGACAACGATGCCCTTGCTGCGGTAGTACGTGTAGAGGTCCGGGAGCTGGCGCCACCGCACCGTGTTGGCGACCTCGTCGAGCGGGGCGACGAGCGGCGGGTTGAGGCGGCTGCCCGGTGCCCGGTCGGCGGCGCGGTCCGCGGTGGTCAGGACGGCGGCCGACAGCGCGGTCGTCAGCGGGGCCGCGGAACCAGCGCCCTTGCGGGAGAGCAGATACAGCGTGTCGGTGGAGGCGACGAAGTCCTCGGGGCGGAACTCCGGCCGCGTCGCCAGCTGGTCGTCGGGGCAGGTCACCCACCGGGTGATGTCCGGGTTGGTCAGCCACCCCACGAACACCTCCGCCGTCGCGAACACGCTCTCACGGGTCTTCTCGGGCAGCCGACGCATGCCCTGCAGGCCCACCGCGGCGACCGTCGCGCCGTGCGCACGCAGGATGTCGTCGGGGTCGGTGTTCTGCGAGTCCGTCAGCCACTCGTAGACGACGGTGACCTGCCGGCCATCCAGCGCGGCCGCCAGCAGGCACCACGCCAGGACGCTCTTGCCCTTCGGATCGAAGAAGCCATCCGCGCGGGCGCGCTGCTCGGCATCGGAGTTGGCATCGGCGAGGACGCCCATCAGCTCCTCGGCATCCGACAACTTCCGGATCTGCCGCAAGGGGTTCCACCACCACGAGGGCGGCTCCCCGACGATCTCCTGCGGGTCGAAGACCCACGTCTCGCCCTTGTAGGAGCGGCCGAGGCGGGTGAGCTTGACGACGTCGTCCTTGTTGGTCGAGGCCATGCACGGCCCGGGGGCCCGCAGGATCGCCGGCACCACCTGGGCGACCGACTTGTGACGGCCGGGACCGGCGATCGTCAGGTGCAAGAACTCCCACGGCGCGAAGACCCGCTGGCCGGTCGTCACCGAGCGGCCGACGCAGATCCCGGGCGCGGCCCCGTCGATCTGCAGCCGCTGCGCGGTGCGCTCGACCTCCGCCCGCAGCGCGACGTGGTCACGGCGCGTGGACATCCGGCGCGCGGCATCGTCGGTGACCTGGGTGGACACGCCCGCCCGCCACCGGCGCCGTACGGCGCGGATGACGACGGCGCCGACCGCCACCGCGACGGCGCCCTCGATGAGCGCGAAGACGGTGGCCGCGCCGGTCCACTGCCACTCGCCGGTCGCCAGGCCCAGCAGCGGCGTGAACGGCGCGGTGATCTCCCATACGCCGGTGGCCCACCACTGGGCGGCGGTCAGGGCGAGGTAGACCGCCGCGACCAGGAGGAGGACGCAGCCGGCCGCGACCGCCGCGGCGATCTGGCCCGGGGCCAGCCGCTCACCGCCGCCGCGCCTCACCGCTCCGCCTTGGTCAGCTCGGTGCCGCCGGTCTCGTCGGCGATACGGTTGGCCCACTTCTGGTTGGTGTCGTTGAGCTGGATCTCCGCCGGCGTCAGCGCCGTCTGCACCGGGATGCCGGCGTTCGCACCCGCCTTGACGAGGAACTTGCCCCGGCCTGGCGGCGGCATCTCCTGGCCGGTGCGGATGTCGATGCTCGGGGGGATCGACCACTCGACGATCAGCTCGCGCTCGCGTGAGGACAGCGGGACGATGCCGCCCAAGGCGTCCATCTCCGCGCGCGGCAGCCCGCCGAGGAACACCATCCCGGACCGCTCGACGAAGCCCTTCGCTTTGCTCCGGTCCTCGGGGTTGGGCAGGGAGAGCAGGTCATCGGTGGAGTGCGTGGTCATCGACTGCCCGATGCCGATCTGCCGGTTCAGGCGCGTCAGCTCGTCGACCCGGTCCACCAGGCCCACACCGGCGCGCAGGATCCGCCACAGTTCATCCAGGACGAGGAAGAAATTCCTCCTCGGGGCGAGGCCGGCCTCGGTGAGCCGGTCGTGCGCCTCGATCGTGGCGAACGCCTCGGCCCAGCACGTCAGCAGGACCGCACCCTCCAGCGTCTTCTCGGAGGCGGGGATCGCGGACAGGTCGATCGACACCGGCCGGTCCAGCGACAGCCGGTGCGACGTCTGCCGGTTGAAAGTTCCGGCGAGCGTGCCCTCGACCAGCGACATCAAAGATTTCAGCAACGGCTTCACCGCCGCCCGGTACTGGCCTTCGTCGTCGGCCAGGACCATGGCCCGCAGTCCGTCGGGCCCGGTCTTGAGGAGTTCGACCAGGTCGCCGAGGAGCGCTGGCCGTCCCAGGTCGACGTCGTCGAGCAGCTCGATCGCCTTGCCCAGGAGGGCTTCCTCGTCACCGCTGATCGGGGATTTGCGGACGATGGAGACCAGCGCCGCCACCATCGTCGAGCGCCTGCCGGTGGCCTCGTCCAGCAGGCGGCGGCGGGCGGTGCCGGTCAGCCGGGCCGCGGCCGCGCCCATCTCGCCCAGGTCGAGGGGATTGAGCGAGCCCATGCCGCGCCCGAGCTGGATGACCTGCCCGCCCAGGGCGCGGATCAGGTCGGTGTACTCGCCCTTGGTGTCGCCGGGCACCAGCGAGACCGTGCCGCGGAAATCCAGCCCCACGATCATGCGGCGGTTGATGGTGCTCTTACCCAAACCTGGTTTGGCCAGGGTGAACATGGACGGGTTGGCGATCAGCCCGGCCCGCTCGAACCAGGCGATCGGGTCGCAGCACAGCGTTGCGCCGGTCACCAGGTTGCGGCCGAGCGGCACCCCCATCATGGGAGTGCCGGCGCCGACCGTGAACGGCCACAGCCCGCACACCTGCTTGGACGTGCCGCGGTATTCGGTCGGCAGGTCCAGGTACGAGGTCCGCCCGCCGTTCGGGCCGCGTAGCCCGCGGGCGCCGATCCGCGCTGGCAGGCCCCACGTACGGCCGCGCACCGCCAGCCCGGCCTCCTCCTCGGTCTTCTTCGTACGCCGAGCCACGGCGCACCCCCTTACTTGAGCGTGTTCGGCAGCTTCAGCGAGACGTGCTCCGGCAGGATCACGCCGATCGGCAGGGCGGCGAGGAACGCCGCGTCCTGGCTCCCCCAGGCGTAGCGCAGCGCGATCCGGGCCGGGGCCGAGAGGTTGTCCACCGCGGTCTCCGCCGCCAGGACGCGGTGTTCGCCGTCGTCGCTGTCGTTGACCGTGGCGGTGACCACGAGGCCGAACAGCGTCAGCCCGGCGCCGCGCGCCTCTTCCTGGCGGGTCTTGCTGGCGGCCAGGTACTCCGCATCCGCGCGGGCCTGCCCGTTGCGGGACGTCTCCGTACGGGAGCGCGCCGCGCGGAAGTCCCTGTCGGCGATGGCCGCGGCCTCGGCCGCCGAGTGAGGCCGGTAGATCAAGGACACCCGCTTGCGATCGATGTCGCCGTGCGAGGACAGCAGCGAGCGCAGCACGTCGGAGAACACCTCGCCGCGCGGCGCCTCGCCCATCATCCACGTGACGCTGGTCGCGCCGTCGTGCCAGTAGGACTTGGGCTTGGCGACGTGCGTGGTGGGGCCGGCCTGGGACCAGGTGAGCCCGGAGTCGGTACCCGAAGCCCGCGCCTGGTCGATGAGCTGAGCGGCTCCCGGCTCGTAGGCGGTGCGCACGATCTCGGCGAGTTCGGTGGCCGACAGCGGGCCGGCCGCCCCGGCGCCGGTGGAGGCCAGGCGGTTGGTCAGCGACGGCAGGCGGCGGCCGATCTCCACGGCCATCTCCGAAGGCGACCGCACCTTGCGGCCGAGCGAACTGGCCGCGTTGTAGACGAAGGACACGTAGGTGTTGATCGTCGGAGAGCCGGACGGGTAGGTGCGGTCGATGTCCGCCATCACCTGCTGGGCGAGCGGGGAGGCGTTGGCGGAGCGCTGGTGGGCGATTTCGGTGTGCAGCTTCTCGCCCGAGTCCGGGGCGACCTCGACCACCACCTGGAACCCGACCAGGTTCGGCTCGCCGCCCATGGACTGCATGAACTGGCCCCAGTTGGCGACCCAGGTGTCGATGTCGCCCTGGTCGACGAGGGAGCCGCCCTGGGCGCTGCAGGACAAGGTCACCGCGAAGTGCTCAACCTGGCGGTAGTGGATCATGCCGAAGGCGCGGGCCAGGCCGTCGGTCGCCTCGTACATGTCGGAGGCCATCGCCAGGCCCGGCAGCAGCGACTTGCCGCCGGGAACCTTTGAAAGCACGCCGGATCGGTACACGTTTTGACCTTTCATCACGCCCCGTGCCCAGGCCAGGCGCGAGTAGAGCAGGGTGCCCATGTGGCGGCCGTAGCGGTCGCGTACGGCCAGCGGCACGAGCACGAGCGCGCCGACGAACGCCGTGGAGGCCGCGAATGCGAGGTTGATCGGTGCGGATCCGCCGGCCACCGCGAGGAACACGAACAGGACGGCCGTGGGGACCAGGCCGAGCCCGCCCAGGCCCGGCGGGCGGGGGCGGCGCCAGTTTCCGTAGGTCCGCAGCGGTTCGGTCTCAGGAGCCACTGGGGCCACCTCCCTCGGTCGCGTCCTCGAATCCCTCGACGACCTTGTCCTTGACGGCCTTGGCGGTCTGGGCGCCGATGGCGACCGCGACACCGGCGGGCCCGGCGGCGGATCCCGCCGCTGCGGAGCCCGCTGCGGCGGAGGACGACCCGGCCGTTGCCGTGCCCGCCGCTGCCGTGCCGCCGCCCGCGGAGGCCGTTCCGGCTGCGCCACCGGCGGAACCGGTGCCGGCCGCCGTGGTGCTGCTGCCGAGCGACCCGCCGTCGGAGACACCGCCGGACGGAGTGGACCTGCTCAGCCCGACGTTGGAGGACCCCGTGGGGGAAGACTCCGGGGCGGCCGCGCTGGACGAGGAGACGCCGGACGAGGAGGACCCGGACGGGCCGCCGCCGGAACCCATCTCGGACAGGCGGCCGACGGCGTCCCCAGCGCCGCCGATGGACCCGCCACCCGTGAGCGCGACACCGGCAGGCTGCAGCAACCTGAGGAGGGCCGGCAGCACGATGACCGTGGCGGACAGCAGCACGAAACCGGTGATGCCGCTCCCCAGGTCCTGGTTCGTGCCGGAGCCCATCAGCCGGTAGGCCGCCGCATACACCGTTGCGGCCGCGGGCTTGAGGAGGAGGAAAGCCAACGTCCACGACAGCCAGCGGGCCAGCCAGCGCGAGCCCAATCCCGTCACGGCCGTCGAGGCGGGAATGGCGACGGTGCCGGCCAGCAGGACCAGCACAGCCGCCCGGAAGTACATGATGATCAGCTGCAGCAGACTGAAGATGCAGGCGAACAGGACCAGCAGCAGCGGCACTCCCGGGCCGCCGAGTTGCCCAGACAGCCCTACGATCGCCAGCGCGGCCAGGCCCAACTTCTCGTCGGCATGCGCGCCGAGCGACTGGTCGATGATCCAGCTGGTGTAGGAGTCGCCGATCGCGATGGCGATCTGCACGCCAGGGATGAACATGCCGTTGATCAGCACCAACTTGACCATGCCCTGGAGAATGTTGCGCATCTCCTCGCCGCTGCCACGCAGCGAGTACGCCATCCGCGCACCGGCGATGACCAGGCATATCCCGGTCAGCGCGGAGGAAAGCCACAACGTGTGGGTGTCCAACCACTGCGCCACCGACGTGGCCCCGTTGACGGACTCGCCCGCCTTGCCAGTCACGGGGTCGACCCCGGGCGTGGAGACCTTCAACCACAGCGACGTGATCGACTGGACGACCTTCCCCAGACCGGCGGCGAGGGACCGCAGCAGGTCCTCGATCCAGTTGCCGACGGTGTCGCCCACGACATCCTTGGCGCCGTCGCAGCCCCACGAGATGGGGGGCACGCTGCACAGGCCGCCGGGCACTACACGCCCCCGAAGGGGATGTAGCCGTCGAGGCTGGTCAGCTGGACGCCGGGGGTGTTCAGGCCGCCGCCGGGCGGCGGCACGACCTTCCAGTCCCCGCCGGCCCACTGGACGGTGATGTCGGACGACTTCAGCGACTGCGCGGCCTGCGAGCCGTTGACGAGGGAAACGACGGTGGTGGCGTCGGTGTAGGACACGATGCGGAAGCCCGAGATCTGAGCCATCTGCCCGCTCTGGACAGGCTGGTCGATCTTCTTCAGCTGCTTCTCCAGCGCGTCCCGGGCGGGGCCGGGCAGAGCCTGGGCCCGCAGCGGCGCGGTGTCCGGCGCGGACAGAATGGAGCGGTAGAACCCGTTGGCCGCGGCCATGAGCGCCCCGCGCGGGGTGTGCGCGTAGCAGGTGGCCGTCTGCCCGTCGATCTTGAGCGGGCCTGCGCTCTTCGAGCGGGGCAGGGCAACGGTGTTGACGAGGTCCCAGGAGACGTCGTCGGGTGCCGTGGTCGGCACGGTCTTGTCCGTGTCGGACGGTGTGCAACCGTTGTTGTCGCCGTGCTCCGGCGCCTGGTCCCCGCCGCCGGACGTCCCGGAGCCGGGCGACGCCGCGGCGCTGGTCCCGCCCGGCCGGGCCCCTGCTGTTCCCCCGCCGCCCTGGTCGTCATCACCCGAGGTGACGACGACGAAGACGCCCAGCAGGACCACAACGAGGATGATCGCGGCGGATGCAATGAAGAGCCGGTTGCCGCCGGCAGCTTCGTCGCCGTCGCCGGTGGTGCGCTTCGCCATGTGGCGCTCCCCCTAGAGGTTGATCAGACGAGCAGTGCGTTGGCCAGCGTGGACCCGGCGGAGATGATGATGGAGCCGACGCAGGCACCACCGAGCGCCTTCATCGCGCGCTGCGAGCCGTGGCCGCCGAAGTAGGCCCAGCACAAGATCGCGCCGGAGATGATGAACGCCAGGCCGGCGGCCCAGGCGGCGACCCAGGTGACCCAGTCACCGATCCGCGTGATCTTGCTGCAGGCGCCGGGCGGGCACTCTCCGATGGCCAGCAGAATCGTGTTCACCGTGGTTCCTCCGTTGGGTGAGTCAGGTTCAGGTCGAGACGGGTTCGCGGGTCGGGCGGCGGCAAGGCCGAGCCTGGCGGGCCGCCGGGGTAGCCGGTTGCTGCCGGCAGCGGGTCCTGGGCGGGCTGCGGAGCGTACTGCGGCTGCGGGGACGGGCCGGGCGGCAGGGCCAGGGTGATGTGCGGCGGCGGAAGCTGGCGCAACGTTTCCTCCAGCGCGACCAGCGCCTTGATGCGCTTGGCGGGCCGTCCCCCCTCGCGCCACTCCTCGATCCAGGGCACCTCCCAGCTGGCCTCCACCGCGCCGGTCAGCACCCGGATGCGGTCGCGGACGGACCGCGGGGCCTTGGTCGGCGCGTCGGCCATGAGCACCAGGCCAGCGACACGCGTGCTCGCCGGGGCCAGGCCGGTGTGCCATTCCTGCAGGGCAGCCTGCGCGCAGGCGAGGCCGTGCGCGTCCGCCCGCGCCACCAGCACCACATGGATGTTGGAGACGGCGCCGTGGATGTCCGGCCAGTGCCGCATCGCGTCAGCGCCGCCGCCGACGGTGCGCAGAAGCGTGGAGACGCCCGCGCCGCCGTGCACGCCCAGTGCCCACCAGATCGTTCCCGGGGAGGGTGGCATCGGCAGGGTGCCGAGCTGTATCTGCGGGGCCTGCACCGACAGCTGGCGCTGAGCCGGCTGCAGGGTGCGGTGCGTCTGCGGCGGAGGTGCGGGCCGGTGTTCCTGCGGTGGCATGGCGGTGGTCTGCGGGGTCACCCACAGATCGGTTCGTTCGTCCCCCATCCCTGTCCCTTTCTCCGCTACCACAAAAAGCGTGATCGCGGACGATTACAGTACCTTCTCAATCGACCAGGGTGACGAACAGATTCGAACGGCGCGGAATGGCCGTTGATGCCGCGCGAGCTCTATTGGGGCCGACAGGGGGTGTGGGTTATGCGAACTCAGAGAAATGGAAGGCCGCCTGACGGGATATCTGCGGGCTGCGCTTCCCGTTTCCGTGTTCCGAGGCGCCGCAAAGGGTTCATATCGGGCACTCGTGCGCGAAGGGTCCAACTGAACCCACCCAAGACGGGTCTTAGTGGACGTTACATTCCTGTCGGAATGTTTTCTTGGGGATTTGGGCGTGCCGCATGACGGGAATTCAGAAACGAGCTTTTCGCGCCTGCGCAGTAGCAACCGCCCTGAGCTTGGCGGCCGGTTGCGGAATGGTCGACGGCGGCACCACCCGAGGCGGGCTGAGCGACGCCGTCCCGAGCCAGTACCGGGCCTGGATATCGAAGGCGGGCAGCATCTGCTCTCAGATACCGCCCGCCGTCATCGCCGCGCAGATCGAGGCGGAATCCGGGTGGAATCCCCACGCACGGTCGCCGGTCGGCGCGCTGGGGCTGAGCCAGTTCATGCCCGGCACGTGGCAGACGTACGGCACGGACGGCGACGGCGACGGTAAAGCCGACCCGTTCAACCCGGCCGATGCCATCCTTTCCCAGGGCACCTATGACTGCGTGATCGCCAAGGAATTGCTGCCGGGTATCGCCAGCAAACAGCTGTCCGGCGACATCGTCTCCCTGACGCTGGCCGGCTACAACGCGGGATCCGGCGCCGTGCGGCAGTACGGCGGCATCCCGCCCTACTGGGAAACCCAGGGGTACGTCGCCCGGATCCTGAAACTGGCCCGCAAGTACCAGGGCGCGAACGCCTCCGACAGCGGACCGGCGGGAACCGGCGCGGGCGCCAAAGCGGTTGCCGCGGCAAAGAAGTACCTCGGGGCCCCGTACATCTGGGGCGGCGGCGGCGCCTCCGGCCCCACCGGCGGCGGCTTCGACTGCTCGGGCCTGACCCAGTACGCCATCTACGCCGCCACCGGCAAAACCATCCCCCGCACCTCGCAGACGCAGCGCGGCGCCGGCACCTCCGTTGCCCGCGACGCGATGCAGCCCGGCGACGTCATCGTCATCAACAACGACGGGGTCTGGGGACACGTCGGCCTCTACGTCGGCAACGGCCAGATGATCCACGCCCCCCACCCGGGCGACGTCGTCAAGCTGGTCCCCCTCGACGCGTACTGGAAGAAGTACCCGTGGGACGTCAGGAGATTCACATGAGCACGACCACAAGGACCAGGGCGCGCCGCACCGCCGCCGCGGCCGCCGTGGCGATGCTGGTCGCCACGGCGGCGGCCTGCAGCAGCGAGGACCAGGACCGCCCGGCGCCGAAGCCGTCCACCTCCTCCCCCGCGCCGACCGCCCACCCCACCGCCACCTACTCACCCCCGCCGACGATGCCGACAGGGAAGCCCGGCACCCCCAAGGGCGGACTGCCCAAGGACGTCGACGAGAAGGACGCCACCGCGGTGGCCAAGGCCATCGCCGAGGTGGCGTTCACCTACGACACCCAGCTCGACCGCACGCGGGCCGACGCCCAGCGCCGGACCGCGCGATGGCTCACCCCCGCCTACGCCAAGACGGCCCTGGGCCAGCCCGTCGCCCCGCCCGGCGCCAACTGGGACCAGATGGCCGCCCACCACGGCTACACCACCGTCACCGCCCGCCAGGCCCACGACACCGCCCCCGCCGGCACCCCGACGAGCGCCTACCGCCAGTTCGAGGTCACCGTGAAGTTCCGCGGCCGCGGCAGCTGGACGGGTCCCGACGAGCACTGGGTGACCTGGCTTCACCTCACCCGCAGCACCGCCAGCAGTCCCTGGAGAGCCGACAGCATGCGAGTTTCCGCGTGACCCAGCACACCGACCCCGCCGCCGTACCCGCCTGGCCCGCACCCGAGGTCCGCCTCACCGGCCAGGGCACCGTCGACGTCGACGGAGTCACCCTGCGCCCACCGGCGGACCTCGACCCCGCCGAGGCCCGCCGGTGGGCGGTCCAGCACGTCGCCAGCAAGTACGCACGCCTCGGCCGGCCGATCCGCGTCACCGCCATCGAAACCGACGGCGCCCGCATCCCGCTCATCGTCCACCCCGACGGCACCGTCCAGGCCGCTCCCGTGGAAGTACCCACCCGTCGCCGCGGCCTGCGCCTGCCCGCGCCCGCCCCCCGCAAGGGCAGCGTCGACCTGAACAAGAAGCCCGGCCAGCAGGAACCCGCGGCCGCCGCATCGCAGGCCCGCGGGCTCATCGCCGCAGGCGTGTTCCTCGGCGTCATCGCCCTGATCGCCGTGATCGTCCTCACCGCCGGCGGCAGCGGCGACCCCACCCAGGCCCCCAACACCCGCACCCGCGCCACCGCCTTGTCACCCGCCACCCCGCCACCGGCGAACCTCCCCGTACCAGCCCCTGACGGATGGACGACCCGCGCGGCCTGGGCCCTGCCCGTCACCGCCGACGTCACGCCCGCCGTCGCCCCCGACGGAACCGTCGCCGCCGTCAACGATGACGGCGACCTGGCCGTCATCGACCCGGCCACCGGCATCACCCGCTGGACCGCAGACCTGTCCGGCAGCGCCGGAGCGCTTGTGTTCACCCGCATCGACGGCCACGACGTCCTCGCCCTCAGCAGCGGCCAGACCCTGAACTACTGGCCCCTCGACGGCACCGAGCACCCACGCACCACCGTGGACCTCCCGGCCAGCGGCGGCACCCTCTCCTTCACCGGCACCTCTCCCCTGGCCGCCCTCGACCAGGCGACCGCCGGCGTCATCCGCAGCGACGCCGTCCGCACCGTCGACCTGCCGGTGAAATCCACCGCGCTCGCCGCCGACGGCACCGACGTCCTGGCCGCCGACGCCACCGGCCACGTCTGGCACCTCTCCCCCGACCAGCAGCGCCCCGGAAAAGCCCTCAAACTGCAGCCCCCCGGCGGCAAGAACAACAAGAGCGGCGCCCACCTGACCCGCGTCCTGGGCGTCGACAGCACACGACTGGCCGCCCTCTGGCAGACCGGCAACACCGTCTCCGCAGTGGTCTACGACGCCCGCAGCGGCAAGCAGCTCGCCACCGCCAAGGCCGGAACCGACGCCGACACCTCCACCATGCGCGCCGACGGCGACCTGGTGGCCATCGGCCCGCTGCTCCTCAACACCGCCGACGGCAGCGGCCGCAACGTCACCGGCACCACGCCCCAGGCCGCGGCCGGCGGCCGCATCTACGCCGTCGACCAGCAACAGCGCACCCACGCCCTGACCGCCGACACCGACACCGTCATCGGCGGCGACGACGTCGCGCTCCCCCTAGGCGTCGCCGACCGGCGTGCCCTGGTCGTCGCCGACAAGCTCGGCCAGCGGATGCTGTACGCCCTCACCCCCGGCACCGGCGGCCAGCAGCCCGCGCCGGACGCCTCCGGCCAGGTCGACCCTCCGCAGCCCCCGGGGCAGGGCCGGTAGAGGCAACGCGGCAGCAGGTACGTGTAGTTGAGCCGGGGCGCGGACAACCCCTGGCACCACTAGCGGAATCGCCCCGTCCGGCAACGAGACCGACGGGGCGACCGCCGTGCTTCACCCGCTACGGTTGCGGGCTATGCGAGAAACACAAGCACAGACCGTACAGGTACCGCCTCTGCGCGACGACCTGGCGTTCCTCGACATCGTCACCGAATGGGACATCGAGTCGGACTACCAGAAGTGGCGGCCGGGCATCGTCGTGCCCGCCACATTCCTGTCCGGCCCCCAGCTGTCGTACGTCATCGCGGTGGCTAACCAGAAGGGCGGCGTAGGCAAGACGCTGACCGCCTTCGAGCTGGCCATGGCCATGGTCGCGCGCGGCAAGCGCGTGCGCCTGATCGACGCCGACCCGCAGGCAGCCTCCCTGACCTCCTGGCTCCGAGTCGTCTACCCCGACGGCCTGCCCGTCGAGGAGCGGCGCTCCCTCACCGACGTGTACTTCGACCGGTGCACGTTGAAGGAGGCCACCTACCCGACGGCCTATCAGGGGCTCTACCTGGTCCAGTCCTTCCCGGACCTCGCCACGGTCGAAAGTGAGCAACCGACCGGTTCGGAGACCTGCCTGCGCTTTCATCTGCGGGAGGAGAACGACGACGTCGACGTGACGATCATCGACTCCGGGCCCAGCCTCGGCACGCTCACCGTATCGGCCCTGGTCGCCGCGCATGACGTGGTGATCCCCGTTCAGGCGGCAAGCGGCCTGGACATCGAGGGCGCCGCCGCGCTGCACCAGACCCTCGGAACCGTCACCACCCGCATGAACAGAGACCTGCGAGTGGCCGCCATCTTCCTCACCGACTTCGAACGCTCCAAGCTGGCCCGCAAGATCGGCGGCGAGATGGCGAAGGCATTCCCGGACGCGCTGGTTGTACCTGCCCGAACCTGCGTGAAGATCGGCGACGCCCAGTTCGCCAAGCAGGCCCTGCGCCACTACGCGCCGGAAGCCACGACGGTGCTGGACTACGACCGCGGCGCCGGTTTCCTCCTCAACGGGGCGGCCCGCTGATGTCCATTTCGAACATGTTCTTGTCGCCGGAAGCGCAGAATCCGTCGTCCGCCGCCGTGGCGAAGCGCACCGAAGCGCTCCTGGACGGCAGTGGCCGGGCCGCGGCCGACCCCATCGAAGCCCTCCGCCAGCTCCGCGCTTCGCTGCCGGACCTGGACGACGTGCGGCCGGTGGGCGAGGGAGACACCTCGGACCTGACCGACACCGAGTTGCGGCAGAAAGAACAGACCGAAGGCGCCATCCGCACGGCCGTCGCGGCCGGCAACGAAGCCGTATGGATCATCGCCGAGGGCATGCAGCGAGCCGCCAAGGGCAAGTGGTGGCGGCGGAGTCACGACACGTACGAGGCATACGTGCGCGACCTCACCGGCCGCTCGGCCTCCTATGTCCGGCGGCTGCGCGCCGGCGCCCCGCTCGCACTGGAAACGGCGTCCCGCACCGGTCACATGCAAAACCCCGGCCAGAACGAGCAGACCCGAAAGGTGCAGAGCCAGTTCGGCACCGACGCCGCGGTCATGTTCTTCGACGTGGTCAACGAGGTCGTTGAAGAACTGGGAGGCAAGCCCACCGCCGAGGACCTGCGCGCCACCCGCGAGGTGCTCCCGGCCGCCCTGCCCGAGGTGCCCGAGCAGCAGCGCGTCGAGATGGAACGCGCCGCCCGGCGCGCCCTCGGACACGGCCCGGACACCGCGCCCGATGAGGAGACGGAGGACGGGGAATCGAACAACTCGAACAACGGCGTGCGAATTCGCACACCGGAGGCCGCCGGCGGTGGGCAGCAGACCGAGGCGGCAGGCAGCCCGGCGGACGACGCCACGGGCGGCACCGAGGAAGAGATCGTCGATGCCGAGATCGTTCCCGAGCCGATCGTCGCCCTGATGGACGCCATCAAAACGCTCAACGCCCTCAACAAGAGCATCAGCAAGGACACTTTCACCCAGGCCGCCCAGGAAGGCGAGGCGGCGGAGTACGCCGAGCTGCGCTCCAAGTTCCTGACCAGGGCCACGACCCTTCAGAAGAAGGCGCTGCGCGCGCCCGCCGTCTACAGCCCCGCCCCTTCCTGCGGGACGTGCGGGACCTTGACCGCGCCCAGTACGGCGGACGTGACGCCCGGCAGGGCCGGCGCCTACTGGTGGTGCTCGGCGTGCGAAACAACCCAGGGCGACCGCAAGCCGCTGTAGGGCGCGCGCCCTTCCGCCCTGAGGCAGGCCGGCCCGCACCCCGTGTGCGGGCCGGCCTTCGCGTTGGGTGCACACCTTCGTGGCATTGTCAGTGTTCCGCTGACAATGGGGCATGTCAGTGAAATGCTGACGCCATGGCGATGGATTCCACGAAGAGGCGCGCGCTGAAGCAGGCGGCCGAGGAGCTGCTCAAAGACCGCTACAACGACGGCCGCGACATCCACGACCCCGCCGCGGCAATGAAGTCCGTACGGGCCGCCGCGTACGGCCACCACTCCACCCGCGGAGAGGGGCGCTCGGAGGTACCGGTCGACGACGTCCTGGCCGCCCTCACGCAAGTGGAAGGCGCGCGCCAGCAGCTGGAGCGACTGGAGCTGGACCTGATCCGCGCAGTCCGCGCCCGGGGAACCTCCTGGCAGAGGGTCGCCGACAGCCTCCTCCTGAGTAGCCGGCAGAGCGCGGAGTCCCGGGCGATGCGGCTGGAGAGCGCCGCCAACAACAACCACCAGGACCATGACGTCGCCGGTGCACGCCTCCAGCGCTCCCGCCAGCGAGCCGCTGACGCGTGGTGCGAGACGCACGAGGACCGCATCCGCGCCGTCGGGGAGCGTCTCTACGACGCCGCGGGCGCCTGGACGGAGATGGACACGAACGTGCTGGTCGCCTCCCACATGCACCAGCTGGGCGCCACGCTCGCCGCCGGCGGCAGCGGCCCGCAGCTGATGCAGTGCCTGGAGCACCTGAAGGTCACGTTCGCTCCGTACGGCGAACCGCGCCTGGCGCCGACCACCGGCGCGCGGGCCGGCGGCAAGGAGGTCACCGTGAAACAGGCCGCCGTGGCAACCGAGGCCCGCGACGCGATGCTCACGCTGATCGACGAACTCTCCAACGTCCGTCTCGCGGTCGTCGGCGCCCGGGAGACCCGGTCGTGACCGCCGTTGACCGGTCGCTGACCGGCGGGGCACTGCTCGCGGCCGCCGCGGCCGAGGTGACGAGCTGGCCGTCGACCAGCGCGTCCCGCGCCCGCCAGGTGCGCTGGGTCGCCGGCGAATACGGCCGCGCCCTGGCCCACCCCGACCATCCACTCACCGACGAGGCCACCGTCCAGGAGATCTACCGCTACGAACACGTGGCGCGCTACCTGCGACTGGCCCGCAGCGGAGCCCTGCGCCTCCGCGCGGCCCGCGACCCGGGCAAGCGATCCGACAACAGCGAACAGATCCGGCTGGAAGTCCTGAGACTGCTGGTGAAGGCGTGCGGCGCCGAGAGCGACGCCGCCCTGCCGGCGCAGCCCGACCCGCCGAGCAAGCCCACGGTCGGCACGCGCCCGCGGTCGCTGCTGCGCGCCCAGCTGACCGAGCTGGCCGACGCGCCCGGGGCGACCGCCGGCAGACTGCGGATGCTCGCCATCGGCGCGGTCGTGTCCGACACCGGCGTCCGGGCCGGTGAACTGTGCGCACGGACCGTCGAGGACCTCTCGCCGACGCTGGAGCAGCTGCGTGTCCTGCGCCGACCGCAGGGCTGGAGTGAGGCGGACGCGTACGTGGAGATCTTGCCGCTGTCCGGCCTGACCCGGGCGGCGCTGCGGCGGTGGCTGCCCGAGCGCCAGGCGCTGCTCGCCCGGGGCGCATCCGGCGAGCTGTGGGTCTCGCTGCGCGGCAACCACCTCGGTGGGCAGACCACCCCGGCCGGGACACCGCTGCAGCCGCGGGGCCTGAGCCGTGCGTGGACGCGGGCGGTCGAGGAGACGAACGCCGAGATGGCCGCCGAGCCCGACTGGCGGCCGCTGCCGACGCGCATGGAGCAGCTGCGCCGCGGTGTCCGGCCGACGGCCCGCAAGGCGCCCCGGGAGCCGGACGCCGAGCGGGCCGCTGCGCTGCTGGATGCCGTTGCCGTTCGCGGCCAGGAGCTGGCGACGGCCCGGTCGGAGGAGGTGGGCACCACCGCGGAGCTGGCGGCCCGGGTCGCCGTGCGCCAGGCGGTGACCGAGGCGTGGGCAGAGGGTGTCGAGCACGCGGTGCAGCTGGCCGTCCTGGCGGAGGCTGGCCTGCATGCCGACGTCGCGCTGGCGGCCGCGGGCTGGGAGCCGGCGCTGCTCGCCGCGGTCGACCGGGCCAGGGGGGCGGGCAGGCCGACCCGGGCGGTCGCCGCAGCTGAGCCCACCCCGACGTGAACACAGCGGCACGAAAGTCCGTGTCAGCGATTCACTGACACGGACTTTCGTGCGTCACCCCTGGCCACTGGTCAGAAGCGTCACCGGTCGTCCGAGCTGGTCCCAGCACGCCATCGGTCGGCGGTGGCTATCCCGCATGGGTGGGGAGTTGAGTCAGCGGCGATTGACGCCCCTTCGGTGTCGCACCGACGGCGTCCCAGTCAATCCGGGACGAGCGCAGCACCCGATCGAGGTCGGCCTGACGGTACAGCCGGACCGTGATGTCCTTGTACCAGGCGGACACGGTGGTCTCCGAGTGTGTCAGCAGGCCCGCGCGCAGTAGGTGGTCGAAGTCCGCGGGGCGCAGCCCGAGGACGGCCGCCGCGTCGTCCCGGGTGTACGTGCGGCCGGCGGCGGAGGCCCGGGCCACCTTGCGGCGGTCGGTGAAGCGCTCCAGCGTCAGCCCGCAGTACAAGGTGTGCCCCTTGTACTCCCCGCGGCGCGGGAGGTGCCCGCGCCGGGCGAGTTCGGCGGCCGTGCCCGGGTGGACCGTCAGGCCGTCGAACTTCTCGGCGAGGTACTCCTCCGCGCGGCCCGACCCGACGTCGGGCACGGTGCCGACCGCCGCGCGCACCGCGTCGAGGCGGGCGACGACGTCGTTGAAGACGTCGGCCGACCAGCGGCCGCCGAGGTCGGCCGCGGGGATCAGGTCCAGGCGCCGGGCCCGCTCGAACTGCCACTCCGAGAAGCCGAGCCGGTCGCCGAACTGGCGCGGCCCGTAGTCGGGAAGGGCCTTGAGGGTGGTGGTCACGTGCATCGCTCCTTCGTCGCGAGGGGAGGGGTCAGAACCGCACCGTGGATTCCGGCAGGTCGTCGGGCCGGGGCTTGCCCCAGGGGTCGAACGGCGGCTCGTCCGAGTACAGGTGGGCGGGCGGGCGCCACAGGCGCAGCAGGGCTTCAGCGACGCTGTCGCCCTCGCCCTCGCCGATCTCGCCGCCGTCCGCCTCCTTGGCGCGAACGATGTACCGCTCGGGGATCGGCTCCTGGACCAGGTCGCCTTCCTCGTCGGTGGCGCCGTCCTGCCCCGGATCGAATGCGAGGGTGATGGTGCCGCCCTCCCGCAGGAAGGCGTCGATCTCGATGCGCTCACCGTCCGGTGGGAGGTCGACCAGGGTGAGGGCGGCGACCAGGGCGACGACCGGGCGCCGGTGCCGGGTGAGGATCTGCGGCGCCCCATCGGGGAAGCGGGTGGCGGCCAGCACCACGTCCGCGAGCTTGGGGCGGGCGGAGGTGAGCGGCCACACCGGGCACCGGCCGGGGTCGGCGACCTTGTCCAGGGGGGCGAGGGCGGCCCACGTCGGGTAGCCGAGGCTCGCCGTGGTGTCCATCGCGATCAGGGTGACGGTGCCGTCCTCGGCGGCGGCCACCAACTTCCCCCACCGGGTACGGGCGTCCTCCACTCCGACGGCCGGGCCCCACTGTTCGACCAGTTCCTTGTACCGGGGAGGCACCTGCGCGGGCACGCCGGCGGGTCCTGCGGGCTTCGTCTCTTCCATGCCAATAATGTAAGGCACCTTACGGAGTTTCCGTAAGGTGCCTTACAGAAAATGGCTGAATCAGGCGTGGTGACCGGAAGGGGTGATCAGGCCTGAGACCAGTCGACGCCGCGCACGCACAAGGCGCCCTCCGCCATCTCCTCCGGCGCCGCCAGGGGAAGCGACTCCCGCCGCGGCCGGGGAGGCGGAGGTGGCGGGAGCAGCCCGGCCTGATGCTCCAGCGCGGCACGCAGGGCCTCCACTGTCGCGCCGGCGCCCGCCCTCCAGCCGAGAGCGGTCGTACGGGCCAGCCCTTCCGGCGGCTGTGCCGCCTGCTCCACGAGGTCCAGCGCCAGCGCGAGCGCCGCCACCTCCACCATCGAGACCAGGGCGGCCGGGCCCTCCTCCACCACTGTCCGACCGCACGGTTTCCAGCCCAGCTCCAGCCGCTGCCGCGCGCGCCGACCTCGGGCGCGGAGCCCCTGCGTCCACTTCTTCTGATCGCTCGTCACGGCCCCACCGTAGGGGCGGAACCGGGAACGAGGGGCTCGACACGAACCCCGCGATCCGCCCGTCGTCGATCGGATCGCGGCGCAGCAAAAACGTCCGTTTTCGCTCCACTTCCCGCTCCACAGCGCAGGACCCACTTCGGGCGGTGACGCCGCCGGCCCAGTGAACGCTCCGTGCACCTCAGCCGTGATCACGCAGACCGCGACCGAGAAGGGGCGCAGCAGGGCCCAGGAAGGCCCGGTACACCCTTCGGGACACCTGGGGCCCTGAGCGACTCCCGGACCCGCACAGGGCCGCTCAGGGGCGCGCCGCCCTTCTCCTGTGGTCGCCGCGCGCAGCGCGTCCTTTTTCATCTCTGACCCGCACGTACGAGGTCAGGCCAGCCCCCACGGGCGGGGGCCCGTCATCACCTGGGCCACGGTGGTGCGTCAGTGCGCCGGCGTCCCGCGCCCCCGCAGGTGACGGGCCCCCGCCCCACATCCACCTACCCCCTAACAGGCCCATGGATTCGAGGAGCCAGCACGTGCCCGCCCCGCTTCTCGGATACCTGCGGCCACGTCGTGGTCGCGCCTCCGACATGCGCTTCCAGCGTGAGGGGGTCGCCTCGGGACGTCTGGGTGGCACCAGTACCGGGGTACTGGTGCCACCGAGGAGACGGAGTCCATGGGCCTGTTAGGGAAGCTTGGTTGGCACCGTGCGATCTCGGTAGCCCATCCCACGGTGAGGTGACCTGTGGGTCACTGAGGTCGTCGCTCCCCTCGCTTCGCGTGCGGCCATCGGGACAACCGCCGGGCAGTGGGCAGCACCAGCGGAGCGGAGTCCCGGGTGGTTGCTCAGGAGACGATCAAACACAAAAAGACCGCGGTGCGCAGGGTGGGGGTGAAGGTGCACACGTGACGGGTTCGAGGCACTGAACCGCAACGTCGTGGCGAACGGGTTGTGGTTACGGTCGAGGAGGCACACGGAGGAGCCGAGCCGCAGTTCGGACTCAGCCTCAGAACACCCGCCTACCCCATCGGAGGCCAGCCACAAGACCCTGAGGCAACTGCCCAAGGAGGGCCGCCAAGGCCCGAGTGGTGCGTGGCGGACGCCTCCGGCGGCCGGCGCGCAGGGCAGGCGGCAGCGCGTTTTGCCTGTATGCCTTTCCAGGTGGCCGGTCCAGGGGGGCCTGGCCCCTGGTCGCGTGCGGGGCGATCCCCGCTCCGGCGCTTGCGCCGGAGATCGGAGATAGGGGGAATCCGGCCCTGTGCCTCATCCTGCAAGTACATAGAGGGAAGCGCGGCAAATAGGCGTCTGACCTGCAGAAACGCGGTTTTTTAACCGGCCCCGTGCTGCCTCATATTGGGAAGCCAGGGGCCGGTCACTGTTCCTGAGGGCAACAGTTTCAACGGAAGGGACGCCGGGGGTGTTGACTGTTGCTCCCAGGAACAGTGTTGTGCAATGATCACCGCGACACTGTTCCCTAGGGGAAAGGTGACGGCTGCTGCGATGTCAGCTGCACCGAATCGGGTTCGCCGATTCGTCGAGGCCGAGACTGGCGAACGGCGCGAACTGATCGAGGTTGAGGGCGACGACGACCGTCGTCCTACGTACAACTTTCCGGGAGGCTTTAGTGCAGTAAGCAACCGAGTGGGGCTGGCCGTTCTGAACAAGGAGTCCGGCCTGACGCCGTGTGACCGCGACGTCCTTGCGTTGCATGTGCACGGCCCGGAGAAGCGCGGGGACGTGCTCCGCTGGTCCCGTGAGGCGATGGCCGACTTCATCGGCAAGAAGACTCGGAGTGTCTCTGCGTCGATCCGGAAGTTGGTGAAGGCCGGGCTACTCTTCGAAGCGGAGAAGCACGGGCGGACGACCTACTACCGGACGACGCCTCACCATGCTTCACGTGCCGGCGGCGAGCAGCAGCGGGAAGATGCTGCTGCGTACCGCTTGCCGGTGGTGCCAGGTCTCCCTGACAGGAAGGAATCGGCGTGATGAGTGATCTCGTTTCAAGCGGGATCGACCCGGTCGTCTTGCGTCAGGTCATGTCCCTTCCGCATCCGCAGATGCGGATAGTGCTGTATTACCTGACCGAGGCGAAGGACCCCGAGTTCGGCGACGCGGTTGTGAAGACGGGTGAGAAGATCGCCAAGGAAATTGCCATGAATCGGCCTCTGCTGTCCAAGACGCTGCCGATCCTTGTCGAGGCGGGTTGGCTGCGTCTGGCCTCCCGGCACGGGAACGTTAGCTACTACGGCTTGGGTGCGCTCGCTGAGGCGCGGAGCAACGTTGTGCCGCTGCGCCGCACCGCATGAACGTCTCACACTGGGCATGAATCCGGGGCTGAGCTGGAACTGTGCCTCAGGTGGACAGTATGGGGAAGTGAAGCGCCCATACTGTTCTCTAGGGCGACAGTGTCGGCAGGTGGGGTCGTTGTTGAGTGCCCCTGCGTGACAGCCTCTACAGGTCTCGATGGCCCCCGACGCTCCGGCGCGGGGGCCATCAGCATTTCGGGATGCCGCGTGCGGTCGGTCGGAAGATGGAGGGGGTTGCGCGGGCAGGGGTGCGTCACGAGAGGAACGGGCGGGCACGGTCGAGTGGCTCCCGTGATCGGGAACTGCACCCAGCGTGTCCGTGATTCGCGGACACGGCCGTGCGGTGGCAGGCTGCCACCATGGCGACCATCGACCCGGCGGCACGCGAGCAGCAGCTCCAGGACGCCCAGGCCCTCCTCCAGGACCGCTACGGAGACGGCCGGCCCTGGCACGACCCCGTACGCGCGATGCACGCGGTCCGCGCGGCCGCCGACGGCTACGGCCTGGCCGACGGCGCCGAACCGGTGGACGTACCCGCCGAGGACGTCCTCGCCGCCCTCACCCAGCTCGACCAGGCGCGCGCGGACCTCGACGTCCTGGAGCGCGTGGCCTCACCCGCGCCGCCCGAACCCGCAATGCCTCCTGGCAGCAGATCGCCACCGCCCTCGGACTGTCCTCCCGCACCAGCGCGGAATCCCGCGCCGTCCGCCTGGAGCGCGAAGCCGCCAGTCGCGGCGCCGACCGCTACCCCGACCAGCTGCGCGCCGCCCATGCCCGCGACCGCGCCGGCGATGCCTGGTGCCGCGCCAACGAGCCCCGCCTGCGCGAGGCCGTCTTCGACCTGGCGACCTTCAACTGCACCTGGCCGGAGCTGACCGCCGCGGCGTCCGACAAGGAGCTGGTGGCCTGGGTGAAGGAGCTGGACGGGCCCGGCCTCGCCGCCCGGCTCCGCGGCCTGCGGCCGATCCTTGTGATCGGCCCTCCGCCGACCGCCGAGGCGTCCAACCCTCTGACCGCCGCCGCCCTGCGCGACGAGATCCTCGCGCTCCTGGACGAGCTGATCGCCGCCCGCCACGGCCTGTCAGCTCGCGGCAGCATCCCCGACAGCTGACGCAGAGAAGCCGGGGGGCGAAGCTGGTGGGCGGCTGGCGGGTGAAGCCGTACGGAAAGGGTCCTGTCCGCGAGTCGCGGACAGGACCCTTTCCGTACGGCAACGCACGACGAACCCCGCACTCCTTGGAGTGCGGGGCCTCTGTCATACCTGGGTGTGTTGCCCGGTGGCCGTGGGTTAGTCGGCCTGCGCTGAGGGGCGGACGGGAGCCACGGGCCACTTGGCGGATTTGCCTCGCTGGAGCTCTCCCACCAGTTCGACGCGGTCTCCCGGGATGACGCGGATCGTGACCTCGATCGGCTTCCCGGTGCGGGCTGACGACCCGACGATCACGGACTCCAGCACGGGGATGGAGAGCGCGATCCCCAAGAGCTTCGCCTCCTCGCGGTCTGGCATTCGAGGGCGGAGTCGTTCTTCCCAGGTGATGGGACCGTGGCCAGCTTCCTCTAGGCGGTCGATGTATCCGCCAGGTCCGGGAGAGGGTTCGGCGACCTCCGGGGCATCTGCGACAGCCTCGGGGCTGAGCCAGGTGTCAACGATCTGGAACGGTGGCTCGCCGGCGGGGCTCGTGACGCGTCGGCGGCGTAGGACGGGCGTCTCGGAGGGGAGTTCGAAGGCCCCGGTCACCTCAGCGGGAGCGGGCAGTTCCTTGCGGAATGGCTTTCCGTGGACTTCCCAGGGCTCATCTGGTCGGGCTGCGGCGGGGAACACGTAACCGCGCTCGGGGTCGCGAGCGACGGTCACGCCGCGTGTGATGCGGCGACGCACCGGGGGCTCCAGGACGATCGATCCGCGGCGCTGGGTGGCGCGGATCAAACCCTCTTTCTCCAGCTCCTTGTACGCGTTGCGGGCAGTTTCGTGGTGGACGCCGTGCTCGGCTGCGTATGTCTTGACCTGCGGCAACGTCGACCCGGGCGGGTACGTGCCGTTTGAGATCGCGGTGCGCAGTTCCGCGGCGAGCTGTCGCCACTTCGCGGCTCGGGGTTCGGTCATCAGGGCTGTCTCTCCTCGGTTCGGCGTCACCACCAGCCTAGAACAGACCTAGGTTTTAACGCCTCCCCCCCCCGTCGCGCCTAGATGGAGAGTTCGAAAAACCTAGGATTATTGACACGGCGGGTGCGGTGTGGTGTCATCTTTCTGGGTCGCGAAAAACCTAGGTTTAACGCCTCTCGATCTACGTGCTTGACGGCATGGCCATGCCGTAACTGCGCCATTGGGAACCGGCCCGTCAGGGCTAGGCCGACCGGACGCCGTGGCCTTGAGAACTCAACAGAGAGCTGATTTTCGGGCGCGGCGCCTCTGCCGTCCTTCGGGACGAGACGACCCTCTCGCCAGCAGTTTTCCGGTGGCGAGGTCTTGAGCGGGGGGTTGGCCGCACGGCAGCCCGAGAGCGGGATACAGGGCCCCAGGGGTGGGGCCGGGGTGCGATTCCCTGCCCGCTCACCGCGCCGCTACGACGGCGCGACCCCCACGACGAGCGCCGAAGGCGCAGCGGCGGTGCAACGCCGTGTCGCGGGGGTCCACGGATCAACGACTTAGGAGCAGATCCGCATGACCATCATCCCATCCGCCGCCGTGCCGCTGCGCCCGACCGCCCTGGTGGACGGCGTCGAGGACGTCATCGCCCAGGCGTGGACCCTCCGCGAGGAGGTCCAGCCGCTCGCTCACCTCGACGCCGAGGTCACCGTGACGGTGGCGCCGGGCGAGATCACCACCACCGTCGAGGTCGCCCCGGAGGCCGTCGGCCTGCTGCCGGCGCTCCTGAAGAAGCTCGACAACAGCGCGTTGGCCTGCACCCCGGCGCTCATCCGCATCACCGGGACGATGTGCCAGGGGCGCGTCACCCTGCACATCACCGCGGACAGCTCGCGGATCTCCGTCGGCGAGCTGACGGAGATCACGGCCGCCCTGGACGCCGCCCGCGACGAGGCCACGAAGGCGGTGGCGGCATGAGCGGCGACATGTCGCGGTCGGAGGACCGCGAAGAGCTGTCCCGCCGAGTCGCCGAGGACAACAAACGCTCGACTGGTGGCACCGGCAAGGCCGTCCCGGGGGTGCAGCAGTGATGGACCGCACCCACCTCACCGTCTTGTGGCGGACGCTGCGGGACCGCGTCGACGAGCTGCACCCCGCGGCGCTGGCCGCGCTGGTCGGCGTCCTGCTCGGCCTGGCCTTCGGGGCCGGCCTGGTGCTGGAGCCCGCGCTCGTCGCCGTCGCCATCGCCGCCGCGGCGCTGACGAAGGCCGCGGTCGTCCTCGCCGCCGCCGGTCTCCTCGCCCGCTGCGCCGTCCGCCTTGCCTTCCACCACTTCACCCGCCCGCGTCCGGGCACCGTCAGGGGGTACTCCGCATGATCCGCCTCATCACCAAACGCCGTCTGGCCGAGCTCACCAGCCAGCGCGACCACGCCGAGGCCCGCGTCAGCGCGGTGCAGCTCCGACTCGCCCGCATCAAGAGCGAACGCGACGACCTCGACCACACGGTCGACGACAACGCCCTCCTGGCCCAGAAGCGGGCCTCCGTGTTGGAGAACGACCTCCGAGCGGAGACGAAGCGGGGGAACGAGCTGGCGGCCGACCTGACGCGGGTCATCGCGGAGGTGGCCACGCTGCGGACGGTCGAAAAGCAGCTCCTGGACGTCATCGACCACTTCTGGCGGGCCGCTGAGGCGCCGGTCGAGGTGCTGGTCCGTGACGGCCTGGTGCACAGTGCCCACCGCACCCGTAAGGCCGCCGAGGACGCTGCCCGCGCGGCCGATCCGTCCATCGGCGACGTCCCGTGGGGGCCGACCCCGGTGGACAAGGACCGCCGGGAGGGCTGGATCGCTACGACGCACCGGCTGGCGGAGACCGAGACCCCGCCGCACGTCGAGGACCTCGCCGAGCGCTACCACCACACGGACCGCGGGGTGCCCGGGGCTGTGCCGGACGGATGGGCCATCACGCAGGCCCCGCGGGTCGGCGACGAGGTCGCGGTGGAGGTGCAGGCATGAGCACCCGTTACCTCCTCGCGCGCACCGCGCGGTTCACGGTCCGCAACGTGATCCCGTTCGCGGTGGCTGCCGGCGCCATGGTCGGCGCCGCGCAGCTCACCGGTATCGAGATCGTGGCGATCGCCCGCCTGGAGGGCGGGACCGACGTGCTGCTGGCAACGGCAGCTGCGGTGCTGGGCTGGGACCACGACGTCACCCCGCGGTTGGAGCGGATGGTCGAGCGCCTGTACCTGGCGGGAGCCACGACCGACCAGTGGCTGGCCCACTTCGAGCTTCAGGAGTCCTGGCAGGCGCCCTCGCCCACCGCGGCCGCGTTCCGCGCGGAGCACGGCGACCCTGCCCACTGGACGGCAACCGACTACGAGACGCACCAGAACCTCGTAGCCCGAAGGGCGCCCGATGACCTTCGGTGAGCGGAACGCGGCGATCACCGCCGACCAGAAGGAAATGGCCCCCGGTGCGCACACCGTGCTGGTCGGCCGGGTGGCGGAGCTGGCGGCCACCTGATCACCCACCCCCTGTGGTCCCGCACCGATCCGATCGGTGCGGGACCACCTCGTATGGAAAGGAGGCGGCGTGGCCGCCACAGCCACTCGCGGCACCAAGAAGGCGGCGTCCCGGAACGCTCCGCCGAAGAAGAAGACCCCGGGGCCCCGTACGGCGGGGCGGGCGGGGGGCAGTCCTCAGTCCGCTGACATCGTGGACGACGGCAACGGGATCCTGGACGATGTCCGGCGAACCGCAGCTGACAAGGCCGCAGCGCTGACTGCCCAGGCCGAGGACCAAGCGGCGCTGATCCGCCGAGGCGCTGCCGCCGACGCCCGGCAGACCGTGATCGAGGCCGCTGAGGAAGCCGGCCGCAGGCTTCAGCAGGCCAGTACCGAGGCGGGCGAGGTCCGTATCGCGACCCGGGCTGCCGCAGCCCGTCACCGCAACCTCGCCGACCGTGCCGCTGCGGCCGCCCGACACCGCGCACTCGACCAGGCGCAGCAGCTGCTCGCCGCGTCCGCGGGGCAGGCCCGGGGTATCCGCCAGGGCGCGGTCGCCGATGCCCGGCAGGTGCTGGTCGAGGCCGCTGAGGAGGCCGGCCGCAGGCTGCGGCAGGCCGCCGAGGACGCGGACGCGGCGCGCGCTGCCGCGGCGAAGGACGCGGCCGACGAAGCCGCGGCGCTGATTCGCAGCGCCGAGGAGCAAGCCGGGGAAATCCGCCGGGTGGCCGCCGCTGATGCCCGGCAGGTCCTGGCCGAGGCGGCCGAGGAGGCCGGTGACCGGTTGCGGCGCGCGGCCGTGGACGCGGACAGCGTCCGTGCCGCGGCCGAGCAGGATGCTGAGGAGACCCGCGAGGACGCCCGCCGGCAGGCCAAGGCGTCGATCACGGAGGCCCGCGCCGTCGCGGGCCGCCATCGTGCTCAGGCCGAGCGGGCCGCCCAGGCCATCACGGACCGGGCCCGGGATCAGGCGCGCAAGCTGCTGGACGAGGCGGCGGACCGGGCAGCCGAGCTGGTGGCCGCCCACCGTGACGAGTACAGCAGGGCAGTGGCCGACGCGGCGAAGATCCGCAGCACGATCCAGGAGCAGGCGGCCCAGACGCAGGCGATCCTTCAGACAGCCGAGTCCGAAGCCGCCCTGATCCGCCGCCGGGCCAAGCTCGACCTGGACGAGGAGCTGGCCGAGCGGCGCGCCGAGATCGAGGTGGAACTGGCCGCCGCCCGCCGGGCAGCGGAGCAGGTCCGCGCCGACCTCGCCGACCAGCACCAGGCCCTGCACCAGGAGCAGCGCGACCAGCTCGCCGCCGACCTGGAGGAGATGCGGAAGAAGGCCGAGGCGCAGGCCCGTCAGGACGCCGCTTCCGTCCTGGCCGAAGCGGCGAAGGAGAAGGAGCAGCTTCTCAAGGAAGCGGTCGAAGCCACCGCCCGCGCCCGGCGGGACCAGGCCGCCGCCGACCAGAAGTACAAGAAGGCGCTCGCCGCGAAGGCCCGCCGGGCGTCGTGGGCGCAACGGCGGCTGCGGATGTCGGTCCTGTTCTGGGACATGGCCGTCTGGGCGGCGCTGTTCGCCGCGATCGGGCTGGCCGCGACCGGCGAGTACCACCTCGCGCAGATGGTGGGCTTCGGGAAGTTCTCGCCGTTGCTGCCGGTCGCCATCGACATCTACTGCATCGTCGCCTTCAAGCGGCAGCGGGACGTCTACCCGGCGCTCTTGCTGATGTTCGGCGCGAACGTCACCTACCACCTCGCCGCGCCGGACGCGACGGGTGACGCCGGCCTGATCATCGCGGTGGTGACCATGTTCGTGGCCGTGGTCTGGCGTGTGCACAACTTGATGGGCCACGGCCAGCCGAGCGTCTCCCCGGTACCGGACGAAGACGACGGCGGTGAGCGCGAGGAGCCCCGGCCGTCCGGTACCGGTACCGGTACCGGTAGTCGGCCTCCTGCCGGTACCGGTAATCCGTCCGGTAGCGGCGGCGGTAACCCGGCCTCTACCGGATCCGGTAACCCGCGTTCTACCGGATCCGGTAACCGGTCCGGTAAAGCGTCCGGTACCGGATCCGGTAGTCGGTCCGGTAAGACGTCCGGTAGCCGGTCCGGTAAGGCGTCCGGTACCGCATCCGGTAAGGCGTCCGGTACCGGATCCGGTAGGGCGTCCGGTAGTGCGCCGTCCGCAGAGACGCGCGAGGCGATCCGTACCCGGGTGCGCGAGCTCATGGACTCCGGCGCCGAGGTCTCCCACGCGGAGCTCGCCCGGGAGTTCGCCCTCGATCCGGTAACCGGCCCCGAGTACGTCCGCAACCAGGTCCGCGCCGTCGAGCGCGCCCGCATCAGCGCCTGAGCCGGGTAGCCCGGCGGCGCAGCCCTCCCCCCCCGTATCCGCGGGGCTGCCGCCGTGCCTCTCCAGGGGGCGGCGGCCCCGCCCCTTTCCCTGTCAGGAGAGAGACATGAACGGCAGTAAATGGACCCCCGATCACCTGAAGACCCCCGCCGACCGGGCGATCCACCTGGAGCAGCGCAGGGCGCAGCTCCTGCCGATCGTTGACGACCTGCGGCGCCTGGCCCGCGAGATGGCCGCGCTGGTCAAGGAGATGGACAGCATCGAGGGCGACCTGCCGGGCCAGGCCGCGCTCCGCGCCCGGCACGTGACGAAGCCGCTGTTCAAGGCCGCCGACGACGTCGAGGCGGCCGTCGGTGACCTGGTCGCGTTCAACCAGCGGTACCAGCGCTCCTACGAGGAGCTGCCGGAGAAGCGCGCGGAGAAGCGGGAGGCGAAGCACCGGCGGAAGCTGGAAAAGGCCGGCCGCCGCCCGGAGATCGAGTCCGGGCAGTCCAGCACCGCCCCCGTGAAGGCCACGGCCACGGACGAGTTCGGGGACGTCTTCGACGGCCTGCGGCGGGGTGCCTGATGGCTGCGCAGACCAAGGCGGAGCGTCAGGCGGCCAACCGGCGGGCGCACTTCGAGAAGCGCCAGGCGGAGCGGGCCGCGCGCGGCCCGCGCGGGCTGGCCGAGTCGTGGATGGAGCGGGCTCGGGCCGTCGCCGCGACGAGGGAGAAGAGCGGCGACGACGAGGTCTGGAACGACCTGGCCCGCACGATCTCGGTCTGGGTCTCCCGTTACGAGCAGTGAGCGCCGCCTCCATCAATTCACCGGTCAATCCGGGGCTGTGACCGCCTCGCGCACGCGTAATGCGGAGGCGCGGACACACGGGCGCACGGACACGCGCGCGCGTACGCGAGGCGGTCACAGCCTGTCAACCCTTTCTGGGAAGGAATCATGAGCGACGAGACCGACGGCACCCCCGGCCGGCCCGGCCGGGTGCTCCCGTTCCGGCCGACGGGAGGGGGCACGCCCCCGCCTCCTCCCCCACCGCCGCCGCCATTGCCACCGATGCCGCCGGCCCCACCCACCGTTCCGGTGACCGACGAGGACGAGGACTTTGAGGAGCCCCCGCCGACCCTGGTCCTGCCGACGGTGTCGATCCCCGAACCTGCCGTCCCTCCCCCGCCCGTCCCCGCCTCACCGGCGCACGGCACGGCGCTCCCGGCCGCGCTGTGGTCAGAGGCCCGTGACGAGGGCGACGAAGAGGCCGAGGGCGGCCGGGGCCGGGACGGCCTGGGCGGAATGATGGTGGCGTCGATCGGCATTGCGGTCGCCGCCCTGCGCGGCATGACGCAGTGGGTGGACGACCGCCGCCAGCGCTTCCAGGAGCAGGCGCCCGTTCGCCTGGCCGCGGCGAAGGCGAAGGCCGGACGGATCAAGGACCGCGCCGAGCACGAGTCCGCCCTGGCGGCCATCGGCCACGACGCGGCGAAGGCCCGCGCGAAGCGCGTGCAGTCGCCGACCGAGTTCGGCCGCGACGCCACCAAGAACAAGGGCGGCGGCAAGGGCGGCTCGAAGGGGACGTTCGGCGAGAGCGGCGGCACCGGGGGCGGCCGTGGCGGGAAGTCCGGAACCGGTGGCAAGAACGACCCCGGTGCCAAAGGCAAGGGCGGCGGTAAGGGCTCGACGGGGCCGGACGGCTCAGGCGGCAAGGGCAAGGACGGCTCCGGGCCGGGCTCGAAGAGTCCGAAGTCCGGCAAGTCACCGAGCTCCAGCGCGTCCAGCCCGAGCCTGGAGCGGGCCCGTGGCCGCCAGGAGCGGGCCGCGGACAAGCGGCGGGCGAAGGACCAGCGGGCCTCGGACCGTGCGGCGGCCAAGCTGGAGGACTGGGGCAAGGGCCGGGACCGCAAGCACGGTTCGGAGGACGACCGGCAGGCCGTGAAGGACCGCATCCGCAACGGGCGTCTGGAGGCCAGGGCCGATCGCCGCGACGCGGCCCGGGAGGCCCGCCGGCAGGAGCGGGCCGCCGCCAAGGAGGACCGCAAGGCCCGGCGGAAGGCACGGAAAGCCGAGGAGGAGGACCGCACGACGCTCGGGAAGTCCCTCACGGAGGAGGCGGAGCGTCGGCTCACAGAGCGGCGCGGGGACCTCGACCCGCCCGTGCTGAGCAGGCACAGGAAGGACACCCCGGCCGAGGGCGGCTCGAAGAAGAAGCGGGCCCCGAAGGGATCGTCGACGGCGCCGCCGAAGGCCACGTCGCCCGGGAGCGAGGGACCGGAGACCGGGGGGCCGACGGGGTCCGGGCCCGGGTCGCGGTCCCGCCGCACCCGCGAGCACCAGCCGCCGCCGCGGGAGGAGCCGCGGGCGGACGGGGAGTGGCTGCGGCCGCCGCCCGGCATGCGGGTGGAGTACAAGACCACGCTCCACCGGACCGACTGGGAGGCCCAGGGCCGTGCCAGGGCAGCGGAGGAGCGGGCGGAGGTGCTGCGGCGCCGGGCCCGGATCAACAACGTCGCCGCCCCGCGCCCGGGTCTCCCGCCCGGCCCCGCCGAGCCGCAGACACCGCCGGCCACCCCGGCTCCCCCCACTCCCTCAGCACCGCCGCCGAGCACCAGCTCGCCGGCACCGAAGAACACGAGAAAGGAGGCGATCCCGATGCCCGGAGCCGGAGGACCGCCCGCACGATCCGCCCCGCCGGTAGGCAACACACAGTTCGGCGACAGCGACCTGACGGTCTACGACGTCATCGACGCGGACAAGGACATGGCGGAGGAGATCCTCGCGGGCGCCGAGCACGCCCTTCAGGTCGCCGACCGCTGCCAGCGCCTCCAGGCCGCCCTGGAGGGCCTGCGCGCCTCCCTGATCGCCAAGAACGTGCCCGGCGTGTTCGTCAGCTGGTGCACCCGGCTGATGGACCGGGCCGGGGTCGTCGAGGACAAGGCCACCGCGGTCGCGGCGGGCCTGCCCCGTGCCTCGGAGGCCATCTCCCTCGCCGGAGACATCGCGGCCGAACACGACAAGCCCGTCGCGGACGTCGTACGCGACATGGGCCACACCGCACCCGCCGCATCCTCGTACCACAAGGAGTAGCCATGGGAATGGACCTCGCCCGTGCGGGCAGCAAGGTCGCCGAGCTGTTCGTCGACGGCGTCACCTTCACCGTCGCCACGGCCAAGCTGGGGCTGGCGAGCATGGCGATGCTCGCCCTCAGCGAGTCCGTACGCGGCGCCTACAACTACGTCGAGGACTGCGCGCACCAGGTGGACACCCTGGCCGACACCGCGTCTGCCATGTGGGTCTCGGGCGCCGTCGTCGACGCCCACCGCGACGCCGCTGGTGTGATGCGCGGCGTGCTCTCCGACGCCGAGTCACTGGCGGCCGAGGCGGAGGAGATGGCCGGCGACTTCCGCGCCGCGAAGGACGGTCACGAGGCCGACTACGGGCCCGTGCACGACGCCATCGTCTCCAAGCCCGGCGAGCTGGCCACCCGGGAGTACTACAGCAACCGCTGACACGCTTCGGGCGGATCCGCCCGAAGCGGAAGAGACCACCGACCCCGCGGGGCGGCCGGAGCCGATGGCCCGGCCGCCCCGCCCGTTTCTGGAGGAACCATGCTCGCTCGCGTGCGTGCGGTGGCCAGCCGCGCCACCGCCGGCCGTGCCGCAACCGTCGCCGGGGCCGCGGTCCTCACCGCGGGCCTGGCCGCCGACTCCGTCACCGTCCCCGGCGTCCTCGCCGCCGTGACGACCGCCGGGATCGGCCTGGCGACCAACATCAAGATCCTCAAAGCCCCCGCCGCGGCGCGGGCCACAGCCATCGGCGTCTACCTCGCCCCCCACGCGGGCGCCGGCGGCCTCCTGGTCGCCGAGCGCCTGGCGCCCGACACCGGGATGTCCCTGCTCGTGCAGGCGGGCGTGGTGGCGCTGTGGACCGGCGCCACCTGGGGCATGCGCCCCGGCCGTCTCGCCCGCGACGTCGTCGACGAGGCGGTGGCCCAGGAGCTCGCCGCGCTCGCCGAGGCTGCCGAGGCGGAGGAGACGGCGGAGGAAGTTCCGGCCCCGGTCGTCTACGACACTCCGCAGGCCCGGTGGTGGGGGGAGAACATCGCGGTCGAGGGCGGCGTCGCCCCCGGCACCGTGCTCGTGGAGCACCGGCAGGTGACCGATCAGTGCCTCGCGCTCGTCATCGGCTCGGCGACGAGGGGGAAGGCCGTGTCGCTCGGCAAGGACTTCATCCCTGACCTGTCCGCGTACCTGGACATGCCGGAGGACCTGATCGAGGTCGGGCCCGTGCCCGGCCGCGGCGCCGGAGTCCAGCTCCTGGTCCTGGGCGTGCGCCCGCAGCCCGCCGAGCCGGAACAGGCCGCCGACGACGATGCCGCGTTGTGGGAGGAGATCGCCGCCACCGCGATGCCCGGTGTCGAGCTGATCGAGGCCACCACGTACACCGTGCGCAAGGAGCTGACCTGATGCCGGACGTGCGCGAGTACGTGCTCAAGACCCCGGCCGGCGGGGTGAAGCGCTACGACCACGAGGCGCTCTGCGACCTGCTCAAGGTCGAGGACTACACCCGCGTGATCTTCGAGCAGGGCGTGGGGCGCCAGGCCATCGTGCGGGTCTACCCGTCGAACCCCCTGATGAACATGCGGGAAATCAACCTGCACGACCTGATGCTGGACGCACGAGGCCGTGTCACGCTCGGCACCTACTTCGACGGCTCGCCACTGCGGTTCCGGCTCTTCGACCCGAAGACCGGCAACGCCCAGCGCGGCGCGGTCTTCGGGACCACCGGCGCAGGCAAGTCCCGCCTGGTGCAGGCGATCCTGATCGCCTGCAAGCTCTCCGGCATCGTCGTCCACTTGGCCGACCTGAAGTCCGGTCAGTCGGTGCCCGAGGCCAAGGGTCACGTCGCCACCCGGGTCACCACGCAGTACGAGACGATCCTCATGCTGCGCGGCCTGGTCGCCGAGGCCGAACGCCGCATGGCCGCGTACGCGGAGATGGGCCGCTCCGGGTTCGTCAAGGACGCCCCCGACCCGCTGGTCTACGGCATCGTCGACGAGGCCAACCGGCTGCTGGAGAAGGGCGCCCCGTTCCGCGACGAAGGCGCCCGGCTCATCAAGGAGCTCGGGCGGACGGGCCGGTCGGTGGGCGTCGGCATCATCATCGCCGCGCAGGCCGGCCACCTCGACGAGCTCGGCGGCAGCGACACCCTGCGCGGCATGCTCAAGGAAGGCGAGGTCATCCTGCTGCGCTGGTCGTCCGCGATGATGCAGCAGCTCGTCGGCGACGGCCTGGTCCCCCGCGGCGAGGCCCTCCAGCCGATCCCGAAGGTCGTCGGCCAAGTCCAGCGGGTCCGCCGGTACAACGAGGCAGCGGCCGACGACGAGGACGACGTCAACAGCCAGGGGATGCTCTACCACCTGACGTCCCGCCGCCCCACCAGCATGGCCCGGACCTACGTCGTCGGCAGCGTCGAGCCATGCGTCGGCTACGACCCGGTGATCCTCGCCCTGTACGGCGACCAGCCGCCGCCGGGCGACGCGATCGACCTGGAGGCGTACATGACCGCCAAGGAACGCAAGGCGGCTGCTCGCAAGACGAGTGACAGCGCGAGTGTTCCCAGCGCGCCGCCCGTCGGGGCGGATGAGACGACCCCGGCGACGATGACGACCGCTCAGCGGATCCTCGCAGCGCTGCCGCCCGACGGCATGACCGTGGTGGAGCTCCAGGAGGCTCTGGCGGACGACGGCGGCCGCCCAGTCCGGCGCGGCACCTTCAACACCACCATCAGCACCATGCGCGACCGCGGGCAACTCGCCCGCCCCGACGGCACCCAGCGCATCATCCCCACCCCCGCCGACTGACCACCCCGCACAGCCGACCGCAGGCCCGGAGCCCTCCCCCGGCTCCGGGCCTGCCCCATGCCCACGCTCAGCCCGCCGGAGGACCCCGCCATGTACGAGCCGACCACCCACTCCCGTCAGCCGCTCAGCGAAGCCCAGGCCGCCGCCGAGGCCGCCCGCCTCATCGCCGAGGGCTACAGCACCACCGGCCCCACGGCCACCAGCTACAAGGACAAGGACGTCGTCCCGCTGCCGACCACGGGGGACGCCGTGCCCTGTGCCCAGCCCGGCCGCCCGCCGATGAGCCAGAAGGCGACAGATGCCAGCGCCCTGATGCTCTCCGGCAGCGTCGCCGCCCTATCCGCCGGCGGTGCCATCTCGCTTGTCCTTTACACGCTCGGGCAAGTCGACCCGGTCACCCTCGCGGTCGGCGCCGCCGGGCCCGTCGCCCTGGTCCTCGCCGCCGGATCGCTCCTGAAGGCCGTGGACCGCACCAAGACAGCGGCCGCGCCAGTGGAGGTCCACCACCACTACACCGGCACGGTCCGCCAGGAGAACACCACGGTCTCCAGCACCACGAAGGGCCTGTTCGCCAAGAACCGCAACGACGTCCGCTAACCCTCTCCGGAAGGACCCCGCCCGTGCCCAAGGAACTCGACACCGACGCCCGCCTGGACGCCGTCACCGCCACGGTGCTCGCGGAGATCAGCCGCACCGACGCCAAGTCCGGCGTCCTGCTCACCGCCTTCTCACTGCCGCTGGCCGCGCTGGTGGCCGCCATCCCCGGCAAGCCGATGCCGGGCGTGTCCGCCGTGCTCGTCGGCACCGGCGCCGTCGGCCTGGTCGCCGCCATGCTCGTCGTGCTGACCGTCGTACGGCCGCGCCTGACCGGGCACCCCCGCGGCAGCTTCCTCTACTGGTCGCTGTGCACCGCCGAGCAGCTGCTCGCCGACCTCGATGCGCCAACCGACCGCGCGGCCCACGTCGTCCGGCTCTCCAAGATCGCCCGCCGTAAGTACCAGGGGCTGCGCCTGGCGGTCGACATCACCGCCGTCGCCCTGGTCGCCCTGGTCGCCGCACTCCTCGCCGCCATCTGACCCCACACCCGACAGAGAGGACCGATCACCATGACCGTCGCTGAACTCCGTGCCGTACTCGCCGACCTCCCCGGATGGGCAGCCGTTGTCATCCCCGTCACCTCACCCGGGGAAGACTTCGCCGAGGACGTCGACCTGACGTACACCGACTACCACGCCGGCATCCTCACCCTCGACACCAACTGACCCGCACCACCAGGCCCCCGGCCTGCCTCACCCCCGCCAACCGCTCAACGCCCGCGCCTCGGCGCGCCCCGCTGCCCGCCCGTCGTGCGGGACGGGCAGCGGGGCGCGCCTGGCGACCATCTCGTCCGACTCCCGAAAAGTGAGGAACCATGACCACCACCGCCCTGTTCAACCCGTTCGCCGGCCCGGCCTCCGAGGACGGCGCCGCGTGGCGCGGATACAGCGGCCAGCTCGTCACCAGCGAGCAGATCGCCCGCCACATGGAAGCCGCCGCCACCCTGATGCGGGCCGGGAAGTGCCGGCCCGACGTCGACCCGGCCCTCGACGCCGCCCAGGCACCCGGGGTCGGCGACGAGGACACCCACCAGTTGGCCTGCCTGGTGCTGGAGACGCTGCTGAAGCGGAGCACCGGCGCCCGCGTCGTGCTCCTGTCGCAGTGGGCAGGGCACCCCGACCGCACCCCGCAGATGGTGGAGGGCCTGCTGCGTGACGGTGCCGGTCTGGTCCGCCGCCTCCCGCAGGGCGCCGACCTCGGCAAGGTCCTGGGCCTGTTGACGTTCTCGTGGTACGGGGGCAGCGGGGCCGAGGTCACCGGCGACGCCGTAGCCCGCCACGTGGAGGCAGCCGCCGCCCTGATGGAGAGCCGGGGCTGGGACCCGCAGTTCTACGACATCAACACCGGCCACGGCGTGACGGACGCTCTGCAGGCCACGCTGCTCGACGGGCACGGCACTCGCGACACCAAGTACGTCGCCGTCACCGTCATGGAGCGACTGCTCGCCGCCCTCCTCGAGGCCCCCGTCGTCCTCCTGAACGAGTGGACCTTCCACGGCCAGCGCACCCTGCCGGACGTGCTGAAGCTGCTCAAGTCCGCCGCCGCGTACGCCCGCGCGTTCGGCCCCCGGGCCTGATCACCCGCCGCGGAACGAGCTGCGCGGCAGGCAAAGACGCCATCACAGGACGTGGGGTCAGGATGCTCGAACCGTCCTGACCCCACTGCGCTCATCATCCACCATCTGAAGGGGAAACACCTTGACCTGCACTTTCTGCACCATCGCCGCCGGGGAGGCACCGGCTGCCATCGTCCGTGAGTGGCCCGATGCCCTCGCGGTCCGCCCGCGCAGCGGCGGCGTGAACGACGGGCACGTCTTCGTCCTGCCGCGTGTCCACGTGGAGGACGCCGGTGCCGACCCGGACGTGACCGCCTCGGTGATGCGCCGGGCCGCCGAGCTGATGGCCGAGCAGGACGCCGCGAACTTGATCACCTCGAAGGGCGAGGCGGCGACTCAGAGCGTCCACCACCTTCATGTCCACGTAGTGCCCCGCAAGGAGGGCGACAACCTGCCCCTGCCCTGGACCCCGCAGCACACCGCCCGCGCCACCGTCGCGCAGAACGAAGCCACCTCATGAGCACCGTCAACCTGATCATGGCCCGAGAGGGACTCCCGGCCGGTCCGTCCGTCTTCCTCGCCGGCCCCACCCCCGACAGGAGCGCGCCGGTCCCGTCCTGGCGGCCCGATGCCATCCGTGCCCTGGCCGCGCAGTGGACCGGTGACCAGCCGCTGACCGTCCTGAGCCCCGAATCCCGGAACGGTGAGCGCGCCGACCGCTACGAGACCCAGGTCGACTGGGAGACCAACGTCCGGAAGACGGCGAGCGCGATCCTGTTCTGGATCCCCCGCGACATCGTCGTTCTCCCCGGATTCACCACGAACGTGGAATTCGGTCTGGATGTGACCAGCGGCCGCGCCGTCCTCGGCTGCCCGCCCGACTGCCCTGACCCCCAGCGCAACCGCTACCTGATCTACGTGGCCCGCCGCCACGGCGTACCGGTGTGCACCACCCTGGCCGACACCGCGGCCGCAGCCCTCCAGATCGTCCGCCACCACATCACGCACCCCGCCCCGCCGACCCGCGGAGGCACCTGGTGACCAAGGAGAGCCACTGAACAAAAGCGGGCCCCGTCGGGGCCCGCTTTTTTGCGTTCGGAATCGCCCCGGCCCAGCCGTCGTCAGGCTCGTTCACCAGCAGCTAGAGGCCCCGGTCACTTCGCGGTGACCGGGGCCTTTTGCCGTCCGGCCTCGGGGGGGAGCCGGACGGCGGTCAGGGACGCTCGACAGGGACTGCGGTGCCGGCGTGGACACGGTAGGGCCTGTCCCTGTCGGCGAAGACGATGGCGACCCGCGGCGCCCCGGGGGTCGAGTAGTCGTCATGGACATCGACGACGGTGTGCCGAGTGCCGTCGGGCAGCGTCACGATGTCGCGGCGCCTCAAGGTCCATGCAGCCCGTGGACGGTCCGCCATAGCCCTCACTGCTCCGGTGTCCGCAGGGCGAGGGCGTCCACGCCGGCGTTGACGACGACGGCGAGCTGCGCGACCACCGCGGCGGAGCAGCCGCCGAGCTCGACGAGGTCCCGGCCGAGGACGGTCCCGCCGTTGCGCATCGAGGGGAAGCGGAGATGGACGCGTTCCAGCGCTGTGCGCAGTGCTTCCACTGCCTCGTCGGCGTCCACCTCCACCTCGTTGCTTGCCTCGTCGCTCAGATTCGTGGGTGCTTCCACCAGGGCCCCTTTCGTCGTGGTGACCTACGACGAGCTAACCGCCACCGGGGGCGGTTCAGGCATGACGAACCCGCACCTTTCTGCTCCTCACCACCATGACGAATTGACCTGCCCTTTAACTGAGGTGACGGTCAGCCAGCTCTACCGTGCCCTCATGGGACGGGCGAAGAACCAGGCGCTCAGCGCCTGGATGGATGAGCACAGCGTGACGGCTCTGGAGCTGGCCGAGCGGGTCAACGAGGCCCTGATGACCCTCACCGGGCGCCGGGGACGCCTCGATGAACGGAGGATCTTCAGCTGGCTCTCCGGCGAGACCCGGTGGCCGCAGGAGCGGCAGCGCCGGGCCCTGGAGAAGGTGACCGGCCACGGCGCCCGGGTCTTAGGGTTCATCCCCCGGAGTGCAGCGCAGGAGGACGACGTGCACCGACGCGAATTCCTGGCGGCCGCCGGCGCCGCCGCCCTTCCCGCCCGCGGCCAGGTGGGCACCGGCGACGTCGCCCAGCTACGCGCCCGCATCGACGCCCTGGCGCAGCACGACGACGCCCACGGCGGCAGCCGCCAGCTGGAGGAGACCGCGCTGCTCCGCACCGAGCAGGCGCACGACCTGCTCCAGCGCACCGTCGTCTCCTCCCGAGTACGCGGCGAGCTGTACGCCCTGGCCTCGGATGCATCAACCACCGCGGCGTGGGCCGCGATCGACACCCACGCTCCCGGCCGCGCCGCCGACCACCTCCACCGCGCCCTGGCGCTCGCCGGCATGTCCCACGATGCGGCCGCCGAACTCCGGGTCTGGCACAACCTGTCGATGCTCGCTTCCCAGGAAGGTCGGCACGCCGACGCGCTCGCCGCAGCGCGCGCCGCACGGGACTCCCGCGCCGCACGGCGCGACCCGTTCCTCGCATCCCTCGTGCACGCGCGGACCGCCGCCTGCCACGCCCGCGCCACCAGCCGCAACGGCGTCCTGCGCTCCCTCGGCTACGCCGAGCAGGCTCTCAGCCGCGCCGACGACCGCGCCCGACCGCGCTGGACGCACTTCCATGGCGCCGCCGAGCTGCACGGCCTGGCCGCGGTCTGCCACCTGCGGCTCGGGCAGTACGACCATGCCGAGTACCGGGCCCACCACGCCCTCGCCCAGCTCCCGCCCGAACTCGTCCGCAACCGCTGCTACTACACCCTGCAGCTCGCCCTGGCCCAGGTGCAGCAGGGCGACATCCACGGTGCTTGCGCGAGCGCTGACCGCGCCCTCGCCCTGGCCGGCCCGAGCGGCCCCTCGGCCCGCATCCGCGCGCTCCTGGCCGACGTCCGCGCCCACCTGTCCGCCGCCGCTCCCGCAGAGCCAGGCGCCCGCGACTGGCTGGAGCGCACCACCCCCACCCCGGAAGGTGACCACCGTGTCTGACCGCCTGCAGCACGTCCCCGCGCAGCAGTACCCCGAGGTCCGCGACCTGCTCCTCGACCTCTACCGCGAGATCTACGCCGCCGAAGACGCGGCCTTCCACGACCTGGAGCGGTTCGCTGAGCGGTCCGACGCATACGCCCGGCACCCGGGATGGACCGCCGTGATCGGCCGGACCGCGGACGGCCAGGCGACCGGCTACGCGTTCGGCGCGCCACTGCCCGAGGGATCGCGGTGGTGGCGCAGCGCCCTCCAGACGCTGCCGGAGGAGTACACCAAGGAGGACGGCGCCCGTACGTTCGCGGTCTTCGAGCTGATGGTCCGCCAGGGATGGCGCGGGACCGGCGAGGCGGCCCGCATCCACGAAGCCCTGCTGGACGGCCGCCCCGAGAGCCGGGCGACCCTGCTGGTCGACGCCACCCACGGCGCCGTACGGCGCCGCTACGAGGAGTGGGGCTACCGCCACATCGGCGACCAGCAGCCGTTCACCGACTCCCCGGTCTACAGCATGCTGGTGCGCGACCTTCCCGAGTAGCTGACCGTCAGGTGTCCCGTACTCTCGCTGGGACCGATTGCAGCGTGCCGACCGGGGGGGCGACGTGGGAGAAAAGGCGCAGCGCGCCCTGGCGTACGTGGCTGACCGCAGCGTCCTGGTCCCGCACGGCTGCCGCTACTGGACGAACGCGCTGACGGACGACGGCTACGCCAAGGCCGTGATCACCGTGGAGGGCCGGGAGCGTACGGTCCGCGTCCACCGGTGGCTGTTCGAGCAGGTGGTCGGCCCCGACCCGCTGCCGCCGTCGAGCGTCGTCGCGCATGCGTGTAACGAATCGTTGTGCGTGCGCCTGGAGCACCTCTCCGGGGTGTCGCAGCGGGCCAACCTCGCACAGATGGCCGCGCAGGGCCGCAGTGCCGGCCGCGCCCATCACGGTCGGGCCGACACTCGCGGGCCGCTGGGACGGGCGCAGGCGATCCAGGCCGCCCTCCGCGGCGGGCTCGACCTGCCGGCGCTCGCCGCGGCGATGCGCGACGGCGACCCGCGCCCGCTCGTGCGCCGAGCCCTGGCAGGTGGGTATAACGTCGACGCCTATCTGGCCGCCGTCGAGGCGAGCGATCCCAGCGCCGCCCAGCTCCCGCTCTTCTGACTGCTGCGGCCGGCCGAGGGCGCGCCCAAGGCCACATGGCACGCGTAGCCGCTTCTCGTCGGCGGCTGCGGCGGTTCCTGGGTGCGAAAAGACGGCTGGCTACGGAGAGGGAGGGGGAGGGGTGCCCCCCCGTTGCGGTGCAGCAGGGCGGACGGGGCCGGACGCCGTACTCACGTCGTCACGGATGCGGGCGCGTGAGGAGACCTGACGGCCCGTAGGGACTGATGGGGAGCAGCTGCTGCCGCGATGTGGCACAGGTCGTGGGGTGGCTCCGCTCGACGCGGGCCGGACTCGCCACTCGCTGACCCGGAAAGCGAACAGCCCCACCTCGGTTCGAAGTGGGGCTGTTCGCTTTCCGGGCTCAGGCTGCCGATCCTGGCGGTTGGGTCACGCCCGTGGCTGCCGGTTCCTGCTGTCCGTTCTGCTGCTGCGGAAGGGTAGCCGAACCAGCCCCGGCAGCGTCGGCGGCGCCCGCATCGGTCGAGGCGGAATCCGCCCCGTCGGCATTCTCAGTGGACTGCCGCTCAGCCGCCGAGCGCTGCTCGACGTTGGCCTTGGCCGCACGTACCTGATCCACCGTGATCCCGAGGCGCTGCGCAGCCTCGGTCTGGTTCACGCCGGAGCTCAGCATCGCGACCACGAGCTGGTCGGCCTCGGTACGTTTCGAGGCGGCCAGCTTCTCGCGGCGTGCCCGCAGTGCCTCAACCTGACGCTCTGTCTCGTCCTCAAGGTCTGCTATCTGCTGTTCGAGCAGCGTGAGCTGGGTGGCGATGTCCAGACGTGCCGCCTCGGCCGCCTGGAAGGCGGCGGCCCGTTCGGCCGCGGCCTTCCGGGCCTGGATCGCCCTCGATGACTGCCGCTTCTTCCGGGCGGGGGTCTCCGCCATGTGCTGCACCTCCCGTTGTGTTCGGACTGGTGTGCGCCATTCTGCCCGCTGCATTCCTCAGACTCCCTGGTGCCGGCTGCCACCCGCTCCCCCGGGTGGGCGGAGGGAGGGGAGGTCCGTGCCGGGTGAAGGGCGCTCCAGGGAGCGGCTGCTTTGCAGCGCGGTGTTCCACCGCGCGAGCGCCTTCCCACAGTCGTGCTCGGAGAGCCCACCTGTGGATAGCCGCCACACAATTTGTGTGTGACCGAGAAGAAGTCTTGAGAGCGATCTCGCCGCTCGTGCATCGCAAGCTCGCACCCACGCAGCATCGATGCACTCTCAAGACTTCTTCTCGGTCGGAGCTCTTGCATTATGAATGTACTAGGGTTTGTAGCACTCCCCGGAAGGCGGTGGGTGCCGGTAAGATCACCCGCCATGATGACCGTCCACAAGTTGAGTGCTGGGGACGGCTATACCTACTACCTGCGCGAAACTGCTTCCGCAGATGTTCGCCGTCCGGCCGACCAGGAACTGGGCGACTACTACCTGGAGTCAGGAAATCCGCCCGGCGTTTGGATGGGGTCCGGTATCGAGGCCCTGGGAGTTTCCGGCACGGTCACGGAACCCCAGATGAAGGCCCTGTTCGGCGAAGGGGTCCATCCGGAGCGAGACCGAATCGTTGCAGAGCGAATCGCCGCGGGCGACAGCGTGAAGAAGGCCATGCGGGCCGCGAAGCTGGGACGCTCGTACTACCGTTACCACCAGGCCGACACGGCATTCGGTCGGAAGCTGGCCGAGGACCTGCAGACGTTCGAGCGTCTCAATCACCGCGAGCCGGATGCCGCCGATCGTGCTGAACTACGCGGCAAGGCCGGTGCGGTGACCTTCCGCAAGGAGCACGGCCGAGGTCCATCCAGCACAGAGGAGCTGGGGCAGTGGATATCCGGCCAGGAGCACTCCAAGGCCAACCAGGCCGTCGCCGGATACGACCTGGTCTTCAAGCCCGAGCCCGGCATCACTGCCCTGTGGAGCCTGGGCGCCCCGGAGGTCCAGCACGCCATCGAGGCGGAGCATCAGGCTGCGATCGGCGACACCCTGCAGTGGCTGGAGAAGAACGCGATCATGACCCGCACCGGGGTCAACGGAATCGCCCAGGAGAACGTCGCCAGCGGACTCGTGGCCACCCGGTGGCGGCACTACGAGAACCGCAACGGCGACGCCATGCTCCACGATCATGTCGTCGTCTCTAACAAGGTCCAGGGCGTCGATGGGAAATGGCGATCGATCGATGGCACGCTCCTGCACAAGATGGTCGTGGCGGCGAGCGAGCACTACAACGCCCGAGTTCTGGAGCGGACGTGTGAGCGCCTGGGACTGCGCGCTGAAGCCCGCGAAGTGACGCCCGGCAAGCGCCCCGTCATGAGCATCGCGGGCGTACCCGAGGAACTGATACAGCTCCAGTCCACGCGCGGCACCGACATCAAGCGGCGCACCGAGGAGCTGGTCGCGGAGTACCGCCAGACCCACGGACGCGAGCCATCTACCAAGAAGATGTACGCCATTGCGAAGCAGGCAGCGCAGGATGGCCGGCCCGACAAGAAGAAGGCTGAACCCCTGGCGGTCCTGCGCAAGCGCTGGCGGAAGCAGGCCGTTGCGGAGCTGGGTACGGACCGAATAGACACCCTGCTCCAGACTGCCAAAAGAGCCGCACAGCAAATACGGCCGGGACGCGCGGCCGCGGCGAACATCGACGTCAACGCCGCCGCCCAGCAGGTCCTCACGACGGTGTCCGACGAGCGAAGCGTATGGGGCCGGCGGCAAGTTCTGGCCGAGGCCCAGCGGTGGGTGACGCAGACCCTCAAGGGCGCCGATCCGGGTCGGAATCTCGTCGAGCGCATCACGCACAGGGTCCTCACCGAGGGGTCGGTGAAGATCACTCCACCCGACCCGAACCCGCAGTTCGCTCCCCTCCAGAGGGCCGACGGCACCTCCATCTATCGGCATCGTGAAACCGAGATCTATACCAGCAACGAGGTACTGGCAGCCGAGGACCGTATGGTCGCCGCCGCACGCACCGACGTCATCCCAGCGGTGACCCCGGACATCTACAACCGCGTGGAAGCCGCCTACCAGCAGGCGCATCCTGACCGGCCACTCGACGCCGGACAACGGGCCATGGCCCGATCCTTCGCGACGTCCGACCGGCTCGTCTCGGTGGCCATCGGACCAGCTGGTGCAGGCAAAACCACCTCGATGCGGGTCGCCGCTGACGCGGTCCGGGAAGGCGGAAACCGCGTCATCGGACTCGGCCCTTCAGCGCGGGCCGCCGCCGAACTTTCGGACGGAATCAACGCACCCGCCTACACCCTCCATGAATGGCTCGGAGCCCGCGAACGGCTCCGAGTAGGCGGCCGTGTTGGCCCCGAGTTTCGACTCAACCAAGGCGACGTCGTGGTGGTCGACGAAGCCGGGATGGCCGGCACCCGGCGACTGGCCCGCGTGGTCGAGGAAGCCGCCGCAGCAGGGGCCCTCGTCCGGCTCGTCGGCGACCCGTACCAGCTGGCATCCGTCGAGTCCGGTGGCGCCCTGCGGCTGCTCACCACCGAGGTAGGGGCGGTCGAACTGGAGGCTGTACATCGCTTCAGCAATCCCGAAGAAGCCGCCGCTTCCCTGACGCTGCGCAGCGGTGAACCGGACCAGGCGTGGGACTGGTACCTGGCCAACAACCGCATCGTTGCAGGCAGCCACGACGAGATGCTCCACCACATCTTCGCCGACTGGCAACAGGACCAGAGCCAGGGCCATACGGCCATGATGATGGCCGATGACAACGACACCGTCGCCCAGCTCAACGCCCGTGCGCAGGCGTGGCGAGCAGGGACCGGCGAGATCGACATGCGCCGCGGAGTCGCCCTGCGCGATGGCCTTGAGGCCCATCGCGGCGACCTCGTCGTCACCCGCCGCAACGCACGGAAGAACACGCTCCGCGGCGGCCGCGACTTCGTCAAAAACGGCGACCAATGGGAAGTGGAGAAGGTACGCCGCAACGGCGATCTCGTCGTAAGACACACTCGCCACCGCGGCCGCACAATGCTCCCGGCCGACTACGTCGCGCGGTACACGGAACTGGGGTACGCCAGCACCGGACACCGCGGCCAGGGCGCCACGGTGGACACCGGATCGGGCCTGTTCAGCCGCAGCACGACCCGCGAGTCCGCCTACGTGCAGACGACGCGCGGCCGCCTCACGAACCGCATCTACGTCGTGCTGGAGAAGGGCGAGAAGATGCGCGACGTCCTGGCCTCCGTCGCCCGCAACACCCAGGCATCGCTGTCTGCCCGCGAGACGATCCGTACCGAACAAGACCGGGCCTGGAACATCGGCAAGCTCGTTGCCGAGTACCACGACGTGCACGATCGGGCGGCGGGCCTGCGCTACCAGAACCTGACCCGCAATGTGCTGGGCCCGGCCGCCGAGCACCTGATTGCCGAGGACGCCTGGCCCGCGGTCACGCGTGCCCTGCGGGATGTCGAACGAGCCGGATTCGCCCCCGAGAAACTCCTCAACCGTGCCTACCACCAGAGGGATTTCGGGGACGCCGAGGATTCCGCGGCAGTCCTTTCCTGGCGCCTGGACAACCACCTCACCGAAGCCCGCGAGGCCCAAGACCGGCTGGAGAAGCACCAGCCCACCAGGCCGCTGGCCGACCTCACCGACACCCAGCTGCAGAGCCTCGCCGACCGTGCCGGTGCCCGCCGCCGTACCGCCCTGGATGCGCTGCGCCGCACCAGCGCACGGTTGGCCGGTCAGCCCAAGCACGTCGTTGTCGACGGCCTGCCCCACCCGGCATGGCCCAGCCGGACATACGGCGACCTCACCCGCAGACAGCTCTCCGACGCCATTGCTCAGGCACGGCGCGACGGCCGGATCGCCACCATCGAAGGCGCCCGCGATGCCGCCCGTGAAGCTGCTGAAGACCTCCGTACGCTGCGCAAGGAACAGCAGCTGCGGGCGTCGATGAGCAGGCTCGACAGGGTCCGCGAGGAGTGGCAGCGAGAGCCTGGTACCGGGCACGCCCACACCTCCCGCCAGCCGGTGGAAGCCACCCTCGACGAGATGCGCACCGCCCCGCACGACCAGGACCAGGCGGCCGTGCAGCTGGCGCGCGCCGACCTGATCCACCAGCGTATCCGGGCGGAGCAGCGACTGCGAACGATCCTCCCCGGGGCCGCCAAGACGGTGCCCGACAGCAGCAGCGAGGCGGTGCCGCAGTGGCTCGCCCCGCGCGACGTCGAGCGCGACGCACACACCCCCACCGCGTGGCGCTCCCATCTGTCCGAGCGCCGGCAGATCCTGGCCGACCGCCTCGGCCAGACTGGCCGCGAACTTGCGGCGGATCCGCCGGCCTGGACGCGGCCGCTGGGCCCCGTACCCGCGCAGGGCACCGAACTTCGGGAGACCTGGGAGCGCACCGCGGCCCTTGCCGATGCCTGGCGCGCCCGCCACCAGACCCGCTCCACCGAGCCCGGCATCGGATCGCGCCCCAGCAGTCAGCAGGACGCCGCCGAGTGGGACAAGCTGCACGAGCAGGTCGCCACCACAGGCCGCCGCGCCCGCGCCACCGAAGCCGCCGCCGCCCGCGGATCCGCCCTGGCCGACCGGCCGGAGCCGGCGCAGGAGACCGACCAGAGCAGCGGCGTCGAGGGCCGGCACGAGGCCCGGCGCCGCACGATGGCCGACCTTCGTGCACGCCTCGACCGCGGCCGCGAGGACCGCGCGGCCATCCTCGACCGCACCGAGGACGGCCGGTCCGCGCGCCCGCAGACCGGCGGCCAAGGCGACGAGGGCCGTACGGCGGCCGCCCGCCGCGAGCGCGATGAACGTGATCACCAGCAGCGCGACGACCGCGACCGTGGCGGCCCCGAGCGCTGACCGCGATCCGGTCAATTCCGCCGAGGACCTGAACGCGGGCGCCGCCACGCATAGGTTCGCAGGACGACCAGGCCCCGGACGATGAAGGAATACCTCGAATGCGCTCGATCCTGAAGGTTTCCGCCGCGCTGTCAGCCACCGCCACGCTGGCGCTGGTGACCGGGTGTGGCGGGGCTACGGAGCCAGGGGCTGACCACAAACCGAACCCGAAGAAGACGGCCAGCGCTCCCCCGCGCAAGAGTTACGACCCGCCGCAGAAGTTCGCCGCGAAGGGCGTCCCGCTCCCCGACGTTGCCGCCGGCGACAGCATCAGCCTGGCGGGCACCATCCGCAAGGCGCCGCCGCTCGTGCTGCACGGGACCGACGCTTACGTCGCGGCCGCCGACAGCCTCCAGGTCATCGACACCAGCACGGGGACGGCGACCTCGGTCGTGCGGCCGCGGCACAAGACAATCGTCGAGAAGGACGCAGAGACCAGCGCCCCGGTCCTGACCCCGGACGGCCGGCAGGTGCTCGCCCCGTTCGTGGTCGAATTCCCGGGCAAGGGCACCACGCCCAGCCGAGCTGGCGTCGAACTGGACGCCGTGGACACACGCACGGGCAAGGCCAGCTGGACGCTCGACCTCGACGACTTGCCCAACTGGGCCAACTCGCCCGAAACCCAGGTCCGCGTGGTCGCCGCGACGAAGAGCACCGCCGTGATCAGCGTGGCCGCCGGCGAGCGCGGAGCGACGTACGCCGTCGACCTCGCCACCTGCAAGGCCACCTGGCACAACGACGAGGTCGCCGCGGCAACCGTCATCGGCAATACCGCCGTGGCGCTCACCAGCAAGGACAGCGTCCGCCAGCAGGTCATCGGCCTCGACATCGACCACGAAGGCAAGCGCAGCTGGAGCAAGCTCGACGGCTACGAGCTGACCGTACGCCCCGCCGGCCCCCACCTGGTTGCCGTCATCGGCCGCGACTACGACAGCGGCGACGACATCGGCGTGCTGCTGAAGCCCGACGGCTCCAAGGCCACCGACCTCACCGGCGACTCGCTGGGCCTCACCTGCCACTACGACGACGCGTCGGTCACCGTCTGCCAGACCGAGGAACCCCGAACGCTCGCCCTGGACGCCGAGACCGGCAAGCAACTGTGGAACCTGCCGGAGAAGGGCGCCAACCGCGTCGTCCCCACCGTCACCGCCGCCTGGCACGGCGTGGTCTACGGCACCACCAGCAACGGCCCCGTCGTCCTGGACGCCAAGACCGGCGCCGACCGCAGCGCCTCCCCCGGCGCGGCCCCGGCCGCCGTCAACGAGTACACCGGCATCGCCCTCGACCAGGACGAGCGCCACACGCTCGTCGCCTACCCTGCCACCGGCTGACCGCTCGCTCCCGGAACAGAGCGAAGGCCCGCGCCGATGGCGCGGGCCTTCCGGTTTGGAGAGGGAACCCGAGGGTCAGACACTCCCTTTGGTGGCACCGCGATGCGAACAGGCTCCACC
>NZ_JBIBYO010000021.1:0-72930 GCF_043083385.1 Streptomyces sp. NPDC014733 | reverse complement strand
CGGTGTGAAATTCGGGCATGCCGAAATTCGTCCCGGTGAGGAGTCGTGCAGTAGTGGTGTGCCGCGATGCGGCGGATGGCTGCCACAGAACCGTTACAGCTGTGTGGCAACTCGGGGAACAGTACACGAGGCCCCTGAGTGCTTCAAACCTGGGGCGGGCCCCGGATTTGCGGGGTAGCTTGGCTGCCATGACCCAGCATGCGCACGTACAGCAGTGGTGGCCCGCCTGACGGCGGCCGACCACAGCGCATGCACGACCACGGCCGCCGCCTCGGCGGCCGTTCGCGTTTCTTCCTCCCGCAGCCGGCCGTCGGGCCCGGCGCTCCGCGCGGCGCCGAACGGCGTCCGCGTACCGGACGGCAGGAGAGGACGACATGGCGAGGACGCGGATCTTCAGTGGTGTGAAGCCGACGGGGCATCTGACGCTGGGGAACTATCTCGGGGCACTGCGGCGGTGGGCCGAGGTCGATCAGCTCCGGGCGGACGCGCTGTTCTGCGTGGTGGATCTGCATGCGCTGACCGTGGCGCACGATCCGGCGCGGGTGCGGCGGCTGACCCGGCAGGCGGCGACGTTGTTGCTGGCCACGGGGTTGGATCCGGCGCGGTGCACGGTGTTCGTGCAGAGCCAGGTGGATGAGCACGCGCGGCTTTCGTACCTGATGGAGTGCACCGCATCGGACGGGGAGATGCGGCGGATGATCCAGTACAAGGAGAAGAAGGCACAGGGCGGCGCGGAGGTGCGGCTGTCGTTGCTGACGTATCCGGCGTTGATGGCGGCGGACATCCTGGCGTACGGGACGGATGAGGTTCCGGTGGGTGAGGACCAGGCGCAGCACGTGGAGCTGACGCGGGATCTGGCGGTGCGGTTCAACCAGCGGTACGGGCCGGTGTTCGTGGTGCCCCGGGCGACGCGGCCGCCGGTGGCCGCGCGGGTGAAGGACCTCCAGGAGCCCACGGCCAAGATGGGGAAGTCGCATGCGCGGACGGCTGGGATCGTCTATCTGCTGGACGAGGCGGAGACGGTACGCAAGAAGGTGGGCCGGGCGGTGACGGATACGTGTCCGGACGTCGCGTACGACCCGGTGGAGCGGCCCGGGGTGGCGAATCTGCTGGAGATTCTGGCGGCGTGCACAGGGGAGCGGCCCGAGGTGTTGGCCGGGTCGTACGACTCCTACGGGGCGTTGAAGAAGGACGTGGCGGAGGCGGTGGTGGAGCTGTTGCGGCCGGTGCGGGAGCGGCATGCGGAGCTGGCCGCGGATCCGGGGTACGTCGACGGTGTGCTGCGGGACGGGGCCGGGCGGGCGCGGGCGATGGCGCGGCCGCGGGTCGATGCGGCGTACCGGGCGGTGGGGTTGCTGCCGCCGGAGTGAGGGCGGGCTGTCCGTCCGCTGCTGCTGCGGGTGGCGCGGCTCCTGCCCGTAGGGCGCTTCCCCTACGGGCAGGGGTTCCCCTACGGGGCCGGGGTGAGGCCGTGGGCGGGTTTCCCCTACGGGGCACGGGCGGCCCGTAGGGGAATCCTTCGTGGCGGTGAGGGTCAGCCGTTGCCCGAGGCAAGTTCGCGGCTGCGGTCGCGGGCGGCTTCGAGGGCGGCGAGGAGGGCGGCGCGGACGCCGTGGTTCTCCAGTTCACGGATGGCGTTGATGGTGGTGCCGGCGGGCGAGGTGACGTTCTCGCGGAGTTTGACGGGGTGTTCGCCGCTGTCGCGGAGCATGACGGCGGCGCCGATCGCGGCCTGGACGATGAGGTCGTGCGCCTTGTCGCGGGGCAGGCCGAGGAGGATGCCGGCGTCGGTCATGGCCTCGACGAGGAAGTAGAAGTAGGCCGGGCCGGAGCCGGAGAGGGCGGTCGCGGCGTCCTGCTGGGACTCCGGGACGCGCAGGGTCTTGCCGACGCCCGCGAAGATCTCCTCGGCGCGGCGGAGGTGGTCGCCGGTGGCGTGGGTGCCCGCGGAGATGACGGACATGGCCTCGTCGACGAGGGCGGGGGTGTTGGTCATGACCCGGACGACCGGGGTGCCCGCGGCCAGCCGCTCCTCGAAGAAGGCGGTGGGGACGCCGGCGGCGCCGCTGATGACGAGGCGGTCGGCGGGGACGTGCGGGGCGAGTTCGGTCAGGAGGGCGCCCATGTCCTGCGGCTTGACTGTGAGGATCAGGGTGTCGGCGGCCGTGGCGGCCTCGGCGTTGGTGACCGCCTCGACGCCGTAGCGCTCGCGGAGTTGGGCGGCGCGCTCGGGGCGGCGGGCGGTGACCAGCAGGTCGGCGGGCGCCCAGCCGCCGCGGATCATGCCGCTGAGCAGGGCTTCGCCGATTTTTCCGGTGCCGAGTACGGCGACCTTCTGAGCCATGTTGCGCTTCACCTCGCCGGTGGTGGTGCCAGGGCGTGCTGCCGGTTTCCCGTCGTTGTGCCGTCGGTTCCCCATCGGGGCCCGGGGCCGGGCGGGCGGTGGTGGCACGTCCTGGGATTGCCTGATTGCGCGGCCATCCTCGCACTTGAGGAGGGGAGGGGGCGGGGGCGTTCCGGGGTGCGGACGGTGGGGCGAGGAGCGCGGCCTCTCCCCTGCCCTTACGTGGCGCTGGCCCTTACGGGCTCCTCGGGGTGCCGGGGCCGTCGCAGTCGTACCGGCCCTACCCCCTACGGGTCCTACGGGTCCGCGGCTCCCGCAGGCCGTTCGGAGTCAGGAGGTCTTTCGGGCCGCCCGCAGCTGTCCCCTTCGACGCCCCCTTCGGCGCCCCGTTTCGCGCCCCGCACCGGATCTCTCCCGTCCCGTATCCGAAAAATCCGTAAGGTCGAGGGTTCGTGATCACGGGTCCGGGCCCGGCGGAACGGCTGTTGCGGTTTCCGGGTGCCGGACCGTATTCGGTTCTACGTCTGGAGTGCTGTGAAGCGCCGGTCCCTTCGTTCCCGTCGTGCGGTCGGCGTTCCGTGCGCCGCGCTCGCCGCCGTTCTGCTGGTGTCGTCCTGTACGCAGGGGGCGGTGGCCAAGGGGTCGGTGGGGGCCGGTGGGGTGGGTGATCCGCTGTTTCCCTCGCTCGGGAACGGCGGGTACGACGTGCGGCACTACGGGCTGGATCTGGCGTACGACGTGGCGGACAAGCGGCTCGACGCGACGGCGCGGATCACGGCGAAGGCGACGCAGGACCTTCGCGCGTTCCGGCTCGATCTTCAGGGGCTGCGGGTCACCTCCGTAAGGGTCGACGGGGCCCCGGCCGGGTTCTCCCGTAAGGGGCACAAGCTGACGGTGCGTCCGGCGGAGGGGCTGCGGAAGGGCAGCACGTTCCGGACGACGGTGGCGTACGACGGGGTGCCGCAGGAGATGACGGATGCGGACGGGGCGTCGGAGGGGTGGGTGAAGACGGCGGACGGGGCGTTCGTCTCGGGGGAGCCGGCCGGGTCGATGACGTGGTTCCCGGGGAACAACCACCCGTCCGACAAGGCGGCGTACGACATCCGGATCACCGTGCCGCGCGGGTACACGGCGGTCGCGGGCGGGGAGCTGCGGTCGAGTGTCACCTCCGGGGGCCGGACGACGTTCGCGTGGCACTCCGGGGAGCCGATGGCGACGTATCTGGCGACGGCGACGATCGGGCGGTTCGATGTGCATCAGTCGCGGACGGCGGACGGGTTGCCGCTGTACGTCGCGGTGGACCCGAAGGAGGCGGCGGGCAGCCGGAAGGCGCTGGACCGGTTGCCGGAGGTGCTGGCCTGGTCACGGAAGCTGTTCGGGCCGTACCCGTTCGCGTCGGCGGGGGCGATCGTCGATCACACGCCGGAGCGGATCGACTGGGTGGCGCTGGAGACGCAGACGAAGCCGGTGTATGCGGGCGCACCCGATACCTCGACGGTGGTGCACGAGACGGCACATCAGTGGTTCGGGGACTCGGTGACGCCGCGGACCTGGGAGGACGCCTGGCTGAACGAGGGGTTCGCGCAGTACGCGGAGTGGTTGTGGGAGGCGCACGAGGGCGGGCGCACGCCCCAGGAGCGGTTCGATGCGCTGTATGCGCTGGAGGACGACGACGAGGACGAGGCGGACGGCGTTTCGTACGAGGAGCTGTGGGAGTTCCCGCCGGGGGATCCGGGGTCGGCGGAGAACGTGACGGGGACGCCGGTCTACGACCGGGGCGCGATGGTGCTCCAGCAGCTGCGGAACGCGGTCGGTGAGCGGGCGTTCTTCCGGATTCTGAAGGAGTGGCCGGCCGCGCACCGGCACGGGAACGCGGATTCCGAGGAGTTCATCGACTTCTGTCAGGAGCGGACGGAGGTGGATCTGACGGATCTGTTCGACGACTGGCTGTACGGGGAGGGGCGGCCGGACTGGGAGTACTGAGCGGTCCCGGAGGGGTGCGCACCCCAGGTGAGGCGGGTGCGCGCCGAGGGGAGCCCGGGGGCCGGCCCGCTCCCCGTTCAGCCGTCGGCGCGCCGGACGGGCGAGTGCGGGGCCCGTACGGGTCGGGGCGGGGCCGCGCCTGTCCCTTACGGGTGCGGGGGCCGGGCCGGTCTCCTCCCCTGCGGGCGGGCAGGGCTCCCGCCCTCGCCTCGTCCCCCGTACGCCTACGGGAGGCCCCTACGGGTCATGCGTACCGGCCGCGTCCCGGGCGGACGCCCGGCGTCACCTCCGCGGCGCGTCAGGTCCGTGTCAGGTCCGCTTCCCCTTGGGGGGCTTCGTGTGCTGTCCGTTCTTCGGGCGCTTCGCCGCCGGGTTGCCCGTGCGGGCCGTGCGGCGGCGTTCGTGGCGGGAGCGGGCGGCGGCGTACTCGGCGCGGTGCAGCTTCTCGCCGGGGGCCTCGATCAGGCTGCGGCAGAAGTAGGCGAGCAGCGAGCCGAGGAAGCCGATCAGCAGGAGGCTCTGTGCGGAGCGGTCGGCGGCGCTCGCCGAGGACGGGTCGGGGCGGCGGACGAACCCGTCCCAGGTGCGCCGGAACGCCAGCGCGCTGCAGACCGCGAAACCCGCGATGACCAGCACGGTCACCAGCGGGCCCACCTCACCGATCGCCAGGCCCTGGAACGCGAACCGCAGCACGACCGCACCGGCCAGGGTGGCCAGCAGCGAGCCGAGGGCGACGGCGGCGCGGCGCAGGGCGTAGCCGCGGTCGTGGTGGAGCCAGCAGGTGCCGAAGAAGCGGATCGGCTCCGGCTCGGGCCCGCCGCCGGCCGGGCCGGATCCGGGGCCGCGTTCCGGGCCGCCGGGGGTCGTCCGCTCGTCGCTCATACCTCGATTATCGCCGCCCGCCGGGGGCAGCGCGGAACCGCGGGCCCCCTGACGGACCGCGCCCGGAACGCCCCTGAGCCACCGGGCACGCGCCCCGTACGGGCCGTCGGCTCACCTCCCGTACGGGCGGCGGGCGCAGCGGCCGGGGATCACGACGTGCAGCGCGGCGCCACGAAGCCGCTGCTGCCCGTCCGTACGTAGCTGTCGGAGACATAGCCGCCGCCCCCGATCGCGTCCCAGATCTCGGAGACGCCCGTCGGGCCGGAGACGCGCTGGCCGTAGCGCTGGCAGCGGATCTGGACGTACGAGCCGGCCGGGAGCTGCCGGACGACCGGGGTGGTGGTGCTGGGGCCCTGGCGGACGTTGACGCGGTAGCCGGGGACCAGCGGGTAGGACGTGGCGGCGAGGGGCTCGATGTCGCCCGCCGTGGCACCCGAAAGACCCTGGATGTCGCTCATGGTGTACTCCCCCGTGGAGTGCGCGCGGTCGCGCGCGGTGGTGCGCCGTACCCGGGCGGGAGGCGCCTGTGCACCGGGCACGCTAGCAAGCCTCGTACGCCTCGTACGCGCCATCGACTAGGCTCCGCGCGTACCCCTGCGCCCTGTGGACGCGGGGTTCGGCACGGCGAAGGACACGGGGGTGGACGATGTCGCCGCTGCGGGATACCGGCGTGGAGCCGGAAGCGGAACATCCGGGATATGCGGGGCAGTACCGGCTGGAAGCACGGCTGGGCGCGGGCGGGATGGGCGAGGTGCACCTCGCCCGTTCGTCGTCGGGGCTGCCGCTCGCGGTCAAGGTCATCCATGCGGAGTTCGCGCAGGATCCGGAGTTCCGGGGGCGGTTCCGGCAGGAGGTGGCGGCCGCCCGGCGGGTCAGCGGGGCGTTCACCGCGCCGGTCGTGGACGCGGACCCGGACGCCGACCGGCCGTGGATGGCGACGCTGCACATCTCCGGGCCGACCCTCGCCGAGCAGGTGAAGCGGAACGGGCCGCTGCCGCCCTGTGAGGTGCGGGCGCTGGCCTGCGGCCTCGCCGAGGCACTGCGTGACATCCACCGCGCCGGGGTGGTGCACCGCGATCTGAAGCCGAGCAACGTCCTGTTGGCGGCGGACGGCCCGAAGGTCATCGACTTCGGGATCTCGCGGCCGGCCGACAGCGAGATGCGCACCGAGACCGGAAAACTCATCGGGACGCCGCCGTTCATGGCGCCCGAGCAGTTCCAGCGTCCGCGCGAGGTGGGCCCGCAGGCGGATGTCTTCGCGCTGGGGTCGGTGCTGGTGCATGCCGCGACGGGCCGGGGGCCGTTCGACTCGGACAGCCCGTACCTGGTCGCGTACCAGGTGGTGCACGACGAGGCCGATCTGGACGGGGTGCCGGAGGAGTTGACGCCGCTGATCGCCGCCTGTCTGGCGAAGGATCCGGCGGACCGGCCGACACCGCGCGCCCTGATGGACCGGCTGCGGACGGACCTGCCGACCGAGGTCCATCTCGACCTGTGGGAGCGGCTGGCCGAGGGCGGCCCGTCCGACACCCCGGTGGGGTTCGCGGTCGCGCCGCGCGTTCCGGGGCAGGCGGGGCCGCCGGACCGTTCACTCGTTCCGGGGAAGCGGGGGGCGCCGGGACAGGCACCCGTTCCGGGGTGGCCGGCCGCGGATGCGCCGTCCGCGGAGGTGACGCACGTACGGGATGCGCTGCGGGACGTGACGGAGGGGGAAGCGGGCGCCGGGCCGGAGGCCGCGGTTCAGGCCGGGACGGAGTCCGCCGCCGGGCCGGAGGCCGCGGTCCGCACCGGAACGGCAGCGGGTGCCGGTGCCCCGGCCCGCTCCCCGGGCGACGCCTCCGGGAAGGCCCGGCGTCCTCGCCGTCGGCTGCTCACCTGGGCCGCCGCCGCCCTCGCCACCACACTGACCGGCGGTTTCGTCATCGCCCACGCCGCGTCCGGCGGCGCGGCGCCGCACCGTCCCGCGCCCTCCCCCACCACCGCGTTCCACCCCTGGCGCACCACGTTGCTGCCGCGTCCCGCCGGGTACGAGGCCGAGATGCCGGCCTGTACGGCGGGGAGCGGCGGGGCCGTGTTCTGTGCGCAGCGCGGGGTGACCGCCGCGCGGATCGACCCGGCGACCGGCAAGGTCGTGTGGCGCCGCGCCGCGCCGCCGCCGGGGAGGACGGACACCGCGCCGCCCGCGCCGCAGCTCTCCGGCGGCCTGCTCTACGTCACCTCCGCCGACCGCACCGAGCTGAGCGCCCTCGACCCGTCCGCCGGCGGCCGGGGCCGCACCCGTTGGTCCACCGACCTCACCGCCTACCAGGGCGGCGCCGCCCTCGCCGGGAACACCGTTCTGCTGACCGCCGCCGACGGCACCGTCACCGCCCTCGACAGCGCCACCCACCGCACCCGCTGGCACCGCGCGTTCCCGGGGCACACGCTGCCCTCGTTCCGGGCGTACGGGGCCGACACCCGTACCGCGTACGCCGCCGAGAACAGCGCCGACGGCACCACCACGCAGGTCACCGCGATCGACCCGGCGTCCGGCGAGGTCCGCTGGCACGCGCGGCTGCCCGGCATGCTGACGGTCGCCGGAGCGGGCGCCTCCGGGGCGCTCTATCTCACCGCCGGCGAGCCGCGGTTCGTCTCCCGCACCACCGCCGTCGTCCGCTACGACCCGCACGCCCGGCGCAGCCGCCGGTTGCCGCTCGCCGCCCCGCTGGACGGTGTCCTCGCGACGGTGCGCGGCGAGACGGCGTATCTGCTGGCCGAGGGCGGTGCGCTCCAGGCCGTCGGGGCGCGGACGTGGGACGTCGAGACCTCCGTGGCGCGTGGCTCCACGCCCGTCGTCACGGCCGACGACCGGCTGTACTTCTCCTCCGCCGACGGCCGTCTCCTCGCCCTCGACGCCCGTAACGGCGACCTGACCGGCCAGACCCCGCCGCGCCTCAAGGCCACCCGTCACCACGGATTCCTGGAGACCGTGCCCGCGCCCGCGCCGCACGGCGACCGGGTCTACGGGGCGTCCCCGGACGGCACGGTCCTCGCCACGACGGCGAAGGACCCGGCCTCCTGGTGACCGGGGCGTCCCTCGTCGGTCCTCGGGCAACGCGCCGCGCGTGACCGCCGCGGCGCACATGACGGTGTGCCAGGAACGGACCCGGCGAGCGTCCGAAAAATAAGCAATGAACACGTAAAATCCACTGCTGTTGCCGAAAGTTCGCCCCTTTCTGATCGATACGAGGACTTCGCATGAGTGTGCCCGCTCCGCCCGGAGACCAGCAGCCCGACGGCAGACCCGGTGAGGTCCCCGACGGGGGACCCGAGGGGGCCGGGCGCGACCCCTGGGCCCCGCCGCCGCCCGGGGCGGAGCTTGCCGCCGGGGCGGAGCCCGCCGGGCAGGTGCCGTATCCGGTGGCAGCGCCGTGGGGCGCGCCGCAGCCCCGTAACGGCATGGGCATCAGCGCGCTGGTGCTCGGCGTCACCGGTGTCGTGCTCGCCCTCTTCGTCGTGCTGTTCTGGCTGGCGTGGCTGCCCGCGCTGCTGGCTCTGATATTCGGCGGCATCGGCGTCTCGCAGGCGCGCAAGGGCGTGGCGACGAACCGGGGGATGGCGCTGGCCGGTGTGTTCCTGGGCATCGTCGGGCTGCTGATCGCCGCGGCGAGCCTGGTCTTCACGGTGGTGGTCGTGGACAAGGCGGTCGACCGCGCGCGGGCCGAGGTCCAGGAGATCGAGAGCGCCGACAAGGCGTCAAAAAGGGAGCGGGAGAAGGCCGAGGCGGCGGCGGAGAAGGCCCGCCACCTGGCGTTCGGGGAGGCGTACACCTTCCCCGACGGGCTGAAGGTCACGGTCGGCAAGCCGGTGCCGTTCACGCCGGACGAGTTCGCCAACGGGCACGCCGAGGGCAACAAGGCCATCGAGGTCACCGTCACCGTGGTCAACACGGGCGACAAGCGGGTGCGGGTCGAGACCGGGCTGCCGGACGTCAGCGACGCGGACGGCGCGACGGCGGAGCTGGTGATCGACGGCAGCGGGCGGCAGAAGGTCATCGACGGCTACGTCCTGCCGGGGCGGACGATGGTCGGCAAGTACGCGTTCTCGCTGCCGCCGAAGGCCGCCGGGAAGGCGGAGGTCGAGTTCAGCCCGGACGCGATGACGCTGGACGACGCGTACTGGAGCGGGAGCCTGGGGCGCTGACGTCCCCCGGGGACGTATCCCGTAGGGGACATATCCCGTACGGGGCGTAGGACCGAACCCGGCCCGTAGGGGGCTCGTCCCCTACGGGCCGGGCCCGTTCCGCGGGAAGTGCGGGGGCGGGCTCAGCGGAAGAGGGTGCCGGTCTGCTCGCCGAGGGCCTGCTTGCGGCGGAAGTAGTCGTTGATGACCGTGCGGAAGAGGTCGGCCTCGGGGCGGGCCCAGTTGCGCATCAGCTCGCAGCCGAAGGCGAGCGAGGTGATCGGCCGGGCACCGGCCTGTGTCATCCGTTCGATCGCGGTGGCGTGGGTGACCGGGGAGACTCCGCCGACCGCGTCGATCACCGGGTAGATCTCGAAGCCCTCGCGGAGCATGTCCAGGGCGGGGAAGGCGAGGCAGACCTCGGTCCACAGCCCGGCCATGACGATCTTCCGGCGGCCGGTCGCCCGGATGGCGGCGCGGAAGTCGGCGTCCTCCCAGGAGTTGACCCCGGTGCGGTCGATCTCCGGGACGCCGGGCAGCTCCGCGGTCAGCTCGGGAACCGTGGATTTGTTGACGCCCATCCCGACGGCGACGGTGCTCAGCACGGTCGGGATCTCGTAGGCGCGGGCCAGCTTGGCCAGGGTGACGGCGCCGAGATCGATCTCCTCGCGGCTCGTCGAGCCGATGGTGGCGTACTGGCCCTCCTGGTAGTCGATGAGGACGACGGCGCAGTTGTCCGGGGTGAGCAGATGGTCGGCGACCGGATCCCGGACCGGCTCGGGGTCCGTCTTGGCGTGCGCGGCATCGGCGGTCATCGGTGTCCCCCTTTCCTCCCCCAGCCTCTCAGGGATCGGGCGCACCCGCTCGGAGGGCAGCTGCTCGCCCGGCCACGGGCGGGTGGCCGCAAACCGTGGCCCGTCAGCCCTTGGCCCCGTCGGGCCGGACGAACTCGTCGCCGGGGTAGCCGGCTCCGCCGGGTACCAGGCGGCGAAGAACGGCTTCAGGTCCTGACCGGAACGGTGTTCGACGAGGTCCGCGTCCCGGAACTTCTCCTCCGGGCCCATCGCAGACAGGCGGGGATGGCCTCCTCCACGGCGCCGTCGGGGGTTCGGGCGCGCCCCTCAGCCGAGCTGCTCCCGCAGCCAGCGGCGGACGGCCGGGTCCACCGGGTCGGTGACGTCGGCGGCCTCCGGGTGCTTGCCGATGTACGCGGCCCAGTACGGGCAGACGGGAACGACCCGCCTCCCGTCGGCGCGCACCTCTGCCAGCGCCTCGGTGACCAGCGTCGATGCCAGGCCCCGGCCGGCGAAGCGGTCGTCGATCTCCGTGTGGAAGAAGACCCGCTGCGCGCCCCGGTCCCGGTAGGAGGTGAAGCCGGCCGGCTCACCGTCCACGGTGATGACGTAGCGGTTCTCGGTGCCGCGGTGTTCCACGACGGGGGTGGCGGAGGATGCCATGGCGCTGTCTCCTTGCCTTGCGGTGACGCCTTGGGCCGGTGGTGCCCCGGGCGGTGGTCTCTTCGGACGGTGGTGCGGTCGGCGCGGTGGTGCGGTTCAGCGCGAGGGTGCGGCTCGGCGCGGTGCCGGGTTGCCGCGCGGCTTGAGGGAGGAGTGCGGCAGCGCGGGGGCCGGCAGGCGCTCCCCGGGGTAGCCGTGGACGGTGCCGAAGCGGGCGGCGCCGCGCTCCCACTCCTCGCGCGCCGCGACGATGTCCTCGTGGCCGCGGCCGATGAAGTTCCACCACATGACGATCTCCTCGCCGAACGGCGGGCCGCCCAGCAGCAGGAGTCGCGCGGGGACGTTCCCGGCGTTGGTGAGGGTCAGCGTGCGGGTCCCGGGGGCGAGGTAGCCCAGCTCCCCGCGGGGCACCGGGGTCTCCGCCACCCGCACGTCCCCCTGGTCGACGAGGACGCCGTGCTCGAAGCCGGGGTCGACGGTCAGGGTGACGCTCGCCGACGGGTCGACGGCCACCTCGGCGCCGAGCAGCGGGGTGCAGGTCGGCACCGGCGAGGTCTGCCCGGCGAGCGTGCCGAGGAAGACCCGGACCCGGCCGCCGCGGAGCGGGACGAGGTCGGGGACGTGGTGCCGGAAGTCGCGTGCGGTGTGCCGGTCCTGCTCGGGCAGCGCGATCCACAGCTGGACGCCGTGCAGCACCGTGGTCTGCGGGGTGGAGACCTCGGAGTGGCTGATGCCCCACCCGGCGGTCATCAGGTTCAGCTCGCCCGGCCGTACGAAGGCGTGGCTGCCGAGGCTGTCGCGGTGCTCGATCTCGCCGCTGAACAGCCAGCTCGCGGTCTGGAGCCCGGTGTGCGGGTGCGGGGCGACGTCCATGCCGCCGGTGGCGGCGACATCGTCGGGCCCGTAGTGGTCGACGAAGCACCAGGCGCCGATCAGCGTCCGGTCGCGCTGCGGGAGGGTGCGCCGTACCGTCATCGCCCGCGGGCCCCCGAGGGGCACCGGGCGCGCCGGCAGCACCTGCACCCGCGGTCCGTCCGCGGCGTCCCCGCCCGGCAGTGAGGTCGTGCGCGGTGCGGTCGGCGCCGGATTGCCGTTGCTCATTTTCTGCCCCTCCTTGGTTTCCCACCCCCATGATGGTTGAATACTAAACTACTCGCAAGATCGCCACGCGGTCACACGGCCGCATGCCAGGGAGGGCGTAGCAGTGAACGACGTGACCACCACAGAGGTACCGGACCGCCGGGTCTACATCGACAAGCAGTCCCCCGAGACGTACCGGGCCTTCCGGCGCGCCGCTCAGGCGGCCCACGCGGACGCCGTCGCGGCCGGTCTCGACACCGTCCTGCTGGAACTGATCAATGTGCGCGTCTCCCAGATCAACGGCTGCGCCTACTGCCTGAACGCACACACCCGGGCGGCGCTGTACGCAGGCGAGTCCCCGCAGCGCCTCGGCACGCTGCCGGCCTGGCGCGACACGGAGCTGTTCACCCCGCGGGAGCGCGCGGGGCTGGCCCTGGCCGAGGCGACGACGCAGCCCGCGGACGCCGCAGCACAGGAGTCGGCGTACGCGGCCGCCCGCGAGGTGTTCACCGACGCCGAGATCTCCGCCGCGATCTGGGCGGCGATCACGATCAACGCCTTCAACCGGGTCTCCGTCCTCAGCAAGCACCCCGTACGCCCGGCCGCCGTGCCGCGTCCCGCGGAGGGGTGACCGCACCCCCTCCCCTGCGGCCCCGAAGGCTCTGCCCGTACGGGACGCACCCGTAAGGGCAGAGCCGTAAAGGGTGAACCCGTGGCGGTAACCCGTAGGGGCGGGGCACCCGTTGAGGGGCTGTCGGCCCTGCCCCGGTCTCTCCATACTGGCGGCGACGACAGGAGAGACCATGGCATCCACTGTCCCGAGCCCCTACTCCAGCGCCGTCCACTGGCCCGTGGGGGAGGCGACCCTGACGGCCCTCAGCGACGGGTTCTTCGCCGCCGATCTGGCGACCGTCCTGCCCCGCTTCGACATCGGGGAGGCGGCACGCCTCCAGAAGGCGTCGCACCGGCCGCAGTGCGCCGCCCTCACCCACACCATGTATCTGCTCCGCGGGCCGGAACACGGACCCGCGCTGATCGACGCGGGCATGGGACACGGCTGGGGCCCCACGCTGGGACATCTGCCGCATGCGCTGGCCGGGACCGGCGTACGGCCCGAGGAGATCGAGACCGTTCTGCTCACCCATCTCCACCTGGACCACGCCGGCGGGCTCGTCACCGCCGGCGGCGACCCGCTCTTCCCGCACGCCGACGTCGTCCTCTCCGCCGAGGAGCTGGCGTACTGGCTGCCGGACGGCGTCGGCGCACCGGTGCCGGAGCCCGCCGAGGGGCTGCCGCCGTGGGCACCGGAGATCACCCGCGCCGGTGCGGCACGCGCCCTGGCGCCGTACCGGGACCGGATCCGGACGTTCACCGGCGAACGCCCCGTCCTGCCCGGCCTCACCGCGTTCCCGCTGCCCGGCCACACACCGGGCCACTGCGGCTACCGGCTCACCGGCGGCGGCCGGACCGTCCTCCTCGTCGGCGATCTGCTGCACCTGCCGGCCGTCCAGGCGCCGCGCCCCGACGCCACCGTCGTCTTCGACGTGGACGCCCCGGCCGCGGCCCGCACCCGGGAGGCGGTGCTGCGCGGCGCGGCGGCGGACGGCGCGCTGCTCGCGGGCGCGCACACGGAGTACCCGGGGCTGGGCCGGGTGGAACGGCACGGCAGGGGGTACCGCCTCGTGCCCGAGCTGTGGATCAGCGCGATGGTGGCGGAGGCGGGACCGTAAGGGAGGGCCCGGGAGCGTAGGGGAACGGGGACCCGTAGGGGCTCACTGTCGGCGCCTGTGCCGGGCATTCCAAAATTTTGGAATGCCCGGAGGCCCCGTAAGGGACGGCAGGAACCCGTAAGGGGGCTCCTGTCCGTAAGGGACGGAAGCCCCTACGGACAGGAGCCCTCTTACGGGGCCGTGCCCCGGTCCCTCACCGTTCCGGCAGATGGATCACCGGAAAGCTGCCGGTGGCCGTCGGGGCGTTCTCCGGGAGCCAGAGGATGGCGACGGCGCCGGTCGAGCCGTCGCCCAGTTCATCGGCGTTGCGGAAGGTCAGACGCGCACCGAGAACCCGGGCCTGACCTGCGGCGATGGTCAGGCCGAGGCCGTGGCCGCGGCCGGCGCGGTCGCTGCTGCCGGTACGGAAACGGCTCGGGCCCTCCTTGAGCAGCGCCTCCGGGAACCCCTTGCCGTGGTCGCGGACGCGCACGACGCGGCCCTCGACCGTGACGTCGATCGGCGGTTTGCCGTGCCGGGCGGCGTTGGCGATGAGATTGCCGAGAATGCGTTCCAGGCGGCGCGGGTCGGTGGTGACCTCCGCGTCCCGGACGATCTCGACCCCCACATCGGCGTTGAGGGTACGCACCCGGCGGGCGACGAACTCGCCGAGCGCCACGTCCTGCAACTCGGCGCGCTCCGCGTAACCGTCGAGGCGCGCCACCTCCAGCACGTCCTCGACGAGGGTGCGCAGCACCTGCGCCCGGTCGCGTACCAGCTCCGAGGGGCGGCCCGGGGGCAGCAGCTCGGCGGCGGTGAGCAGGCCGGTGACGGGGGTGCGCAGTTCGTGGGCGATGTCGGCGGTGACCCGGCGCTCCGCCTCGATGCGCTGCTGGAGCGCGTCGTTCATCGCGTCGACCGCCCAGGCCAGATCGTCCGTCTCGTCCCGGATGCGGCCGCCGACCGCGTCCCGGATACGGACCGAGGTGTCGCCGTCGGCGAGCTTCCCGGCGGCCGCCGCGGCCTTCCGCAGCCGCTGCGAGAGGCGGCCGCCGACCAGGACGCCCAGCGCGCAGCCGCCGACGACGACCGCGGTCGAGCCGACGACCAGCGCCTGGTCGAGATCGTCGAGGACCTTGAAACGGTCGTAGTAGCGGCCGTGCATCGACAGGACCCGGCCGCCGCCGAGCGGGGAGGCGGCCCACACCTCGGGGGCGGCCTCCCCGTTGTCCTGGAGGTAGGTGGCGCGGGTGTTGGTGAGGACTTCCTTGCGCAGCTCCGCGGGGATCGCCGGGTCGTCGATCTTGGCGCTGAACAGCAGCTGACCGGTCGACTCGTAGATCCGCTGGGTGGAGTTCAGCCGCTCGATCTGGACGTCCCGGCTGTTGTCGAGCATCGAGGCGCGCGCCGCGTTGTGCACGACGAGGCTCAGCGCGACCGCCACCAGCGCGCCGACCAGCGCGATGGCGGCGCTGAGCTTCCATCTCAGCCCCGTCCGCAGGGGGAGCCTCAACACCTGGCGCGTCAGCCTCTCAGCTTGTAGCCGAAGCCGCGGACCGTCTCGATGCGGTCCTGTCCGATCTTGCCGCGCAGCCGCTGGACGTGGACATCGACGACGCGGGTGTCGCCGCCCCAGCCGTAGTCCCACACCCGCTCCAGCAGGCGGTCGCGGGTCAGGACGGTGCCGGGGGCGTCGGAGAACTCCAGCAGCAGACGCATCTCGGTCGGCGTCAGCGCGACCGGCTCGCCGCCCTTGCGGACCTCCATGCCCTCGGTGTCGACCTCCAGGTCCCCGAAGCGGAGTATCGCCTCGACGGGCCCGGCGTCGGCGCCGGACGCCTGGCCTCCGCTGCGCGCGTCGGGGCCGCTGGCGTGCCCGAAGCGGCGCAGCACGGCGCGGATGCGGGCGACGAGGACGGCGCCGTCGAACGGCTTGGTGACGTAGTCGTCGGCGCCGGCTTCCAGGCCGAGGACGACGTCGATGGAGTCGGCACGCGCGGACAGCATGATCACGGGGACGGTGGACTCGTCCCGGATGCGGCGGCAGAGGCTGACGCCGTCCAGGCCCGGGACCATCACGTCGAGGAGCGCGATGTCCGGCCGGTCGGCACGGAACGCCTCCAGACCGGCGAGGCCGTCGGGCATCGCCGTGACGACGAATCCGTCACGCTCCAGGGCGAGTTGGGTGGCCTCGCGGATGACGTCGTCGTCCTCGACGAAGAGCACATGGGTGTCGGCCATGCCGTTGTCTCAACCCTCCGATGTGTCGTCGTCTCCGGGCCCGGGGCCGTCGACGGTGGTCTTGCTGTAGTCCGTGTGGTAGCGGTCCAGCTCCGTGAAACGGTCGTGGGACCAGTGGTAGGTGGTCACGTCCTCACCGGACGGGCAGCACACCTTGTCTCCGGTGCCGTAGGTCTGCTTGGAGACCTCCAGGTCCCCCTTGTTGACCCCGGCGGAGACGGACGGCTGCTCATCGCTGAACACGTTGTCATACCCGCCGCCGCCCGCGGCGCTCTTGCGGTAGACGTAGGCGCCGATACCGATGGAATCCGCGCAGGTCATGACGTTGACGATAACGTCGGGGGCCTTGCTGCCGGTGACTGAGGCGTACGTCACCTCGATCGGGTACGCGTCCGCGACGCAGGGCTTGGCGAGGGTCCGCTTCACCTCGCCGCTGACCTTCGCGTCGCCCTTCAGCAGCGCCACCGCGTCGACCTTCTTCAGGGACGCTCCGGTGGTGGGCGTGGGGTCGGTGGAGGGGGCGTGGCCGGGGGCCGGGGCGGTGCTGGTCGGCGTGCCCTCGCTGCGGACGCCCTCACTGCCGGGGTGACAGCCGGCGAGCAGCAGACCGAGCGCGGCCACCCCCGCCGTGGCCGCGCCGCCTGTGGTCAACCCGCCCGTGGTCAACCTGTTCCTGGTCAATCCGCTCCTGCTCACCGCGCTGTTCGCACAGCCGCCGTTCCTGCTGCCGTACCGGTCAGGCCGCGCACCGGTCCCGCTCCGTCTCGCCGCGCTCCAGCATGCGCGCGTCGATGTCACGGTCGGCCAGCTCCTGGCGGAGCCGGGCCAGGGCCCGGTGCAGCGTGCTCTTGACGGTACCTGTCGACATGCCGAGCGCGGCAGCCGTCTCCTCGGTGCTCATCTGCTCCCAGTGTCGCAGCACGACGACGCTGCGCTGCTTGGGTGCGAGCACCCCGAGGATGTCCATGAGGAGGGCGCGGTCGGCGCGCTGCTCGGTGCCGTCGTCGACGCTGGCGTCGGGCAGCTGTTCGGTGGGCACCTCCTCCAGCTTCCGCGCCCGCCACCACTCGGTACGGGTGTTGATCATGACGCGGCGGAGGTAGGCGTCGGCCAGCGACTTGTCCGCGATGCCGTCCCAGCGGCCGTAGGTGCGCACCAGCGCCGTCTGCAGGAGGTCCTGGGCGTCCACGGGGTCCGGCACCAGCCTCCGGGCGCTGCGCAGCAGGGCCTCCTGCCGCGTCCGTACGTACTCCTCGAAGTCCAGTACCTTGCCGCCGCTGGTCGCCATCCCGACGCCTCCGCTCCGCTTGCGATTCCCCACGTTGACCGTGCCGGTGGTCATCTCCGGCACGAGGAGGACGCTACGGAGGGGGTGTTGCGGCGCAATGTGCGTCGGCACCACAGGCAGTGCACGGAAATCCGTCGGTTGTGTAACAGCGGGCCGGGGGTCCTACCAGGGACGGACGGCGGGTCCGAATTGCGTCATCCTCCCGACGGACGGGGGCCTCCGGAGGGACGAACGGGCCGGGACGGCGGGGTGCGGGCCGTGGCGCGGTACCTGCGTCGGCCGGGGCCCGGCGGCCGTCCCCGGAACGGTGCGGGGCCGCCCCCGGAACGTCGGACGGGCGTGCCCGGAGCGGCCTCCCGGGAACGTCGGACGGGCGTGCCCGGAGCGGCCTCCCGGGAACGGCGGAGGGACGCGCCCCGGGACGCGTCCCTCCGTGCGGCGACCGGATCAGGCGGCCGTCAGGTGCGCGGCAGGCGGTAGCGGCCGCCGGGCAGCGGTTCGACCAGACCGTCGGAGACCAGGCCGTCCAGCGCGCGGGCCCGCTGCACCGGCTCGTCCCACACCGCGTCCAGCGCCGCCTGCGGCACCGGCGCCAGCGCCTCGCGCAGCACGGCGAGGAGCTTGCCGCGGACCTGCCGGTCGGTGCCGGCGTACGTCTGGGTGCGGCGGGCCGGGCCCTCGTGGGGCGGGGACCCTGCCAGCTTCCAGGCGCACCGGGCGGCGATCGGGCAGCGCCCGCACTCCGGGCCGCGCGCCGTGCACACCAGCGCGCCCAGCTCCATCGTGGCCGCCGCCCACTTCGCGGCGATCCGCTCGTCGTCCGGCAGCAGCGCCCGCGCCAGCTTCCGCTCGGCGGCGGTGGTGGCGTTCGGCGGGAACTGGCGACCGGTGACGGCGCGGGCGAAGACCCGCCGCACGTTGGTGTCCAGCACCGCGTGCCGCTGCCCGTACGCGAAGGAGGCGACGGCGGCGGCGGTGTACTCACCGACCCCGGGCAGCGCCAGCAGCTGGCCGTGCTCGCGCGGGACGTCCCCGCCGTGGCGTTCCTGTATGGCCAGCGCCGCGGCGTGCAGGCGCAGGGCCCGGCGCGGGTAGCCGAGCCGGCCCCAGGCACGGACCGCCTCGCCGGGCGCCTCGGCGGCCAGGTCGGCGGGGCGCGGCCAGCGGGCCAGCCACTGTTCGTAGACCGGCAGCACGCGGCTGACCGGCGTCTGCTGGAGCATGAACTCGCTGACCATCACGCCCCAGGCGCCCGCCTCGGGGCGGCGCCAGGGCAGGTCGCGGGCGTGTGCGTCGAACCAGTCGGTGACGGGGGCGTGGAGCTGGGACCCGTCGGACCCCTCCGAGGCCGGTACGGCGGCGGAGGGCAGGGAGGCGGCGGAGGGCGGGACCGTGGGGGTGGTGGCGGGGATGGAAGTCATGGCCCGACGATCCTGGCACGGGCGCACCCGCCCGGGAAACGCGCCGGGCCCGCACCACCGCACGCCCACCCGCACGCGGGAGGCTCGGTACGTACGGGTGGCGGCTTACCGGGGGTAGGGGCTGTCGCCGGACCGGGGCACGGGACCGTTTGCCGGGTACGGCCCCTGGGGGCGGCGGCCCGGCCGCGAAGGCTCCGGCCGTCCGGCGAGGGCGGCTCCCCCAGGGGCGCGCCCCCGCCCGCGGGCGGTGCGCCCGGGGCGGCAGAGTGGAGGGGCGGGCGGCGGCGCACCGCCGCCCGGCAGGTGCGGTACCAGGATCAGGAGACGGCGACGATGACCACGTACGAGGCGGACGGGCCCGAGGGCGGCGCGCCCGGGGGCGGCGGGGCGGCCGGGGACTGCCCGGCCGGGATCCGGCAGGCGCTGGCCGCCCATACGACGCTGACGCTCGCGTACACGGACGACGACGGTCCGCAGGCGTGCGCGGTGCTCTACGCGCCGGGCGGGGACGCCGCCACGCCCCTGCTGTACTTCGTCACCGCGCACTCCACCCGGCACGGGCGGGCGCTGGCCCGGCCCGGCGCCCGGGTGGCGTTCACGGCGCAGCGTGACGGCCAGGAGTGGAGCGGGCTCACCGGGCTCCAGGGGCGGGGCGGGTGCCGGGAGCTGACCGGCGCCGCGCGGGCGGCGGGCTGGGCCGCGTACACCGGACGGTTCCCGTTCGTCGCCGGGGACGCGCGGCTGCGGGCGGCCCTGGAACGGACCGCGCTGTGGGAGCTGCGCCCCGACTGGCTGCGTCTGATCGACAACGGCCGGGGCTTCGGCCACAAACAGGAGTGGCGGGCGTAGGGGCGCCCCTACGGCCCGCGACACAGGAGTGGCGGCCCCAGGGCCCGTAGCCCTGTGCCGCCACTCGGGGCGCTCCCCCGTTCCGCCGGTCAGCCGGCCGCGTGCGACCCCCGGCGCGCCTCGACCAGCGGCTTCAGCGGCCCGGTGCGCAACTTGACCACCAGCGCGGTCATCGGACCGGTCAGCGACAGCACACAGACCGCCGCGATCACGGCGCCGAAGAGCAGCCCGGCGGCGACGTCGTGCGGGTAGTGCACGCCGACGAAGACCCGGGAGAAGCCGGTCAGCAACGCCACCGGCACCGCCAGCCAGGCCGCCGCCCGCCAGGCGAGGAAGATCCCGACGGCGAGGGAGGCGGCGATCACCGAGTGGTTGCTCGGGAAGGACCAGTCCCCCTCGGGCGGACAGGTGGCGATCGACGCGGCGGCGAGCGCCACCGCCCGGCACGGCCGCTCCTCCTGGACGAAGCTCTTGAGGATCTCGCTCAGGAGGTAGGCGACGGCTGTGCCCACCGGCACCAGCACGGCCAGCGCGACCGCACGCGGTTCGAGGCGCCGCGCCCGCCACCAGCCGAGGACGGCCACCGCCATCAGGAGCAGGATCCCGCCTTCGGTACCGGCGTCGGCGAAGGAATGGACCCACCCAGGGGTGCCGTGCGCGAAGTCGGTGACATCGCGATAGAGGTCGGTGCTGTTCATGAGGGCAGACGGTACGTAATGCCGGGCCCTTAGCGCATCTGGCGTACAGCTCCGGGACCCTCCGGCCAACGCGGGGCGCCCGTTCGGTGACCGTTCGGGAACGGCGCGGGACGGGCGGCCGCGGCGGACGCCGGACGGTGCGGGGCGCGGTCCGTCCCGGGCACGGGCGGGCCCCGATACGGGGGCGGCCCCCTGGAACGGCAGGGGAGCGCCCGGGGAACGCCCTGGCCACGCCCCTGGAACGGCCCCGGCGGCGGCCCGGCGGACCGCCCGCGGCACGTCCTGGGACCGCCTCCGGCGGCGTCCCGGTCCCGCTTCCCGCCCCGCCGCCGGAACGATCATGAGAAAAGTTGCCGTTTCGTGCGGCGGGTACTGGCCGGTGCCGGGGGTGATCTCTCGTAGAGTTTCCGCGTGGGATCTCTGCGCAATCCGATCGGTCCGCTCCCCTCCTCCATCTACTGGCGGCGGAGAGCCGTTGCGCTGGGCATCTTCGCGCTGCTCGCCCTCCTGGTGGTGTGGATCCTCAACTGGGGCGGCGGCAAGGGCCCCACCGACAACGAGGGCAAGGGCGCCGCGGGCCACGGCCCGGCCGACGCCATCACCCCGGGCCCGTCCTCCACCGGCCCTGCGATCAGTCAGAAGCCGGGCGGCCGCGACGAGTCGGGCGCCGGTGGCGGAAGCGGCGGCGACGGTGCGGGTGGCTCGGGGTCGGATTCCGGCTCGGGCGCCGGCTCCGGGGGCTCCGGTTCGGGCGGCTCGGGCGCCGATGACGCGGGCTCAGGCGGCTCCGGCAAGGGCCCGATCGGCACGGGCACCGGCGGCGCGCCGGTGGCGGCCGGTTCCTCGCTGCCGAACTGCTCCGGCGACAGCGTCGAGTTGACGCTGCGCAGCGTCAAGGACTCCTACCACCCCGGTACGAAGCCCGAGTTCGAGCTGACCGTCAAGAACACCGGTGGCGGCGACTGCAAGGTCGACCTCGGCGCCAAGGCCGCGGTGCTGACCATCACCGACACCACCGCCGACGACCCGGTATGGGCCTCCGACGACTGCCCCAAGAGCGCCACCGCCGCCCTGATGAAGATCCCCGCGCACGCCGCCGTCACCCGCACCGTCACCTGGGACCGCCGGGCCGGCGGCCCCGGGTGCGCCACCCCGAGCGCCGCCTCCGTACCCGCCGGCAAGTACCGCGTCGAGGCCGCCGTCCCGGGCCTCACCGCGGTGCACACGGAGTTCACGCTCGCCAAGGACTGACCCGCCACGGGACGGCCGGGCCGCTGCCCCGGCCGTCCCGCCCGCGCCTCCCGTCTCCCGCGTTCCAGCCTCTGACCTGCGCGTTCCAGGTCCCGTTCGGCGTTCACCGCGGCCCGCCCGTCCCCTCTCGGACGTCCCTGCTCCGCTTGTTCCGCCCACAGAGGATTCGCTGAGAGCATGCGCCCCTGGTGGGGCACGGCGCTGCGGGGCACAGTCGCCGCATGAAGCTTCTGATGCTGGGTGGGACCGAGTTCGTCGGCCGGTCGGTCGTCGAGGAGGCGCTGAGCCGGGGCTGGGAGGTGACGGTCTTCCATCGCGGGCGTTCCGCGCCGCCCACGGGGGTGGAGGTGCGGATCGGCGACCGGAACGTCCCGGGCGGGCTCGCCGCACTGGAGAACGGCAGCTGGGACGCGGCCGTCGACACCTGGAAGGGGGCGCCGGCCGCCGCCCGGGACGTCGCGCGGCTGCTGTCGGGCCGCGTCGGGCGCCATCTCTACGTCTCCTCGCGCTCGGTCCACCCCTTCCCGTCCGCCGCCGGACTCGACGAGAGCGGCCCGGTGGTCGACGGCTCCCCCGACGACACCTCCGCCGACGACTACGCACGCGCCAAGCGGGGCGCCGAGCTGGCGGTCCAGGAGGCGTTCGGCGACCGGGCGGTGCTGGCCCGCGCCGGTCTGGTGCTCGGGCCGTACGAGAACGTCGGGCGGCTGCCGTGGTGGCTGGGCCGCATCGCCCGGGGCGGGCCGGTCCTCGCCCCCGGGCCGCGTGAGCTGCCGCTCCAGTACATCGACGCCCGTGACCTCGCCGTATGGGCGCTGGACGCGCTGCGCGACGGGATCCCCGGCGGGGCGTACAACCTCGTCAGCCCGACCGGTCACGCCACGATGGGGGAACTCCTCGACGCCTGCGTCCGGGTGACGGGCTCGGACGCCGAACTGCGCTGGGCCGATCCGGACGCGGTGACGGCTGCCGGGATCGAGCCGTGGACGGAGCTGCCGGTGTGGCTGCCGCCGGGCGAGCCGCACGACACGCTGCACCGCGGCGATGTGTCGAAGGCGCTGGCCACCGGTTTGCGGTGCCGTCCGGTGGCAGAGACGGTCGCCGACACCTGGGAGTGGCTGCGGTCGATCGGAGGCGCCGTCCCGGAGCGACCGGGGCGGCCCGCGCCGGGGCTGTCCCCCGAGAAGGAGGCGGCCTTCTGGGCTAAGTGACGGGCGGCCGGACGGGCCGCCGCGTGTGACAGCAGCCGGGCGGACGAGCGGAAGCCCGTACGCCCGGCCGGTCACCTGGGCGCGGGCTCCGGGCCCGCGCCCGTCAGACGTACCGTTCGAGGATCGACGACTCGGCGAGGCGGGAGAGGCCCTCGCGGACCGAGCGGGCGCGGGCCTCGCCGACGCCGTCCACCGCCTGGAGGTCGTCGACGCTGGCGGCCAGCAGCTTCTGGAGGCCGCCGAAGTGGTCGACGAGGCGGTCGATGACCGCGCCGGGCAGCCGCGGCACCTTCGCCAGCAGCCGGAAGCCGCGCGGCGAGACGGCGGAGTCCAGCGTCTCCGGCGAGCCGCTGTACCCCAACGCGCGGGCGACGGTCGGCAGTTCCAGCAGCTCGGTGTGGGTGAGCGCGTCCAGCTCCGCGAGCGCCTCGGGGACGGTGCGGGAGCGCTTGGCGGTCGGCTCGGGGACGTAGTCGCGGGCGACCAGCTCGCGCTCCGGCTCGACACCGGCGATCAGCTCGTCCAGCTGGAGCGTCAGGAGGCGGCCGTCGGTGCCCAGTTCGACGACGTACTCGGCGATCTCGGTGGCGATCCGGCGGACCATCTCCAGGCGCTGGGCGACGGCGGAGACGTCCCGGACCGTCACCAGGTCCTCGATCTCCAGGGCGGAGAGGGTGCCGGCGACCTCGTCGAGACGGAGTTTGTACCGCTCCAGCGTCGCCAGCGCCTGGTTGGCGCGGGAGAGGATCGCCGCCGACTCCTCCAGGACGCGCCGCTCCCCGTCGACATACAGGGCGATCAGCCGCATCGACTGGCTCACCGAGACGACGGGGAAACCCGCCTGGATGGAGACGCGCTGCGCGGTGCGGTGGCGGGTGCCGGTCTCCTCGGTGGGGATGGAGGCGTCCGGCACCAGCTGCACCCCGGCGCGCAAGATCTTGCTGATGTCCTTGTCGAGCACGAGCGCGCCGTCCAGCTTGCACAGTTCGCGCAGGCGGGTGGCGGTGAACTCGACGTCCAGCACGAAGCCGCCGGTGCACATCGACTCGACGGTCTTGTCGAAGCCGAGGACGATCAGTCCGCCGGTGTTGCCGCGCAGGATGCGTTCGAGTCCGTCACGCAGGGCCGTACCGGGGGCGACCGCGCTCAGCGAGGCGCGCATCAGGGCGTCGGTACCGGAACCCCCGCCGGACCTGCCGGGAGACGATGCCCGGTCGTTGGCTGCCACTGCACTCCTCCGTCGCAAGGTCTGTCGGTCCGCAGCCGCCCGGCCCCTGCCGTGGTGTCCTGCGGCGTACCAGGGAGCGTACGTGTCCCGGCGGCGGGACTGCGGAGGGGCGGGCGGGACCGGGGCAGAGTCTACCGGCGGACCTCCTCCTCCTGCGGGGCCGCTCGCCGGGGCCGCTTGGGCAACACCCGCAGCGCCTCACCGACGTCGGCGACCTCCAGGACCCGCATACCGTCGGGGATCTTGCCCGGATCGGACGGCACCAGCGCGTGGGTGAAGCCGAGCCGCGCCGCCTCCGCGAGCCGCCGTTGGACGCCGGTGACCCGGCGGACCTCACCGGCGAGCCCGACCTCCCCGATGGCGACGAGGTTCTTCGGCAGCGGGGTGTCGCTCGCGGCGCTGGCCAGGGCGAGCGCCACCGCGAGGTCGGCGGCGGGCTCGGTGAGCTTCACCCCGCCGACGGTGGCGCTGTAGATGTCGCGCTTGCCCAGGGCGCTGATGCGGCCGCGCTGTTCGAGGACGGCGAGCATCATCGAGACGCGGGAGGTCTCCAGGCCGGAGGTGGTCCGCCGCGGTGAGGGGATCTGCGAGTCGACGGTGAGCGCCTGGACTTCGGCGACGAGCGGGCGGCGGCCCTCCAGGGTGACGGTGAGGCAGGTGCCGGGCACCGGCTCGGCGCGGCGGGTCAGGAAGAGGCCGGAGGGGTCGGCGAGCCCGGTGATGCCCTCGTCGTGCAGCTCGAAGCAGCCGACCTCGTCGGTGGTGCCGTAGCGGTTCTTGACGCCGCGGACCAGCCGCAGCCGGGCGTGCCGGTCGCCCTCGAACTGCAGGACCACGTCGACGAGATGCTCCAGCAGCCGCGGCCCCGCGATGGCGCCGTCCTTGGTGACGTGGCCGACGAGGAGGGTGGCCATCCCGCGCTCCTTGGACGCGCGGATGAGGGCCCCGGCGACCTCGCGGACCTGCGCCATGCCGCCGGGGGCGCCGTCGATCTCCGGGGAGGCGACCGTCTGCACGGAGTCGAGGACCAGCAGCGACGGCTTGACGCTGTCGAGGTGGCCGAGGACGGCGGAGAGGTCGGTCTCGGCGGCCAGATAGAGGTCTTCGCTGAGCGCGCCGATGCGGTCGGCGCGCAGCCGGACCTGGCTCGCGGACTCCTCGCCGGTGACGTAGAGGGTGCGGTGCGCATCGGAGGCGGCCTTGGCGGCGACGTCCAGCAGGAGGGTGGACTTGCCGACGCCGGGCTCCCCGGCGAGCAGCACGACGGCGCCCGGGACGAGGCCGCCGCCGAGCACGCGGTCCAGCTCGGGCACCCCGGTGGAGCGGGCGGTGGCCCGGCGGCCGTCGACCTGGCCGATCGGGACGGCCGCGGTGGTGACCCGGCCGGGCGCGGTGGTGCGGACCGCCCCGGCGCCGCCGGTCTCCTCGACCGTGCCCCACGCCTGGCATTCGGGACAGCGCCCGAGCCACTTCACGGTGGTCCAGCCGCACTCGGTGCATCGGTAGGAGGGACGCTCCTTGGCCGACGTTTTACGGGTTGCCATGACGTCACCGTAACGGCGGGGTGTGACAGCGGGGGCCGGAGGCGGCCGGCCGGCCGGGGCGACGGCGGACCGCCCGGCCCCGGCCCTGCCCGGGTACGGCCCGAGAACCCCGTCCCGGCCCCCGCCGCGTTCGGGAGGCTTGGGCGGAACGGGTGGTTCATGTCCCCTTTTGAGTGAGATGCTCACTCGTAAGGGTTGAATGTGCGGCCAGACGGTAAGAGCGGCTGGATCATCGCCCTACCGTCGCCGGGGTGATGAGCAGGCCCGAGCACCCCACGCACACCACCGGCGCACACCGGTCGCGCAGCGGCGCTTCGCATCGGAGCAGGCCGCAGCACCCCGGCCGACCGGTGCCCTCCGACCGTCCCGAGCAGGCCGTCCGCCCCGAGCGGTCGGTCCGCGTCGCCTGGCCCGTCCTGGCCCCGCCCCCGGGGGCCCCGGGCGCTCCGGGCGGGCAGTCGCACACCGCGCGTCCCGGTCCCCCCGGCCGTCCCGGGCATCCCGTCCGGGCCGCGGGCTACGAGCCGTATCTGGACGGGCTGTTCACGTACTGCCTGTCCGTGCTGTGCGCGCACGACGCGGCAGCGGCGGTGCTCGGGGAGACGCTGGCCCTCGCCGAGCGGCAGCACGGCAGACGCCCCGACGATCCGGGCCTGTACCGCCCCTGGCTCTACGCCCTCGCGCGCTGGGCGTGTCTGCGGCGGCTGGCCGACCCCGGTGCGCCGGACCCGGCGGCGGACCCGGAGTCCGGGCGGCGCGAGCTGGCCCGGCTGGCGTGGCCCGAGGCGGCGGGGATGCCGCCGGAGCAGCGCGAGGCGCTGGAGCTGTCGGTCCGCCACCGGCTGCCCGCGGCGGAGGTGGCCGCGGTGCTCGGCACCGACCCGGTCGCCACCCGGGCGCTGCTGGCCACGGCGTCCTGCGAGGTCGAGCGGACCCGCGCGGCGCTGGCCGTGGTGGAGCGCGGTCACTGCCCGGACGTGGCGCGGCTGGCCGGCGGCGCCCGGATGCTGCTGGGGGCGGTACTGCGGCGGGAGCTGGTGCGGCACGTCGACGACTGCGCCGAGTGCCGCGGCACCGCGGAGTGCGCGACGGCCGCCGGTCCCTGGCCGGGCACCGCGCCCGCGGCCCGGGGGACGCTGCCGCTGGTCGCGGCGCCCCGGGAGGCGGTGTTCGGGGCGCTGGCGGCGGCCCGGCGGACGCGGTCGGGGCGGGCCGAGGGGGTGGCCGGTTCGGGTGTGCCGAGCGGTGCGCGCCGAACGGGCCGCAGCGGTGGGGCAAACGGTTCTCCACGCTACGACCGCCGGGGCTTCCCGGTCCGCGCGACGGATCTGGCGGCCCGCCGGATGCGGCTGCGCAGCCGCGCGATGACGACCACGATCGTCGCCACCGTGCTGGCCGCCCCGGTACTGGCCCTGTGGGCGGCGTACCGGAGCGCCCCCGCACCGGTCGAGGCGGAGAGCACGCCCCCGGTGACGGCCGTCGGCCCGGACAGCGGGCGGCTGGACGGCCGCCCGTACGAGAACGCCGGCAACGCCGGGACGACGCCGCGTTCCACGGCGTCGGCGTCCGAGGTGCCGGGGGAGGTGACGGCGCGGGTGACCGGCGCGGACGGCGGGCGCGCGCGCCGGTCGACCGGTCCCGGGCGGCTGACCGTGGCGGCGCAGCCGCGCGGGGCGACGACCGTCATCACGCTCAGTGCGTCCGGCGGCACCCCGGTGCGCTGGACGGCGGCGGCGGGTGCCCCGTGGCTCCAGCTCAGCCGGACGGCCGGGGAGCTGGAGCCGGGGCGGACCACGGCGGTGATCGTCGCCGTCGACCACGACCGGGAGCCGGGCGGGCCGTGGCGGACCCGCATCGTCATCGGACCGGGCGCCACCGCCGTCACGATGGAGGGCCGGGGCGCCGACACCCCGGGCCGCCCGCGCCCCACGCCTCCGGCGCCCACACCGGCCCGGCCGGCCACCCCCTCGCCCCGGCCGACCCGCCCGTCGCCGACATCTCCGACGTCACCGGATCCCACGCCCACCGGGCCGGCGCCGGCGGATTCGTCGACGCCGGTGGCCACCGTGCGATAGCGGGCCAGAGGCTGGAACGCGCAGGTCAGAGGCGGGAACGACGGGGTGGAACGGCGCCGTCGCCCCGGGCCGCGCTCAGCTCCGGCCGGCCTCCGGGATCTCCAGCTTCACGGCCTTGCCCGAGCGGGCGGACTCCGGCGGGGTCGCCGGGTCGGCCGGGTGCGGGGCCAGCGGAAGGGTGGCGGCCAGCCGTTCCTCGCAGAGTTCGGCGAGCTTGGCGTAGCCCTCCTTGCCCATGAGTTCGGTGAGTTCCGGTTCGTACGAGACGTAGACCGGGTCGCCGGCGCCGTGGGCAGAGGTGGCGGAGGTGCACCACCAGTGCAGGTCGTGGCCGCCGGGGCCCCAGCCGCGGCGGTCGTATTCGCCGATCGTCACCTGGAGGATCTGGGTGTCGTCGGGCCGGTCGATCCAGTCGTAGGTACGGCGCACCGGGAGCTGCCAGCAGACGTCCGGCTTGGTCTCCAGGGGCTCGCGGCCCTCGCGCAGCGCCAGCAGGTGCAGGGAGCAGCCGGCGCCCGCCGCGAAGCCGGGGCGGTTCTGGAAGATGCAGGAGCCCTGCCAGCGGCGGGTCTGGCGGTCGCCGTCCTCGTCCTCCTCGGTCCAGCCGCTCTCCGTGCCGACGTCGTGGAACTGCCACAGCTCCGGCGTGAGCCGTGCCACGTGCCCGGCGACCCGCTCCTCGTCCTCCTCGTCGGAGAAGTGCGCGCCCAGCGTGCAGCAGCCGTCGTCGGCGCGGCCCGCCTGGATGCCCTGGCAGCCGCTGCCGAAGACGCAGGTCCAGCGGGAGGTCAGCCAGGTCAGGTCGCAGCGGAAGAGCTGCTCGTCGTCGGCCGGGTCCGGGAAGGTGACCCAGGCGCGGGCGAAGTCGAGGCCGACCTCGTCGGCCGGGGCGTCCGCCTGGCGCTTTGCGCCCTTCTCCGCGGCTTTCCCGCGCTTCGCCTTGTTCGTCTTAGCCACGACTCCAGCGTACGGGCCCGGCGCACCCGGATCCGGACGCCGGGCGCGCGCACCGCCGCGGGCGCCCCCGCGCCCCCGGCGGCCCCGGGCGCCGCAGTAGGTTTCCCCGTATGAGACTCGGTGTCCTCGATGTGGGTTCGAATACGGTCCATCTCCTGGTGGTCGACGCGCACCCGGGCGCACGCCCGCTGCCCGCCTACTCGCACAAGGCGGAGCTGCGGCTCGCCGAGCTGCTCGACGCGGACGGCGCGATAAGCGACGCGGGCGTGGAGCGGCTGGTCGCGACCGTCCGGGAGGCCGGGGAGGTGGCCGAGGACAAGGGCGTCGAGGACGTGCTGCCGTTCGCCACGTCCGCGGTCCGCGAGGCCACCAACGGCGAGCAGGTGCTGCGCCGCGTCACCGAGGAGACCGGCGTCACGCTGCGGGTGCTGTCCGGGGAGGACGAGGCGCGCCTGACCTTCCTCGCCGCCCGCCGCTGGTTCGGCTGGTCGGCCGGGCGGCTGCTGCTCCTGGACATCGGCGGCGGCTCCCTGGAGATCGCGTACGGGCTGGACGAGGAGCCGGACGCGGCGACGTCGCTGCCGCTCGGCGCGGGCCGGCTGACCAGCGGCGCGCTGCCCGGTGACCCGCCCGGCACGGACGACGTGCGGGCGCTGCGCCGCCGGGTGCGGGCCGACATCGCGCGGGTGGTGAGCGACTTCACCCGCTACGGCAGCCCCGATCACGTCGTCGGTACGTCGAAGACCTTCCGGCAGCTGGCCCGGATCACCGGCGCCGCCCGGGCCTCGGACGGGCTGTACGTCCAGCGGGAGCTGGAGCGCAAGAAGGTCGAGGAGTGGGTGCCGAAGCTGGCCGGGATGACGGCGCAGCAGCGTGCCGCGCTGCCCGGCGTCTCCGAGGGCCGCGCGCGTCAGCTGCTGGCGGGGGCGCTGGTGGCGGAGGCGGCGATGGACCTGTTCGGGGTGGATTCGCTGGAGATCTGCCCGTGGGCGCTGCGCGAGGGCGTGATCCTGCGGCGGCTCGACCACCTGCCCACGCCCTGAGCGGCGTGGCCCGTACGCTGTCCTTCGTGACAGAGCCAGTGGTGCGCATCCCCGATGCGAAGGTCGCGCTGTCCACGGCCTCGGTCTACCCGGAGTCGACGGCGACGGCGTTCGAGATCGCCGCGCGTCTGGGGTACGACGGTGTCGAGGTCATGGTGTGGACCGACCCGGTCAGCCAGGACATCGAGGCGCTGCGGCGGCTGTCCGACTACCACGGTGTGCCGGTCCTGGCGGTGCACGCGCCGTGCCTGCTGATCACGCAGCGGGTGTGGTCGACCGATCCGTGGGTCAAGCTCCAGCGGGCGAAGAACGCCGCGGAGAAGCTCGGTGCCTCCACCGTCGTCGTCCACCCGCCGTTCCGCTGGCAGCGGTCGTACGCGCGGGAGTTCGTGCGCGGGGTGTGGCGGATGGAGCACGAGACGGACGTCCGGTTCGCCGTCGAGAACATGTATCCGTGGCGCTACCGCGACCGCGAGATGCTGGCGTACGCGCCGGACTGGGACCCGACCAACGACGACTACCGCCACTTCACCATCGACCTCTCGCACACCGCGACGTCGCGCAGCGAGGCGCTGAAGATGGTGGAGCGGATGGGCGACCGGCTGGCCCACCTCCATCTCGCCGACGGCAGCGGCTCCGGCAAGGACGAGCACCTGGTGCCGGGGCGCGGCTCGCAGCCCTGTGCGGAGCTGCTGGAGCAGCTGGCGGTGACCGGTTTCGACGGCCATGTCGTGGTCGAGGTCAACACCCGCCGCGCGATGTCCGCGGCGGAACGCGAGGCCGATCTCGCCGAGGCGCTGGCCTTCACCCGCCTCCATCTGGCGTCGCCCCCGGGCAGCCCGCGGGCGTGAGGCCGCCGCCGGGCCGGTGGGTGATCGCCGGGCGCCCGGTGCGTACCGGCAGTACGTTGGGGCGTCATGCGGATCACGAAGTACACCCACGCCTGTGTGCGGCTGGAGCGGGACGGCCGGGTGCTGGTCATCGATCCCGGTGTGTGGAGCGAACCGGCCGCCCTGAACGGCGCGGACGCCGTGCTGGTCACGCACGAGCACGGGGATCACGCCGACGTCCTGCGGCTGAAGGGACTGGGCGTGCCGGTCCATGCCCCGGTCGGCGCCGGCCTTCCGGGGCTGGACGTCATCGGGGTGTCCCCCGGTGCGGAGTTCACCGCCGCCGGTTTCCACGTCCGGGCGGTCGGCGGGCGCCATGCGACGGTGTACGACGGCCGACCGGACTGCGCGAACCTCGGCTACCTCGTCGACGGGTCGGTCTACCACCCCGGCGACGCGCTCCATGTGCCCGACCGCCCCGTCGAGACGCTGCTGGTGCCCGTCCACGGGTCGTGGCTGCGGACGTCGGAGGCGATCGGCTTCGTCCACGCGGTCCGGCCGCGGCGGGCGTTCGCGATCCATGAGGGGCAGCTCAACGCGCGCGGTCTGCACAGCGTCAACGGCTGGCTCACCCAGGAGACCGACCACGGCTACCGCTATCTGCGGCCCGGCGAATCGCTCTGAGGGCCCGCCCCGCACGGCGTCCGCACTCCGGGCAGCCGTCTCACCATGTGGAGGGCGTGTCCGGATCGCGGATCGGCAGCGTACTCTCGGGATGAGCTGATACAGGACGGCTGATGTACGACGCCGCCGGTACGGAGCGGGGCGGACGCCCCCTTCCGGCGCCGCAGCGGCGGTCGTCCGAGACGATCCCCTAGGGAGTGACCATCGTGCCCGAGCTGAGGTCCCGCACCGTTACCCATGGCCGCAACATGGCCGGCGCCCGAGCCCTTATGCAGGCCAGCGGCGTAGCGCGGGAGGACTTCGGCAAGCCGATCATCGCCGTCGCCAACAGCTTCACGGAGTTCGTGCCGGGCCACACCCACCTCCAGCCGGTGGGCCGCATCGTCTCCGAGGCGATCCACGCGGCGGGCGGCATCGCCCGGGAGTTCAACACCATCGCCGTCGACGACGGCATCGCGATGGGCCACGGCGGGATGCTCTACAGCCTGCCGTCCCGCGATCTGATCGCCGACTCCGTCGAGTACATGGTCGAGGCGCACTGCGCGGACGCGCTGATCTGCATCTCCAACTGCGACAAGATCACCCCGGGCATGCTGATGGCCGCGATGCGCCTCAACATCCCCACCGTCTTCGTCTCCGGCGGCCCGATGGAGGCCGGCAAGGCGACGCTGGTCGACGGCACGGTCCGCAAGCTCGACCTGGTCAACGCCATCTCCGAGGCGGTCAACGAGAACGTCTCCGACGAGGACATCCTCCGCATCGAGCAGAACGCCTGCCCGACCTGCGGTTCCTGTTCCGGCATGTTCACCGCCAACTCCATGAACTGCCTGACCGAGGCGATCGGTCTGGCCCTGCCCGGCAACGGCTCCGTCCTCGCCACCCACACCGCCCGCAAGGCGCTGTACGAGAACGCCGGCCGCACCGTCGTCGAGATCACCAAGCGCCACTACGAGCAGGACGACACCACCGTCCTGCCGCGCTCCGTCGGCTCCCGCGCCGCGTTCGAGAACGCCGTCGCGCTCGACATCGCCATGGGCGGCTCGACCAACACGATCCTGCACCTGCTCGCCGCCGCGCAGGAGGCCGAGCTGGACTTCGACATGAAGAAGATCGACGAGCTGTCGCGGAAGCTGCCGTGCCTGTCGAAGGTCGCCCCGAACGGCGCGTACTACATGGAGGACGTGCACCGCGCGGGCGGCATCCCCGCCATCCTCGGCGAGCTGTACCGCGCCGGGCTGCTCAACGAGGACGTCCACACCGTCCACTCCCCCTCGCTCGCCGACTGGCTGAAGAACTGGGACATCCGCGGCGGCTCCCCCTCCGCGGAGGCGACCGAGCTGTTCCACGCGGCGCCCGGCTGCGTCCGCTCCGCGAAGGCGTTCTCCCAGTCGGAGCGGTGGGAGTCGCTGGACACCGACGCGGCGAACGGCTGCATCCGCGACATCGAGCACGCCTACTCCACCGAGGGCGGCCTGGCGATCCTCTACGGCAACCTCGCCGTGGACGGCTGCGTCGTGAAGACCGCCGGTGTCGACGAGTCGATCTGGACGTTCGAGGGCCCCGCCGTGGTCTGCGAGTCCCAGGAAGCCGCGGTCGACGCGATCCTGAAGAAGCAGGTCAAGGAGGGTGACGTCGTCGTCATCCGCTACGAGGGCCCCAAGGGCGGCCCGGGCATGCAGGAGATGCTGTACCCGACGTCGTTCCTGAAGGGACGCGGTCTGGGCAAGGCGTGCGCGCTCGTCACCGACGGCCGCTTCTCCGGCGGCACCTCGGGCCTCTCCATCGGCCACGCCTCGCCGGAGGCGGCGTCCGGCGGCACCATCGCCCTCGTCGAGAACGGCGACCGCATCCGCATCGACATCCCGAACCGCTCCATCGAACTCCTCGTCCCCGACACGGAGCTGGAGTCCCGCCGCCTCGCCCTCGGCGGCGCCTACGCCCCCAAGGACCGCGACCGCAAGGTCTCCCAGGCGCTGCGGGCGTACGCCGCGATGGCCACCAGCGCGGACAAGGGCGCGGTGCGCGATGTGAGCAAGCTGGGCTGAACTGCCCGGGTCCGTAGGCGGATCCGGTAGGTGGATCCGGGACGCGGATCCTGTACGTGTGGGCCCTCGCCGGACGGCGGGGGCCCACACGGCATTCCGGGACGCCCGGCGCCCGGAGTCTCCTTTACGGAGTGTTCGAATGTGACTGCGTGACGGCGGAGGCATCTTCAACGGAAATTCCGCGCCCCGACCGGGTGAAATGAGGTCACACGGCGGGGCGTTCGGGCTTCTCCGGCACTCCGTCACCCCAGGGCGACCTGAAATTTCCCTGGTACGAAAAGTCGTCAGGCACTCCGGCCGAATGGAACGGGGAATACCTTCCGGAATTCCGAAGGGGTACGACGCCTCCCTCCTCGGGCGGCGCTCCTTCCGCATCCCCTCCGTACACCCGGCGCAACTTCCGGAAATTCTTCGGGAGTTCAGCCGGAAACGGGCAACGAACGGCTGCTCTCCAGAACCCGGTATCCGGCGCTGTCGTACAGCCCCATCGCCACGTCGTTCCCGCCCCAGACCGTGAACATCAGCGCCGTGTCCCCGGCGGCGCGGGTGGCTTGTTCCCCCACCACCATCGCGCCGTGGCCGTATCCCTTGCCGCGCTGCTCCGCGTCGACGTTGAGGCTGAAGCCGTAGGTGACGCCGGGCAGATGGCGGTGGTGGAGCCAGGCGGTGCCGATCCGGGCGTCCGCGGCTTCCAGGGCGAGCACGGCATGGCCGGGGGTGGCCAGGCCACCGGGCAGCAGTTCCGCGAAGTCCTTATCCGCCTTACGGAGAGCTTCGTCCCTGGTCAGGGCACCGGCGCGGACGATCCCGAAGACGTATGCGTCCTTCTCGGCGGTGAGCCAGTGCGGGTACTCGTCCGCGGTCATCGGCCGTGCGGTGACCGCGGCGGACGACGACGGCGGGCCGTCGAAGACGCGTATCCGGAGCTGCCCCTCGACCGGGTAGTCCGCGAAGAGTCCGCCGTCGGGCCCGGCGACCCGGACGTTGATCCGCCGGGCGCCGCGCTCGGCGCACCATGCCTCGGCCCAGCCCCGGGCGGCCTGTTCATGGCCCTGACCTGCGTGTTCGGCGTCAACCCAGAGGTCGCCGATCCGACCGGCGCAGACGTCGTGGTCGGCGGTGACGCCCACCGCGACGTACCCGATCCGGGCCCCGCCGTGGCTGATCTCCGCGACGGTCCACTCCGCCGTCTTCTCCCGCTCCAGCGCCTTGCCCACCTGGACCGCCGCCGCTTCCGGCCCGAGCCCGGCGGCGACATACGCGTCCCGCGACCGCCGTTCGAAGTCCCGCTGCCAGGCCGCGCGTTCGGCCGTCGTTCCGTCCAGTACGAGGAATTCCGTCATCGGGTCACCGTAGCCAGGCGACCTGCGGCGCACGACCGGTTTCCGGGTGGGCGAGCGCCGTGCCCGCCATGTCTTCCCCGGACGGCGCCGCGCATCTCCTCGCCCATATGGCGGGCGAGGGGTGAGCGCGACGGGAACCCGGCTGCGTCACCGCCCCGTCGGCGGCTGAAGGCAATCCGTGGTGACCGCCAGCCGGACCGTGTGCGGCGGTTTGGCGGAGGCGACGGCGATGTGGAGAGGTATGTGGAGGCGATCCGGCCCGTCGGCGTCGAGTTGGGCCTCCTGCACCTGCGGCCGCTCCTCGTACGCGGTGACCTTGACGCCGTCCTGCCGTTCCAGCGCCGACCGCAGCCGCCGCAGTGCGGCGATGTGCATCCGGTCGGGCAGGTCCGCATAGGCGGTGTACGTCAGGGTGAACTGGCCTCCGGCGGGCGCCGGGACACCGCGCCGGCCGCACGCCTCGTAGGACGCACTCGGGTTGTACCGCCCACTGATACCGATACCCGCATCGGCGGCCACCGCCCGGACCTGCTTCTGTGCCGTGGCGAGCGCCTCCGACCGGTCCGCCAGGGGCGTCCCTTTGCCGGTCAACCAGAACAGCCCGAAGAGGGCGGCCACACCGATCGCCGCCGCGACCGCGACCCTGATCAGCCTGTCGCGCCGCCGCCCGCTTCCGTCCCCGGACCTCAATTCCCGGACAGCGCACCACCCTTCACCGCTCCGACGAACGACGCCCACACCGGCGCCCCGAAGACGAGCGCCGGACCCGCCGGAACCTTGCTGTCCCGGACGGGAACGACCGCGGCGAGGTCGTCGGAGACCTCGATGCAGGCGCCGCCGTCCTGGTTGCTGTAGCTGGACTTGCGCCAAGAGAGGGCGGAGAGAAGGTCGTCCGACACCTCGATGCAGTTGCCGCCGTCCTGGTTGCTGTAGCTGGACTTACGCCACTGGAGAGCGCTCAGTTCGACTCTGCGGACGGACATGGGAATTCCTCCAGAAGACGCTGTATGAACTCGATGGACTCGTGCGGGGTCAAGGCGTGGTCGCGCAGCCGATCGTAACTGAATTGCAGCCGCTCAACTTCGGCGATATCAGACACCAGTTGCCCGTCGAAGCCCGTCTCGACCCAGGCAGCAGTACGCCCCTCAGGCAGCCGCAGAAGCGCGGTGTCGGTATTGGTCAACTCCCGCAGCCCGGCCGCGAACGGAAGCACCTGGATGTTCACGTTGGGCAGCTGCGCCATCATGCAGAGATGCTGCAACTGCTCCCGCCACTCCTCGGGGTCCAGTAGCGTGCGGCGCAGGACGGCCTCGTCGAGGATCGCGCGGAACTGCGGACCGTACTCCTGGCTGAGGATCTCCCCACGGGCCGCTCGCGCATCAACCTGCTGATCGAGCTTCTCGCCAGGAGCGAGGCCACCGAGGAGCAGCAGCCTGCGGGCGTATGCCTTGGTCTGAAGCAGCCCGGGCACGACGGCTGGCGAATACTGCTGAATCCCCGCCGCCTCCACCTCCAACGCCATGAGCTGCCGGTAGCGCTCCTTGAACTGCGAGGTATCGCCCAGCGCCATCTCCCACATGGCGATCAGCAGCCCCGGCGGCGTCTCGTAGTAGATCTCCAGTGCTTCCACAACTTCCGGGCTGCCGATCGTCTGCCCTCCCTCCATTTTTCCGAAGAGGGACGGGTCCCATCCCAACGCATCCCCCATCTCCCTCAGACTGACCCCTTTCTTCGCCCGCAGTAAACGCAACTCCTCCGCAAAGCGTTGCCGTGGCTCCTGACTTCGACCTGTGACCGCACGCCTCGGTGGCATAACGACCTTCTCGAAGAAGATCTGGACATTGGTTCTGGAGCACCGAAGGGACTCCGACATGCGGAATGGGGGCTCCATCGCGGGTGCATTCTCGTAACACCCGGAATACGCACGGTAGTTGATTTGGCGCGTCCCGGCATTCGAACACCGAAAACTCAGGAGTGGGTCATGGGGACGGATCAGACCGAGGACGCCGAGACCGTGTGCGACGAGCTGGACCGCGCGCTCAGGGCGCTGGGAGTGGCCCTGCCGTCGCTGGCCGTCGACCCGCTGTCGTAACGCTGCGCCTTGCCCGTCGTCCTGATCGAGCTGGGGCGCTGCAACCTCGGCACCGCACGGCGGCTGACCGCCGTCCTCCGCGGGGCGGCCGGATGAGCGGGCAACGCGACCTCTATGTGATGAGCACCGTCCGGCCGTACCTCGTGAGCGTCGTCCGGCGCGGCGGCGCGGGCACCCTGCGGCCGCACGCCACCGAGCCGTATCTCTCGCCCGCCTGCCACGTCGGACGGCATCCGTGGTGCGACAAGGGACGGGTGGAGCCGCGTGCGGTGCCCGGGGTGCGGCACGAAGTGTGTGTCTGCGCCTGCCATGGCGTGGCAGGGCACTGAGGAAGCGCGGGCGCGGCCCGGCGCGAGGTGCGCCGGACCGGTGCCGGGTACGGACTCCGTGCCCGGCGGGACGGGGGAAGAACACCGCCGGGCACGGAGGTCGGGGGACCCCATCGGCTCAGAAGGAGAGCGCGACATTGGGGTCGGTCTGCCAGAAGGTGACGAAGGCGTTGTCGTCGATCTTCGTGCCGTCCGGCAGGGCGAGGCTGACGCTGTGGCCGGCGTCGGGCTCGTTCTCGTCCAGGCCCTTGAAGTGGACCTCCAGGTTGCTGGCGTCGCGCAGGTGGGTGTCCTCGCCCGGCTCACCCGTCAGCCCGACACCGGCGTACGCGGACTCACCGGGCTCGACGCTGACGACGGCCTGCGGCTGGGAGTCTTCCAGCTCGCGGGTGGCGGCCTGGTCCTCGTCGAAGCGGAGCGCGGGTGCGTAGTACGCGTTGCAGCGCTTGCTGCCGGTGTTGGTGATCTTGATGAGCAGGTGGTTGATCGGACGCGAGGGCTGGGAGACCTCGGCCTTGACGGTCGCACCGGTGCAGGGGGCGTCCTCCGCGGCGGTGCCGCCGCCGGAGGCGCTCTGCTGACCCCCGCCGTTCTGACCGGAGTGGCCCTGGCCGGCGCTGTCACCGCGCTCGGTGGAGGCACGCGCCTCCCCCTTACCGCCGCTCTCCCCGCCCTTGACGTCGGTGGTGTTCTGCCCCTGCTCCTCCGACGAGGTGGGCACGGACTTGAGCGCGTCGTCCTTACCGTCCGCGGGGCCGCAGGCGGTCAGGGAGAGGGCCGCGAGGGCGGTGACGGCGAAGAGGGCGGGCTTGCGGACACGGCGAAGAGCAGACATGACGAACCTCTGTGACGTGGTGGAAGTGGGTGGCCGCGGCGGAGAACCTCAACGCTGCGGCGTGGTCATCACATTCGCCGTTCCAGCCCGCCAACTGCAAGGAATCCCAGCTCATACGGGACGCCGGAATGATTCCAACCCACCTGACCTGCGGGGTTGTCCACAGCCTGGAACGCCTGCCTGGAACGGGTGGAATAGTTGAGGCATGACGAAGGACGATGGGGAGGGCTCCTTCGCGGCCATGCTGCGGGAGTTGAAGGGGCGTTCGGGACAGAGCTACGGCACGCTGGCGAAGCGGCTGCACGTGAGCACCTCGACGCTGCACCGCTACTGCAACGGCGACGCGGTACCCGCCGAGTTCGCACCCGCGGAACGCCTCGGGCGGCTCTGCGGCGCGAACCCCGACGAACTGGTCGAGCTGCACCGGAGATGGATCCTGGCGTCGGCCGCCCGGAGCGGGAAGAAGCGGGACCGGGACGAGGCGCCGGAGACGGAGGCGGCGGGCGCGGTGTCCGCGCCGGAGACGGAGGCGGCGGGCGCGGTGTCCGCGCCGGAGACGGAGGCGGCGGGCGCGGTGTCCGCGCCGGAGACGGAGGCGGCGCCCGCGCCGGAGGCGGGCACCCCGCAGCCTGACCCGGCGCCCGCTCCGACGCCGGAGGCGGCAGCCGGGCCGACGTCCGAGCCGGTGCCGGGGGGCACCGCGGGACGCCGGCCGGAGTGGGCGCGGAGCGCCGAGGCGTCGGCGACGGACACGGAGCCGCCGCTACCGGAGCTGATGTACACACCGCCCGCCGCCCACCCGGACGAAGCCGCCGCCGAGAGCGCGGCGCGCCCCGCTCCGGTGCCGGCCGACCGGAAGCCGGACGAGCACGCCGCCCGGAACGCGGCCGATCCCGTTCCGGCGGACCGGCCCCCGCGCCCGGCCGCCCGCGCCGACGAAGAGGCGGCGGAGAACGCCGCGTTCACCATCGGGGCGAAGGCACCCCGGAAGCGGCGCCCGCTCCTGATCACGGCGGCGGTGGCCGTCGTCGCCGCGCTCGCGGTCACAGTGACGTACAGCTTCTCGGCGGACAGCGCCGCGAACCGCGTCACCACCGCCCGCGACGGGAAGGGACAGAACGGCGACGACGCCCCGGGCGACGGCACACCGTCGGCAACCGCGAAGGAGAAGGGGACGGGAAAGAAGGCGGACGGCAAGGAGAAGGACGGGAAGACGGACGTGTCCGCCCCGCCCGGCAAGGGCGGCCAGGACCCGTCCGGCGATCCGTCCGCCGGGCCGGGCGCCGGCCACTCCGGCGGCACCCCGCTGACGGCCAACGTCCGCCCGTACGTCTGGGGCGATGAACTGCCCTGCTTCCAGACCTTTCTGATCAACCGGCCCCCGGAGAACATGCCGGGCACCCCGCAGTCGGGGGACACCGTCGGCTGGGCCCGCTCCCTCGGCGGCGTCGACGCGGAGCACTCACGCGTCGGTGTGGTGGTCCGCGGCACGGAGAAGGAACCGGTGGTCCTGGAGGCGCTGCGCGTCCAGGTCGTGGGCCGGGGTCCGGCGCTGGGCTGGCAGCACTACAACCCGTCGGGCGGCTGCGGCGGCGGACTGACCCCGTCCTCGTACTCCATCGCCCTCGACAACACCAGCCCGGTCGTCAAGCCGGTCCCCGGTGAGCAGGCGGGGAAGACGGTCCCGGCCAAGCCGTTCCCGCGCACGGTCAGCTCCACCGAACCGGAGGCGCTGGCCATCCAGGCGGACGCGGTCTCCTGCGACTGCAGTTGGTACCTGGAGCTGGACTGGAGCAGCGGCAAGCGCAGCGGCACCCTCCGTATCGACGACGGTGGCCGCCCGTTCCGCACCAGCGGCGCCGCCGGCAAGACGATCTACACGTACGGCGGCGACCCCGCGAAGTGGTGGGGCGACGGCTGATCCACCGCACGCCGGGCACGCCCCGGACCGTTGGCCATGGAACGCAGCAATCGACCCGACCCTTGGTCATGGAATGCGGGCAGCGGCCCGGAGCCCTTGGCCATGGAACGCCCGCCGGTCCCGTTCCCGGAACGCACGAAGCGGCCCCCGCCGAAGCGGGGGCCGCTGTTCGTCTACGCAGGTCAGGCCGGTGAGACGGTTCAGACCGGTTCGGCGACGGGCGCCGGGGCGGCCTCGTCCTGCGCGGCGGCGGGACGGGCCGGACCGCCACGCAGCGGGATCTCCTTGAGGAACCACGCCGCGGCGAACCCGACGATGCTGACCAGCGCGCCCCACAGGAAGACCTGGTGCGTACCGGCGGAGACCGCGTGCAGATACGCGTCCTTCACCACCGGCGGCAGCTGCGCCAGCCCCTTCGGGTCGAGCTGCGTGGCACCGCCGGACGACAGCTTGCCGCCCGCCGCGCCCAGCCGCTCGCTCATCGTGTCCGTCACCCGCTGGGTGAAGATCGCGCCGAAGACCGCGACACCGAAGGAACCGCCGATCGTCCGGAAGAGCGTGGCGGACGACGAGCCGACGCCCATGTCCTTCATCTCCACGCTGTTCTGCGCGATCAGCATCGTCGTCTGCATCAGGAAGCCCATACCGGCGCCGAGCACCGCCATGTAGAGACCCGAGGTGAAACGGGTGGTGCCGACGTCCATCAGGGACAGCAGCGCCAGACCGACGGTGATCAGCCCGCCGCCGACGACCACGAAGACCTTGTACTTGCCGGTCGTGGTGGTGACCCGGCCCGCGAACAGCGACACCGCCATCATCGCCAGCAGCATCGGGAGCAGCAGCAGCCCGGAGTTGGTGGCCGAGGCGCCCTGGACCGTCTGCTGGAACAGCGGCAGGAAGGTCATCGACCCGAACATCACGAAACCGACGAGGAAACCGATCAGCGTGACCAGCGAGAAGTTGCCGTTGCGGAAGATGTGCAGCGGCAGCACCGGCTCCGCGACCTTCCGCTCCACCAGCACGAACAGCACCAGCGCGACGACCGCGCCCGCACCCAGCCCGACGATCTGCGGCGACGCCCAGTCGTACTCGGTCCCGCCCCACGTCGTCATCAGCACCAGCGCGGTGATGCCGACGGTGAGCAGCGCGGCGCCGACGTAGTCGATGCGCGCCTGCGCCCGCTTCTTCGGCAGGTGCAACACCGCGGTGACCATGGCGAGGGCCACGGCGCCCAGCGGCAGGTTGATGTAGAAGCTCCAGCGCCAGCCGAGGTGGTCGGTGATGGTGCCGCCGACCAGCGGACCGCCGATCATGGCGATGGCCATGACACCGGCCATCATGCCCTGGTACTTGCCGCGCTCCCGCGGCGGAATCAGATCACCGATGATCGCCATGACGCCGACCATCAGACCGCCGGCGCCCAGCCCCTGCACGGCGCGGAAGCCGATGAGCTGGCCCATGTCCTGGGCGGCGCCGGACAGCGCCGAGCCGATCAGGAAGAGCACGATCGACGCCAGGAACACGCCCTTGCGTCCGTACATGTCGCCGAGCTTCCCCCAGATCGGGGTGGACGCGGCGGTGGCGAGCGTATAGGCGGTGACCACCCAGGACAGGTGCTCAAGGCCGCCCAGTTCGCCGACGATCGTGGGCATCGCGGTGCCGACGATCATGTTGTCGAGCATCGCGAGCAACATCGCGATCATCAGCGCGAAGAGCACCACGCGCACGCTGGCGGACTGCTTGCCCTGCTCCGGCTGGTCCGCCTGCGCCGGTTTGCCCTCATCGGCCGTTGTCATGCCGCCCCCCGTCGGGGTCGCTCTCCGCGACATCCCCATCACTCTCACTTACTCCCACTTACTTGCCGCCCGGCTAGTTCAGTACAGTGAGGAAAGGTAAGACGTCACTAGCCGGTCGTCAAGTAAGTTTTTCCTGACGCGCCGGGGAGCACCGCACCAAGGACGCAGGAGAGCACCATGAGCACAGGTCAGGCGCGTAGGGGCAACACCCGCCGACGCATCCAGGACGCCGCACTGGAACTCTTCTCCGCGCACGGTTACGAGAAGACCTCGCTCCGCGAGATCGCCGAACAGCTCGACGTCACCAAGGCGGCGCTCTACTACCACTTCAAGACCAAGGAAGACATCGTCATCGGGCTCTTCGAGGACGCGGCGCAGCCGATCGACGACCTCCTCGCCTGGGGACGGGAGCAGCCGCCCACCACGGAGACCAGGGTCGAGCTGATCCGCCGCTACGGCATGGCGCTGCGCCACGCCGAGGCGCTGTTCCGGTTCGTCCACGAGAACCAGGCGACGGTACGGGACCTCAGCATCGGCGAGATCTTCAAGCAGCGGGTGATGGAGCTGTTCGACCTGCTCAAGGACCCGGACGCCGATCTGGTCGCGCAGATGCGGTGCCTGACCGCGGTCCATTCCCTGCACGCGGGTCAGTTCACGATGCAGCACGTCGAAGGCGACCCCGAGGAGAAGCGCAAGGCCGTCCTCGAGGTCGCCACGGAACTGGTCACGGCGGCCAACCCGCCGTACCGCCGGCCAGCCCGGCCGGACTCAGCTCAGACGGCGTCGCCGTGAGCCCGCAGGAATCCGGTCGGCTCGATGCCCGACCCGTAGTTGGGACCGGTACGGACCTCGAAGTGCAGGTGGGGACCGGTCGAGTTGCCGGTGGAGCCGGACAGACCGATCAGCTCACCGGTCTTGACCGTCTGGCCGACGCTCACCTTGATCTGCGACAGGTGGGCGTACTGGGTGTACATGCCGTTCGGGTGCTTGATCACGATGGCGTTGCCGTACGCGGGACCGTCGCCGCCGCCGTTCGGGCCGGCCTTGACCACGGTGCCGTTGTGCACGGCCTTGACGGCGGTACCGGTCGGCACGACGAAGTCCTGACCGCTGTGGTTGTGCGACCAGTGGCTACCGGCGAGACCGAAGGTGGAGCCGAGGGTGTAGTTGTCGACCGGCTTGACCCAGGCGTTCGCGGCCTTCTTGGCGCTCTGGACGGCCTTGGTCTGGGCGTCGGCCTGCTTGGCGACGGTGGAGCTCACATTCGAGGTGAGGCTCGTCAGTCCGGAATCCGCGGCGTTCGCGATACCCGCGCCCAGCGCGACGGAGGCGCCGAGACCGACGGTGACGGCCACCGCACGGGTACGGAGAACGGACTTCTTGGAATTGCGGAGCTTGGCGAACTTCGACATGCGGGTTGTACCTCCGGAAAGGAAGGGAAAGGGATCTGCGTTCCGGCTGCGGACCGGCATCGCCATTCCTTGGTAACCCGCCATTGCCGTGCTGCCAAGGGGCCTTCCTACTAGCCGGGACCGTAAGCACGGACGGGCCCGGATGTCGGCAGGACACCCCGAACAGCCGGTGGATCAATCCCCCAAATCACCCCATCCCGCCCAGGCGCGAGCGGTCGCCATACCGTGCTTGAACTGGACATATGGGCTTACGTCACCCAACCCCTGAGGGCCGCACCCCACCCCCGGACGACGGCCCCCGCGACGCCCTCCCCGCCCCCCTCCAGTCCCCCGCGAAACTCCCCCTAATTCCTCTAGTAGGCCCGAATTCGGCTGTGCGGCACGTCACCGGAGAGCGCCTTCTCAGCCCTTTCGGTGGGACTTTTGATGCCCGCCTCGGGACCATCGGCCCCCTGTGACCGGGGTTACTCACGGGCGGGCCGCGCCCCCTGCCCTTCATCATTTCCGGGGTTTTATGTGACCGCGGTTACTTGGAATTGGGCGAATGTGACGGGGGTAATGTGACGGCGGTTACCTTCCCATGTCGTCTTTCCTGGCCGTCTTTCCTGGCCGCCTCCCTTGCTGACTGCCTTGCCGCCGTCCTTGTCGGGCGTCCGGGGCGAGACGGCGGGGCCCGCCACGGGGCGCCCCCGCCAGGGCCCGTCCCCGCGGAACCGTCCGAAACGGCTCCCCGGCGCCCCGTACACCCCTAGCGTTGATCACGCCCGGGCGCCGTATCCGTAGCTGCACCGGTAGCTGCACCCGTAGCCCTATCCGCGCCCGGGACGGCGAGGGCCCGGCGCCCCGCCGCGTACGCCGGGGCCGGGCCATCCCTGCCCGGGCCGGTAAGGCTGCGGCGCCGAGGGGACAAGGGAAGACAAGGGAACTGGGGGCCACCACTCATGGATCCATCCGCCGCGGGCGTCCGCCTCGCCTCAGCCGTGGTCGGACCGCTGGTCCGGAAGCTCTTCGTCCGGGAGGGACCGGGCGCCGGTCTGACCGACGCCCCGGTCCGGCTCTCCGCACTGGTCTCGTTCCGCGGCGAGCAACGCACCCTCACCGCGAAGGACCTGCGCAGACTCGCCGCCGAGCTGGTCCGCCGGGCGGTCGGCGCAGCCGGCCCGGGCGAGCGCCCCGTCCCCGCCGACGAGGAGACCGCCGTCGCCGACGCGCTGGCCGCCTCCCTGAGCGCCCTCGGCGACCTCGACATGGACGACGTCCAGGCCGTCCACCTGGGCGCGACCGAACTCGCCGCCCGCCTCACGGCCGCCGCCCCGGGCGCCACCCGCGGCCTCAGCCAGGACGCCGAGGAGCTGCACCGCACCCTCCTCACCACGTCCTGCCTGCACATCGTCCACTTCTTCAGCCAGCGGTCGACATTCACCGACCGCACCCTCGTCGAGCAGAGCCGCCGCCTGAACACCCTGATCGACCGCGTCGACACCCTCATCGCCCGCCGGCCGTCCCTCCACGCCGCCGACGCCGCCTTCGAACGCGACTACCTCCGCTACATCGCCCGCAAGCACAGCCGCCTCACCATCTACGGCATCGACCTCACCAACTCCCCCGACCGCTGGCCCCTCGACGCCGCCTACCTGAGCCTGCGCGCGGCCCCGCGCCACCACCCGGGCCCCAGCGGCCTCACCGGCCCCGACGGCCTCGGCGCGGAACCCGCCCCGCCGCCCCTCGAACCGGCCGACCGGGCCCTCGCCCACCTCGACCGCGTCCTGCTGCGCGGCGTCGCCGGCTCCGGCAAGACCACCCTCGTCCAGTGGCTCGCCGTCGGCTGCACCCGCCCGCCCGCCGAGACCCCGCTCCCCCACCTCTACGGCCGGATCCCCTTCGTCCTGCCGCTGCGCACCCTGCACCGCGCGGCCGCCCTGCCCACCGCGGACCGCTTCCTCGACGCCGTCGGCTGCCACCTCAGCGGCCCCGAGGGCTGGGCCAGGCGCGTCCTCTCCGACGGCCGCGGCCTCCTCCTCGTCGACGGGCTGGACGAGATCCCCGAGGCCGACCGGCGCCGCACCCTCGACTGGCTCCGCGACCTCCTCGACTCCTTCCCGGACGCCCCCAACCTGTGGCTGGTCACCACCCGCCCCTCCGCCGTCCGCGAGGACTGGCTCGCCGCCGAGAACTTCACGGAACAGACCCTCGCCCCGATGGGCCGCGAGGAGGTCGCGTCCTTCATCGCCCGCTGGCACGCCGCCGCCCGCCCGGACGCCCCCGACCCGGACCTCCTCGACGCGTACGAGACGTCCCTGCTCACGGCCGTCCGCACCAAGCAGGACCTCGCCCGGCTCGCCACCAACCCCCTCATGTGCGGCCTGCTCTGCGCCCTCCACCGCGACCGCCGCGGCTACCTCCCCACCGGCCGCAAGGAGCTGTACGACGCCGCGCTGACCATGCTGCTCGCCCGCCGCGACCGGGAGCGCGACATGCGCGGCCCCGACGGCATCGAGCTGAGCGACGAACCGCAGATCCAGCTCCTGCAACGCCTCGCCTACTGGCTGATCCGCAACGGCCGCACCGAACTCGACCGCCCCCACGCCGAACGCCTCATCGCCCAGGCCCTGCCCTCGGTCCCCGTCGCCGCCGCCCAGGGCGACGCCCCGCAGATCTTCCGCCACCTCCTCCTCCGCAGCGGCCTCCTCCGCGAACCCACCCCCGGCTCCGTCGACTTCGTCCACCGCACCTTCCAGGACTACCTGGGCGCCAAGGCGGCGATCGAGGAGGGCGATCTGGGGCTGCTCGTACAGCATTCCGCCGACTCCCAGTGGGAGGACGTGATCCGGATGGCGGTGGCGCATGCGCGGCCTCGGGAGCGGGCGGAGTTGCTTACGGAGATGGTCGTGTACGGAGACGGCATCGAGAAGGAGCCAAGCCGCCTTCGCGTCCACCTCCTGGCGCTGGCCTGCTTGGAGCATGCGACGGAGTTGGATCCGGGGGTTCGGGAGGCGGTGGAGGAGCGGGCAGGGGTGATTTTGCCGCCGCGGTACGCCGAGGAATCCCGCCTTCTCTCCAGTGTTGGCCCGTTCGTCGTCGAGTTACTGCCAGGGCCGGAGGACGGCCTGACGGACGACGAGGCTCAGGAAGTGGTGAACACCGCGGCAGAGATCGGGACGGAGGGCGCACTGGAGGTCATCAAGCGGTTCCGGGACCATCCGGCGCCCGGAGTCGGCGGGCGAATCGCTCAGTCCTGGTCCTCCTTCGACACCGAACGGTACGCCGAGGAGATCATCCGACATCTCGACCCACGCTCCATGTTCCGGGTCGCTTCCACCGCCGAACTTCAGGCTCTCAAAGCACTCGGCGGCCGTCCTCGGCTGTGGATCACCGGTGCCTTCACCGAAGAAGAACTGATCGACGCCCTGGACCTGGAACATCTCGAAGTGCTGTTCCTCACGAACAATCCGGCCCTCGACGGCCTTGGCTTCCTCCGCAATTCACAGCGGCTAAGGAGTCTGACCCTGGACGCCTGTCCCAAGGTCTCCGACCTCACCCCACTGAGCGGACTCACGGCCCTTCACGCGTTCAATCTCAACGGCGACGGCGATCCCGCCCACTTCCCCCATGGGCTCCCCACACTCCGCCGCCTCGATGGTCTGAGCCTCACCACACCTCTACCGCCGGAAGGCTTGGGTGCCTGCCCGGCGGACGCTCCGCTGATCCGCCTGACTCTCGGCTTCCCTCTCGGTGCCGCGTTCAGCCAGGCGTCATCTTGGCCGCTGCTGCGCTCAGTCCAGCTCCGCCGCCTAACATCCGGCTTCGGCTACGAGCAGTGGAACGTCCTTGCCCGCTGCCCGGAGCTAACAGATTTCACCTTCGGGCTGCACGACAACGCCTCGCTCCACATTCCGACCGAACTGCGGCTCCCCCAGGTGACGACGCTTGGTCTCGTCAATGACGCAAAGGTCCAGGGAACAGCCCTCGCCGCCCAGTTGCATGCGGCCCTCCCCCATTTTCCCGGAATCCGGACCCTGAAGGTGTTCAGCATGCACTTCTCCGGCGGCTGCCTGCTTGGCCTCCCGCCCCTCACCGGCCTTCCCCACCTCGAAGAGGTAGTCCTTTCCTACGCCCGACCCACCCCAGGAACCGCCCTGCCCCCCGGCGTGAAACTCACCCTCCACCCCGAGCCCCGCACCTGATCCCCAAAACACCACCGCCCCGAACCGTAAGAAACGGTTCGGGGCGGTGCCACGGCCACTACGCCAGGCGCAGGCCGTTGCGCGCTACGCGTCCTTGCTCAGATTCGTCGGACCCGACCCACCGGCCGTCGACTCGATCGGCGGCGCGTCCGGCAGGGCCGACTTCTCCTCGCCGCGGAAGGTGAAGGCGGCAGCGTCGCCCTCGCCCTCGACGTCGACGACCACGATGTGACCGGGGCGCAGCTCGTTGAAGAGGATCTTCTCCGAGAGGGTGTCCTCGATCTCGCGCTGGATCGTGCGACGCAGCGGACGGGCGCCGAGCACCGGGTCGTACCCGCGCTTGGCGAGCAGCGACTTGGCCTCGGAGCTCAGCTCGATGCCCATGTCGCGGTCCTTCAGCCGCTCGTCCACCTTGGCGATCATGAGATCGACGATCTGGATGATGTCTTCCTCGGTGAGCTGGTGGAAGACGACGGTGTCGTCGACACGGTTGAGGAACTCGGGGCGGAAGTGCTGCTTCAGCTCCTCGTTGACCTTGTTCTTCATCCGCTCGTAGCCGGTCTTGACGTCGCCCTGGGCGGCGAAGCCCAGGTTGAAGCCCTTGGAGATGTCCCGGGTGCCGAGGTTCGTCGTCATGATGATGACGGTGTTCTTGAAGTCCACGACCCGGCCCTGGGAGTCGGTCAGGCGACCGTCCTCCAGGATCTGCAGCAGCGAGTTGAAGATGTCCGGGTGGGCCTTCTCGACCTCGTCGAAGAGCACGACGGAGAACGGCTTGCGGCGCACCTTCTCGGTGAGCTGACCGCCCTCTTCGTAGCCGACGTAGCCGGGAGGCGAGCCGAACAGCCGCGAGACGGTGTGCTTCTCGCTGAACTCCGACATGTCGAGGGAGATCAGCGCGTCCTCGTCGCCGAAGAGGAACTCGGCGAGCGTCTTGGACAGCTCCGTCTTACCGACACCGGACGGGCCGGCGAAGATGAACGATCCGCCCGGACGCTTCGGATCCTTCAGACCGGCGCGGGTACGGCGGATGGCCTGCGAGAGCGCCTTGATGGCGTCCTTCTGGCCGATGACGCGCTTGTGCAGCTCGTCTTCCATCCGCAGCAGCCGGGAGGACTCCTCCTCGGTGAGCTTGAAGACCGGGATGCCGGTGGCCGTCGCCAGGACCTCGGCGATCAGCTCCTCGTCCACCTCGGCGACGACGTCCATGTCGCCGGCCTTCCACTCCTTCTCCCGCTTCGCCTTCGCGGCCAGGAGCTGCTTCTCCTTGTCGCGGAGACCGGCGGCCATCTCGAAGTCCTGCGAGTCGATCGCGGACTCCTTCTCGCGGCGCACGTCGGCGATCTTCTCGTCGAACTCGCGGAGGTCCGGCGGCGCGGTCATCCGGCGGATGCGCATCCGGGATCCGGCCTCGTCGATGAGGTCGATGGCCTTGTCCGGCAGGAAGCGGTCCGAGATGTAGCGGTCGGCGAGGGTCGCGGCGGCGACCAGCGCGGAGTCCGTGATGGACACCCGGTGGTGCGCCTCGTAGCGGTCCCGCAGGCCCTTGAGGATCTCGATGGTGTGCGGCAGCGACGGCTCCGCGACCTGGATGGGCTGGAAGCGGCGCTCCAGGGCCGCGTCCTTCTCCAGGTGCTTGCGGTACTCGTCGAGCGTGGTGGCGCCGATGGTCTGCAGCTCACCACGGGCCAGCATCGGCTTGAGGATGGAGGCGGCGTCGATCGCGCCCTCGGCGGCGCCCGCACCGACCAGCGTGTGCAGCTCGTCGATGAACAGGATGATGTCGCCGCGGGTGCGGATCTCCTTGAGGACCTTCTTCAGGCGCTCCTCGAAGTCACCGCGGTAGCGGGAGCCGGCGACCAGCGCGCCGAGGTCGAGGGTGTAGAGGTGCTTGTCCTTGAGGGTCTCGGGCACCTCGCCCTTGACGATGGCCTGCGCCAGGCCCTCGACGACGGCGGTCTTGCCGACGCCGGGCTCGCCGATGAGGACCGGGTTGTTCTTGGTGCGGCGGGACAGCACCTGCATGACCCGCTCGATTTCCTTCTCGCGCCCGATGACCGGGTCGAGCTTGGTCTCCCGGGCGGCCTGCGTGAGGTTGCGGCCGAACTGGTCCAGGACGAGGGAGGTCGAGGGCGTGCCCTCGGCGGGGCCGCCCGCGGTGGCGGCTTCCTTGCCCTGGTAGCCGGAGAGCAGCTGGATGACCTGCTGCCGCACCCGGTTGAGATCGGCGCCCAGCTTCACGAGGACCTGGGCGGCGACGCCCTCGCCCTCGCGGATCAGGCCGAGCAGGATGTGCTCGGTGCCGATGTAGTTGTGGCCGAGCTGAAGGGCCTCGCGGAGCGACAGCTCCAGGACCTTCTTGGCACGGGGAGTGAAGGGAATGTGACCGGACGGAGCCTGCTGGCCCTGCCCGATGATCTCCTCCACCTGCTGGCGGACCGCCTCGAGCGAAATCCCGAGGCTCTCCAGGGCCTTAGCGGCGACACCCTCACCCTCGTGGATCAGGCCCAGGAGAATGTGCTCGGTGCCGATGTAGTTGTGGTTGAGCATCCGGGCTTCTTCCTGAGCCAGGACGACAACCCGCCGCGCGCGGTCGGTGAACCTCTCGAACATCGTAAATCGCTCCTCAGAGCGGTCGGGCAGTGAAGGGGGCGGTCCCCTCCCTGTCCTTCCGCATGCTAGTCCCGCAGGGCGGGACAGCTCATTCCAACTGCCGACACCCGTACGCGGCTCACCCCACTCTCGTAGGGACGTCACCTGCCCCGAACAGCCGACAACTGCTCCAACCCGATGGTGCGAGACGATGTTCCCGCAGGCCAGGCATATACGCCCACCACCACTACGCCCGTGGCGAACGCGGCCCGATCCGGCGCGCCGTCCGGGAAACCGGCCGAGATGCCGATATCCGGGCGCCGAACGCCGTCACACCGTCTTTTCCCATGATGAATGTCTTACCCGCCGCCACTGACACTCCATGCGACACGGGCCCCTTCCATCCGCTACGGGCGAACACCGCCGGACCGATCCGGACCGGCGCCCGCCACCCGGGCGGACACGGAGCGTCCCGCCGCCCCGACCCAACGTAACCTTCGGGGATTCCGGCAGTTGCACCGGGCATGGTCAGCGCGCCCCCGCGTCCCCGTGCGCCCCTCGCCGCCGTACGCCGCTGGTACGAGCGGGAATTCGGCTGGCCGGCGGCCCGCGGGGAGCCGGTGGAGCTGCTGACGGGGGTGGCGTTCGACGTCCTGGAGATGCCCGCGGAGGCCGGCTGGGCGGTGCTGCGGCGGGTGCCGGGCACCGGACCGGCCGCGCTCCTGGGCGGTCATCTCTGTGCGCCGTACGGCCCCGGGACGGCGGGCTGCCGCGCCGGGAGCGTTCCGCCCGGGGCCGACGGGATTTCCCGCGTCGATCGGCCGAAAATACTCATGCTCGTGGCGGCGGGCTGCGCCGAGGAACTGCCCGGAATCCTGGAATGGCTGGAGTGGGGCACTCTCGTGCCCGATCTCACGGCGCGGGGCGCCGGAGAACGGATGCCCGCTCCGTCATTCCCCACTTCCGGACCGTCATCATGCGCAATCGGCTCGCGGGAGGCCGCGGTATGGGTGCGGCCTCCCGAACCGGGATACGAGGCCGAGAATTCCCTGCCCGTCACGGGGATCGGGGCAGGTTTCGGGGAGCGCGGTCGCGTCCCCGACCTCGTACGGCTCGTGAGCGCGGCGGCGACGGAATGCCACCGGGCCCGGTTGCTGCGTGCTCGTAATGACCAAACGGATCGCGCCGGAGGCGATCAGCCGTTGGCCTTCTCGTATGCCTCGCGAATGTCGGCCGGGACACGGCCGCGGTCATTGACGTTGTAGCCGTTCTCCTTGGCCCAAGCACGCACCTTCGCGGTGTCCTGGCTGCCGCCCGAAGCCGCACGCGCCTTGCCGCGACCGGAAGCGGAACGGCCCCCGGTACGACGGCCGGCCTTCACGAAGTCGGCAAGAGACTCACGCAGCTTGTCCGCGTTGGCGGTGGTGAGGTCGATCTCGTAGGACTTGCCGTCGAGAGAGAACGTCACGGTCTCGTCGGCCTCGCCGCCGTCGAGGTCGTCGACAAGAAGAACCTGAACCTTCTGTGCCACCGGGTTTCCCTTTCATCGAATGCGGATTACGACGGAAAGCAAACCGCTTTTCCCGGAAAAACACAAACCCCCGGGTAGGGTTCACTTGCCCGCGCACCGGGGAACACGTCGTGTCCTGGCCATGGGATAGGGGCGCGATTCGGACATAGAACGCCGGTCAGAGGTGCAGAAGCATGCGGCTGTTGCCCAGGGTGTTGGGCTTCACTCGTTCGAGACCGAGGAACTCCGCCACTCCCTCGTCATAGGAACGCAGCAGCTCGCTGTAGACATCACCGTCCACGGGGGTCTCACCGATCTCGACGAAGCCGTGCTTGGCGAAGAAGTCGACTTCGAAGGTGAGACAGAAAATGCGCCGCACACCGAGCCAGCTCGCGGTCCGCAGCAGCTTGTCCAGGACCTGATGGCCGACTCCGGAGCCCTTGAGCTGCGGATCCACGGCGAGGGTGCGGACCTCGGCGAGGTCTTCCCACATCACGTGGAGTGCGCCGCAGCCGACGACCTCGCCGTCCTCGTCGCGCTCGGCGACCCAGAACTCCTGGATGTCCTCATAAAGCGTGACGGTGGCTTTGTCGAGCAGGATGCCGTCACGGGAGTACGAGTCGATGAGGTGACGCACGGCGGGCACATCGGCGGTCCTGGCGCGGCGGATCGTCAGCCCTTTTGAATGCGGAGGCATGCGGCGACGCTATCGCTCCGTGGTGCGCGGGTCCGCTCCGGGTTCTTCGCCTTCCGCCGGGACGGTGCGGCGGGGCTCTTCGGTGACTTCTTCCGCCGCCCCACCACGCGCCCGGGCGGTGTTCCGGCGGGGGGCTTCCCGCGGGGCGTCCTCCGCTTCCGTGGCGGTTCCGGCAGATGCCTGTTCGGGGGCGGTGGGGGCTTCCGCGGTGTCGGGGAGTTCCGCGGGCGGGGTCGTGGCGTCGATCTGCACCATACGGACGGCATCGCGCAGAGCGTTGCGTTGTTCGGGCGACATCATGCCGAAGAACGCGACAAGAGCGGCCGCCGGGTTGTCACTCGCGGACCAGGCTTCGTTCATCAGTGCGGCCGAGTATGCGGCCCGTGTGGAGACCGCCTCATATCGATAGGCGCGGCCTTCCGCTTCGCGCCGGACCCAGCCCTTCTGGTGAAGGTTGTCCAATACCGTCATGACGGTCGTGTACGCGATCGACCGTTCCTTCTGCAGGTCTTCCAGAACTTCCCGGACGGTGACCGGGCGGTTCCACTCCCAGACCCGCGTCATGACGGCGTCTTCCAGCTCACCCAATGGTCTCGGCACACTTGAAGAATAGTGCGAGATGTCGCGATTGCCGGTTCATCGGGTGCGTTTGCACGGGAAAAACGAGGTACGGCCCGGGAGGGAATCCCGGGCCGTACGAAGTGCGGATGGCGGTGTCGCCGGATTGTGCGGAAGGTCAGGCGCCGCGGGTGGTGGGCTCCTGGCCGGAGGCGGTCGATTCGGCGAGTGCGGCATCCACCGCGGCATCTTCCTTGGCCTTGTTCGCACCGCCCTGACTCTTGACCATGACCACAATCAGCGCGGTGAACGCCACGGCCATTAGTGCGGGCGGGAAGAGCGCGGCGACGTAATCCATGGCGGGAGCCTCCTCGGGGCGTGAGGATTCCAGGGTACGCAGCACTCAGACCGTACGGGCCGCGGGGGGCGGTGCGGGGCGACGGCGACGCGGGAAGACCTCGCCCGGGGTGGGCACCGGGCGGTCGGGCCGCGGCTCCTTGGGGGCGGGGCGCGGGGCGGGCTTGGAGGCGGGGTCGGGCGCGGGGCGGCGGGGCGCGGGGCGGGGCTCGTCGGCGCTGCGGGCGCCCGGCAGGGTGAGCCGGGGGGCGTCCACCGGGCGGGCCGGGGCGGGGTGCCCGGCGCGCGCCTCGCAGCGGTGCAGCAGTCCGGTGCGGCGGGCACCCTCGGCGGCCCCGGCGGCCCTGGGGGTGAGGGCGTGCAGGGCGGCGAGGTCGTCGGCTCCGGGGGCGCAGCCGGCGGCGAGCGTCTCGTCGAGGCGGGCGAGGTAGCCGGGGGCCGCGCCGGGGAGGGCGGCGCGGTAGCGGGCGAGGTCGGCGAGGAGGAAGGCGCGCAGCCGGTCACCCTCGCGCTCCGCCTCGTCGACGGCCTCGGCCAGCCGGAGGTACTCCTGCGGCTCCACGGGGCGCTCGGGGCCGGGCGGGGCGGCGGACGCCGACCGGCGGGCGTGGGTGAGGGCGCGGCGGAGCACGCGCAGTTCGTCGGCGCTGAACACCATGCCGCCGCGGGTTCCGTATGGCATAGGCATACAGCGGACTTTACGTGTAACTAGGACAAAAGCCGCTTAATGGGATTTAGGTGGCGTGGGGTGGAGTCTTCGGGGAGTGCGGAGAAGGGCGCGGCCCCGGGGTGGGCGCCTGGTGGCGCGTCCCGGGGCCGTGCGGGCCGTTCGGGCGGGGTGCGGGCGGCGGAGGCGGCCCGCACCGGCCGGGTCAGGAGCGGGCGACGTTGCGCTCGTGGACGAGGCGGAGGCCGATGAGGGTGAGCCACGGTTCGTGCTCGTCGATTTCGGTGGCCTCGCCCAGGACCATCGGGGCGAGGCCACCGGTGGCGATGACGGTCACGTCGTCCGGGTCGTCGGCGAGCTCGCGGGCCATCCGGCGGACGACGCCGTCGACCTGGCCGGCGAAGCCGTAGAGGATGCCGGACTGCATCGCCTCGACGGTGTTCTTGCCGATGACGCTGCGCGGCCGGGCCAGTTCGATCTTGCGGAGCTGGGCACCCCGGACGCCGAGGGCGTCGACGGAGATCTCGATGCCGGGCGCGATGACGCCGCCGACGTACTCGCCGCGGGCGCTGACCGCGTCGAAGGTGGTGGCGGTGCCGAAGTCGACGACGACGGCGGGGCCGCCGTACAGCTCGACGGCGGCCAGCGAGTTGATGATCCGGTCGGCGCCGACCTCCTTGGGGTTGTCCATGAGGATCGGCACGCCCGTCTTGACGCCGGGCTCCACCAGGACGGCCGGGACGTCGCCGTAGTAGCGGCGGGTGACCTCGCGCAGTTCGTGCAGGACGGAGGGGACGGTGGAGCAGATGGCGATGCCGTCGATGCCGTCGCCGAGGTCGTCGCCCAGAAGCGGGTGCATGCCCATCAGGCCGTGCAGCAGGACGGCGAGCTCGTCGGCGGTGCGGCGGGCGTCGGTGGAGATCCGCCAGTGCTCGACGATGTCCTCGCCGTCGAAGAGCCCGAGGACGGTGTGGGTGTTGCCCACGTCAATGGTCAGCAGCATGGCGGTCAGCGGTCCTCGTGCTCGTCGTCGGCCGGGGCGGTGGCGGGGGCCTCTTCGCGCAGGTCGAGGCCGATGTCGAGGACCGGCGCCGAGTGGGTGAGGGCGCCGACGGCGAGGAAGTCGACGCCGGTGCGGCCGTACCGGGCGGCGTTGTCGAGGGTGAGGCGACCGGAGGACTCCAGGATCGCGCGGCCCGCCACCAGGGCGACGGCCTCCTCGGTCTGCTCCGGGGTGAAGTTGTCCAGGAGGATCAGGTCGGCGCCCTCGGCGAGGATCGGCGGGATCTGGTCGAGGCGGTCGACCTCGACCTCGATCGGCACGCCGGGGAACTCGTCGCGGACGGCGGTGAACGCCTCGGCGACGCCGCCCGCCGCGATGACGTGGTTGTCCTTGATGAGCGCGGCGTCCGACAGCGACATGCGGTGGTTGACGCCGCCGCCGCAGCGCACCGCGAACTTCTCCAGGGCGCGCAGCCCCGGGGTCGTCTTACGGGTGTCGCGGACCTTGGCGCCGGTGCCCTCCAGGGCGTCGGCCCAGGCGCGGGTGGCGGTGGCGATGCCGGAGAGGCGGCCGAGGAGGTTGAGGGCGCTGCGCTCGGCGGTGAGCAGGTCGCGGGTGCGGGTGGTGACGCTGAGGAGGGTGGTGCCGGCCTCGACGCGGTCGCCGTCCTCGACGTGCCGCTCGACCTCGAACTCCTCGGTGCACACCAGGGAGAGCACCGCCTCGGCGACCCGGAGCCCGGCGACCGTACCGGCCTGACGGGCGGTGAAGTCGCCGGTGGAGACGGACTCCTCGGGGACGGTCGCGACGGTGGTGACGTCCACGCCCTCGTCGAGGTCCTCCTCCAGGGCGAGGTGGGCGATGCCCTCCACCTGGACGGGGTCGAGCCCGGAGGCCACCAGAAGGGCGGCGAGGTCCGGGTCGAGACCGCAGGTCAGCGGGTCGAGTTCATAGCCCTCGTCGGGCCCGCCGCAGCCGCAGGCGTCGCCGCAGCCGCCACCGGCGGGCGTCTCGGCCGACGGCCTGCCGATGCCGATCTGGAGGAGGGGGAGGTCGTCGGGGGTGCTGCTCACGGGTGGCTCCGAATCGGGAAGAGGCGGGTGGTGGCGGGTGGTGTGGCGGTCGGTGGGGGCGCGTCAGGCGGTCGGTGCGCCGGGGGTGGGCGCGCTCGTGCCCGGTGCGCCCGGGGCCGTCGGCGGGAAGGCGGCGGTCTCCGTGGTGTGGACGGACAGGGTGCGGCCGGTGCCGAGAGTGATGCGGAAGTGGCGGCGCCAGGTGGCGTCGTCGCGTCCGGGGTGGTCCTCGCGCCAGTGGCAGCCGCGGGTCTCCTCGCGGCGCTGCGCCGCGGCGACGAGGACCCGGGCGACACACAGCAGGTTGGTGGCCTCCCACGCCTCGACGCCGGGCTCGGGCGTCTTGAGGTCGGCGGCGGCGTCTCCGGTCGCCGTGGCCGCGTCCCGGTGGAGCCGGTCGAGCGCGGCGGCGGCCCTCGCGAGGCTGCCGGCGCTGCGCAGCACCCCGGCGCCCTCCGTCATGACGCGCTGCACCTGGACGCGTGCCTCAGGGGCGAGGAGGGGGAGGGCGGTGGCCTCCGGGGAGGTGTCGGGGGCCGTCGCTCCCCGGGGGGCGGGGCCCGGCTCGCCCCGGGTGAGGTCCGCCGCGATGCGTTCCGCGAAGACCAGGCCCTCCAGGAGGGAGTTGGAGGCGAGGCGGTTCGCCCCGTGGACGCCGGTGCAGGCGACCTCACCGCAGGCGTAGAGCCCGGGGACGGTCGTGCGGCCCCACAGGTCGGTGCGGATGCCCCCGGAGGCGTAGTGGGCGGCCGGGGCCACCGGAATCGGCTGGGTGACGGGGTCGATGCCGTGGCTGCGGCAGGCCGCGAGGATGGTGGGGAAGCGGGTCTCCCACATGGCGGCACCGAAGTGGCGGGCGTCGAGGAACATGTGGTCGCTGCCGGACTCGTGGGCGCGGCGCATGATCGCCTTGGCGACGATGTCGCGCGGGGCGAGTTCGGCGAGTTCGTGCTGTCCGGCCATGAAGCGGTGGCCGTCCGCGTCGACCAGGTGGGCGCCCTCGCCGCGGACCGCCTCGGAGATGAGCGGCTGCTGCCCTTCCGCTTCCGCGCCCAGGTAGAGGACCGTCGGGTGGAACTGCACGAACTCCAGGTCGGAGACCTCCGCCCCGGCCCGCAGGGCGAGGGCGACGCCGTCGCCGGTGGAGACGGCCGGGTTGGTGGTGGCGGAGAAGACCTGGCCCATGCCGCCGGTGGCGAGGACCACGGCGGGGGCGTGCACGGCGCCCACGCCGTCGTGGCGGCCCTCGCCCATCACATGCAGGGTGACGCCCGCGGTCCGGCCCCGCCCGTCGGTCAGCAGGTCGAGGACGAGCGCGTTCTCGATGGTGCGCAGCCCGGCTTCGCGGACCGCGGCGACCAGCGCCCGGGAGATCTCCGCGCCCGTCGCGTCGCCCCCGGCGTGCGCGATACGGCGCCGGTGGTGGCCGCCCTCCCGGGTGAGCGCGATGTCCTCGCCCCCCGGGGTGGTGTCGAACCGGGCGCCCGCCTCGATCAGGCGGCCCACGGCGGCGGGCCCTTCGGTGACGAGGGTGCGGACCGCCTCCTCGTCGCAGAGTCCGGCGCCGGCGACGAGGGTGTCCGCCAGGTGCTGCTCGGGGGTGTCGCCCTCCCCCAGGGCGGCGGCGATGCCGCCCTGCGCCCACCGGGTGGAGCCGTCGTCCAGGCGCGCCTTGGTGACGACGACGGTGCGGCGTCCGGCGGCGGCGCAGCGCAGCGCGGCGGTCAGGCCCGCGACGCCGGAGCCCACGACGACCACATCGGCGTCGATGGCCCAGCCCGGGGCGGGCGCGGTCAGCCGTATGCCGGTGGGGCCGGGGACGGTGCCTGTTCCGGTGGCGGTCATCAGGACGCTCCGAGGGGGCCTTGGGGTTTGTCGGACGGGGCCCCGCCGGGGGCCTGCGGTGAGGTTACGGCCGTCCCGCCGCGGGGGCGCACGGCCCCCTCGCCCGCGCCCGGGGTGTGCGCGTCCGCCGGGGCGGTGCGGGGCCCGAAGTGGAGGCGGATGTTGTCGATGAGGCGGGTGGTGCCGACCCGGGCGGCGAGCGCCAGGACCGCTTCGCCCTCGTAGCCCTCGGGGACCTCGGTGAAGTCCGACGGGTCGACGAGCGCGAGGTAGTCCAGCTCCAGCGGCGGTTCGAGGTGGGCGGCGTCGGTGAGGACGGCGTGGGCGGCGGCGCGCGCCACGGCGGGACCCGGGCGCCTCGCGGCGGCCCGGGCGACGGCGTGGGCGTCCGCGGCGGCCCGTTCCTCGCCGAGGGCGGCGAGCGCCTCGGAGCGGCGCTGTGAGCGGGGCCCGTCGGACCCGGCGCGGGCGCGCAGCGCCTCCTCGGCGGTGAGCCGGTCCCGGGCCGCGAACAGCGCCGTGGACAGCGCCAGGGCGGTACGGCGCTCATCGGCGGAGAGGTAGCGGTTGCGGCTGGAGCGGGCCAGCCCGTCGTCCTCCCGGACGGTGGGGACGCCGACGATCTCCACCGGGAAGTTCAGGTCGGCGGCCATCCTGGTGATGACGGCGAGCTGCTGTGCGTCCTTCTCGCCGAAGAGCGCCACGTCCGGGCCGGTCAGATGCAGCAGCTTGGCGACGACGGTGAGGACACCGTCGAAGTGCCCGGGGCGGCTGGCGCCCTCCAGGAGCGTGCCCATGGGCCCGGCGGCGATCCTGACCTGCGGTTCGCCACCCGGGTAGACCTCCTCGACGGACGGGGCGAAGACGACGTCGGCGCCCGCCGCGGCGGCGATGCGGACATCGGCGTCCAGGGTGCGCGGATAGCGGTCGAGGTCCTCGCCCGCGCCGAACTGCAGCGGATTGACGAAGACCGTGACGACCACCTGGCCCCGCGGCCCCACCCGGTCCCGGGCGGCGCGCACCAAGGTGGCGTGCCCTTCGTGGAGGGCGCCCATGGTCATGACGACGGCGCGCGGACCGTCGCCGCGCGCCGTGGCGCGCAGTGCGGCGGCGGTGTGGAGGAGGCGGGGGACACCGCCCTGAGCTGGGGCGGAAGCCGGGTGCGGGCCCGGGGTGGCGGTGGTCATCGGGCGTCGTCTCCCTCAGGTCCTTCTTCACTCTGGGAGCCCTTGTCCCCACGGGGCGCGGGGTCGGCGAGGACGCCGAGCAGGTCCTCGGCCAGCTCCGGTTTGAGCAGGCCGTGCGCCAGTGCCCGGTCGGCCGTCGTACGGGCCATCGCCAGGTAGCCGGCGACGGCCTGCGGCGCGTGCCTGCGCAACTCGGCGACGTGCGCGGCCACGGTGCCGGCGTCGCCGCGCGCCACCGGGCCGGTCAGGGCCGCGTCACCGGAGCGGAGGGCGTTGTCGAGGGCCGCGCCGAGCAGCGGGCCGAGCATCCGGTCCGGCGCCCCGACCCCGGCGGTGCGCAGCAGCTCCATCGCCTGCGCGACCAGCGTGACCAGGTGGTTCGCGCCGATCGCCAGCGCCGCGTGGTAGAGCGGACGGGACTCCTCCGCGATCCACTCGGGCTCCCCGCCCATCTCGATGACCAGGGCCTCGGCGGCCATCCGCAGCTCCTCGGGCGAGGTGATCCCGAAGGAGCAACCGGCCAGCCGCTGCACGTCGACGGGGGTACCCGTGAACGTCATCGCCGGGTGCAGCGAGAGCGGCAGCGCGCCCGCCCGGGTGGCCGGGTCCAGCACCGCCGTCCCGTAGCGGCCCGAGGTGTGCACGAGCAGCTGCCCCGGGCGTACGGCTCCGGTCTCGGCGAGGCCCGCGACGAGCCCGGCCAGCGCGTCGTCGGGGACGGTCAGCAGGACGAGGTCGGCGCGGGCCAGCACCTCGGCCGGCGGCACCAGCGGCACCTCGGGCAGCAGGGCCGCCGCGCGCCGTACGGAGGCGTCGGAGACCCCCGAGACAGCGACCGGACGGTGCCCGGCGAGCTGTAGCGACGCGGCGAGAGCGGGGCCGACGCGACCGGCTCCGACAACGCCGACGGTCAGTCGGGCCGGGCGGTCCTGGGCCTCGATGGGCGGGATTGCGTTCACGTGGCGATGGCCTTCCGTTCCAGTCCTCAGGGGGTACCGGACGATTCATCGCCATGCTACGCGAGTGTCTCCGCCCGGCCCGGGCCCGGCGATCGGCACCGCCCGGCCGCCGCCGGACCCGCCGACGGGCGCCGCCCGCGAGCCCGCGACGCCCGCCCCACCATTTTTCCGCAACACCCTTGACGGACGATTCCCGCAGGTCAGAGACGTGTCGTCGGTGCTCTCCGGAGACTTGTCCACAGGCCGGGCGGCGGCAGCGCCGCGTACGACATCATCGAGGCAACGCCGCGGAGCACCGGCTCGGCGGAGACCGGCACGGACGGGGGACACCATGCATGGCAACACCCGGCACGACCACGACCAGCCCACCCGGCAGCCCGACCGGCACACACCTCCCGAGGCGGACACCGGCCCTGGCGGAGGGCCCGGTGCCGGCCGGCACCGCCGGCTCACGGCGGCGCACGGCGCGCGGCGGACCCTGGCCGCCCGGCCGCAGACCCTCCGCGAACGCCTCGACGCCCTCGCCGCGAGCGCCCCGGGCGCCTACGACCTCGACGCCTGGCCCGACCAGTACGGCAACGACGACGGCATCGTCGGCGAGCTGGAGCGCCGCACCGCCGAAGCCCTGGGCGGCGAGGCCGCCGCGTTCTTCCCCACCGGGACGATGGCGCAGCAGGTGGCGCTGCGCTGCTGGGCCGGGCGCACCGGCAACGCCACCGTCGCCGGCCACCCGCTGTCCCACCTGGAGGTCCACGAGCGCGACGCGTACGCCACGGTCAGCGGCCTGCGGATGATCCACCCGACCGCGGATCCGCGCCCCCCGACGGCCGACGAGATCCACGCCCTGCAGGAGCCGTTCGGCACCCTGGCGTTGGAACTGCCGCTGCGGGACGCGGGATTCGTGCTGCCGGAGTGGGAGGAGCTGACGGCGACCGTCGAGGCGGCCCGGGAGCGGGACGCGGTGGTCCACTTCGACGGGGCGCGCCTGTGGGAGTGCACGCCCCACTTCGGGCGCGGGCTCCCGGAGATCGCCGCCCTCGCCGACAGCGTCTACGTCTCGTTCTACAAGTCGCTCGGCGGCATCGGCGGAGCCGCCCTGGTGGGCAGCGAGAGCTTCATCGAGGAGACCCGCGCCTGGCGGCACCGCTACGGCGGACAGCTCTTCCAGCAGTGGCCCACGGCACTGACCGCGCTCATCGGGCTGGACACCGAACTGCCGCGCCTGCCCGGCTACGTCGCGCAGGCGAAGGTCGTCGCACAGGCCCTGGCGGAGGGGTTGTCCGGGTCGTCCGCGCCGTGGTTCCGCATACATCCGCAGGAACCGCACACCCATCAGTTCCGGCTGTGGCTGCCTTATCCGGCGCAGGCGTTGAACGACGCCGGTCTGCGGCAGGCGCGGGAGACGGGGACGAGCCTCTTCCCGACCTGGTTCGAGGACGCCACCCCGGGCCTGGCGACCACGGAGGTGACGGTGCAGGCACCCGCACTGGAGTGGACGGCGGACGAGATACGGACGGCGTCGGCGGAGTTCATCACGCGGATAGGCGCCGCCTGAGCGGCCGGTCCGGGCTGGTCCGGTCCGGGCCCGGTCCGGTGGGCGGCAGGGTACGGCGCCGGGCCCGCGTCGGTGGCACCCCTCAGCTGCACGGGGAGGCGGCGCGGCGGGCATCGGTCCCGGCGGGTCGCCCGGTGCGGACCGGGTGCCCGGCCGCGGGCCGCACGACGGCGCCGGACGCGGACGGATCGCGGTGGAGCGGACGGGGACGGCGGAGGGACGCCCCCAGGCTCCGGACGGCGCGCAGGGCGCGGGCCGGGAAGCGATCGGCGGGGTCGGTGACGACGGAGGCGAACCGTCTCCACAGGAGAACCTCGCGGACGGCGCGGACGGTGCCGGCGCCCGGCTGGACGGGCGGGGCCTCGCCCCGCTGTGCGGCACGGTAGGCGTCGAGAAGGTGCTGCTGGTTGGCGTTCATGGCTTCACTGTGGGGCCGCCCCGGGCGGTGGCGCGCATCGATTGACGGAAGCGGTCAAACGACGTTCCCGCAGGTCCCGGGCGGACGCATGATGAGGACATGGCCAACGTCATCGACATCACCGGGCTGCCGCCCGAGCGCATCGTCTTCTCGCCGTCGCCGCTCGCGGAGCTGGGCGCCGCGCTCCACGCGCTGTCCGAACCGGGCCATCACCCGGGGCTGCACGGCTGGGTCACGGCGACCTCGTCCGCGCTGAAGACCGACCTCGCCGACCGGCTCTGCGAGGCGGACTTCCTGTGGCGGTCCGCCCGTTCGGACCTGCTGCTGCCGGCCCGCCCGGGAGCGACGCTGGCCGACGACCTCGATGCGATGGACACGATCGACGACGAACGGTTCGTGGCCGCCGCCTTCGAGATCACCTGCTCCACCTCGTACGCCCGCTGCACACCGTCGCCCCTCGTGGACGCGGAGGAGCGCGCCCGCGTACGGGAGATGGCCGCGGCCCGCGGACCGCGGCAGGCAGCGTTCACCGACCGGATGCTCACCGACCCGGACGGGCTGCGGATCTGGCTCAGGAGGCTGTTCGAAGACTGTGAGGAGGCGTTCTTCGGAGACATCTGGCGACGCGTCGGCATACAGCTCACCGCCGACGCCCGGCACAAGACGGAGCTGCTGCGCCGCAAGGGCCTCGCCGAGACCCTGCCTGCCACCTCGACCGCGCTCTCCCTGGAGAGCGGGCCGGGCGGCACCGCACGCATCCTCGTCGACAAGCTCGCCGGGGGCCGCACCACTGCGTTCGAGGACGGCGACGACCCGGGGGTGACGTTCGTCCCGACGTCGTTCGGCTGGCCTCATCTGCTGGTCAGCCATGCGCCGGGCTGGCGGCCGGTGATCCAGTACCCGGTGGCGAGCCCCGAGTTGCCGGCGCCGGCCACGCTGGAACTCGTCCACCAGCGGCTCGACGCGCTGGCGCACCCGATGCGGATGAAGCTGTGCCGGTCGCTGTCGCGCGGACCGCACACGACCGGCGAGTTGGCGAACGCGTTCGGCATCACGTCGCCCGAGGTGTCCCGGCACATCGCGACGCTCAAGAAGGCCGGGCTCATCCAGACCCGGCGCCGCGGCCGCTACGTGCTGCACCAGCTGGACCTCCAGGTGGTCGCACGCCTCGGCAGCGACTTCCTGGAGGGGGTCCTGCGGTAGGGGGTGGTGGGGAGGGAGGGGTGGGGGGCAGGGGGGGGAGGGGGAGCCCCCCCCCCCCCCCCCCCCCCCCAGTTATGCAGCCGGAACATGTTTGGCACCGCGTCCCCCCCGGTGTAGGCCGGGGAGTGGCGTTCGATGGGCGACGCCTTGGAGTTCTTGAAGAGGAGGTAGGTGACGCCGGAGTCGGCGCCGCCGGTCTCCGGGTCGGGGTCTATCCCCAGGCTCTTGGCGGTCGCGTAGGACGCCTCGCCGATGATCTTGTCGGGTCCGGTGTCCCCGACGACGGCGTATTCGACCTGGTTGTTGTAGATGACGGCGACGACGCCGCCGCCGTCGATGCCGTCCTTGGTGTAGTCCCAGATGCTGCTGGAGCTGGGGACGACGACGAAGGGCAGTTCGGCGGCGCTGAGCGGTTTGCCGTCCGACTGGTGGAAGCGGGTGTCGTCCTGGAACCAGGGGTCGGTCCGTTCGTTGCACTGGTCGGTGATCTGGCCATCGCAGTCGATGTCCATGTCGGCCTTCCAGAAGACCGCGCCGTTCGTGCCGCAGACGGGGACCGTGGCGGAGGTCTCCGCGTCGGTGCGGTACTTGCCGTTGGAGATCTGGTGGCAGTCCTTGAGCTTGGCCAGCAGGTCGGCGGCGCTGACGCTGCCTTCCTGGACGGGGTGGGCCCGGGCTGCGGCGGTGGGCGCGGTGGCCTGGGCGGAGGCCGGCAGGGCGGCTGCGGTGAGCAGCGCGGCGCCGGCGACGGTGGCGAGGGCAAGGTTTCTTGTCCGCACTGGGGAACCCTTCGATTAGGAAAGTTTCCTTACCGAGCGGGCCCAATCTGCTCCCGTTTACGTGTCCCCGTCAAGGAGTCGCACGGGGCGCCGTCGGCCGGCCCGCCAGGATCGCCCGCCCGGAGCACGCGTCGGCGCCCGCCCGGAGCACGGCCCGCAGCCCGCCCGGCGGACGGGCCCGCACGCTCCCACGACGCGGTGTCCCCACCCCTCGACCCGCACCTCAGCCCGCGGCTCCGCCGCCCCCCGCCCGCACCAGCCCCGACTCGTACGCGAGGACCACGGCCTGGACGCGGTCGCGCAGGTTCAGCTTGGTGAGGATGCGGCCGACATGGGTCTTGACCGTGGCCTCGGAGAGCACCAGCCGCGCCGCGATCTCCCCGTTCGACAGGCCCTGGGCGACCAGTAGCAGGACCTCCCGTTCCCGCTCCGTCAGCCGGCCCAGTTCGGGGCGGGTCGGCTCGGCGTGGGTGGCGGGCAGCATCGGCGTGAAGCGGTCCAGCAGCCGGCGGGTGGTCGACGGCGCGACGACCGCGTCGCCGCTGTGCACGGCGCGGATCGCGGTGAGCAGTTCGTCCGGCGGCACGTCCTTGAGCATGAAGCCGCTGGCCCCGGCCTTGAGCGCGGAGAACGCGTACTCGTCCAGGTCGAAGGTGGTGAGGATCAGTACCTTCGGCGCGTCCGCGGCGCGGCCGTCGCCGCAGATCCGCCGCGTCGCCTCGACGCCGTCCAGGTGCGGCATCCGGACGTCCATGAGGATCACGTCGACCTTGGTGGCCCGCAGCACCTCCAGCGCCTCCACACCGTTGCCCGCCTCGGCGACGACCTCCATGTCGGGCTGGGCCGCCAGCACCATCCGGAAGCCGGTGCGCAAGAGCGCCTGGTCGTCGACGAGCATCACGCGGATGGTCATGGCAGGGGGTTCCCTTCGGATGCGGAACGGCGGGGCGCGGAACGGAAGTGCGCGGAAGGAGAGGGCGCGGAACGACGGGGCGCGGAGCGCAGGAACGGGAGGGGACGGACGCATGGAACCACGCCCCGGGCGGCGGCCGCCGCGGCGGCCCCCCGGAACTCACCGGTGGAGCTCACCACCGGCATCCGGCCACGGGCCTCACCGTTCGGGCCGCAGCGGCAACACCGCGTCGATACGGAAGCCGCCGCCGTCGCGCGGCCCCGCCTCCAGGCTGCCGCCGACCATGCCGACCCGCTCGCGCATACCGATGAGGCCGTGGCCGAGACCGTCCGCCCCGCCCTCCTCGTACAGCTCGCTCTGCGCGCCGCGGCCGTCGTCCTCGATGAGGAGTTCCAGTTCGGCGTCCCCGTAGGTGACGCGGACCGTGGCGCCGGCGTCCGGGCCGCCGTGCTTGCGGGTGTTGGTGAGCGCTTCCTGGACGATGCGGTACGCGGTGAGCGCGACGCCGCTGGGCAGCGGGCGCGCGGTGCCGTCGACGCGGAAGTCGACCGGCAGTCCGGCGCCGCGCACCTGCTCGATGAGGTCGGTGAGCTGCTCCACACCGGGCTGCGGTACGTACTCGCCGCCCTCGGGCTGTTCGCCGGTGCGCAGCACGCCGAGCAGCCGCCGCATCTCGGCCAGGGCCTGCCGTCCGGTGCCGGAGATGGTCTCCAGCGCCTGCCGGGCCTGGTCGGGCGCGCTGTCGAGGACGTAGGCGGCGCCGTCGGCCTGGACGACCATGACGGAGACGTTGTGGGCGACGACGTCGTGGAGTTCGCGGGCGATGCGGGCGCGTTCGGCGGCGACGGCGATGCGGGCCTGCGCCTCACGCTCCTTCTCCAGCCGGTCCGCCTTCTCCTGGACCTGCGCCCAGTACGCGCGCCGGGTGCGGACGGAGTCGCCGAGCACCCAGGCGAGGATGAAGGGGGCGGTGAACAGGACGGTGACGAACGCCGCCTCCCAGACGGGCCGCGCGGGGGTCGGCTCGCCGAAGCGCATCAGGAAGAGGCTCGGCGCGAGGCAGGCACCGGTCAGCGCCAGCCGGGACGCCCAGCGGGTGGTGCCGGAGGCGGCGGTGTAGACGATGACGAGCATCACGAAGTCGGCCGGGTTGAAGCCCACGTCGAGGATCAGCTGGGCGAGGCCGACGAGGACGGACAACAGCAGCATCCGCTCGGGCCATTTGCGGCGCAGCGCGATGACGGTGCAGAGGGCGAAGGTGATGAGGACGGCGGTGAGGGTCGACGTCCCCTCGTGCGGCGAGACGACCCACAGACCGTTGAACGCCAGAAAGAAGACAGCCCAGAAGGTGTCCACCCCCGTGGGGTGCCGGCGGAAGAAGTCGTAGAGACGCTGCACGTCACCCAGCGTAGGCAGGGCGGGTCGCCGGTGAGGTCAACCGGAGGAGCGATCCTGCCGGACCGCCCTACTCCGGAAGGTGGAGACGGGGCGCGGGCGGGGAGGAGACCGAACCGGCCGCGGGGCGCGCGGGCTGCCGCGCACGCCCCGCCCGGCCCTGCCGGTGCGCCGTGCGGTGCCCCGTACCGTGGCCCCGTGACGAGTGAGTGGTGCGGCTGGCGGGATGCGGCGGAGGCGGCCCTGTACGGGCCCGACGGTTTCTACACCCGGCCCGGCGGCCCCGGCCCCGCGGGCCATTTCCGCACGTCGGTGCATGTCTCGCCGCTGTTCGCCGGGGCGGTCGCGCGGCTGCTGCGGGAGGTGGACGGGGCGCTCGGGCACCCGGACGAGCTGGCGCTCGTCGACGTCGGCGCCGGCCGCGGTGAGCTGCTGACCGGTGTGCTCGCCGCCCTGGACGCGGACCGCGGTCTGTCGGCGCGGCTGTGCCCGTACGCCGTGGAGCGCGCCGGTCGCCCCGCCGGTCTCGACGGGCGGATCCGCTGGTCGGCGCGGCTGCCGGAGCCGGGTTCGGTGGTGGGGCTGCTCTTCGCGAACGAGTGGCTGGACAACGTTCCCGTCGATGTCGTGGCGGCGGATGCGGACGGTGGGGTGCGGCGGGTGCTGGTCCGGGCGGACGGTGCGGAGCGGCCGGGCGGGCCGGTCGAGGGGCCGGACGCCGACTGGCTCGCGCGGTGGTGGCCGGCGCTGGCCCCGGAGGCGCTGCGTCCGCCGGGGGCGGCGCCGCCCGCGCCGGGGACGCGCGGGGAGATCGGGCGGCCCCGGGACGCGGCGTGGGCGCGGGCGGTCCGTTCGCTGCGCGCCGGGCTGGCGGTCGCCGCCGACTATGCGCACACGCGGGCCGACCGCCCGCCGTTCGGGACGCTCACCGGTTTCCGTGCGGGCCGTGAGGTGGCGCCGGTCCCGGACGGGTCGGCGGATGTGACCGCCCATGTGGCGCTCGACGCGTGCGCCGGTCCGACGGGCCATCTGCTGTCCCAGCGGGCGGCCCTGCGCTCCTTGGGTGTGACGGGCCGCCGTCCGCCGCTCACGCTGGCCTCGACCGATCCGGCCGGTTACGTACGGGCGCTGTCGGCCGCGGGGGCCGCCGCGGAGTTGACCGATCCGGCGGGTCTGGGCGGCTTCGGCTGGCTCGTCGAGCCGGTCGGTCGGGAGTGTGCGGAACTGCTGCGTCCGCAGGCGTGAGCGGTACGGGCCGGGGCGGGCCCGCGTTTCCGGCCGTCGTGCGGCGTGCGCGAGACTGTTCCCATGACGGAGACGACGGTCGGCATCGGCGGCGCGGCGGAGAGCACCGACATGGTGTTGAACATCGGCCCGCAACACCCCTCCACGCACGGCGTGCTGCGGCTGCGTCTGGTGCTGGACGGCGAGCGGATCCAGCACGCGGAGCCGGTGATCGGCTATATGCACCGCGGCGCGGAGAAGCTGTTCGAGGCGCGTGACTACCGCCAGATCATCATGCTCGCCAACCGTCACGACTGGCTGTCGGCGTTCTCCAACGAGCTGGGGGTGGTCCTCGGCGTCGAGCGGATGCTCGGCATGGAGGTCCCCGAGCGGGCCGTGTGGACGCGGACGCTGCTGGCGGAGCTGAACCGCGTCCTCAACCATCTGATGTTCCTCGGCTCGTACCCGCTGGAGCTGGGCGGGATCACGCCGGTCTTCCATGCGTTCCGGGAGCGGGAGGAGTTGCAGACGGTCATGGAGGAGATCTCCGGCGGCCGGATGCACTACATGTTCAACCGCGTCGGCGGCCTCAAGGAGGACCTGCCCGCGGGGTGGCCGGGCCGCGCGCGGCACGCCGTGGCGCAGGTGCGGTCGCGGATGGCCGTCTTCGACGATCTGGTGCTGGGCAACGAGATCTTCCGCGGCCGCACCCGCGGCATCGGTGTCCTCTCCCGGGAGGCGGTGCACGCGTACGGGGTGTCGGGGCCGATCGCGCGGGCGTCCGGCGTCGACTTCGACCTGCGGCGCGACGAGCCGTACCTCGCCTACGCGGAGCTGCGGGACACGCTGAAGGTCGTCACTCGGGAGGAGGGCGACTGCCTGGCCCGCTTCGAGTGCCTGCTGGAGCAGAGCCACAACTCCCTCGACCTCGCCGACGCGTGCCTGGACCGGCTGGCGGAACTGGAGCCGGGCCCGATCAACCAGCGGCTGCCGAAGGTGCTGAAGGCCCCCGAGGGCGCGACGTACGCGTGGACGGAGAACCCGCTCGGCATCAACGGCTACTACCTCGTCTCCAAGGGCGAGAAGACCCCGTACCGCCTGAAGCTGCGCTCCGCCTCGTTCAACAACATCCAGGCCCTGACGGAGCTGCTGCCGGGCACGCTCGTCGCGGACATGGTGGCGATCCTGGGGTCGCTCTTCTTCGTCGTCGGCGACATCGACAAGTAGCCCCGCGCGCATCGCGCGCCCACGGCACCGGCCCCTCCCCGGAGTTTCGGGAAGGGGCCGGTGTTTCCGCTGTACGGGCCGGGGTGACGGGTCCGGGTTACGAGATGGCGGTGCGGAGGCCGGCCAGGTCGAGCTGTTCCGTCTCGTCGTGGGCGGTGAGGTCGATGACCTCACCCACGCCGTCCTTGCCGGTGGCGTCCTTGCCGGTGGCGTCCGGGTCGGCGGTGCCCTGCTCGGCGCCACCCTCGTCGGAGGCGCTTTCGGGGGCCGTGTCGTCGGTGGCCGTCGCCTCGGGGGCGGTGGCCTCCGGAGCCGGGCGCTCCGTGGCGGGGCCGTCCGTGGCCGTGTCCTCGGGCTCCGCGTCCTGAGCGGCGTCGACGGCGGTGCCCGGGGCCGGGGCCTCGGCCCCGGGAGCGGTGGTTTCCGCGGTGGCCTCGGCGCCCTGCGGGCCGGTCACGGGGGCCTCGGCCGGGGAACGGTGGGCTCCGGTGCCGCCGGTCGTCTCCGACTCCGCCGGACGGAGCCGGGCCGCGGCGCGGACGGTCTGCTCGGCTATGGCCTCGTCGCCGACGACATCGGCCAGGTCCTCCTCCATGGGCGCGGGCAGCGCCGGGGGCGTCGCGTTGCCGAAGAAGTCGAAGCCGCCGATCTCGCGGGAGGCCGGGGGCCGGGGCGCGGCGGGCGGGGCGACGGCCGCCGCGGCTGCCGGGACGGGCCGCAGCGACGGCCCGGCGGGCGGGGTCGCCTCGGGGCCGGCGGCGGCCGGGGCGGCGTGCCTGCCGCGTGGGCGGTCGCCGCCGGGCGGCTCCGTGCGGGCGGCGCGCTGCCGGGCGGCGTTGCGGGCCAGCTCCCGGAGTGCGCGGTCGGCCTGCGCGAACGTCGCCGGGGCGGGGCGACCGGGCCCGGCCGCGACGCCGGATCCGCGGCGCACCGCGACGTCCTGACGGGGCGTGCCGCCGGTGGCGCCCGGTGCGGTGCGCTCGGCCGCCGGGGCGCCGGCGGGTGCGGGCAGCGCCGCGGCGGGCGCCGTCGCCCCTATGGCGAGCTGACGGCGGTGCTCCAGGACACCGGCCCGCTCGGTCTCGGAGGTGGCGTAGCGGCGCAGCAGGTCCGCGTGTTCGGTGCGCAGTCTGGCCAGCTCGGCGCGCTTGGCGCGGAGCTTGGTGTCCAGGGCGGCGCGGATCTCGCGGGACTCCTCGGCGTCCGACTCGAGTTCGGCGATCCGCTCCTCGGTGCGCCACTCGTCGCGGACGCGGGCGCGGCCCAGCTCGGCGACGCGCTTGCCGGCCTTGCGGTCCCAGGCGCGCAGCAGCGCCGCGCCGGTGACCGCGGCACCCGCGGCCCCGGCGGCGAGCACCCGCTGCACCAGGTCGTCGCCGACGAACCAGGTCCCGGCGGCGCAGGCGATCGACGCGCCGGCGACCGAGGAGGGAGGAAGCAGCCGGTGGAGGGGTGGTGAATGGCGGTGGCGTCCTCGTGGCATGGCCAGAAACTTACCGTGCGCCCGAGGCCGATGGGGCGCCGCCCACCAATCCGTTTCCCGGTGGTTACTTCTTCAGCAGGCCCTTGGCCTCCAGATAAGTCCGCGCGACCTCCTCGGGCTTGAGCCGCTCGGCGTCGACCTTACGGTTCAAGTTGATCAGATCTTTGGTGGTGAGGACGTCCGTGAGCTTGTCGAGCGCCGCCTCGATTCCCTTGTCACCTGCGCTTTTGGCATTCACGACGGGCAGCACATTGTCGGCGTTCTGCAGCTTCTTGTCGTCGGTGAGGAGGACCAGCCCGAAGTTGTCGAGGGTGGCGTCGGTGGTGGTCGTCAGAACCACCTGATCGGTACCTTCCTTGACGGCCTGTTTGGACGACGGGGAGCCCACGCCCTTCGGGTCGATACCGGCGACCGATATGCCGTACGTCTTCTCCAGCCCGGGCTTGCAGAACGGCCTGGTTTCGCACTCCTCACCGGCGGCGAGGGTGACCTTCTGGCCGGAGGCGCCGAGGTCGGACAGGGTCTTCAGCTTGTGCTTCGCGGCGAATTCGGCGGTGACCGCGAAGGCGTTCTGATCTGCGGCGGCGCCGGCCGGGAGCACCTTGAGTCCGCGCGGACCTGCGAGCTTCTTCAGCGCGCTGACGGTCTTGTCGATGTCACCGGAGGCAACGGGCTTCGCCTTCGCGCCGTTGGTCTTCGCGTTGAGGAATTCCGCGAGGGTGGAGGCATATTCGGGGACGACGTCGATCTGGCCCTTCTCCAGGGCCGGTTCATACAGTTCACGATTGTCGAGGGTCTGGATGCGGGCGTCGTATCCGGCGGCTCCCAGCAGCTGGGAATACATCTGCGCGAGCACCTTCGACTCGGTGAAAACGGCGGAGCCGACGACGATTTCGCCCTTGCCGCCGCCCTTTCCGTGCGCCGCTCCCTTGTCCTCCAGGCTCTGGCCCCCGCAGGCGGCCAGCGTCGCCGCCAGCGCGACCACCGTGCCCGCGGCGAGCGCGGTGCGCGCCCCACGCGACGTGCTGCTCATGGAATCGTCCTTCGCTTCGTCGGTTCGGAGTGCCGTGCTCGGATCTGTCCGGTACGGGTGCGGGGCCGGGGCCCCGCGGGTGCCGCCGGGCCCGGAGCGCCGGGCGGGCCGGTGCAGGGTACGCGGGCGGCGGCGCCGCGCATCAGGCCGCGCCGCCGATCGCTACCGCATCGTCATCCCGCGCACCGCGCCGCTCCCCCGGCGCGCGGCCGCTCCGGGCTGCCCGGGCGGCCCGGCGGCGGCCACGGGCCGGGTCGCAGAGCCGGTCGACGGCGACCATCACGCCTTCGACGGCCAGCGCCAGCGCGGCCACCAGGACGGCCCCGGCGACGACCTGCGCGGTGTCGTAGTTGCCGAATCCGGCGGTGATGACGCGGCCCAGTCCGCCGCCGCCGGCCATCGCGGCGAGCGTGGCCGTGGCGACGATCTGGACGGCCGCGGAGCGCACTCCGGTCATCAGCAGCGGATAGGCGAGGGGAAGTTCGACGCGGAACAGGAGCTGCGGGCCGGACATGCCCATGCCGCGGGCCGCCTCCACGGCGTCCCGGTCGGCCTCGCGTATCCCGAGGTAGGCGTTGGTCAGCAGCGGCGGTATCGCGAACAGCACCAGCGCGATGACCGTGGGCCACTCCCCCTGACTGCCGAGCGGACCGAGCGTCAGCAGCACCAGCACGGCGAACGTGGGGACGGCCCGCCCGATGTTGGAGAGGTTGACCGCCAGGGCCCCGCCCTTGCCGATATGGCCCAGCCAGAGCGCCACCGGCAGTGCGATCAGGCAGGAGAGTGCCAGGCAGACCGCGCTGATCTGCACATGCTCCGCCAGCCGGTGCCAGACGCCCTTGTCGCCCGCCCAGTTGGCGGCCGTCGTCAGCCACTGCCAGGCACCTGTGAGCGCGTCCATCGTCAGGCCACCGCCTTCGTCGCCCGGGTGCGCCGGCCGCCCGGCCGGGAACCGGCGTGCGGCCGGGTCCACGGCGTCAGCAGCCGCTGCACCGCCATCAGCAGCAGGTCCGCCGCGACGGCCAGCAGCACGCAGAGCACGGAGGCGGTCAGCACCTCGGCCTTGAAGAAGCCCTCCAGCCCGCTGGCTATGAGATTGCCCAGACCGCCGAAGCCGACGACGGAACCGATCGTCGTCATCGCGACCGTGGAGACCGTGGCGATGCGTACCCCGGCGACCAGCGCCGGGAGCGCCAGCGGGAGTTCCACCCCGAACAGCAGCCGGGCCGGGCCGTATCCCATGCCGCGGGCCGCCTCGCGGACCTCGGCGGGCACCGCGTCGAGCCCGGCGAGGATGTTGCGGACCAGGATCGTCAGGGAGTAGAGCACCAGGCCGGTGACGACGACCGCGACGGAGACGCCGAAGACCGGGGTCAGCAGCGCGAACATGGCCAGCGACGGGATGGTGTAGAGCACCGTCGTCAGCCCCAGCACGGCGCCCGCGACCGCGCGCCGCCGCCGGGCGAGCAGCGCGAGCGGGAAGGCGATCAGCAGCCCGAGGGCCACGGACGCCACGGTGATGCCGATGTGCTGCACGGTGGCTGCCAGCAACTCATGGCTGCGGGTGCGCAGATAGGCGCCGCAGATCCAGTCGTTGGCCACCAGACAGTCGGCGCCGCCCGGCGCCGCGGCCTGCGGCACCCAGGGACCGCCCGGATCCGCCGGCACCTGTCCGGACGGCCAGGCGGCCGCCGTCAGGCTCCACGGCACGCTCATCCGCCGTCACCTCCCCCGCCCTGTCGCTCACATTTTCGGTGACTGTCTGCGACCCTATCCCCCGGCACTGACATCCGGACCGGCCCGCCATACGTCCGCCACACCGCGTTCACGCGCCGCTGCCCACAATGGGGACCGTCCACAACGGGGGAATGCATGATCCGCTTCGAGCACGTCACCAAGCGCTACCCGGACGGGACGACCGCCGTCGACGATCTCTCCTTCGAGGTCGCGGAGGGCGAACTCGTCACCCTCGTCGGCCCGTCGGGCTGCGGCAAGACCACCACGATGAAGATGGTCAACCGCCTCATCGACCCCACCGAGGGCACCATCCACGTCGGCGGCGAGAACATCGCGGACACCGACCCCGTGGAGCTGCGCCGCCGGATCGGCTACGTCATCCAGCAGACCGGGCTCTTCCCGCACAAGACCGTGCTGGACAACACGGCGACCGTTCCCCACCTGTTGGGCATCCCGCGGAAGAAGGGCCGGGAGCGGGCCGCCGAACTCCTCGACCTCGTCGGCCTCGACCCGACCGTCTACGGACACCGCTACCCCGACCAGCTCTCCGGCGGCCAGCGCCAACGCGTCGGCGTCGCCCGCGCCCTCGCCGCCGACCCACCCGTCCTCCTCATGGACGAAC
>NZ_JBIBYO010000020.1:0-73825 GCF_043083385.1 Streptomyces sp. NPDC014733 | reverse complement strand
GAGAGTAGGACGCCGCCGAACAATTTTTCAGCTCCGGTCTCCGGGAACCAGTGAATGGTTTCCGGAGACCGGAGCTTTTTTGCGTTCGGCCACAGTTCGGATCCGACCTTCGGACCCAAGGCGCGGCCCGATCGGGCCGGCAGGTAAGGTCGGGGGGCATTGTCGGCACATTTCCCACAGGAGGCCCCCGCGTGGAGGTCCAGGAGACGCGGGTCCAGACGGATCGCGTCCTCACCATCCCGAACATTCTGAGCATGGCGCGTCTGGTTGGCGTGCCGGTGTTCCTGTGGTTGATTCTGTGGCCGGAATTCGGCGGGCCCAAGGCCGATGGCTGGGCACTGCTCGTCCTGGCCCTGAGCGGAGTCAGCGACTATCTCGACGGTAAGCTCGCCCGGCGCTGGAACCAGATCAGCAGCCTGGGGCGCATCCTTGACCCGGCCGCGGACCGGCTGTACATCCTTTCCACCCTCGTGGGGCTCACCTGGCGAGAGATCCTGCCGCTGTGGCTCACCGCCGCGTTGGTGGCCCGGGAACTCATGCTGCTGGTCGCCGTTGGATTCCTGGGCCGGCACGGATACGGTCCGCCCCAGGTGAACTTCCTCGGTAAGGCCGCGACGTTCAACCTCATGTACGCCTTCCCGTTGCTCCTTCTCAGTGAGGGAAGTGGCTGGCTTCATACGCTCGCTGCTGTTTTCGGATGGGCTTTCGCCGGATGGGGTACGGCGCTGTACTGGTGGGCAGGAATCCTCTACGTGGTTCAGGTCCGCAGGATCATCAGGGCGGACGCCACAGCCGACTGAGCTCGCCGAACAGGCAATACCAGTGCCACCCTGGCGCCCGTACGTGAGAACAGTGGGCGATCCAGACGGGTGAAGTCGGCAAGACCGTCGTCTCTTAGAGGAGGACGCTTCCGACATGAAGGCCGTTGTGATGGCCGGCGGCGAAGGCACACGTCTTCGCCCCATGACGTCCAGCATGCCCAAACCCCTGCTCCCCGTGGCCAATAGGCCGATCATGGAGCACGTACTGCGGCTGCTGAAGCGGCACGGTCTCACCGAGACCGTGGTAACCGTGCAATTCCTCGCCTCACTCGTCCGGAACTACTTCGGCGACGGCGAAGAGCTGGGCATGGAACTCACCTATGCCAACGAGGAGAAGCCGCTCGGCACCGCGGGCAGCGTCAAGAACGCGGAAGAGGCCCTGCGGGACGATGCCTTCCTTGTGATTTCCGGTGACGCCCTCACCGATTTCAACCTCACCGACCTCATCCGCTTCCACAAGGAGAAGGGCGCCCTCGTCACCGTCTGTCTGACGAGGGTCCCCAACCCCCTCGAATTCGGCATCACGATCGTCGACGAGGACGGCAAGGTGGAGCGGTTCCTGGAAAAGCCCACCTGGGGCCAGGTCTTCTCGGACACCGTCAACACGGGCATCTACGTCATGGAGCCCGAGGTCTTCGACTACGTCCAGGCCGATGTCTCCGTCGACTGGTCGGGCGATGTCTTCCCTCAGCTGATGAAGGAAGGCAAGCCGATCTACGGCTATGTCGCGGAGGGCTACTGGGAAGATGTCGGCACCCACGAGAGCTATGTGAAGGCACAGGCCGACGTGCTGGATGGCAAGGTCGACGTCGAAATCGACGGCTTCGAGATCTCGCCCGGTGTGTGGGTGGCCGAAGGCGCTGACGTCCATCCCGACGCCGTACTGCGCGGTCCGCTGTACATCGGGGACTACGCCAAGGTCGAAGCGGATGTCGAGATCCGCGAACACACGGTCATCGGTTCCAATGTGGTGGTGAAGAGCGGTGCATTCCTCCACAAGGCCGTCGTGCACGACAACGTCTTCATCGGGCCGCGGACCAACCTCCGCGGCTGTGTCGTCGGGAAGAACACCGACATCATGAGCGCCGCCCGGATCGAGGACGGCGCGGTCATCGGCGACGAGTGTCTCGTCGGAGAGGAATCGATCGTTCAGGGCAATGTGCGGGTCTACCCGTTCAAAACGATCGAGGCCGGTGCCTTCGTCAACACGTCGGTGATCTGGGAGTCGAAGGGGCAGGCGCATCTGTTCGGCGCCCGCGGCGTCTCCGGAATTCTCAACGTGGAGATCACCCCGGAGCTGGCCGTGCGGCTGGCCGGTGCCTATGCGACGACGCTCAAGAAGGGCGCCACGGTCACCACGGCACGCGACCATTCCCGGGGCGCCCGGGCACTCAAACGCGCCGTGATCTCCGCGCTCCAGGCCAGCGCCATAGACGTACGGGACCTGGAGAACGTGCCGCTGCCGGTCGCCCGGCAGCAGACCGCACGGGGCAGTGCCGGCGGCATCATGGTGCGTACGACGCCGGGGGTTCCCGACTCCGTCGACATCATGTTCTTCGACGCACGTGGCGCCGACCTCTCGCAGGCCGGGCAACGGAAACTCGACCGCGTCTACGCCCGTCAGGAATACCGCCGCGCCTTTCCCGGCGAAATCGGTGATCTGCGGTTCCCGTCGAGCGTTTTCGACTCGTACACCGGATCGCTGCTGCGGGCCGTCGACACCGAAGGGCTTGCGGAATCCGGGCTGAAGGTCGTCGTCGACGCGTCCAACGGCAGCGCCGGACTGGTCCTGCCGAGCCTTTTGGGCCGCCTCGGGGTGGACGCCCTCACGATCAATCCCGGCCTGAACGAGGCCCGGCCGACGGAGACGGCCGAGGCCCGGCGGAAGGGGCTCGGCCGCCTCGGGGAGATCGTCGCATCGGCACGGGCGGCGTTCGGGGTGCGGTTCGACCCGGTCGGCGAACGGTTGTCGCTGGTGGACGAGCGGGGCCGGATCATCGAGGACGACCGGGCGCTGCTGGTGATGCTCGACCTGATCGCGGCGGAGCGCCGCAGTGGCCGGGTGGCGTTGCCCGTGACGACGACCCGTATCGCCGAGCAGGTCGCCGCGTACCACGGCACCCAGGTCGAGTGGACGACGACGTCGCCGGACGATCTGACACGGGTCGGGCGGGAGGACGGCACGGTCTTCGGGGGCGACGGCCGTGGCGGGTTCATCATTCCGGAGTTCAGCAGCGTCTTCGACGGCTCCGCCGCGTTCGTGCGGCTGCTCGGGCTGATCGCGCGGTCGCAGATCACGCTCAGCCAGATCGACGCGCGCATCCCGCGGGCGCACGTACGGCGCCGGGACGTGGCGACGCCCTGGGCGGTCAAGGGCCTGGTCATGCGGAACGTCGTCGAGGCTGCCGGAGACCGGTCCGTGGACACCACCGACGGCGTGCGGGTGGTGGAGACGGACGGCCGGTGGGTGCTCGTGCTGCCCGACACGGCGGAGGCGGTCACGCATCTGTGGGCGGAGGGGCCCGACGAGGCCTCCGCGGACCAGCTGTTGGACGAATGGTCAACGGTGGTTGACGGCGCGGGCCGCTGACCTGCACCCCACCGGCGTGCCGCCATTCAGCGCGCCGGTGGGGCCATTGGGAGACCACACGGGCGACGTGCGACGATGTGCGGCATGTCGCAGCAGCGCCCCGAACGGAGCACCACCAGGAGACCGGCCGCGCGCCCCGACGCGTCCATGTCGCTGCTGACCAACGTGATGGACCACAGCCTCGACGACGGATACGCGGAAGCCGCCGAACGCAAGGCAGCCGCGGGCGTCGGTGGCGGTCTGCCGCGGACGGTGCGGGCGAAGTTGGGGCTCGCCGCCGGACTCGTGCTCGCCGCGGTGGTGGTCACCGTGGGCGCCGCACAGGCGCGGATATCCGCGCCGACGCTGGCGAAAGAGCGCGAAGAGCTGATCAACCGCATCCAGAAGGGCACCGACGAGGCCGACGCGCAGCAGCACCGGGTCGACGCCCTGCGCGACTCCGTCGATGCCAAGCAGCGCGAGGCGCTGCGCCGCCATGGTGGGGACAAGGCGGAGCTGCTGGCGCTGCTGGCCGGATCGACGCAGGTCACCGGCCCCGGCGTGAAACTCGTCATCGACGACGCCAAGGACGCGGAGTCGGGGAACGGCGGCGGCCCCCGGGAGAGCAATGGTTTCTCCGACACCGGGCGGGTACGCGACCGGGACATGCAGCGCGTGGTCAACGGCCTGTGGCTCGCCGGGGCGGAGGCGATCTCCGTGAACGGCCAGCGGCTGACATCCCTCTCGGCGATCAGAGCCGCGGGAGACGCCATACTGGTCGACAACAAGCCGCTGGTACCGCCGTACACGGTGCTGGCGGTGGGGGACGGGCAGCGGCTCAGCACCGCGTTCCAGGACAGCGTCGACGGCCGGTATCTGCACGTGTTGCAGGAGAACTACGGCGTGCGCACCAGGATTTCCGTGGAGGGTGACGTCACCCTGCCGCCCGCGCCCAGTTTGATCGTACGCACAGCACAGCCGCAGACCGGCGCCGAGAAGGCGGACGGCGCCGACACAGGGAAGGGCACATCGTGATCGCCGTATTGGGGCTCATCGTGGGGGTCGTGGTCGGGCTCGTGGTCCGGCCCGTGGTGCCGACGGTGGTCGAGCCCTACTTGCCGATTGCCGTGGTGGCCGCGCTGGACGCCGTGTTCGGTGGTCTGCGCGCGATGCTGGACGGCATCTTCGACGACAAGGTCTTCGTCGTGTCGTTCCTGTCGAACGTCGTGGTCGCCGCCCTGATCGTGTTCCTCGGGGACAAGCTCGGCGTCGGCGCCCAGCTCTCCACGGGTGTGGTCGTGGTCCTCGGTATCCGGATCTTCTCCAATGCCGCCGCGATCCGCCGGCACATCTTCAGGGCGTGAGGCGGATGGCGAACGACGAGACACCCGAGCCGGAACGTTCGGCCACCGACGGGACGCCGCGTCCCGCTCCGGACGCACCCCCTGAGCGCGGGCCGCGTCCGGAGCGGAAGCCCGGCGGGGAGATCGAGCGCCGCCCTCGCCCCGAGACGCCCGCACGGCACCCGCGGCCCGAGGCGCCTGCGCCCCGTGAGCTGCCCGATGCCGATGAGGCTCCCGTACGCCGGGAGCTTCCGGAGGCCGAGGGCGCGAACCGGGCCTCCGAAGGGCAGGGGCGGCCGGCGGACCGGCGGCCGATGCCGCCCGAGAGCCGGCTGCGGCCGGAGGCCGGTGCGGGCCGGGACGGCGAGGCCGGCTCCCGTGGACCGGCGGACGGTGACACGGCTTCCGGAGGCGCCTCGGGCGGCGGCAGCGGACACGACGGGCGACCGGACGGGGCGGCGGAGGACGGTGACGGCGGGGAGCCGCCGCTGACCGGTCGCCAGCGGCTCCGTGCCGGTCTGTGGCCGCCGCGGTTGACCCGCGCTCAACTGATCGTCGCGGTGCTGCTGTTCATTCTCGGCCTGGGCCTGGCGATTCAGGTACGTTCCACGAGTGACAGCAGCGCGCTGCGCGGTGCGCGCCAGGAGGATCTGGTGCGCATCCTGGATGAACTGGACAACCGGTCGCAGCGGTTGACGGACGAACAGCGGCGCCTGGAAGGGCAGAAGACCGAGCTGGAGAACAGCTCGGACCAGGCCGAGGAGGCGCGTAAGCAGACCGTGGAGAAGGAACAGCAGCTGGGCGTGTTGGCCGGGACCGTCGCGGCCCAGGGGCCCGGCATCAAACTGACCATCAGCGACCCGACGCACTCCGTGGAGGCGGACAAGCTGCTCGACACGATCCAGGAGCTGCGCGCCGCGGGTGCCGAGGCGATTCAGGTGAACGACGTCCGTATCGTTGCGAACAGTTACCTCTCGGATGTCCGCGGCGGAGTGGAGATCGACGGCAAGAAGGTCACGCAGCCGTACCGTTTCAAGGTCATCGGGAAGCCGCAGGATCTGGAGCCGGCGCTCAACATCCCCGGTGGCGTGGTGCAGACTCTGGAAAAGGAGCAGGCCACGGTGGGTGTCGCGGGTGAACAGAAGATCATCGTGGACGCCTTGCGAGAGGCGAAGCGGCCTGACTACGCTCGGTCGTCATCGCAGTGAGAGAGACGCGTATGGGGATGGCCCGGGAAGGGCATGAGGTAGCGGGGGGTCGACGCACCGTGTATGGAGCGTGTGAGGGAAACTGTCTGGAGGCCGCGGACGTTCACAGGACGTCCGGATCGGCCGGTGTGTGCATCGAGGGTTCGTCCTGCCCCACGGGCGGGTCTGTTTCGTACAAGGGGAATCGCCCGTGAAGTTGTTTGGAAAGCTGTTCGGCAAGAGCGCACGTCAGGAGGGCGACAGCGGCACAGCGCGGCACCGCGCACCGCGTCAGCCCGAGGAGAGCGGCGCCGGAGCGGATCGTCCGCTCTTCCGTGACGAGGTCGCGGGTGGTTCCGGAGCGGGTGCTGGTGACCCGTCCGGTGCCGGCCGCATAGGTGCACAGGGGGCGGAGGGCGCGGCGGCCTCGTCCTGCCCGAGGTGTGGTCACCGCAACGCCGAGGCGGGCAAGTTCTGCTCGCAGTGCGGCACGCCGCTGCGTGCGGGCGCACAGCCCGAGCGCCCGTCCGAGACGACGTCGACGATCTCGATCTCGGGTATCGAGGCGTACGACGGCGAGACCACGGGGCAGAACCTGAGCCCCGCGCTCTCGCCCGAGGCGCAGGCGGCGGTCGACGCGCTGCCGCTGGGCTCCGCACTGCTGATCGTCCGCCGGGGTCCCAACTCCGGCAGCCGTTTCCTGTTGGACGGTGAGCTGACGACGGCGGGTCGGCATCCGCAGAGCGACATCTTCCTGGACGATGTGACGGTCTCCCGCAGCCATGTGGAGTTCCGCCGCGGTCAGGACGGTGTCTTCACGGTCGCCGACGTCGGCAGCCTCAACGGCACCTACGTCAACCGCGAGCGGATCGACTCCGTCGCTCTCGCCGGGGGCGACGAGGTCCAGATCGGCAAGTACCGCCTGGTCTTCTACCCGAGCCAGCGGGGCGCGGGCATCTGACCGGCCAGGGAAGGCATATGCGTCATACACCGACAGGTGGTGCCGGCACGTCCGGCACCACCTCCTCGGACGGCAAGCCGGTGAGCATCGGCGCGGTGCTCGGCCTGCTGCGCGAGGAGTTCCCCGAGGTCACGATCTCCAAGATCCGTTTCCTGGAGGCCGAGGGACTCGTCGAGCCGACGCGTACGCCTTCCGGGTACCGCAAATTCACCACCGCCGACGTCCAGCGTCTCGCGAGCGTGCTGCGGATGCAGCGGGACCACTACCTCCCGCTGAAGGTCATCCGGGAGCACTTGGACGCCCAGGAGCGCGGCGAGGAGCTTCCGCTGCCCACGCCCGCGCCCTCCAGGGACCTCGTGGAGGGCGTCCCCGAGGTGGGCGAGGAGCGGCCCGCGACGGCCCGGATCGGCCGCGCCGAGCTGCTCGCCACGGCCGAGGTGGACGAGGCGGAGCTGGCCGAGTGGGAGTCGTACGGCCTGGTCACGGCCGATGCGGAGGGAAATTTCGGCGGCGAGGCCGTCGGCGTCGCCCGGCTCGTCGCGGAGCTCGGCCGTTTCGGGCTGGAACCGCGGCATCTGCGGGCCGTGAAGGCGGCCGCCGAGCGCGAGGCCGGCCTGGTGGAACAGGTCGTGGCGCCGCTGCGTCGGCACCGTAATCCGCAGACCAGAGCGCATGCGGAGGCCACGGCCAGGGAGCTGGCGACGCTCTCCGTGCGGCTGCACGCCGCGTTCGTCGAGAGCGCGCTGCGGGCCCATCTCCAGTGAGCAAATACCTGCCCGACTACCCAAACCTGCCGGGCACGTCCTAGGGTTGCTGTGTGAACGAGCTCGACGTCGTGGGTGTCCGGGTGGAAATGCCTTCCAGCCAACCGATCGTGCTCCTGCGGGAGGTGGGAGGCGATCGTTACCTGCCCATTTGGATCGGGCCGGGGGAGGCCACCGCCATCGCCTTCGCCCAGCAGGGCATGGTCCCTGCCAGGCCGCTGACACACGACCTTTTCAAGGACGTGCTGGAAGCGGTGGGCCAGGAGCTGACGCAGGTCCGCATCACGGACCTGCGCGAGGGGGTGTTCTATGCCGAGCTGGTCTTCGCCAGCGGGGTGGAGGTCAGTGCCCGACCGTCCGACGCGATAGCGCTGGCGCTGCGCACCGGTACGCCGATCTTCGGTACCGACGGTGTGCTGGACGACGCGGGTATCGCCATCCCGGACGAGCAGGAGGACGAGGTGGAGAAGTTCCGCGAGTTCCTCGACCAGATCTCGCCCGAGGACTTCGGCACCAACAGTCAGTGACAGCGGCCGGTGGCGGCGCGTTCACGGGTCTCCGTGAACGCGCCGCCACCGGCTGATTCTTTTCGGTCAACCAGCCAGGCCTTCCCCGTCTCGGGTCACGAGAAACCACTCGTGGGGTGATTATCACTCGGCGTGGCGAGCGCGGCGATCGTTGACGCACCCCGAGTGACTGCATACCGTCGATATGGCAGGTCCCGTCCGGGACGTGGAGGACGGAGGGCGGCGTGGCAATCACCGGTGACGGTACGGCGGAGGGGGCGTTGCCGCTTCCCTCGAACGTGGTGGCGGACCGCACCCCGGTACAGCCCACCGCGGCGTCGGCGGAGCCCGGAACGGCGGTCGTCGGCTATCGCGGACCGACCGCGTGTGCCGCCGCCGGCATCACCTACCGGCAGCTCGACTACTGGGCGCGCACCGGACTGGTGGAGCCGAGTGTCCGCCCGGCGTACGGCTCGGGTACCCAGCGGCTCTACAGCTTCCGGGATGTCGTCGTCCTGAAGATCGTCAAGCGGCTGCTGGACACCGGCGTCTCGCTCCAGAACATCCGCACCGCGGTGCAGCACCTGCGCTCCCGAGGGCTGGCCGACCTGACGCGGATGACGCTGATGAGCGACGGCGCGACGGTCTACGAATGCACCTCCCCGGACCAGGTCGTCGATCTCCTCCAGGGCGGTCAGGGTGTCTTCGGCATCGCCATCGGCGTCGTGTGGCGGGACGTGGAGAGCGCGCTCTCCCAACTGCACGGTGAGCGCGTCGACACCGGCGAGACCCTGGTCGGGCAGAACCCGCACGACGAACTGGCCCGGCGGCGCAACCGCGCGGGCTGACCCCCCGGCCCTCCTCGGACGGTCTTCGCCGGGCGCTCCGGCCCTGCTCGGGGCCGATTGTCAGTGGTATGCGGCAGCATCGGTCGTGTGAGACGAGCGCCGACGATTCTGCATCTCGACATGGATGCGTTCTTCGCGGCCGCCGAGCAGGCGGCCAAGCCCAGCCTGCGCGGTAAGCCGGTGGTCGTGGGCGGGATCGGGCCGCGCGGCGTCGTCTCGACCGCGTCGTACGAGGCGCGGGTGTTCGGGGTGCGGTCGGCGATGCCCACGGCCCAGGCACGTCGGCTGTGCCCCAACGCCGCCTATCTCAGCCCCCGCTTCTCCGTCTACCGGCGGGTCAGCGACAGCGTGATGCAGCTGCTGCACGCACTGTCGCCGCTGGTCGAGCCGTTGAGCCTGGACGAGGCGTTCGTCGACCTGGAGGCCGGCGGTGTCGCCGCCGATACCGCCTCCGCCCGCGCCGTCGGCGAGCAGCTGCGGCGCGACATCAGGGCGGTCACGGGGCTGACGGGCTCGGTGGGGCTGGCCGGGGCGAAGATGCTGGCCAAGATCGCCTCGGAGGCGGCCAAGCCGGACGGCCTGAGGATCATCGAGCCGGGCACCGAGCGGGAACTGCTGGGGCCGATGACCGTCCGCACCCTGCCGGGCGTCGGGCCGGCGACGGCCGAGGTGCTGCGCCGAGCGGGGATCACGACCGTCGCGGAGACCGCCGAGGCGGGGGAGGCGGAGCTGGTGCGGCTGCTGGGGAGGGCGCACGGGGCGGGGCTGTACGCGATGGCCCTGGGCCGGGACGACCGGCCGGTCGTGGCCGAGCGGGACGCGAAGTCGGTGTCGGTGGAGGACACCTTCGAGGTCGACCTCACCGACCGCACCCGGGTGCGTAACGAGCTGGTGCGGCTGGCCGAGCGGTGTGTGCAGCGGCTGCGGGCCGCCGGCCGCTCCGGCCGCACGGTCGTGATCAAGGTGCGGAACTACGACTTCTCGACCCTGACGCGCTCGGAGACGCTGCGCGGGCCCACCGACGACCCCGCGGTGGTGCGGGAGGCGGCGGTCCGTCTGCTGGACCTCGTCGACACCACGGGTGGCGTGCGGCTGCTGGGGGTGGGGGTGAGCGGTCTTGCCGACTTCACCCAGGAGGATCTCTTCGCCCAGCTGGCCACGGAGCAGGAGGCCGCCGAAGCGGCCCAGGTGGCGGCTGCGGAGGGCGAGGAGCGGGGCGGGGCGGAGCCGGCGGAGGAGCTGCCGCGCCGCTGGCATCCGGGGCTGGACGTCATCCATGACGAGTACGGAGCCGGGTGGGTGCAGGGCAGCGGGGTGGGGCGGGTGACCGTGCGGTTCGAACAGCCGTGGTCGCCGCCGGGGCGGGTGCGGACCTTCGCCGTCGACGATCCGGCGCTACGGCCCGGGGAGCCGCTGCCGCTGGTCGGCGGTCCGCCGACGCCGGATCCGGTACGGGGCGAGGCGGAGGCGGAGGCAGGGCCGGTCACGGGCGGTCAGGGCGGGTCGAGCGGGAGACCCGGGGACCCGATATCCGGATGCGGGCGGCCGGAGCCGGGCGGCCCGGGGGCGGACGATGCGGAGCCGGGGCGGGCGGAAGCGGACAGCCGGCGATCCAGCCGCCCGGAAGCGGGCCACCAGGAGCCGGGCCGGGATTTCCGGGGCCCGGACCGCTCGGAATCGGACCGGGCAGGGGCATCGCCCCAGGGCGCCCGCATACGGGAGACGGGCCGGTACGGCCCGTCGACGGCCGCTGCCGTGGGTAAGTCCTGCCAGGGCTCGTAGTCCGGGAGGCAGACGCGGAAAGGGAGGGAGGACGCGGGGGGGGGCGGTGTTCAGTCGTCCGATCCTGCGATGTTGCCGAAGTTCTTGTCGGCGGGGGGCCGGTCGATGTCTGCCGGGGAGGTGATGTCCAGCCGGTAGTGGTGGTAGAGCTGGAGTTCCTGTTCGGGGGAGAGGTGACGGCCGACGCCGAAGTCGGGGGCGTCCTTGATCAGCTTGCGGTCGTAGGGGATGTGCAGGGCGTCGTCGACCAGGCGGCTCGGCTCCAGAGGGACGAAGGCGTCGCGACTGAAAAGTCCGGTGCGCACTGCCGCCCATTCGGGTTCGCCGGTCGCATCGTCGAGGTAGACCTCGTCCACGGTGCCGATCTTGGTGCCCTGGCGGTCGTAGGCCTTGCGGCCGATCAGGCTCCGCGGGTCGATATCGGTTTGCACGGCCCCTCCAACTGTTCGCAACTGCCTTGTGACACCTACCAAACGGCACATTTCTTATGTCGGCCACTCGAAGGATCCCCCGGATGACGCGCTGGTAGGCTGGCAAATGGCCGCTGATCCCGTGCGGGAGAGTCCACGTCGTTCCGCGGCGCGGACGCCGAAGGAGCAAATCCTCCCCGGAAACTCTCAGGCACACGTACCGCTCGGACGAGGTCACTCTGGAAAGCAGGGCGGGCTATGGACGACGCAGCGCCGGAACCCCTCCTCACCGACGGTGAAAGCCGGGCCGCAGCCGCGGGCCGGTGAAGCTCTCAGGTTGAGATGACAGAGGGGGAGGCCGTCCGGGCACCAGCGCCGTGGTGCCCCTCGTAGGTCGTTGAGACCAGGAGGCCCCCGCAGATGACCACCAATCGCATCCCGCTGACCGAGCTGGAGCGCGGTACGCCCTTCGAGCACCGGCACATCGGTCCGGACCACGAGGCGCAGGCCAAGATGCTCGCGCAGGTCGGATTCGGTTCGCTGGACGAGCTGACCGCGGCCGCCGTACCCGATGTGATCAAGAGCGCCGAGGCGCTGGGGCTGCCGCAGGGCCGCTCGGAGGCGGACGTCCTCGCCGAGCTGCGCGCCCTCGCCCAGCGCAATCAGGTCCTGTCGTCGATGATCGGCCTCGGCTACCACGGCACGTTCACGCCGCCGGTGATCCTGCGCAACGTCATGGAGAACCCCGCCTGGTACACGGCGTACACCCCGTACCAGCCGGAGATCTCGCAGGGCCGCCTCGAGGCGCTGCTGAACTTCCAGACGATGGTCGCCGACCTCACCGGCCTGCCCACCTCGGGTGCGTCGCTCCTCGACGAGGGCACCGCCGCCGCCGAGGCCATGGCCCTCTCCCGGCGCGTCGGCAAGGTCAAGCAGGGTGTCTTCCTCGTCGACGCCGACTGCCTGCCGCAGACCGTCGCCGTCATCCGGACGCGCGCCGAACCCACCGGTGTCGAGGTCGTCGTCGCCGACCTGACCGACGGCATCCCGGCCGAGATCGCCGAGCGCGGCGTCTTCGGTGTGCTGCTGCAGTACCCGGGGGCGTCCGGTGCGGTCCGCGACCCCCGCGCGGTCATCGCGCAGGCCCAGGAGCTGGGCGCCGTCGTCACCGTCGCCGCCGATCTGCTGGCCCTGACCCTCCTCACCTCGCCGGGCGAGCTGGGCGCCGACATCGCGGTGGGCACCACCCAGCGCTTCGGTGTGCCGATGGGCTTCGGCGGCCCGCACGCCGGCTTCATGGCCGTACGCGAGAAGTTCGCCCGGAGCCTGCCCGGCCGCCTCGTCGGTGTCTCCGTCGACGCCGACGGCACCAAGGCGTACCGCCTGGCCCTGCAGACCCGCGAGCAGCACATCCGCCGCGAGAAGGCCACCAGCAACATCTGCACCGCGCAGGTGCTGCTCGCTGTCATGGCCGGAATGTATGCGGTCTACCACGGCCCGGACGGACTGGCCGCCATCGCCCGCCGCACCCACCGCTACGCCACGGTCCTCGCCGAGGGCCTGAAGGCCGGCGGTGTGGAGCTGGTGCACGGTGCGTACTTCGACACCCTGACCGCCCGGGTGCCGGCCCGTGCCGCCGAGGTCGTCGCCGCCGCCCGGGACGCCGGTGTCAACCTCCGCCAGGTCGACGCGGACCACGTCGGCATCGCCTGCGACGAGACCACCGGCCGGACGCAGCTCGCCGCCGTCTGGCGCGCCTTCGGCGTCTCCGGCGACGTCGAGCAGCTGGACGCCGTGGCCGCCGACGCGCTGCCCGAGAGTCTGCTGCGTACCGGCGACTACCTCACCCATCCCGTCTTCCACCAGCACCGTTCCGAGACCGCGATGCTGCGCTACCTGCGCCGCCTGTCCGACAAGGACTACGCGCTCGACCGCGGCATGATCCCGCTCGGGTCCTGCACGATGAAGCTGAACGCGACGACGGAGATGGAGCCGGTCACCTGGCCGGAGTTCGGGCAGCTGCACCCCTTCGCCCCCGCCGAGCAGGCGCAGGGCTACCTCACGCTCATCCAGGAGCTGGAGGAGCGGCTGGCCACCGTCACCGGCTACGACAAGGTCTCCCTCCAGCCGAACGCCGGCTCCCAGGGTGAGCTGGCCGGTCTGCTGGCGGTTCGTGCGTACCACCGCGCCAACGGCGACGAGCAGCGCACCGTCTGCCTCATCCCGTCCTCGGCTCACGGCACCAACGCCGCCAGCGCCGTGATGGCCGGGATGAAGGTCGTCGTCGTCAGGACCGGCGAGGACGGCGAGGTCGACACCGAGGACCTGCGCGCCAAGATCGACAAGCACCGCGACGAGCTGGCCGTCCTGATGGTCACCTACCCGTCGACCCACGGTGTCTTCGAGGAGCACATCACCGAGATCTGCGCCGCGGTGCACGACGCGGGCGGCCAGGTCTACGTGGACGGCGCCAACCTCAACGCGCTGGTCGGGCTCGCCGAGCCGGGCAAGTTCGGCGGCGACGTCTCGCACCTGAACCTCCACAAGACCTTCTGCATCCCGCACGGCGGCGGTGGCCCCGGCGTCGGCCCGGTCGGCGTCCGCGCGCACCTCGCGCCGTACCTCCCCAACCACCCGCTGCAGCCGACGGCGGGCCCGGAGACCGGCGTCGGCCCGATCTCCGCCGCGCCCTGGGGCTCGGCCGGCATCCTGCCGATCTCCTGGGCGTACGTCCGCCTCATGGGCGGCGAAGGGCTCAAGCGCGCCACGCAGGTCGCGGTGCTCTCCGCCAACTACATCGCCAAGCGTCTGGAGCCGCACTTCCCGGTGCTCTACACCGGTCCCGGCGGGCTGGTCGCGCACGAGTGCATCATCGACGTCCGCCCGCTGACGAAGGCCACGGGCGTGACCATCGACGATGTCGCCAAGCGGCTGATCGACTACGGGTTCCACGCCCCGACCATGTCGTTCCCGGTGGCCGGCACGCTGATGATCGAGCCGACCGAGAGCGAGGACCTCGCCGAGCTGGACCGCTTCTGCGACGCGATGATCGCCATCCGCGCGGAGATCGAGAAGGTCGGCAGCGGCGAGTGGGACAAGGACGACAACCCGCTGCGCAACGCCCCGCACACCGCGGGCGCACTCGGCGGTGAGTGGGCCCACCCGTACACCCGCGAAGAGGCAGTCTTCCCGGCGGGCGTCGTGGCGGCGGAGAAGTACTGGCCGCCGGTCCGCCGTATCGACGGCGCCTTCGGTGACCGCAACCTCGTCTGCTCCTGCCCGCCGCTGACGGAGTACGACGGCTGACGTCCGCGCAGCGATGAGGGCCCTCGGCGAGCGCGCCGGGGGCCCTTTGACGTGCGACGGGTCAGACGGTGGTGGCGACCCGGGTCGTGCCGTCCGGACGGTGCGGGGCGATGACCTGACCGTCCGGCAGAAGCTCACCGGTGTCCTCGAAGAGGAGGACGCCGTTGCACAACAGGCTCCAGCCCTGCTCCGGGTGGTGCGCCACGGGATGCGCGGCTTCCCGGTCGCTGGAGTCGGCTGACGGGCAGGGCGGCTGGTGCTGACACATGGGCACTGTCTTTCGCTGCGGATGGGTGATCGTCGTCATGCGGCTCGATGAGCGTGAAGTGGTCATGGCCGCTTCCCCCGTTTCCTTCGGTTGGACTCAGTGTTGCCCCGCGGACGGATTTCCGCAGGGATTTCGCCGCAGTGGTACGCACTCGATACGGACGTGTCACCCGTGCGGGCGGTTGCTCCCAAATGCGCACCCTGCCAGGGAGGTTGGGGGAGGGACGGTGGACGGTGGCACGCAGGGCGCACAGCAGAGCGCCCCGCGGCGTGGAGGGCTCACGGGGCGCTCATTCGCACGGTGTGTACGCCGTACGGAATGCGTCGGCGCGTCAGGTCGGAATCCGTCCGCCGGGTGCGTCCGTACGAGGTCAGGCGGTGGAGCCGAGGAGCGGCGGCGGGGCGAGACGGTCGCTGAGCCGGGGCAGCAGGTCGGCCGCCCGCTGCGGGAGGTGCGCGGCGATCCCGGGCGGCGCGGGGGCGAGCGGCACCAGGAGATCACCTGCGGCCGGCAGCCCCGAGGTGCCGTCGGAGGCGATGTCGTGGTGCAGCCACAGCGTCAGCATGTACAGCTCCGGCACGGACAGCAGCCGCGGCTGGTACCCGGCGCTGAGTGATTCGGCCTGGTGCAGGGCCTGTTCGGTCGCCGTGACGTACGGGCCGCCGCAGAAGTGTGCGAACGCCCAGCCGTCCGCCGTCAGCCGTGCCTCGGCCGCCGCCACCGGCCGCCCGCCGCCGGTCACCAGGAAGCGCCAGCCGGCCAGCCGGGTGCGGGGCGGGACGCCGGTGCGGCCGATGCCGTCCAGGACGTGGACCGGCAGCGGGTGGTCCGCGCTGAGCGGGCCCTGATGGGCGCGGAGCGCGGCGGGACGGGCCTCGCGGACGGCGGTGGGCGAGCCGAGGGCGGTGAGTACGCTGCGCAGGGCGGGCGCGGGGGCAGCGGGTACATGCAGCGGCATGGTGGTCGCCTCTCACTTGGACACACGGTGCGGCACGGCAGACGCGGACGGCGTTGTCAGCGTGCGGGGTCGGAGCCGGGCGCGTATCTCCGCGCAGGGGCGCGCAACGCGACACGGGGCCCAAGTCTCCGCCTCGTGAGCGGAGTTTATACGACGTATGTTCCCACGGTGTTTCCGGTAAACGCTCCTGTGATTTCCGGCAAGGGGTAATCCGGTCCCCTTGTGGAGACGCTTCCTCCTTCTTTGTGTGGAGGGCGGGCAATCCGCCTCGATATTCTCCCGTCGGATGGTAGGCCGAATCTTCCCGGTGGATTTCCGAGATAATTGTCGACGGCGGTTGTCGCCGCAATATGCCACAGGTACGTGCCGGGCTCTCCGTCACTTCGAGCCTATCGGCAGCCGAACGCCCTTGAGGCGTTATGGATCAGATCACCGGGGCATCATCGACCGTGACGCGTGCCCCGGTGGTGCCGGGGACGGCCCCGGACGGCCCGTGGCTGCGGGCCGTCCACTGGAGGAAGGACCCTTCGATGGGGGAGAAGGTCGCCGCGGACGGCATCGGCCTGGCGGACCGGGAGCGTTATCGAAGAAAGCTTCAGGAGTGTCTTGAGGGGTTGGCGAGGCTGCTGGGGGAGAAACGGTTCGACCGGCCGAAAAACCTGGTCGGCCTGGAGATCGAACTCAATCTCGCCGGGGCCGACGGACTGCCGCGGATGATGAACTCCCAGGTGTTGGAGCGTATCGCGAGCAAGGATTTCCAGACCGAACTCGCCCGCTGCAATCTTGAGGTGAACATCGCCCCGCACCGGCTGCACGGCCAGGTCTTCGAGCAGCTCGCCGAGGAACTCCGTACCGCACTCGCCTATGCCGACCGTAAAGCCCGTGAAGTGGCTGCCCGGATCGTGATGATCGGTATTCTGCCGACTCTGGACACCACCGATCTCACCGCTGCCAGTCTCTCCGAAAACGACCGCTATTTCCTGCTGAATGATGAAATGCGGGCGGCGCGCGGTGAGGACTTCGCGCTCGACATCCAGGGCGTCGAACGGCTCGTGGCCCGTTCACCGTCGATCGCCCCGGAGGCCGCGTGCACCTCCGTACAGTTGCATCTTCAGGTGACGCCCGGCCGGTTCGCCGCGGTGTGGAACGCGGCCCAGGCGCTCGCCGCCGTCCAGGTGGCCGTCGGAGCCAACTCGCCGTTCTTCTTCGGCCGTGAGCTGTGGCGCGAGACACGGCCGCCGGTCTTCCAGCAGGCCACCGACACCCGGCCGCCGGAACTCCAGGCGCAGGGCGTACGTCCGCGCACCTGGTTCGGGGAGCGCTGGATCGATTCGGCATACGACCTCTTCGCGGAGAACGTGCGGTACTTCCCGCCCCTGCTGCCGCTCTGCGGAACGCAGCACCCGCTGCGCGTCCTCGACGCGGGCGGCGTCCCCGACCTGGCGGAACTGGTGCTGCACAACGGCACCGTCTACCGGTGGAACCGACCGGTGTACGCGGTCACCGACGGCGTACCGCATCTACGGGTCGAGAACCGGGTCCTGCCGGCCGGGCCCACCGTCGCCGATGTCCTCGCCAACACTGCCCTCTACTACGGGCTGGTGCGCGCGCTGGCCGAGCAGCCGCGTCCGGTGTGGAGCCGGCTGCCGTTCGCCGCCGCCGCGGAGAACTTCGCCGCCGCCTGCCGCCACGGCATCGACGCCACGCTGCGCTGGCCGCGTCCGGGGCGGGGCGGGGTGGCGGAGATACCGGTGACCCGGCTGGTCCGGCAGGAGCTGCTGCCGCTGGCCGCCGCCGGGCTGGACGCCTGGGGCGTCGAACCGGCCGACCGGGACCGCTACCTCGGCATCATCGAGGAGCGCTGCGCCCGTCGCACCAACGGCGCCTCCTGGCAGACCGCCGCCTACCACCACGCACGGGAACAGGGCCTGGACCGCGGGGCCGCGCTGGCTGAGATGACCCGCCGCTACAGCGAGCTGATGCGATCCGGCGAGCCGGTGCACACCTGGCCCGTCGCCTGGTCCGCCGTCCGCCGGACCGTACCGTCGCCGCGCCGCGCGGAGGCGAACGGGTGGGGGAGCGGGGAGGGAGCGGCCGGTGGCTGAGGCGGCGGGCGGCACGCGTCGGCGACCTCCCCCTGCGCATCGCAAGACGACCGGCGGCTGAGGCGTCCGGGGTGAGGACCGCCGGCAGGCGGCGCGCCACCTCGCCCGCCTCCGGCCCGGCCGCGGGGGCGTCGTGGTCGGGGTGGACGGCGCGAATTGTGGCCCCAGGCGGGCAGCCGGCGCCGGGGTGTGCCGTCCGGGGCGGTCGCTGCGGGCCGGGGGCGGGCACCTAGGCCGACGGCCACGGCCCCATGACTGCGCGGCGACGAAAGCGCGTCCCGTACCTCCGAGCACAGTCCGTGTACGGGAGGGCGGCATCTGGTGGGCGGTGGCCCCCCGGCAGGCCCCGGTCGCCCAGCCACCGCTCGGCGACGAGAGGTGGAAGACGTAGTGGAAGACGTAGTGGGCGATCCGGACGAGGTCGGCGTCGTCGGGGAGAGGCAGTGGCCGATGTGCGGCCGCGCCCGTTCCGGCGTGTGCTCCCGCGCGGAGTCGTCGTCGGCACCGAGCAGGGAGCAGAGGTGCTGGCACTCGGCGGTGGTGGCAGTCGACTTCGGCCTGGGGAGGGCCGCATGACTGTCGGCGGACGGCCTGTGCGCCCCTCCGCATATCTCCGCGCCCCGCGAGCCTCGCGCATGGACCGCCGGACGCGGCGCTGCAACGCCTGGGCCACTCCCGCCATGCGGTCGCCGCGTCGTCCCCGCTTCCCCGCAGGCGCCCTGATGGCCCTGGAGAGGGACACCGCCTGCCTCGGCACCGGGGTGTGGTGGAGCGTCTCGTCGAACGACGCGTTCCGCTGCGGTGGCACAAGGTGTCCCTCGAACTGCCCGCGGCCGATATCGCACTGCACGGGCAGCGCCGACTCGGCGACGCCCCCGCCCCCGATGGTCTGCCCACTTGCGCAGGAAGCCGTCCCACTGCTCGTCGACGCGTCGCAGATGACGTGAAGTGCGGCAAGGCGCAGCACCCCGTGGCGATGCAGTGGCGAGGGCGGCACGAGGTGACGGTAGGCGTCGCCGTCCTTCCGCCGCGCGCCGTGCCGGAATTCCCCACGCGGACCGCTGACCGATCGTGCTAGGGCCTGTTGCGAAAGTGGATCAAGGTCGGAGATGATCACTTTCTGTGGGGAGTGGTGATCTGACGAACGGCCAGTGGCCCGCTTGGAACCCTTGCTGCCCGTTGGCAAGAAGCCGGGCCGTCCGCGGACTTGGACGCGTCGGCAGCTGCTCGACGGCATTCGATGGCGGACCAGGACCGGGGCACCGTGGCGGGACGTGCCCGAGCGGTACGAACCGTGGGACCGGGCCTACGACCTGTTCCGGCGCTGGCAGCGCAACGGCACCTGGAAGCGCATCCTGGAGCAACTACAGGCCGAAGCCGACGCGAAGGACCTGATCACCTGGGCTGTGAGCGTGGACTCCACCATCGCCCGAGCCCACCAGCACGCCGCCGGAGCGCGGGAAAAGGGGACCTGCAGAAGGAACCGCCCTGCGGCGTCGATGTAGCGCCCGACGACCACGGTCTTGGACGCTCACGCGGCGGGCTGACCACCAAGCTGCACCTGGCGGTCGAGCAGGGACAGAAACCGCTGTCCCTGCTCGTCACCGCCGGCCAGCGGCACGCCAGCCCCCAGTTTCAGCCGGTCCTGGACGCCATCCGCGTGCCCCGAATCGGGCAGGGCCGACCATGCTCTCGGCCGGACAAGGTCCGCGCCGACCGGGCCTACGGCTCGCGCGCGAACCGCGCCTACCTGCGCAGACGCGGCGTGCGGTGCACCATCCCGGATAAGGCCGACCAGATCCGCAACCGCCAGAGACTCGGTTCCCGCGGTGGTCGCCCGCCGAAGTTCGACAAGGGCGACTACAAGCAGCGCACGCTGTCGAATGCGGGATCAACCGACTGAAACGCCATCGCGCGGTCGCCACGAGGTACGACAAACTCGCCGCCCGCTATCACGCGACCGTGCTGGTCGCAGCCATCAACGTGTGGCTGTGACCAGCACGGAACCGATTCGTCCTAGCCGCTGATGTCGAGTGCTGTTCCGTACAGCCGGTCCACCTTCAACCGGATGACCACTCGGCGCTCGGCAACCAACTGTTCCAAAAACGCGTCTTCATTCTCCGGCTTCGCGGCCTGGGGAATCATCCCGAGCAACTCCCGACCAACCGCGTCGCCAGGAACCGTCGTGATCTCGGAGACCTCGGCCTCACCTTCGGCAACGGCGAACGACCACACGTCACTGCCCTGCACATGCAGCGCCGCACGCGGATCGCGCCGCAGGTGCCCGACCTTGATGCGGTCAGCCGTCGTCGAGAACCGCACAATGCGGGCCTCGGAGTCCCAGCTGTACAGCATGGTGGTCAGGTGGGGGTGGCCACTGCGCTTGACGGTGGCGAGCGTGCCGAACTGCTGCTTGCCAAGCAGGTTGGAGAGGGCTTCATCGGACAGTGAGCGAGGCGCTGGTCCTTGAGTCATGACGTGGTCAACATCCATAGCCTCCCAACAATTTCGTGGACGCCGTGAACCCAACGCCCCACTTTCACAACACGCCCTAGCTCGGTTCCGTGCTCCCCGCGGCGACGATGGCCTGCTGGATCACCTCATCGATCTGCGACGGGTCCTGGACCTCGTGGGCGGAGCCGCCGGTCGGGGCGACCATACGGTCCAGCGCCGACTTGTCCGCCTCCGGGCCGAGCGCGAGCGCAATCAAGGGTATGGGCCGCCCCGGGTCCGTCAATTTCTTCATCTGTTCCAGCAGCCCGTCCAGGCCGATGCTGTGGGCGTCGTCGTCCGCGCCATCGGTGACCACCACGACCGCGTTGAACTTCCCCTCGGCATACGACGACCGTGCCTCGCGGTACGCGGCGAGCGTGGTGTCGTACAACCCCGTGCCGCCACCGGGGACAGGGGTGAGCGCCCGCAGCGCGGAGGCGAGGCCGTCACGGTGGCCGGCGCTTCCGGAGTCCCGGCCGCCGAGCCGGGCGGTGGGGGACAGCTCCAGGTAGTCGCGGTCACCGTCGAGCAGCGTGGCGAACTTCCACAGCCCTATTTCGTCGTCCGGCGTGAACGTCGCCAGCGCCCGGAGCAGCGCATCCCTGGCCAACGACATCCGGGACCGGCCGCCGCTGCCCGGCACCGCGAGTGCCATGGACGACGAGGCGTCCACCACGGTGGTGAGCCGGGCGTTCTCCACGGTGACCGTCCACACGCCGAGCAGCGCCTGTATCTCCTCGGCGGAGGGCAGCGAGGCGGCGTCCTGGGTGTACGGCTGCGGCGCGCGGCCGCCTGCCGCGCGGGTCACCTTCTCGTCGGCCCTGCCGTGCCCCGCCCGGAATCCGTGGGCGCGCAGCACCTGCTGGCCCTTGGGTGTGGCCAGCAGCGTCATGAAGCGGCTGGCGGCGCGCGACTTGTCGGCGTCGAGTTGGTTCTCGTCCACGAGGGTGTACGGGTAGTCGAGCTGGGCGGTGCCGTCCTGGGGGTAGAAGAGCTCCAGCCCGGGCCCGGACGCGGCACGGTTGTGGGCGAATGCGGCCTGTTCGGAGAGAAGCACGGCCTGGTTGCGGTGCGGAGCGGCCGTCTCGGCTTCGGAGGCGCCGCGCGGCAGCGTCGCGGCGAGCTTTTCGTCGTCGTCGGCGAGGTGCCGGTGGAGCACCTTCGCAGCGTCGGCCGTCCGGCTCTGTGCCGTGTCGGCGTCCGAGTCCGTCCCCTCCTTTCGGTAAGCGGCGTCGATGCGGGAGAGAGCGAGGAGTCCGGTGGCGCTGCGCGCGGGATCGGCCACGCCGAGCGGCAGCGTGCCGTCATCGGCGGCCTTCGCCATCGCGGCCCAGCCGTAGGTCTTCTTCGGCCAGCCCAGTTTCTCGGCGAGGGTGGGCACGGCGCCCAGCGCGAGCGGGGAGGCCGCGATCGTCTCGCTGGTGGTCAACGGTGTGCCGCTGGCCGCGTCCACGCGGTCCGCCCAGAGGGTGGAGTCCGGTATCCAGACCTGGAACTCGGAGTGCGCCGGACGTTGGGCGAGGGAGTCGGCGACCTCCGCTCCGGAGCGCGCCGTCACCTTGACGTCCAGGCACTTCCCGTCGGTGCGTGCCTCATCGTGTCGCGCCTGGTCCGCCACGTCGTCGAGGGCGGGAGCGATATCGGGCGAGGCGACGACATCGAGCCGGACGGAGTCTCCGCCGCACGGCTTACCGAACGGCAGCAACTCGCTGCGCAGCACCACCACCGCGCCCGCCGCAAGGGCGAGGACCAGCGCCGTGGCGAGAACGACGGTGCGGCGACGCACGCCGGGCCGGGCCCCCGCGCCGTCCGGTTCGGAGCTGTCGGGCAAGCTGTGACGTCCCATCGCGGTAGCGCCTCTCCTGCGTCTCGGAACTCGCTCGGGACTCGGCGGAGGCGGGTCACACCACGTGGACGGCGCCTGCCCCGGCCTGTCGCGCGATCTTCGTACCTGCTGCGGCGACCCTAGCCGGGCAGGCGTGGCACGGGTGGCGGTATCGCGGAAGTGGTGGAAGTGATGGGTGCGCAGGCACGGTCGGGAGCGGAGAAAGCGGTGGAAGTGGAGAAACCTGTGGGGTCGGATGTGGATGTCCGTGGCGGAACCGGCGTACCCGGTGACGGCCGGCCGGGGGAGTTCCTGCCCCGGAAGATGCTGCGGAACGAGACGCTTCTGGTGCTGGCCCTCTCGCTGGGGGCCAGTGGGGTGTCCGCGCTGATCAGCTTCCTCGGCGCGCTGACCCGCCCCGAGGGCCTCAAGGCGCAGGCGGCGACGCTGAACGGTTCCCATGCGCCCGGCCGGCCATGGCTGGACCTCGCCTGGCAGCTCTTCGGGATCGCGACGGCGCTGGTGCCGGTGGCCCTGGTGGCGCATCTGCTGCTGCGGGAGCGCGTGGGCGGGCTGCGAGCGTTGGGGTGTGACCGCCGCCGTCCCGGGTTCGACCTGGGGCGCGGTACGGCGCTGGCAGCGGTGATCGGCGGCAGCGGGCTGCTGCTCTACCTGGGCGCGCGGGCAGCGGGCTTCAATCTCACGGTGGTGCCCGAGGCGCTGCCGGACGTGTGGTGGAAATTCCCGGTGCTGATCGCCTCCGCCGTGCAGAACGCCGTCCTGGAGGAAGTGATCGTCGTCGGCTACCTGCTGCGCCGCCTGGGGCAGTTGGGCTGGACGCCGCCGGCCGCGCTCGCCGCCAGCGCTGTGCTGCGCGGCTCGTACCATCTCTACCAGGGCATCGGTGGCTTCGTCGGGAACATGGTGATGGGCGTGATCTTCGTCCTTCTCTACCGGCGCTGGGGTCGCGTCGGCCCGTTGATCGCCGCACATGCCCTGATCGACATCGTGGCCTTCCTGGGATACGCGTTGCTCGCGGGCCGGGTGGACTGGCTGCCGACGCTTTAGCCACGGGACGCGTAGCGGGCCGCACGGGGGCGGTGCGGGCGAGCCGTTCCGCGTGGTAAGCGGTTCGTCCGGGGAGAGCGGTCCGGCGGCCTGGGGCGTGGGGTGGATGTCCGTCGTCGGCAAGCCGGACCCGTGGGGACCGGAGGGCGGAGGTGGTCCGGAAGAGGTGTGCTTCCGCGGCGGGGGCGCTGCGGTGCCGGTTGCCCATACCGGGTGAACCGGCCTACGAGGGGTGTGGCGCGCCCCCCGAGCCCGCCGCCCGGCCACCATGATCCTTGAGGCGCCGTCGGCCCGTACGGCACAGGCCGGGCGGAATGAGACAGGGAAGCGGTGACCGGGGTGAGAGAGCGCGATGCGGTGGTGGTCGGCGCAGGATTCGCGGGTCTCAGCGCGGCGCGGGAGCTTCACCGGGCGGGTTGCGACGTCCTCGTACTGGAAGCCCGTGGCCGGGTCGGCGGGCGAGCCTTCACCCGCTTTCTCCCCGACGGCACCCAACTCGACCTGGGCGGACAGTGGGTCTCCTCCGGCCAGCTCCGGATCAGCGAACTCGTCCGCCACCACGGCATCGCCACCTACCCGACCCCGGAGTACGGCTCCTCGGTGATCGACTACGACGGGGAGCACCTGACCGCGCTCCCCGACGAGGTGACCGCACTCCTCCGGGAACTCGACGCGCTCTGCAGGCACGTCCCCGTGAAGAGCCCGTGGACCGCTGCCGATGCGGTGGCATGGGACCGGCAGACCTTCGCCACCTGGCTCGATGCGACGGGAGCCCCGGAGGCGGCCAAGCGCTACGTGGGCCGGGTCATCTCCGGCGGGCTCCTCGCCGGAAGCCCTTCGGAGACCTCGCTCCTCGAAACGCTCTTCTACCTGACCAGCAGCGGCGGGACGGCGGCGCTGCTCGGCTTCGGGGGCGGGGCGCAGGAGAGCCGTGTCGTCGGCGGCGCGCAGGAGATCGCCGAGCGGATGGTCGCCGATCTGCCCGACGGCGCCGTCCGGCTGTCCGAGCCGGTCACCGGCATCGCCCATGACCACTCCGGGGTCCGCGTCACCACAACGCTGGGGGAGTACCGCGCGGCTCGGGCCGTGATCGCGCTGCCGCCCGTACTCGCCGGGAGCCTCCGCTACGATCCGCCGCTGAGCGCCGTGCGGGCCGGCGTCCTGCAACACATGTCGGCCGGCACCGCGCTGAAGGTCCATGCCGTCTACCCCGAGCCCTTCTGGCGCGACGAGGGACTGTCGGGACTGTCGACATCGGCGACGGGCGTGCTCACGGAGACCGTCGACAACACGCCGCCAGAGGCTCCGAGGGCGGTGCTGACCGCCTTTGTCTACGGCGATGACGCCGCTCACCTGCGGACCCGCCCGCCCGGGGAGCGCCGGGAGAGCATCACTCATCGCCTCGGGGAGCTGTTCTCCGAACGGGCGGCGGAACCGGAGGAGTTCATCGAGTTCGACTGGCTCGGGCAGGAATGGACCCGGGGGTGTTTCTCCAGCCACTTCACACCTGGTGGGTGGACGGCCTTCGGCAGCGCGCTGCGTCTGCCGGAAGGGGTGCTGCACTGGGCGGGCACGGAGACGGCTGTGCACGGGAACGGGTACTTCGAAGGGGCCGTCGAGTCGGGGCATCGCGCGGCGCACGAAGTACTCCATGCCCTCGGCTCCCACAAAGACGGTGGCGAACGGTCCGTGTGAGACGGCTTTGTACGGCCCGTGGCTCCGTCTCACGTTCCGGGCGGCGGGCTCCGTCCCGTCGGGCGGTTCCCTTCCCGGCAGCTTCGACCGTCCGGTCCCTGAACAGACCTGTGCCCTGCGGTGCGACATCGCCCGTACCTCATTCCCCCGTCAGCTCCCCGTGCCGGTCAGCGCATCCGCCGTCGACCGGCTCTTTCACGAAGAGAAACACCGCCGTCCCGCCGTTGGTTGCCGCGAATCATCACGAGTGACGGGAAGCGGAGGGAGAGGTGGTCTGACGGGCGTGCGGACGTGCCCGGATGCCGCAGGCGCCGTGGCGCCCCGCAACGGTCCCGCGGCCCGGAGCACCCCATCCGTACAGCTCAGGGCAGGGCGAGGAGTTCCCCGTCGAGCACCGTGACGGCGGAGCCGGTGAGCAGGGTACGGTCGCCGCGCAGCTGGGTGCGGACGAGGCCGGTACGGGCGCCCCCTTGCAGGCTGGCGAGGGTGGAGCGGCCGAGCCGGTCGGCCCAGAACGGGGCGAGGGCGGTGTGCGCGCTGCCCGTCACCGGGTCCTCGTCGATACCGACGTTGGGGAAGAAGCAGCGGGTCCGGACGTCATAGACGGAGTCGGTCGTGTCGGCGCGCGCGGTGGCGATCACGCCCCTGCCGTCCTGCCCGGCGAGCACAGCGAAGTTCGGCGACAGACAGTTCACGGCCTCTTCATCGGCCAGCTCGACCAGCAGATCGCCGACCTGCGGCCCGGTGTCGTACGCACCGAGGATCGGGACGCCGCCCAGCCCGTGGGTGATCGCCGGGGGAGCCTTCACAGGCGTGAGCGGGGCGGCCGGGAAGTCCATCGTGTACGTGGCATCGTCGTTCGCGGTCGTGGTCAGGACCCCGCTGCGGGTGGCGAAGCGGACCGTACCGGTGGCGCTGCCGGCGGTGTGCAGGACGTGCGCGGTGGCGAGGGTGGCGTGCCCGCACATGGTCACCTCGGTGGCCGGGGTGAACCATCGCAGCGCCCAGTCCGCCTCGCCACCGGGCGGCAGGGGATGGGCGAAAGCGGTCTCCGACTGGTTCGCCTCCCGGGCGACGTCCTGCATCCAGTGGATGGACGGGAAGCCGTCCGCATCGAGAAGGACGACTCCCGCCGGATTGCCGGTGAACGGGCGTGTGCTGAACGCGTCGACGATACGAATCCTCATGCGGAGGACCCTAGGGCACCGGATCCGACGCGGATCAGGGCCAATTCCGAGAAATTGGTCTGCGCTCGAGGGACGTTGACCTGGGCCGACGGGGTTCCGAGCACCGAGGCGACGGTGAACGGATGCCCGGCCCGTCGGCCTCACCGAAGCCTGTGCCTCTGCTTGCCGTCGGAGCTCGTTTGCCCGGGCCGGTCAGCCGTTCGCTCCGTCGGCGGCGCGCAGCCGGACTCGGCGACGCGGAAGGCGACCTCGTTCCCGCCCACCGCGATCAGCTCGCCTGTGGCGACGAGTTGGCCAGGTGCCGAAACCCTGCCATCGGCCGGCGCCGAGAGGAGGAGGAACCGTCGGTCCCAAACCCGTCGGTCCCAATTCCCCTGAGACGCCATTCTCTCCCCTCGGCTTCGGAGAGGACCGCGTCGTCTCCGCTGCGGCAGGTCATCGATCGAGTGGTGCGTACCGGCACGGAGCCTTGCTGAACGAACTCTACCGATATATCGTTGAAGCATCGCGATCGGTCAATGGGAGATTGACCGACATCCGGGCGGCCACTGGGTCACCCGATGACGAAAGGGCATCCTCATGCGACCCCACGGACATGGACACGGACAGGAACACGGCTTCGGTCGCGGCCCCTGGGGCGGCGGTCGCCCGGGCGGTCCCGGCGGCCGCGGTCCCGGCGAACCGGGCGGCTTCGGCGAGCGGTTCGAGGGGCGCCGTGCCTTCGGGCCCTTCGGGCCGCCCTTCGGCGGGCCGCAATTCGGCGGCCGGGGGCGTGGTGGGCCGCGCGGCCGCGCCCGGCGCGGAGACGTGCGCGCCTCGATCCTCGCGCTGCTCAAGGGCCGCCCGATGCACGGCTACGAGATGATCCAGGAGATCGCCGAGCGCAGTGGCGGAGCCTGGAAGCCCAGCCCCGGCTCGGTCTACCCGACCCTCCAGCTCCTGGAGGACGAGGGGCTGATCTCCAGCGCCTCCGAAGGGGGTAAGAAGCTCTTCTCCCTGACGGAAGGGGGGCGCACTGAGGCCGAAGGCGGCCCCGACGCTCCCTGGGAGGATGCGGGGCGCGGCGTCGACTGGGAGGCCATGAACGAGATCCGCAAGGCCGGCGGCGGTCTCGTCGACGCCTTCCGGCAGGTCTGGGCCACCGGCACCCCTGAGCAGCGGGAAAAGGCGATGGCGGTGGTCAATAAGGCGCGCAAGGAGTTGTACCTGATCCTCGCCGAGGAGGACTGACAGCCGAGGGGGTGCAGCTCTCGCCCCGGCGCACGTGGGTAGCCGTGCGCCGGGGCGTCGCCGCACCGCGCGACGCGCTCACCGGGGTGTGTCAGGCGACGAGCGCCGCCAGTTCGTGGAGCGACGTCTCCAGCGCCGTGCTCGCGGAGGCCTTGAGCTTTCCGGCCATCAAGGACACCGCGGCGCCGGTGAACTCGCCGTCGATGCGCACCCTCGTCGCCTCGCCGTCCGGCTCCAGTGCGTACCGCATCGCCAGCGACACACCCATCGGGCCCTTGCCCCGGATCTCCAGCAGCCGCTCCGGCAGGAGTTCCCGCACCGTCCAGTGGACCTCGGCCGGGAAGCCCATCAGCTTCATGTTCTCCTCGTACTCCGCGCCCTTCCGCAGAGGATCCGGCCCGCCCTGAGGGAAGTCGGTATGCGTGGCGTTCCACCGGCCGTAGTTGTCGAAGTCGGTGAGCTGCTCCCAGATCGGCGCTGCCGGAGCCTCGATGCGGGACTGCGCGGTGACTGCGGCCATACGACCACCCCTTTAGGTGACGACCTGCCTGACGGGTCCGCGGAACGTATCCGTGCCGACCGCAACCTTCAAGGCTGATGGCTCGTCCACATCCCACGGGCTGACGCGCCGACTCCTGTGCCTCCGAAGGCGCGGTGCTGCGTTCACCCGCCGGATCCGTGCGAGGGGGCGCCGCGAAGGGGCTGTCGTGGAGGCGCCCCGGGAGGCTTGTGCGGGAGTGCCGGGAAACGACAGCTCGGACTTTCCGGTGAAGAGGGGGGAGCCAGGCCATTTCACCCTTGTGGTGCCCCCTTCTCCTCCTTACGGAGGAGAAGGGCCGGGCTTCTCCCCAACCATGGTGGGATGCGCAAATGCTTCCCGCCGGGGATGCCCGGGCCGTTCATTGCTGGTGGGGTGGTAGATGTGCAATACCGTGCTGCGTACAGCGGCGGGGAGGTCCCCGCGCGGGTGGATATGGACGCACAGCTCACCGTTGAGCTGGCGTCGGTGATATCCGCTGCCCGCCGACGGGCCACGCGGGACGGTGATCGCCAGGTCGACACCGCTCATCTGCTGCACGGTCTGCTGGAGTGGGACCCTGCCGTACGGGACGTCTTCGACGGTGGGCCGCCCCAGATCGCCCGGCTCCTCGGTTACCTCGTCCAGCGCAGCATCGGCTACGGGCTCCAGTGGCACGGCACCGTCGAGGATTCCGGCGCCGTGCCCGTGGTGGCCGAGGGGGGCGTACCGGGATGGTCGCCGGCCGCGGCCGCAGCCATGGACGGCGCCCTCGACCGCGCGCACGCCCGCTACGCCTTGCGTGCGGGGTGCCTGGACCTGCTGGCCGCCTTGGTGGACGACCCCGAGTCCCGTGCCGTCGAGGTGCTGCGCCGGGCCTCCGTCGACACCGCGCGACTCGCGGCGCGCCTGGACGGAGAAACCGCCGACCTGGGGTGATGGCCGGCTGGCGGGCCGGGGCGCGGAAGGTCGGTAAGGGGTGACTCCGCTGGTGGCGGCTGTCATGATGACCCGATGCACGCGTTTTCGGGGAGCCCCGCCGCCACGAACGCCCGGCCGGGGCAGGCCACTCACGGTGCCGCGGCACCGTCCGCGCACGCTCCCGCCCCTGGGACGGAAGGGCCCCCGAGCGCCTCGGGCCACGGGATGAGTCTGGCTCTCGCGCTGCTTTCCGCCCTCGCCTTCGGCGGCTCCGGAGTCGCCGCCAAACCCCTGATCGAGGCGGGGCTGGAGCCCCTGCACGTCACCTGGCTCCGCGTCGCGGGCGCCACCGTGGTGATGCTTCCCGTCGCCTGGCGCCACCGTTCCCTCGTACGGCGGCGGCCCGGGCTGCTCGTCGGCTTCGGGTTGCTCGCCGTCGCGGGCGTCCAGGCGTGCTACTTCGCCGCCCTCTCCCGCATCCCCGTCGGCGTCGCGCTCCTCATCGAGTATCTGGCGCCCGCCCTGGTGCTCGGCTGGGTCCGCTTCGTACAGAAGCGACCGGTCACCCGGGCCGCCGCGATCGGTGTGATCCTTGCCGTCGGTGGCCTGGCCTGCGTGGTCGAGGTGTGGTCCGGCCTCAGCATCGATGCGCTCGGGCTCGCCCTCGCCCTCGGTGCCGCCTGCTGCCAGGTCGGCTACTTCGTCCTTTCCGACCACGGAACCGATGGCGAGGACGCCGTCGATCCGCTCGGCGTCGTCGCCTACGGGCTGCTGATCGGCACCGCCGTCCTCACCGTGATCGCCCGTCCCTGGGGGATGGCGTGGTCGGTGCTCGGCGGAACGACCTCGATGAACGGAACCCCCGTCCCGGCCGTGCTGCTGCTCGCCTGGATCGTGCTGATCGCGACCGTGCTCGCCTATCTCACCGGTGTGGTGTCCATCCGTCGGCTGTCGCCCCAGGTGGCTGGTGTCCTGGCCTGCCTGGAGGCGGTGATCGCGACGGTCCTGGCCTGGGTGCTGCTGGGCGAACATCTCTCCCCTCCGCAGATCTTCGGCGGCATCGTGGTGCTGGTCGGTGCCTTCATCGCGCAATCGTCGACGCCCACGGCCGGACGCCCGGAGGAAACCACCGTGGTCACCGGGTCGTCCGGAGCCGTGACCACCGGAGACACAGACATGACGGGCGAGCGCGGGCACGGGTAAGGGCTGCCTGAGCGAAGGGGCGGATACGCGCAGGTCGGCAGCAGTGTGCCGGTCCACAGGGGGACGTCCTGGGGTCCTCGGCAACTCCGCCGCCCGCTGAGGAAGCGGGGCGTCACCCGGGGCGGCGGCCGCGTCGACTGCCGCGCCCGGGCTGCCCGTCGCCGACGCGGCGCGCGGGCACCTCACGGTGTCCGGCCGCGCCCCTCGCGAGCGGCCGTGAGGCGGCGTTGCTGGTGGGCACGGGCCGCGGCGTCCCCCGGTGCGTTCCGCTCCGCCAGCCGGGCGGATATCCGCTGCTGCACCGCCTCCGGCCGCTTGCCGGCGTACTTGAACTTGGCCCGCACCTCCTGGACCTCCAGGAGCAGCCCCCGGATTCCTGCCAGCTGGCGGCCGTACGGTGCCTGGTCGGCGGCGACCGGAGCGGAACCGCCCTCGGGCTGGAAGTGATCCATCTGCCGTTGCAGCAGCACGGCTTTGGCCTCCGGATCGTCCACGATGCGGGCGTGGCAGGTGAGTTGCACGGCCGCGTAGAAGCTCGTGGGGACGCCGTGCTCGGGCGGCTCGTCCTCGGTGGCCTGCCACGGCCCGGGGATGAAGGTGTAGTCGTCGACCACGCTCAACAGCACGGTCGGCGCCGCTTCCAGAGCGGGCCAGATCGGATTCGGCCGGGCGAGATGGGTGACGACCTCATCGCTCCCGGGCGTGTAGGCGAAGTGCATCGGCTGTACGAACGGCGGCGCGCCCGGCGGGCCGTTGACCGCCAGCTGGCCGAAGTCGTGCCCGGCGAGCCAGTGCTGCCATTCACCGTCGTCGGTCGGCGCGTCCCAGGGGTGGATCAGCACGGAAGGCTCCTATCGCGCGGTGAGATACGCCGGCTCGGGAATGGCGGGGCCCTGGGAATCCGCCGGTATGGGCGTGCCGTACACGGGGGTTACGGGAAGCACACCTGCCCAGTGGGGGAGGGTCAGGTCCTCGGGCTCGTCATTCGGGCCGCCGGTGCGGATCTTCGCCGAGACCTCACGCAGATCGAGCCGGATGACGGCGGTGGCGGCCAGCTCCTTGGCGTTGCCCGGGCGGGAATCGGCGGACCTGCCGGGGAGTACGTGGTCGACGAGGGCGTCGAGGGCCGCCGTCTTCTCCTGCGGGTCGGTGACCTGGTGCGCGGTGCCGTGCACGACCACGCTGCGGTAGTTGATGGAGTGGTGGAAGGCGGACTTCGCGAGCACCAGGCCGTCCACATGCGTCACCGTCACGCAGACCGCGAGCCCGGGGTCCGGCTGTCCGGCTGCCCGTAGCGGTCGCGAGCCCGTCGAGCCGTGCAGGTAGAGACGGTCGCCGACCCTGCCGTAGAGCGTGGGAAGAACGATCGGCGCGCCGTCCCGCACAAATCCCAGATGGCAGACGTACCCCTCGTCGAGGATCGCGTGGACGGTCTCCTGGTCGTAGGCGGCGCGGTCGGCGGACCGGGTGGGAACGGTCCGCTCGGTCGGTGCGTAGTTCAAGGGGGAATCGCCGGCAGAGGAGGTGTCCGTGCCCGGCGAAGGAGACTGCGGACGGTGGCGCGACGGGGTCTGGGACATTGCCAACTCCATTGCACTAGTGCATAATCAATTTTGTGCTAGAAGAGTATCGGATCGAGGGGCGGCGCGCATCGGAAATCGCCGCCAGCGTCGAGCAAGCCGTCGGTGCCGGGCAGCTTCAGCCGGGCGAAGTCCTTCCTCCGCTGCGGGAGTTGGCCGTCTATCTGGAGGTGAATCCGAATACGGTCGCCGCCGCGTACCGCACGCTGCGGGACCGCGGAGTGATCGAGACGGCCGGGCGGCGCGGTAGCCGGGTGCGCCCGCGTCCCGCGAGCACGGCGCGCGACGCGATCCGGGTGGAGGTGCCGCCGGGCGTCCGGGACGCCTCCGCCGGAAACCCTGATACGGCGCTTCTTCCGCCCTGGGGAGAGGCGGTGGCGGCTGCCGCGGTGCGCAGTGCCGGACGGCCGGTGCTCTACGGTGCGCCGCCGGTCGACGGAGCCCTTGAGGAGATGGCGCTCGCCGCGCTGGCAGAGGACGGTGTTCCGGCTGGGCAGATAGCGCTGACCAGCGGTTCGCTCGATGCCATCGAGCGGACGCTCGCCGTGCACCTGCGGCCGGGCGACACGGTGGCGGTGGAGGACCCGGGCTGGGGCAGCCTGCTGGACCTCATCCCGGCACTGGGCCTCCGTCCCGCCCCGGTTGCTGTCGACGACGAGGGGCCGCTGACGGCGGAGCTGGCGCGGGTCCTCGACCAGGGAGCGCGGGCCGCCGTCGTCACGGACCGGGCGCAGAATCCCACCGGAGCGGCCGTGAGCCGGGCCCGCTCCGTCGAATTGCGGCGCCTGCTGGCGGCACACTCCGGAGTCCTGCTGATCGAGGACGACCACGGCCACGGCATCGTCGACCTCCCCCTCCATCCGCTCGCGGGCGTCACCGACCACTGGATGCTGGTGCGCTCCACGGCCAAGGCGTACGGCCCGGACCTGCGTCTGGCCGTCATGACCGGCGATCCGGAGACCGTGGACAGGGTGCGCGGTAGACAGCGTCTCGGGCCGGGGTGGGTGAGCCATCTCCTCCAGGACACCGTCGCCCACCTGTGGCGCAGTTCCGCTGTCGATCCGGCGGTGGTGGCCGCGGCTTACGCAGAGCGACGGAACGCCCTCATACGCGCGCTGGCGGTGCGCGGGGTGCCTGCCCACGGGCGGAGCGGTATGAACGTCTGGGTGCCGGTGCCCGACGAGACGGGAGCGGTCGCCCGCCTGTTGCATGCCGGTTGGGCGGTGGCGCCCGGTGCGCGCTTCCGTATGCAGTCACCACCCGCCATCCGCATCACGATCTCGGGCCTGACCCCGGCGGACACCGAGCCGTTGGCTGAGGCGGTCGTGGCTGCCATCGGCTCCGGGGAGGTGCGGCGCTACGAATGAACGAGGGGCCGCACGAAGGCGGCCCCTCGGGCAGGGGCGAGGTGGCCGGACGCATAAGGACCGGCCACCGAGCCACCGGTCAGTGTTCTTTCGACGTCCCGACTGCCGGCGCCGCATCGGGGAGAAGCGCGAGTGCGCCGGACTGCGGGGCGTCGGGCAGCTCGGCGGGGGAGGCGACAGCGTCGGCCTGTTCCCTGGCGTGCAGAGGCGGTGTGGAGGGGCCCGGGCCCGAGGCCACGACGGGGGAAGGGGCGGAGCGGCGCGGTTTGCTCTGGGTGAGGGCCGCGCCGGCGAGCACGATCAGGGCGCCGACCGGCGTGTTCCAGCTGAGCTGCTCGCCCAACAGCACCACCCCCGCGGCCGTGGCGATCACGGGAATGAAGTAGGTGACCATCTGCGCGGTGGTGGGGCCGATTTCGGCGACCAGTCCGTACTGCAACAGGAACGCGAGGCCGGTGCCCAGTGCACCGAGCGCGATCACGGAGAGCACGGGCCAGAGAGGGAAGGAGGTCGGAGCGCTGGTGAAGAGCGGTGTGACCACTGCGAGCTGCGCCGTTGCCAGAAGCAGCTGGGCGCTGGAGACGGAGAGGTGGGAGTCCTGGGCGCCTCCCAGTGTGCGGCGTACGTAGATCCAGCCGATCGGGTAGCACAGGGAGGCACCGAGAGCCATGGCCGTGCCCGTCAAATCCGTGTCCGTGAAGCCCTGCCAGGCACCCAGCACGGTCAGGACGCCGAGGAACCCCACGCCCAGACCGGCCACCCGGCGGCGCGTAGGACGGTCCTCGGACAGTGCCACCACCGACAGGACCATGCCCCATAGCGGCGAGGTGGCGTTGCAGATGCCGGCCAGCGTGGAGGGAATGGTCAGCTCGGCGAAGGCGAAGAGCGAGAAGGGTAGTGCGTTCAGGAAGAGGGCCGCCACCGCCAGGTGCGCCCAGGTACGTACCGATCGCGGCAGCCGCTGACGCTTGACGACGAGCACGGCCAGCAGCACCGCGGCGCCGCACGCCACCCTGCCGAGCGTCACCTGGAGCGGCGCGAAGCCCTCTGTGCCGACCTTGATGAAGAGAAAGCTGAAGCCCCAGATCAGGGCCAGCACGGCGAAGCGCAGCCGCCAGCCGGCGGACGAGGGGGTGGCTGTCGAGGCAGGGGCGGCGCGCGTCGCGCGGGAGGCGGTGGTGCTCATGCGCACCACGATGAGCTGTCCAACGTCGTAGCACAAGCGAGAATGTATGGGGGGTATCGCTTAGCATTGCTTACATGTTGAACCTCGACCGCCTCCGGACGTTGAACGCGGTGGCGCGGCACGGATCGGTGAGCGCAGCGGCCGACGGGCTGCACGTGACGACCTCGGCCGTCTCCCAGCAGATCGCCAAGCTGGAGCGGGAGACCGGACAGCAGCTGCTGGCGAAGAACGGCCGCGGTGTCCGGCTCACCGACGCGGGCCGCCTCCTCGCCGATCACGCCGCTCGAATCCTGTCCCAGGTAGAGCTGGCGGAGGCGGAGCTGGAGGCGCGTCGCGGCCAAGCCGTCGGAGAACTTCGGCTCGGCGCCTTTCCGACCGCCGCCCGAGGGCTCTTTCCGCCTGCGCTCGTGCGGTTGAACCGAGCCCATCCACAGCTCCGCCCCCACCTGACAGAGATGGAGCCGGACGAATCGGTGCGGGGGGTGGTGCGCGGAGACATCGATCTCGCGGTCGTCCTGGACTGGTACAACCGCCCGCTCTCCCTGCCCGACGGTCTTGCCAAGGCTCCGCTGCTGGATGACCCGGCGGATGTGGCGATGCCCTCGAACCATGCATTGGCCCGCCGCCGCACTGTCGAGCTGGAGGATTTCTCCGACGACTCCTGGATCTCCTGGCCGCAGGGCGAGTTCTGCCACGACTGGCTGATGTTCACCCTGCGCAGCAAGGGCATCGAGCCGCGTATCGCGCACATGGCCGAGGAGCACCACACCCAACTTGCCCTGATCGCCGCCGGTCTGGGGGTGGCGGTCGCCCCGCGCCTGGGGCGCGGTCCGGTGCCGGAAGGGGTGAGCGTCGTGCCGGTGGGCCACGCCATGCGCCGCCATGTCTACGCCATCTGGCGCGCGGACGCGGACCGCCGCCCCTCCATCCGCGCTGCCGTCGCCGCTCTGCAGACGGCGGGCAAGGAGGTGGAAGGAGCGGCCGATCCTTCCCCGGCCATCCACGCGGGCAGCGGAAGCGGGTGAACGGCGGGCGCCGCGGACACCACGGGCCCCGGAGGTGTGCCACACCGCACCGAGCGACCCCAGGGAAGCCTTGGGGCCGGGTGGTCACCTGCCGAGTTGTCGCTTGAGGATCTTTCCCATGTCGTTGCGCGGGAGCGCGTCCAGGAAATGCACGGTCCGGGGGCGCTTGTGCGGTGCCAGCTGGCGGGCGACGTGGTCGGACAGCTCATCGGCGGAGGTCCGCGCGGCATCGGGCGCCATGACCACCCAGGCGACGATCCGCTCGCCGAGGTCGTCATCCGGCTCACCGGTGACGGCCGCCTCGGCCACCGCGGGGTGCGCCAGGAGCGCATTCTCGATCTCGCCGGCGCCGATCTTGTATCCGCCGCTCTTGATGAGGTCGGTCGCCTTCCGGCCGACGATCCGGTAGTTGCCGTCGGCGTCCCGCACCGCCATGTCGCCGGTACGGAACCATCCGCCGTCGAACGCCTCGGCGGTCGCGTCCGGGCGGTTGAGGTACTCGACGAAGAGGTTCGGGCCGCGCACCTGGATCTCGCCCACCGTTTCGCCGTCGTCGCCTTCGATGGGCCGGCCCGCCTCGTCGACCAGGCGGAGGTAGACGCCGGGGAGCGGCACCCCGACCGACCCGGTGGCCGGAGCACCGTCCGCCCGCACGCTGGTGTTCATCAGTGTTTCCGACATGCCGTACCGCTCGATCACCCGGCGGCCGCACGCCGCGGTGATGCGTGTGTGGTCGGTGAGCGGCAGCGCAGCCGACCCGGAGACCAGCAATCGCGCAGCACCCAAGGCCTTGGCGAGCGCCGGATCGGCACCGACCTCCACAGCGAGCCGGTGGTACATCGTCGGCACGCCGAAGAACATCGTCCCGCCGTCGGACAGGCCGCGGGACACCCCTTCCGAAGAGAAACGGCCCAGGTGGTGGAGGCTGCCACCACGCCGTAGCGGCCCCAGAACTCCGAGGATGAGGCCATGGACATGGAAGAGCGGAAGGGCGTGGACGAGCACATCGTCGGCCGTCCACTGCCAGGCGTCTTCCAAGGCGTCGAGGGTGTGCGCGAGGGCGCGGCGGGGCAGTACCACGCCCTTGGGCGGCCCTGTGGTGCCGGAGGTGTAGACGATCAGGGCCGGAGCTTCTTCCCCCGGTTCGTGAGGGAGTACCGGCACCTTGTGGGGGGCGGGCGCGCCGGATTCCGCCGTCGGATCCGATGCGTTCCCCGGCCCGCTGCCCGCGAGGCCGTCACCCGCCTCCGGTGTGGATGACTGCTCAGCGGCGCCGATTCTGACATCGAGGCGGGGGAGTACGGCGAGCGCATCGGGCAACGTGGCGCCCGGTTCGGTGAGGACGAGATCGGGGGAGCTGTCCGCGACGATGTGCGCCAACTCGCCGGCGCCGATCTTGGGGTTCACCGGAATCGCCGGCACCCCGGCCAGCAGGGCCGCGACCACGGCCACCGATGTTTCCAGGGTCGGAGTTGCCCACACCGCGACACGCGTCCGGCCACCGAGACGCTCGGCGAGCGGAACAGCGACTGCACCGAGTTGACGATAATTCAGTCGGCGCTCACCGAAGCGCAGCGCCGGTGCGGAAGATCCGTCACGCAGCGCGGGGAAGAACACGTTCACCGCAACTCCTCCATCCTCGTCGGCGCCCGGTCACAGAGGACCGCAGCTGCCGGCCGTCCCGCGACCGACGCGGCGCGGACCGGGTCCTGTCGAGCTGACCTGTCCACTGTCGCAGAGACCACTGACATCGCCTGCGCAGGGCGCCCCCCAAGTCGGGTTGGCTTGTGCCGAGGGCGGCTCAGGGGCGAGTCAGGGAGATCCCGGAGCCGGATAGGGGATGTCCCGGATGAACGCGGCAGCGCCAAAACTTAGCGTGAAGACATGAGAAAAGCCGAGACGCGACGAGCAACACACCTACGAGCAGTGAAAGAAGGGACGGAGCGAGTACGGTCAGCCGTTCGGCATCTTCCGGAAGTCCCAGGAGACCACAGAGTCCGGGATGAGACGGAGCCAGGCGTGGCGGCCGTCGTGCGGCATGCTCTCCATGCCGAAGTACTTGGACGCGAAGAGCCGCTCGGGGGCATCGAGTTCCGGGCACGGCCGACCGGTACGCGGCGCCTCCCCGACGAACACGGCCCGGCCGGACAGCTCGATGCCGCGCAGCTCGCCGTAGGCCTCGCCGTCGTCGATCACCACCGAGAGCCGGGGGTCGTTCCGCAGTTGCCTCCACCGCTTGCTGCGGGTGAGCGAATACAGCCAGAGCGAGGTGCCGTCCCAGGCGAACCACAGTGCGCCGACGTGCGGAGTGCCGTCCCCGCTCACAGTGGCGACGCGGCAGGTCCGCTGTGCGGTGAGAAAGACGTCGCGCTCGTCGGTCATCATCATGATCCGACGCCCACGCCGCTGGGTGTCGGAGGTGCCGCCGTCGTTCGTGGTCTCCGTCATGCGAATCGCCTTCGTCTCGGCCGTCGGTTCGAGGTGGGCTGTGCAGTGAGGAAGTGGGGGTGATCGGGAAGTTCGTGAGGTCCGCGCTCGATGTCGATCTGGGAGTGAGGGCAGGGCCGGGGCGTGTGTCGGCCTTGGCTGGGTGCCGCAGTTGCGCGTGGTGCATCCGTCCGTCAGGGCAGGCCGATCGCCGGTGGGGCTGGCCGGCGGTGTGAGGGTTGGTCCCTTGCCCGGCATCGACTCCGTACGGAAATGATGTGGCGCTCCTTGCGTCGTTGATCCTTCGCACCTTGTCAATTGAAAACTGATGCAGCGTCAGGAATGATGCGGGCGCGCGAGACCGGATGCAAGGCATGCGGTGAGGTCTGTATCCGGTGGGGCCGGGTGCGGCCGGGCCGGACCGTCGGCCCGGAGTGCCAGGCCGGAGAGACCGCCGGACATGCGAAGGGTGGGGCGGGGATGGCTGCGGACGCGCGACTCATGGCGCAAGTGGATCCGGCGACAACGGTGTTGCTCACGGTGGAGTGTCAGCAGGGTGTGGTGGGGGAGAGCAGTGCCTTGCCGGAACTCGCCGCAGCTGCACGGGATTCGGGGGCGTTGGGCAACGTGGCGCGATTGGTTGACGCAGCGCACGGGTCCGGAGTGCAGGTGGTGCATGCGCTCGCGGTGCGGCGCCCGGACGGCCGGGGCGCCAGCCGCAACGCCAGGCTGTTCCGGGCCGCCGAGCGGTTGCCGGTACAGCAGGTCATCGGCACTCCAGCGGCCCAGGTCGCCGCGCCGGTAGCGGTGGCGGATGGCGACTTTGTGGTGCGACGGCTGCACGGTCTGTCGCCGCTCGCGGGTACGGACGTCGACGCCCTGTTGCGCAACCTCGGCTGCCGCACGGTGGTGATCACAGGAGTGTCGGCGAACGTGGCGATCCCGAATTCCGTGTTCGACGCGGTCAATGCCGGCTATGTGGCAGTGGTGCCCGAGGACGCGATCGCGGGTGTGCCCGCGGCGTACGTTCCCGAGCTGGTCCGTCACTCTCTGGCCCTGGTGGCCACGGTGACCCGGACGGACGACGTGGTGGCGTGCTGGAAGGGACCGCAGCGACCCGCAGAGAGCGCAGGCGCAAGTCCTGGGCAGAGCTGAAAACGGCTGGTGAAGAGGGGAGGTAGCCGTGGCTACATGCTCAGGTTCGGCGGCTCGCCGTAGGCCAGGTCGCGACTCTCGACGCCCTCGGCACGGTTCGCGCTCATCGCCTGTGTGACGACGTCGTACGCGCCGTACACCCACGGGTGGGGCCGGCCTTGAAGCGGACACGGCGGTCTGACCGGACGGCGGACGGCGGACGGCGTAGGTCGAGGCCTGCACCTCTGCTGACGAAGCAGTCGCCGGGGAGAGAATGCGCGGTGGCCTGGTGGGCGCAGGTGACCTGCTTCGCCAGGGGCAGGGCGCGGATGCGGGCGCAGGGAAGGCCACAACCAGGTCGCCCGGGCGCGACAACCGGCCAAGGTGTGGGGCTTCGGGGCAGTGATGCGCGTGGGCCCAGCACACTGCAGGGATTGCCCGGCAGGCGCCCGACCGGACGCGACCTGCCTCCGTCGAAGCGGGGAGACCGATGGCTGCACCGGCACGACGACGTATCTCGGCCCGTAGCCGTCGGAGCGGTGGTGTGCGACGGTCCTCCGCCGTTCGCCGTCGGCCGGCTGCACGGGCCCGGCGGCGTGCCGTGCGGCGGCAGATGCGCAAGGTCACCCCGGGGCGCCTCGCCGCTTCCGTGGGGCTGTTCCTCGTCGTGATCGCGGTGATCCGGGCGTATCCCGTCCTCTGTGGTCTTCTCGCGGTTCTGGCGCTCGGGGTGATCGTGGCCGTGCACCAGGTGCGTGGCGGCCGATTCCCGGGGCCGAGGGCGCGTGGTGACGCCCGTACGGAGGTCACGCACAGCATCGCGGCGTATCAGCACATGAGCGGCAGCCAGTTCGAGCATGCCATCGCGGAACTCGCGCGTCGCGATCCAGGGGTCCGCGGGGCCACGGTGTCCGGGGGCGCCAACGACCGGGCGCTCGATGTCCTCGTGCAGCTCACCGACGGCCGTCGGATCGCGGTCCAGTGCAAGCGGTTCGCGGCGGGGAACCGGGTCGGCGCGCCCGTCGTGTACGAGGTCAACGGGACCTACCGCGCCTACCACCGCTGCGATCTCGCGCTCATCGTCACGACCAGCGACTTCACCCAGGATGCACGGCGGGCCAACGCCGAACTCGACCAGCCGCTGCGCCTCGTCGACGGCCGGGTGCTGGGCCGGTGGGCCGCTGGTGGGCGCCCGCCCTGGTACCCGTAGGGCGGGCGGCGGACGGCCACTTCCCGGCAGGGCGCGGGCAGACCTTGGCGGGGCCGCACCTCGTTCTCGGTGCGACCCCGTTCATGGCGAGATGCCTCCCGGTGGCGGCTGCCCGCCGCCTTCGGTCACTTCAGGGTGCGGGCGACCACCGAAGCGGCTTCGGCGATGATCTTGTCCTCGGGGGTGGCGTCCTCCGCCTCGCGGCTGGACAGGATCGACACGACGATGGGGGAGGAGTGCTCGGGCCACAGGACGGCGATGTCGTTGCGGGTGCCGTAGTTGCTGCCCATGCCGGTCTTGTCGCCGACCACCCAGCCCTTGGGGACACCGGCTCGGATGAGGGTGTCGCCCGTGGTGTTGGTCCGCAGCCAGGTGGTGAGCTGTGTGCGCTCCGCCGGGCGCAGCGCCTCGCCGAGGACGTAGGCACGCAGATCCTTGGCCAGGGCGCGGGGCGTGGTCGTATCGCGGGTGGACTTCGGGTCCCAGGTGCTGAGCAGCGGTTCGGGGCGCTCCATCCGTGTCACGTGATCGCCCAGCTTCTTCAGCGCCGCGTTGAGGCCCTTGGGGCCGCCGAGCTTGTCGAACAGCAGGTTCGCCGCGGTGTTGTCGCTGTAGCGGACGGCGGCGTCGCACAGCCCCCGTAGCGTCATACCGGTCGTGACGTGCTTCTCCGTGACGGGGGAGTTGGGGACCATGTCGTCCGGGGAGTAGTGGACCACGTCGTCCATCCCGTTCAGCGTGCGCTGCTTCAGGACCTCTCCGGCGGCCAGTGCCTTGAACGTCGAGTTGAAGGGGAAGCGTTCGCCGTCGCGGTAGGCGACCTCGCGGCCGGTGCCGGTGTCGACGGCGTAGACACCCAGCCGTGCGGAGAACTTCCGCTCCAACTCCTTCAGGTCCTTGGTGAACGGCCGGGCGGCGGACGGCGTCGCCTTCGGGGACGGCGTCGATGCCTCCGCCTCGGCGCTTCCGGCGCCGCAGGCGACGAGCGGGACGAGGAGAAGCGCGGCGAGCGCGCCGCGGACGGTACCCCGGGTGCGGGACGGCTGCATGGTCTGACCTCCTGGCGCCTTGCGGGCAGGGCGCATCGGGGACGGGCGGGCCCGTCCCGGTGGGTGATCGGGATCGCGCAGCCACTCTTGCCCCCGCCCGTCATGCGGTCCAATACGCCAATGCGCGGTTCCATGCGGATCTGGCATAGAGTCCCGCCGTGGATCTGGTGGGAGCGTGCAGTGCCTTTGTCAGCGTCAGCGAGCGCGGCAGTTTCACCGTGGGGGCGGCGGCCGCGCGGATGTCCCAGTCGGTGGCGAGCCGACGCGTCGCCGCGCTGGAGGAGCACTTCGGGGAGAAGCTGTTCGAGCGCACCGCGCGGCGCGCCGTGCTGACCGCGTTCGGCCGCGAGATGCTCCCCGTCGCCCGGCAACTCCTCCAGGCCGCCGAGGTGCTGGTGCACGAGGCGGAGGCCGCCCGCCGCCGGCCGTGGCGGCTCGCCGTCCCCGCCGTCTGCCCGACCGCCGACCGGGCCCGTCTCGTCGCCGAGGCGCGCGGGCACGGCATCACCCTCGATCTGCGCCCCGAGGAACCGGCGCGGCGGCAGGAACTCCTCCACGCCCACCAGGTACGCGCCGGGGTGCTCGCCGTACCGCCGGACGGCGCGCCCTGGACGGTGCCGCTCGGCCTCGCCGCCGCCGACGACTCCGGCCCACGCCGTGTCCACCTCGAAACGCTGCGGGTGGGCCGCGCCGCCACCGGCCCGGCCCGGCGCGTCTGGATCCAGCCGGAGGACGACGTCCCGCACATCCGCGACCCGCTCACCCGGCTGCGGGACGCGGTGGGGCTGCGGCCGGCCCAACTCGTCACCGCGGGCGATCTGACGACGGCGGCAGCGGAGGTCCTGACCAGCCGTGACCTGCTGCTCTGCTCCCCGGCGCAGGCCACGGAACTGGCGCTGCACTGGCGGCCGCTCGGTGGGATCACGCTCGCCCGCGGCTATGCGCTCGCCGCCGCGGAGGGCTCCGGCCGGCACATGGCGGCCCGCCTGGGCGACGCCCTCGCCCGCTGCCTCGGCGCCGATCCCGCCACCGGTACCGGGGCGGGCTCATGAGGCCGGCCCCGCGAACGGTCATGGCACCCGGACCGGTATGCCGCGCCCCGCGAACCGTCCCGCGCCGACCGGCGCCTGATCCACTCCGGGGCGGCCAGCCCGACGCTGTTCCATCCCCCCGCAGAGCCTCCCGGCACCTACTGCCCGGAGCGCTCCACCGTCCCCGCCTCTACCGCCCGGAGCCGTCCATGAGTACCGAAGCGTTGCTGCGTGAGCTCCGTCGCGACCTGCACGACGGCGGGTTGCACGGCTGTCTCCTCGTCCGCGATCTGCACACGGGGGAGGAGCTCGGGATCGAGCCGGACGCCCAACTGCCGGTGGCGTCCCTGGTCAAGGTACCGCTGGCGCTGGCGACGATCGAGCGCATCCGGCGGGGCGAACTCGACGGCGCGACGATGCTGGACGTGGCACCGGGCCGGATCACCACGCCCGGCCCCACCGGACTCAGCCGCTTCCGGCACCCCGTACGGATAGCCCTCGACGATCTGCTCTACCTCAGTACGTGCGTGAGCGACGGGACGGCCGCCGACGCGCTGTTCGGCCTCACCCCGCCCACCCGGGTCGCCGCGGTCCTCCAGGAGTTCGGCCTCGTCGGGATCACCGTCCGGCACGGGATGCGGGAGCTGTCCGAGACGCCCGAGGAGCTGTTCGACGCCGGGCAGGCCCATCTGGCGCAGGCCCTCGCCATCGACGCGGGCACCAGCGGCCGCGGCCATCGCGTACCGCAGCTCGACACGACCCGGGCCAACACCGGCAGCGCCCGCGCCTACGTCGATCTGCTCCAGGCGCTGTGGACGCCGTCGGCGATCGCGCCGGAGGTCGCCGGGCGGGTCCGGGAGCTGATGAGCCACCATCTGCTCCGGCACCGCCTCGCACCGGACTTCAGCTCCGACGCCACCACCTGGTCCTCCAAGACCGGCACCCTGCTCAACCTCCGGCACGAGGCGGGGGTGGTCGAGCACGCCGACGGCCAGATGTTCGCGGTCGCCGTGCTCACCGAGTCGTTGGTCCCGGCGAGCGCCCAACCCGGTGCCGAAGCCCTCATGGGCCAGGTGGCCCGCCGCCTCCGGGACCATCTGCGGCAGCTGTGACGCCGAGGGGCAGCCCGGCCGGGCGGGACCCGTCGCACCCTCTCTGAGCTGCACGGATCGACACCAGCAAAGCATCAGCGGCACATCAGCGGAACGCCAGGGCGTGGCCTCAGGATGAAGGTGACCAGGTGCCCGCACCTGGCATGCAGACCTGAACGGGAGTCCCCATGCGTACCGCCATCCGCCGCCCGGCCGTCCTCGCCGCGGCCGTCGTCGCCACCCTCAGCCTCTCCCTCACCGCCTGCGGTGGTGGCGGTGACGGCGCGAAGGACAAGGGGGACGCCGCCCCGGCCCCGGCCGACCGGACCGCCTCCGGCGCCCATGGGGAGAAGGCCGACGCCGCCGGCGCCCCCGCCTCGGCGGCCGAAGCGCACGCCCCGGCCGCCCCGGCCCGGGCCGCGAAGCCGGCCGGCGCCGCGAAGACGACCGGCGGCAAGGCGCCTGCCTGCACCTTCGAAGATGTGAAGATCACCGCCGAGAAGCAGGACGGCACGCCCACCACACACCTCACGCTGACCGCCACCAACACCTCGGGCCATGCCTGCACCCTGCTCCGGTACCCGCTGATCGCGTTCGGGGACATCCACACCGCCAAGGACGTCCCGGCCGTGGCCAAGAGCAAGCCGGCCACCCCCGTCGTCCTGAACGCCGGGGAACCCGCCTACGTGGCCGTGCGGATCAACAACGGCGGCGTCCACGAGGACAACCACGTGGTCACCTCCTTCAACGTGAACCTCTTCGCCCCCGAGGGCCCCGCCGAGGGCTCCAAGGTCGTCAAGGCGCCCCTGGGCGGTGTCGCCGTCGACGACGCGGTCGCGAAGACCGGCTACTGGACGACGGAACTCCGCAACGGCGCCGACGAGTTCTGACCCCTCACGCCGGGCACCGCCGTCCCCGGAAGCTCTCCCGGGGCAGCGGCGCCCGGCGCACCCACGTGCCGCCCCGCTCCCCGTCCGGACCCCGACGCGCCCTGCGGCTCCGCCCGGGGGCCGGAAAGCGTCTCACCGCACGTCCCGCACCCCGTGCTCATATGGGCGGAAGACGGAATACGCCACGGACGGGACGAGGAACACCGTGAAGAAACGCCTCGCGGCGCCGGCCTGCGCCGCGCTCCTGACCCTGCTGCCGCTCACCGTGCCCACCGCCGCGCACGCGGCCACCAAGTGCCCGAAGAACTACGTCTGCGGCTGGGCCCAGCCGCACCTCAAAGGCAAGAGGTACAAGCACAACACCGCCGGGGACCACGGCTGTTTCCCGTTCACCGGCCGGTCGGTCTCCAACCAGAGCAGGTTCGTGACGACCTTCTACCGCGGCATGGGCTGCTACGGCGCGACCTTCACGCTCAAGCCGGGCACCTACTCGGCCAAGACCCCCTGGAAGGTCGTCAGCGTCAGCTACTGACGCCCCGAGGGTGCGCCCCCGGCGGCGCGCCCACTGTGCGAGGACGGAGCCCTGCCGGGACGATCCGGCAGGGCTCCGTCGTGCGGCGGTGCTACGCGTGCGCGGTGGCGCCGCAGTTTCCGGCGGCGCACCGGGCCAGCCAGTCGGCGAAGCCGGCGTCGTAGCGGGTGCCGATGGTCTCCGTGAGCAGGGTGCGGGCGGCGGCCCAGTCACCCTTGCGGTAATGGCCGAGCAGGGTGTCCACGTCCTGCGGGTGGGACTGGATCAGGTAGCGCACGGCCAGGTAGCCCCACGGATAGGTGCGGGTGGTGTCCGCGTTCTCGTAGGTCGTGTCGAAGAGGGTGCTGAGCTTGTAGGTCTTCTTGCCCGCCTCGGTGACCGCGTTGTCGTAGGGGACGCCGCGGTACGAGTAGGAGACGTACTCCGCAAAGCCCTCCACCCACATGACGGTCGGCGTCTTCATGTTCTCCTCGAAGTCGCCGTACATGTCGAAGCGGCCGTCGAGGTAGTGGGTGTACTCGTGGTTGAGGTTCCAGATCGCGAAGTCGGGGCGCTGCCACTCCGCCTCGTAGGCGATGAAGCGCGGCAGGTTGCCCTCCGCGGCGGGGTTCCCCTCCAGGTACATGCCGCCGTTGTCGGTGGAGATGCCGAAGATGACGCCCGCGTACGTCTGGTAGTCGGCGCTGGAGTCGAAGACCACCACTTCGATGGTGCTGTTGTGGTCGTCGGCGACCGGGCCGTCGTCCTTGACCACCTTGTGGAAGTACGCGTCCTGCTGGAGCAGGCTGTCGCAGCTGGCCGTGAAGTCGGCGTCGGTCATCTGCTGCGCGACGATCCGCAGGGTCGGGCCGCAGGCGTGCTTGCCCTTCAGGACGGCGTCGCGCACCCGGTTCTGCAGGTCGCAGGTGCCGTAGCCGGAGCAGTTGTCCTTGTCGTAGGCGTCGGTCATCTCGGCCAGCCCGACCCAGAGCGGTGCGGTGCGGCCGGTGATCTCGCTGCGGCCGAGCAGCTCCTCGGCCAACGGGCGTGTCTGCTCCCGCAGTTCGGCGTGTTGCAGGAAACGGCCGAGCTCGCGGCCCGCGTTGGAGACCAGGTAGGACCTGTCGGTGCCCAGCAGGTCGTCATGGGTGACGGCGAAGTCGCGCAGTACGGTCAGGACGCTCGGGTCGGACTGCACGGCGGAGACGAACTCCGGCAGCCAGTGGCCGCGGAAGAGCACGGTGTAGCAGTTGTTGACCGCCGAGAGCATCCACCAGAAGGGGTCGTACGAGGCGTCGTAGTTCTTCAGGAGCCGCGTGACGACCTGCAGGTAGCGGGCGTTCTCGCCGGCGCTGTCGATCAGGGTGACCGTCTCGGCCAGGGTCTCGCCGTTGGCCTCGCTGACGTCGAAGGCGTGGGAGGAGCCGAAGAAGGCGTCCAGGGCGCCTTGGGCGGCGCTCTTCAGCGCAGGGCCGTAGGGGCCGACGTCGTCCGGGTTGCCGTACTGCACGTAGTAGCCGGCCCGGAGGTAGAGCACCATCTGTGTCGCCGAAGCGGTGTTGTCGCCCGGGTAGGTGGCGGCGTCGGCGCGCAGCGCGTTCGCCACCGTGACCATCTGCGCTTCCCGGAAGAGGGCCTTGGCGTCCTGACCGCCCACGCTGAACAGCGTGTTGATGCAGTCGGTTGCCGAGCCCTTGATCTGCTGGACGAGGGCGTCGCCGGTCTTCGAGGTGAAGTCGGAGACGTTGCACGCCGCCTCGGCGCCTGCGCCCGACGCCGTGGGGGGCGCCGCCGTTACGGTGTGCAGCGGGGGCCGTACGGAAGGGGACCTGGTCGGCGCGGCGGTGTGTGCGGCGGCGGCGCGGTGCAGTGCGGTGGCGGTCGTCGGGGTGGCGGGCTGCAGTCCCGGCATCGATCGTGGCTGGGGTGCCGTGGTGCGTACGGTGCCGGTGTCCGCGGCGGCGCTGCCGGGGCCGGCGGCGAGCAGAGCCAGCCCCAGACAGAGCGTCAGGGCCGTGCTCACCATGCGGGCGAGGCTTCTTCGGGTGGGGGACATGCCTGTCAACGGGGCCTCCGGGCCGGTCGGAAGCCGTGCCGGGCACGGCTGTGGGGTGGACCGTGGTGGCAGCCGGGCATGGAGACTGTCATGCTCACGGCGGATGTGTGACATGTACCATTGCACACTTCACATGGCCTGAGAACCCCGCCGCGTATGCCCGTCATCCGGGGGCGCACCCCGGGAGGCATGTCATCAACTCCCGTTGTGCAAAGGCATGTTGAGGGAGGGCAGGCAGGCGTACCGCTCCGCCGTGGCGAGGCGGCGCGGTGTGAGGTGCCGTCGTCCGGAGGCGACCGGCGGGAGCGGGCTCAGCGCCCGGCGCCGCGCTTCCGCCTCCCGGCGCCCTTGGCCGGCGCCCGGTCCCGGTCACCCTCGGCCCACAGGGTGCGTACGTGGCCCAGGTGGCGGGTCATGCACTTCTCGGCGGCCTTGGCCTCCCCGGTCAGCATCAGATCGAGGAGTTCCAGGTGTTCCTCGGCCGACGGGAGCAGCTCGCCGCGCTCGTCCAGGGCGGTCAGGCCGTACAGGCGCGAGCGCTTGCGCAGATCGCCGACGGTCTCCACCAGACGGTCGTTGCCCGACAGGGTGAGCAGGGAGAGGTGGAACCGGCGATCGGCCTCCAGGTAGCCGATGAGGTCGTGCACACGGGCCGCGCGCACGATCTCCTCGGCGACCGGGCGCAGCGCCTCCAGGTCCTCGTGGGCCGCGCCGCGGGTGATCCGGCCGATCATGGGGACCTCGATCAGGGTCCGGATCTCGGTGTACTGGTCGAGGTCGCGCTCATCGACCTCGGTGACCCGGAAGCCCTTGTTGCGGACCGGTTCGACCATCCCCTCGCGCGCGAGATCGAGCATCGCCTCGCGCACCGGCGTCGCTGAGACCCCGAGGTCCTCGGCGAGCGCCGGTGCGGAGTAGACCTCGCCGGACTGGAGTTCGCCGGAGATCAGTGCCGCGCGCAGGGCGTGGGCCACCTGGTCGCGCAGCCGCTCGCGTGTGGTGATGAGACCGTGCTGTGTCAAAAGGCCCATGGCGGTGGTCTTCCCTTCGTGCCTGCCCCCGCGCCTTCCCGGCCGAGCGGATCGCCAACGTACCGTGTCACGTCTCCCACGCCGCCGGGTGCGCGGTGTTCACAGGAGGAAGCCCCCGGGGAAGGGGTCGTCGGGATCGAGGAAGTACTGGGCGGTGCCGGTGATCCAGGCGCGGCCCGTGACGCGGGGGACCACCGCCGGAACCGTGCCCACCGTCGTCCCCTCGACCAGCCGCCCGGTGAACCGCGTACCGATGAAGGACTCGTTGACGAAGTCCTGGTGGAGGGGGAGCGCACCGCGGGCGTGCAGCTGGGCCATGCGCGCGGACGTGCCGGTGCCGCACGGGGAGCGGTCGAACCAGCCCGGATGGATGGCCATCGCGTGGCGTGAGTGCCGTGCGTCGGAGCCGGGCGCCGTGAGGTGGACGTGCTTGAGCCCGGCGATCTCGGGATGCACGGGGTGGACGGGCCGGTCCGGGGAGGCGTTGACGGCGTCCATCACCGCGAGGCCCGCGGTGAGCAGCTCGTCCTTGCGGTCGCGGTCGAACGGCAGCCCCAGGGCGTCGAGTTCGACGAACGCGTAGAAGTTCCCGCCGTACGCGAGGTCGTACGTCACCGGCCCCAGCCCCGGCACCTCCACCGTGCGGTCCAGGGCGACGCAGAACGCGGGCACATTGGTGAAGGAGGCGGAGCGGGCGGCGCCGTTCTCCACGCGGACGTCGACGGGGACGAGGCCGGCCGGGGTGTCCAGGGTGACGCGGGTGACCGGCTCGGTCACCGGTACCATCCCGGTCTCGACGAGCACGGTGGCCACGCCGATGGTGCCGTGCCCGCACATGGGCAGGACCCCGGAGACCTCGATGTACAGGACGCCGTAGTCGGCGTCGGGGCGGGTGGGGGGCTGGAGGATGGCGCCGCTCATGGCGGAGTGGCCGCGTGGCTCGTACATGAGCAGCGTGCGGAGGTGGTCCAGGTGCGCGAGGAAGTGCAGTCGGCGCTCGGCCATCGTGGCGCCGGGGATCACCCCGACCCCGCCGGTGATGACCCGGGTGGGCATGCCCTCGGTGTGCGAGTCGACGGCGTGGAAGACATGGCGGGTACGCATCGTGGGTTCCTCCGTGGCGACCGGTGTCGGTGTCGTTCAGCGGTGTCCGTCGGCGAGAGCCCGGGCGGTGGCGGACCGTACGGCCTGTTCGGCCTGCTCCGTCAGCGGCAGCCGCGGTGGGCGGGTCGGGCCGCTGCTGCGGCCCGTGAGGTCCATGGAAACCTTGATGGCCTGCACGAACTCGGGCCGGGAGTCCCAGCGCAGCAGCGCGTGCAAAGACTTGTACAGCGGCAGGGCCCGGTCGAGGTCGCCCGCGGTCGCGGCGCGGAACAGGGCGGCGCAGGAGACGGGGAAGGCGTTCGGGTAGCCGGCGATCCAGCCGACCGCGCCCGCGAGGGCCAGTTCGAGCAGGACGTCGTCGGCTCCGATGAGCAGATCCAGACCCGGGGCGAGCTCGGCGAGTTCGTAGGCCCGGCGGACATCGCCGCTGAACTCCTTGACGGCCACGATGTGCCCGGCCGCGTGCAGCTCGGCGAGGAGCGGGGGGACGAGGTCGACCTTGGTGTCGATCGGGTTGTTGTACGCGACCACCGGCAGACCCACCGCGGCCACCTCGGCGTAGTGGTCGTGTACCGCGGCAGGTCCGGCGCGGTAGGCGTTCGGCGGCAGCAGCAGGACGCTGCCGCAGCCCGCTTCCGCCGCCTGCTCGGCCCAGCGGCGGGACTCGGCGGCGCCGTACGCGGCGACGCCCGGCATGACCCGGGCGCCGTCGCCCGCCGCCGCGACGGCCGTCGCCACGACCTGGGCGCGCTCCTCGTCCGTGAGCGTCTGGTACTCGCCGAGCGAGCCGTTGGGAACGACGCCGTCACAGCCGTGGTCGAGCAGGAAGCGCACATGGGCGGCGTAGGCGTCGTGGTCGACGGAGAGGTCGTCGCGCAGCGGGAGCGCGGTCGCGACCATGATGCCGCGCCACGGACGGGTGGCGCTCCAGGAGGTGCGGGGGTCCATGAGGGCTCCTAAGGCGGGGCGGGGAGGGCGGCTGTCCGGGAGCCACGCGGGCCCGGACGTCAGGTCGGCTCGGTGGGCGCGGCGGGCTCGGCCGTCCGGTCGCGGCCCGCGGGGAGTCCGGCCAGCGCGGCGAGCGGGACGGGGGCGGCGAGCGGGCGGCGGTCGGGGGCCGGTCCCGCGTCGGACGCCCCGTACCGGGTGGCCAGGCAGGCGACGGCGGTGGCGCAGATCCGGCCCTGGCACCAGCCCATCCCGGCCCGGGTGAGGAGTTTGACCGTACGGGTGTCGTGGGCGCCGAGGCCCGCGGCGGCCTCGCGGACGCGGTCCGCGGTGACCTCCTCGCACCGGCACACCTCGGTGTCGTCGGTGAGCCAGTCGGGCCAGCCGGGGCCCGGGGCGTGCACCGCGGTCATCGCGTCGGCGAAGGCCCGAAGACGAGCGATCCGACGGCGCAGCCGCGCGGTGCGCGCGGGCGGAACCGGCGCGCCGCGCAGCCGGGCTCCGGCCGCGAGACCGGCCAGTTCGCCCTCGGCCAGGGCCACCGCCGCACCGCCGGTCCCGCGGCTCTCGCCGGCCGCCCAGACGGTGGGCACCGAGGTGGCGAGGGAGCGGTCGGTGACCACCGCGTGGGTGCCGTCGGCGGCCCGGCGCACGGCGCAGCCGAGTGCGGTGGCGAGGTCGATCTGCGGGACCAGACCGTGGCCGACGGCCACCGCGTCGCAGGCGATGCGGCGGGCGGTGCCGGGCACGGGCCGCCACCGCCGGTCCAGACGGGAGACCGTGACGGCCTCGACGCGGGGCGTGCCGTGCGCCTCGGTGACCGCGCTGCGGGCGCGCAGCGGGATCCGGTGCCGCAGCAGGGCGCCCCCGTGGAGGGCGGCCTCGGCGGCCTTGCCCGGGTTGGCGGCGAGGGCACCGGGGTGGCGGGCGTAGCCGAGGTATCCGGTGGCCTCGACGAGTGCTGGGACGTCGGCGCCCGCGGCGCTGAGCGAGGCCGCGACGGCGAGCAGCAGCGGACCGCTGCCGGCGACGACGATCCGCCGCCCGGGAAGGACCAGCCCCGACTTGAGCATGGCCTGGGCGCCCCCGGCGCCGACCACACCGGGCAACGTCCAGCCGGGGAAGGGCAGCTGGCGTTCGACGGCGCCCGTCGCGACGAGGAGCCCACGGGCCCTCAGCCGTACCGGGGTGTGGTCCGCGCCGTCGGGGCCGGTCAGGGCGTGGACCGTCCACCGGTCGGCACGGCCCGGATCGCGCACCACGCTCCAGACGTGGTGCCCGGGGAGGTGGCTGACGGCCGGACACCGGCGGAGGCGGCGGAGCAGATCGGCATGGACGGACCAGGTACGGTGCAGCGCCTCGGGGCGGCGGGCACCGAGCGCGGGGGAGGGGCTGCGGTAGAACTGCCCGCCGGTCAGCTCCGCCGCGTCCACCAGGGCGGTGCGCAGCCCGAGTTCGCCGGCCGCGACGGCCCCGGCGAGACCCGCGGGGCCCGCGCCGATCACCACCAGGTCGAAGGCGTCCCCGGACCCGGTGTGCTGCGCGGCCCGCCCGGGGCGCGCACCGGAGGCGCCGTGGGCGCGCGGATCAGACGGCGAGGTCGGCACGGCCCGAACCCTCCTGGGTGGTGACGGCGTCCCCGGGGTGGGCCGGGAGCAGGCAGGCGCGGCGGTTCGGGGTGCCGTTGACGGTGGCCAGGCAGTCGTGGCACTGCCCGATACCGCAGAAGGCGCCGCGTGGTCGGCCACCGCCGCGGGTGGTGCGCCACGACAGGATGCCCGCGGCCCACAGGGCGGCGGCGACGGACCGGCCGGGCAACGCGGCGACCGGCCGGCCGTCGAAGGTGATCTCGAACGCGGGGCCCGGGTCGGCGTCCACCACGTCACAGGGCGTCGGACGGTTGTGTGCGCGGCTCGTCGTGCGGCGCGGTTTCATGCGGTCCGCCTTTCCTCGGGACTGCGTGTCAACGGGGCCGTCGGTCGGGGGCTGCGGAGGAGTCGGGGAAACGGTCGGGCCGGAAGGGCCGCGGGTCCAGGGGCGGCGCGGAACCCGTCAGCGCGGCGGCCGTCAGCGCACCGGTGGCAGGCGCCAGCCCGATGCCCGCCCCCTCGTGGCCGCACGCGTGCAACAGGCCCGGCACGCGGGGGTCGTGGCCGATGGCCGGCAGATGGTCGGGCAGGTAGGGGCGGAAGCCCGCGTACGCGCGGATCGCCCGCACCCCGCCGAGCACCGGGAACAGGGCGGTCGCCCGGTCGGCGAGGCGGCGCAGGACCTCGGTGGAGAGCGTGCGGTCGAAGCCGACCCGCTCGCGGCTCGCACCGATCAGCACCGGCCCCGCCGGGGTGCCTTCGACCACGGCGGAGGTCTGGAGCGCCGCCGAACCGCTGGCGACGTCGGCGACGTAGTCGGCGGCGTACACCTTGTGGCGGACGATGCGCGGCAGCGGCTCGGTCACCAGGACGAAGCCGCGCCGGGGCAGGACGGGCAGCCGCACCCCGGCCATCCGGGCGATCTCACCGCCCCACGTCCCCGCCGCGTTCACCACGTACGGCGCGAGCAGACGGTCACCGGACGCGGTGGCCACGCCGCGCACCGTTCCGTCGGCGGCGGTGAGCACGGCCGTGACCTCCTCCCCGCAGCGCACCTCGGCGCCCGAGGCACGCAGCAGGTGGGCGGCGGCCAGCGCGGGGTGGACCTGCGCGTCCTGGGGGTAGTGGACGCCACCGGGCATCCCTTCGGCGAGGTGCGGCTCCAGGTCGCGGAGTTCGCCGCCGGATACCTCGCGGGTCTCGGCCCCGGCGTCGGTCTGCGCCGCGGCGAGGGCGCGCAGCGCCGCGAGGCGGGTCTCGTCGGAGGCGACGACGACACCGCCCTTGGTCTCGTACTCGATCGCCGAGGGCAGCTCCTCGGCCAGCTCGCGCCACAACCGCAAGGAGTACAGGGCGAGTTCGAGTTCGGCGCCCGGTTCCTTGTCGGAGACCAGAAGGTTCCCCTCGCCGGCGCCGGTGGTGCCACCCGCGACGGGACCGCGGTCCAGGACGGTGACGGAGAGACCTGCGCGGGCGGCGTAGTGGGCGCAGGCCGCGCCGACCACTCCGGCTCCGATGACGATCACGTCCGGGCTGCCGGACGTGCGGACGAGGTGCGACGAGATTCTCGTGGCCACGTCAGTAACATTTCACATGGCACCCGGCCTGCCAAGAGGCCGGAGTCCTCCTTCCGAGGCCACGTTCGACGGGTCGGAGGCGTACGGTCACGCCACCAAGCGATCGGCAGCGCCGAACCCCAGGCCGTGTTGCCGGGGCTGTCGGTCTGTGAGGAGAAGCCACCGCTGGCCTGTGAACGCAGGCCGACCGACCTGTTCGCGCTGCCGAGGGACACGGCGACAGGGCTGACTTCGGGAGGTACCACGGCGAATCTGGCTATCCGCCACCGCGCCCCGGACTCCGGAGCGGCGGGGCGGGACATCAACGAACGGGAAGCTTCCGCGCAGCACGAAGGCGGCTCCTCCGCCCCCTCGGGGGTGGAGAAGCCGCCTTCGCCGTTCGTCTTCGCTGCCCGGCGCTTTGCGTGCGCGCCCAGCAGCGGAAGCGGACGAGGCGGTGACGTCAGCAGAAAAGGATGCTCGACGTCACCGGTCTCCCGGACTCAGGAGTAGTAGATGACCATGCTGCCGGGGCCGTCGGCCTCGCAGTGGTCGATGGTGACGTGGTGCCCCACCGCCCTGTCCAACTCCTGCTGGGTCTGGTCGGTGTGGCAGTCCGTCTGGTAGTTGCCCTGCGTTTCCATGGTCTGGAGATCGGCAGCCTGCGCGGCTCCCGCGGCGATGCCGGAAAGGGCCAGGAGGCCGGCGGCGACGACTGCGGTGCGCTGGAACTTGCGCATGTCTTCTCTCCTCTTGTGCATGTGCATATGCGTTGGGTGCACGCTCGACGGCGTGTGGGTCCACGCTCCGGGATTCCGTCTCGTTCCCGGACGGCAGTCAGCTTCGAAGACCGAGGTGACGTTCCACTAACGGATGACTAATGCGCTGGCCCGGTGTCACGCAGGGATGGCGGCCGGTGTCCCCAGCCCGTGCAGCCGTGCTTGTGTACGGTGATGCCGGCTGCCGGCTTTGACCACGACCGTTCGACTCGTCCCACCGGTCAGGCGAGTGGGCCGGTCAGGACTTCCACCTTGCCGGTGTCAAGCGAGTAGTAGGCGCCGACCACGGCAAGTGTGCCCCTTCCTACGAGGGGGGCCAGGACCTGATTGGACCGCAGGTCGGTCGCGGTCAACTTGACCTGGGCTCGGGCCATGGTCTCGACCGGGTCGGCGCCGCCCTCCCGGAGCGCCTGCTCGTACGCCGGCCGCAGGGCCTCGACGATCGCCTGCAGATTGCCGGGGAGTGTTGTGCCGTGGCGAAGGGACTCGTACGCCGCCTTGACAGCGCCGCAGCGCTGGTGCCCGAGGACCACGATGAGGGGGGTGTTGCTGGTCGTGGGCCCGTACTCGACAGAACCGGTGACCACCGGGCCGACCGCCTCCCCACCCGTGCGCATGACGTAAAGGTCCCCCAGGCCGGTGTCGAAGAGGAGCTCGGGCGGCACCCGCGAGTCGATACACGAGAGGACCGCCGCAAGAGGCTTTTGTTCCTGCGCCAGGAGCTGACGCCGGCTCGGATCCCGGTTGGGGTGTTGGAGGTTTCCGTTCACCCAGCGTTTGTTGCCTTCCATCAGCCTCGCGAATGCCGCGGTGGGCGTGGTGGGCCGTGCTTCCGGCGAAGGGCTGGTCGCCGATGAGGCCGCACTCCTCGACGAGCACCCCGTAAGCGCGACCGTGGCGCCCACGAGTCCGCCGGCAAGCAGCGCTCTACGCCCCGGACGCCCAGCTCTCTCCATCCGCTGTTCCCCTCAGTGCCGCTCAGCCGCTCAGACCTGTGTTATCCGTCTTGATCAGGCCCATGGTCAGAGTTTTGGGGGTGCCCTGACAGCAGGCGCAAGCGGTCGCGGGCCACATTGCCGCAGATGGCCCACCGAACCGGCTGCGGCGGCGGCATCGACCTGCTGCCGAGCCCCGCCCCGGCAGACTGGAGCGCCGACGACGGGGCGCTGTCCGTTCCCGGGCGCTACGTACCGAGGGGCGAAACCTGGCAGTGGGCGGTGGCCCCGACGGACGGTTTCCGTGTGCCAAGGACGGCTTCCCTGTGCTTCGGCACACCTACGCCTCGATCAGCTGGAATCCGGAGAGCTGGAGGGCCTGGTCAGTCCGTCGTGAATCCTAAGGTCAGAGGGTCGTATAGCCTGGGGAAATGCTGACAGAAGTCATTGCGACCCGCTACGTCACGCCGTTGCGTGAAGGCGGGTCGTTGCCGGGGACCGTCGAAGCCGACGACCTCGGCACGTACGTCATGAAGTTGTCTACCTGATGGCGCTGACCTGCATCGATGTGGCTGTGCCCACCCCTGACCTGCGCGGATGATTCTTTCAGCGTCTTTCGGGATCGTGCTGTGTTACGCGGTCGATTCTCCCCATGCACTCCCCAGGGCCGACGATACTCCCCAGATTCTCCCCAGGAAGTGACGTTGCGGCGGGCCTGGTGGCACGGGACGTCATGCCGCCGGAGGTGCTGCCAAGGGGACGTTGAGTGACTGCCTGGGAGGGCAGGGCGGAAGCCTGGCTCCGAGAGGATGAGCGCAAGGCGCGAGTCTGACTCTGCCTGATCAGGGTCACTGGTCCGGATTTGACGTGCAACCGGATGATGCCTGTCGGTGCCTTCTCGGCGCGCTGCCTCGCGCTGGTGGGAAGTGGGGCAGCCTCGTCGGCCTCGCAAGTCCGTGAGCCTAAAGGCTGCCCCATATGCGGAAGCGGATCTCTCAGTCCTCACACCCGTCGATGTCGTCGTCGCATCCGTCAACATCGCCGGGGGCGACCGTGTTCAGACGCCATGCGATGAGTCCCGTGCCGTGCTTGTCAGGGGCAACGTAAGCCTTGAAGGGCTTACCTGCCGGGAGGTTGTAGTGGTCCGCCTCGCGGTCCCCGCACTCCACCCCGTAGGGCTGCTCTTCCTCACCCCGGGACAGGGTCAGCGTCAGCTCCTCGACACCGTCCGTGTCGCAGGTGATCTCAAGCCGGTACGGCTTCTTGTCGCTCGCGGGGAAGGACTTGTTCCACCCGGAACCGATGTACGCGGTGCCGGCGTCGACGGGCCCCGGTTTGGTGCCGTCGTCGGCAGCGGCGTCCAGTGCACGCTCCGCACGCCGCAACGCGTCGTCCGGCTCCCAGGGTCGGGCGCCCCCGGAGGGCGCGGGAGGCTGCGACGTCTGTGACGAGGCATCCGCGCTTTCCGATGGCTTACCGTCGCCGCCCCCGTCGCCGCCCTGCCCATCCGCGCAGCCGGACATCAGGATGGCCAGGGCGGCGACGGACAGGGGAACTGCGTGACGTATGCGCATGAAAGGATCTTATCCGGGAGGAACAAGCTGGTATTCGCGTCCCAGCGCGTCGGCCTGGGTGTTGCCGTACACGGAAACCTCGCCATCGGACCAGCGCACGAAGACGTCGGGTCGAGCTGGAAGGAGAAGTCGTACTCATCCAGCGTCTTGTGATGTGGCAGCCGCGACAGCCGCAGGCCCTGACGGAAGCGGCGGTCATCACGGACGGCGAGTTCCTCGGACAGGACCAAGTCGAGGAACTCGAGGTAGCCCATCTTCGCCTCGTCGGCCCGGCGGGTGAACTCGTGGATGGTCTCCGCGAGATGGGGCAGGCCGAGCTTGCTGGCCGTGGTGCGGATGCGGTTGCCGGTCAGCTGGCTCAAGAGGGGTCCTTCGTCGCTCGGTTGGTGGTGAAGGGACGGGTGCCGGTCAGTTCGTCATAGACGGACAGCGGTCGGCGGCTGACCTCGACGCTGGCGGCAGCGGCCCGGTTCAGCAGGGCTTGCAGCGAGCCGGCCTCGGGGCCGGGCAGCTGGTCGCGTCGGGGCTGGGGCACCACATCGCCGGTGGTGGTTCGGCGTCCGGCTCCTGTGGGGAGGCCGTCCCAGTGCCTCTCGTCCACGATCTTCGCGCCGCGGCCGATCGCCCGAGGGTGGACGGCCAGCAGTGTGTTCCCGTCGGCGGCGGGGACAGTGGAGTGCAGGGTGACCTGCAACTTCGTGGCACGGATCTCGACCAATTGACGTGGGCGGACCTTGCGGGCGGGCACCGAGTAGAGGTTCGCGTCGAAGGCGACCAGGCAGTCCTTGCCGACGTGCCGCAGATGGCGCTGGGTCACCACATACGGCGTCGGCGGCAGCGGCCGCAGAGCCACGTGATCGCGCACGGCCCGGTGCCCGATGACCTCGCCGTGGGTGCCGTGCACCTTCGCCCGCCGCAGCGGCACCCAGGCCGAGAAAGCGGCATCCATCTCCTCGATGGAGGAGAAGGCCCGTCCAGCCAGCACGTGATCGCGGACGATCAGGACTCGCCGTTCGACCCGCCCCTTCCCGGTCGGGCGATAGGCGGCCAGGACGTCGATGTCGAAGCCGTAATGGCCGGCGAATGCGACCGCCTCCGGATGCAGAGGAACGGCCTCGCCCGGCGCGACGTGCCGGCGCACGACCGTCTTGGTGCGGTCGTAGACGATCGTCATCGGTACCCCGCCGAAGTGCGCGAACGCGGCCCGATGGCAGTCGAAGAAACTCGCCAGGTCCTGGCTGGTGGTGAAGCAGCAGAACGGGTCGCGGGAGTACGACAGCGTCATGTGGAACGAGTAGACCTTCGGGATCCCGACGTGGGCGAGGATCTTGCCCTCGTCGCCCCAGTCCACCTGAGCCTGCGCACCGGGGATGACCTCGAACCGGCGGTGCATGCCCGCCAGCTCCTTCGGCGTGATCCCGAGTTCCTCGGCGATCCTGGGGCGGGCTTCTTGGACGTAGAGCTTGGTCCGCTGATAGTTCCCAGTGAACCCGTACTCCGCAGCCACCCGCTCGTGGATGACCGCGGCCTTCAACAGGATCTCCGCCCGGAGCATCGAGTCGATCACCGGTGCGAACTCGTCAATCACCCTCGCACGCGACCGCCCGCTCGGCGAACGGCGAGGAGGAGTCGCCGGACCCGGCGCCGACAGGTACTTGCGGACCGTCTTCCGATCCAGCCCCGTCTCCCTGGAGATCTCCGACAGGCTCATCGCTCCGGACTCGAGCAGGCCGCGAACCTCCGAAGCTCCAGCCAGCGCTGGGGATCCAAGACCACTGCCAGCCTCCTCCGCCACCCGAAACGACCAGGCAGCAGAGTGCCGAGCAGTAGACCTCACCGCATCAACAACTGTCCCTTTTCATCCGTACGAAGCTGGGGACGTTCGTCTGTACGCCGACAGGAATCTTGATGCCTTGTGGGATCCACTTTCCGTGGATGTAGGGCGCCCTGTTGAGATCATTTGGGAAAGCTCTGACCTCACGTGAGCTGGCGCGTTGACCGATTCGGGTCGTGGGCGAAGCGATGCGGCTTGCTTCAGCGTTCGGTGTGGTCGATGCCAGTTGCAGAAGGCCCCGAACTCGCGGAGCGCGTGCAGGAGGTGGTTCTGGTTCCAGATCAAGGTCCGGTCCAGCAGGTCGCGTCGGCACGTTGTGTCCAGCACTCCATGGGGGAGTTCATACGCGGCATCTGGATGCCGGTGGTGACGACCTTCAGCCCGGCGTCGGCCGGCAAGGTCCGCGACGCTTCTGTGTGCAGGTCGCGGCGTGGCGGCGTTGGAGCAGGCCGGCGAGGACAGCGCGGTCGGTGTCGGTGAAGGTGGGATTGTAGACCTGGCGCTGCAGGGCCAGCAGTTGGTGCCGCAATGCCAAGATCTTGATCTCTTTATCTCGGTCACTCGCGGCGAGATAGGGCAGGCGCAGTAGCACGAAAGATCAAGATGCCGTTGATGCCGAGCACTGGCCAAGGCGCCGAAATGATCAGCGGGCACATCTGGAAAGTGGCGATCAAGGCCGCGACCTGGGCGGATGAATTATCGGCACCCGCAGAATCGGGATTCGGCCAACAGGGTATTGACTCCGCCGGTATAGTGAAGAGGAAATCGGGGATCGGGGGATCTTCATGATGTGGTTTAACGACGTCCAAGTCGCCATGTCCGGGCAGCGGAGATCTGCCTGTTGACGCCGACGTGATCCGGGACACCGGGGGCGGCGACCACTGTGGCCAGGACCGGGAGCCGAGTCGCCGGGCGGTAGCGATATCGCCGTGGTGTTGTTCGGCAGGTCTGGCCGGAATCGGATGATCCGTCATGCTGCACGACGGGGCCAGTAGTTCTCCGCTGGCTCGGATCCGTTGTGCCGCAAGGACTTCTCGCACGCGAAAACACACGAAGGGTACTTGGTGTGGTTAGGCGCATGACCGCACGTGTCATCGGAGCACCCAGAAGGATCCTCATCTCGGCGTTTCTCCTGCTGGTGGTGGCGGCCGTGGTCGCGATCCCGGTTGTGGGCAGACTGTCGGCGGGGGGCTTCCGCGACCCTGACACCGAATCGTCCCGCGCCACCACGGAACTCGCCCGCAAGTTCGACCAGGGTGACATGCAGTTGCTGCTGACGGTGACGGCCCCGGGCGGCGTGGCCGGGAGCGCGGCCCGGGCGGCGGGATCCCGCATCGTCCAGGAGTTGAAGCAGTCCCCACACGTGGCCGCGGTGTCCTCTCCGTGGACGGTTCCCGCACCGGCGGCGGCTACTTTGACCAGTAAGGACGGTCGCACCGGGCTGATCACGGCCGGCATCGACGGAAGCGAGAGCGACGCACAGCACTACGCCAGCGACCTGGCGGCCCAGGTGACGAAGGCGCCCGAGGGTGTGGTGGTGAAGGCCGGCGGCAGCGCGATGCTGTACGCGCAGGTCCGGGACCAGAGCGAGAAGGACCTCGTCTTCATGGAAGCCGTCGCCACCCCGCTGAGCCTGCTGGCGTTGATCTGGGTGTTCGGCGGGTTGGTCGCCGCCGGGTTGCCGCTCGCTGTCGCGGCGGTGGCCGTCACGTGCTCGGCGGCGGTGCTCCGGTTGCTCACCATGGTCACCGAAATTTCGATCTTCGCGCTCAGCCTGGCCACCGCACTTGGCCTGGCGCTGGCGATCGACTACACGTTGCTGATCATCAGTCGGTTCCGGGACGAAATGGCCGTGCGACGGTCCGTCGACGACGCGATCGTCCGCACGATGGCGACGGCGGGCCGCACGGTGTTGTTCTCGGCGAGCACCGTCGCGCTGTGCATGTTGCCGATGATGTTGTTCCCGATGGGTTTCCTCCGCTCCATCGCCTACGCTGCGGTGACCGTCGTGGTGTTCGCGGCGGCGGGCGCCCTCGTGCTCACGCCCGCCGTGATCAAGGTTCTCGGCCAGCGGATCGAGTCGTGGAACCTCAGGCGTCCAGTGCGCCGCCTCTTCGGGCGGACCGACGGTGCACGTCGACGCACGGAGGATTCCTTCTGGTACCGCAGCACCAGGGTGGTGATGCGCCGACCGCTGGCGGTGGCGGCGGTGGTCACCGCCGTGCTGTTGCTGCTCGGCGCACCATTCCTTGGCCTGCGGTTCGGATTCCCCGACGACCGGAGCCTGTCCTCGTCCGCATCGGTACGCGAGGTCGGCGACGAGCTGCGCGACGGCTTCACCGTGAACGCCCAGGCCACCGTGCCGGTGGTGCTCTCCGACACGCAGAACATGACGGGTGCTCAGCTCGATGGATACGCGGCTGCGCTGTCACGGGTCTCCGCTGTCGAGTTCGTGGCGGCCCCGGGGGCGACCTTCGTCCACGGCAACCGGGTGCCGGGGCAGTCGGGCGGTGCCAGCGTGACAAAGGATGCCGCGTACCTCACCGTCGCAAGCACCGCGCCGGTGTTCTCCCAACAGTCGGAGAACCAGTTGGACAAGCTGCACGCTGTGGTGACGCCGGACGGGACCCACGTGAAGTTCACCGGCACCGCGCAGGTCAACCGGGACAGCGTGGACTCGGTCATCTCCCGCCTGCCGCTGGTCATCCTGCTGATCGCGATCATCGCGGCGGTGCTTCTGTTCCTGGTCACCGGGAGCGTGCTGCTGCCGTTGAAGGCGGTGGTGCTGGACATGCTCTCGCTGTCGGCGGCCTTCGGCGCGCTGGTCTGGATCTTCCAGGACGGCAACCTGTGGGCGCTGGGCACGACGTCGGTGGGCACGCTCGTGATCCAGACGCCGATCGTGCTGTTCTTCATCGCCTTCGGTGTGTCGATGGATTACGAAGTGTTCATCATGTCGCGTATCAGCGAGTACTGGAGGCGCTCCGACCGCACGGACGTGGCCAACGCCGAGGCGGTCGCGCAGGGCCTGGCCCGCACCGGACCGGTGGTGACCGCGGCCGCGGCGATCATGACCATCTCGTTCGCGGCGCTGATCGCCGCCCAGGTGTCGACCATGCGCATGCTCGGCTTCGGGTTGATGGTGGTGGTGCTGGTGGACGCAACCCTGGTGCGGATGTTGCTGGTGCCGGCGTTTATGAAGATGTTGGGCCGGGCCAACTGGTGGGCGCCGCGCTTGCTGCGCCGTTGGCACGACCGGTGGGGGATATCCGAACAGAGTCCGCCGGTGCGCGCGGAAGTGCCGGTCGGTTGATGACGATCACTAGTGCTGGAGAGGGGAAAAACCGATGACCGCGCGCAACGCATCCGATTCGGGTATGAGCGAGCTGTCCCGTGACGAGGTCTCCAACCGGCTGCTGAAGGGGTCGGTGAAGCGGTCCTACATCCCGGTGGTCGACATCGACTGGGAGGCGCCGCTGGACGAGGACAAGTTCTTCGTCGCGCCAAAAACGCTGTCGCTGTACGGCACCGACCTTTGGCTGCGCATGGACCGGCGGCAGCGGATCGAGCTGTCCCGGCAGGAGTTCGTCAACATGCTGTCGACGGCGATCTGGTTCGAGAACATCGTCAACCAGGGCCTGCTGCGGCACGTCATGCACACGGACCCACGCAGCAGCGAGACCCACTACAGCCTGACCGAGCTGGGTGACGAGACCCGGCACATGGTCATGTTCGGCAAGGCGATCAAGCGGGTCGGCGCCAAGCCGGTCCGGGTGCCGCTGGCGCAGCGCGTCGTGCTGAACATGATCCCGCTGTTCCTGCGGGGGAGCGGGCTGTGGCTGTTCGCCCTGCTGGGCGAGGACATCACCGACGAGTTGCAGCGCCAGATGGCGGAGGACCCGGAGATCCAGCCGCTGGTCCAGCGGGTGCTGCGGGTGCACATCATCGAGGAGGCGCGGCACATCAGCTTCGCCCGCGATGGCATCCGCAAGCGGGTGGCGGCGATGCCGCGCTGGCGACGGGTGGTGCTGGCCAACGTGCTGGGCCTGCACGGCATCGTCAACCAGCAGGCCTTCACCAACCCGGTGGTGTACCGGCGGATCGGCCTGCCCGACCCGAAGGCGGCGCAGCGCGCGGCCATGGCCAACGAGAACTTCCGGCTGGTGCAGCGGCGGTGCTTCGCCGGCATGGCAGAGTTCTTCGAGGAGGTCGGCCTGATGGGCCGGCTGTCCAAGGCCATCTGGAAGAAGATCGGGTACCTCGACTGATGGCCGGCTTGTCCAACCACGACGGGGTGTACGACGGCCCGGCCACGCTGACCGCGGCCGGCGTCGACCAGCAGGTCAGGGTGCGGCTGGCCGGGCGAGTCGACCCGATCGACGGCAAGTACCACTGGCAGGGCACGGTGCTGGCGGCCGACTCGCCGGACACGCTGGCCGGCGGGCTGCCGGTGACCGTGACGATCGGGGACCGGTCGGCCGACGGTCGGCTGGCCGAGAAGACGCCGTGGGGCAGCTATTCGATCACGGGCGTCGGCACGGCGCTGTTCGACGTAGCCGAATTCGACCAGTGACCAGGTGAGGGGGTGTCATGGAAACGTATCCGTCCTTGATCGACGGTGTTGACGGCGAGCACGACAAGTGGATCCACGTGCTGCGGACCAGCGCGATGCTGACCGACGAGATCGGCTGCCTGCGGCTCAAGCGCGGCTTGGACCGCGGCACGGTCGCCGGCGTGCCGGATGACCGGGTGGTCGGCCGGGTCGGGGTTTCGACGCCGGAGCAGCTGGAGCGGGCGACGGCGGCCGCGCGGCGGGCCCAGTTGGACTGGGCCGGCGCGAGCGTCGACGACCGCGTCGAACTCGGCCGCCGGATCAACAAGGTGATGCGGGAGAACACCGGCCGTTTTGCCGAGTACCTGGCGGCTGAGGGGCATCCGCGCAAATTCGCCGAGCTGGAGATCGCGGTTGCGATGGAGGGCACCAGCGAGCTGAGCCTGGAGCTGACCAGGGCGCAGCTGGCGCGGGTGGAGCGGGTCGGCGACCGCGAGACGCGCCTGGTGCGCAAGCCGGACGGCGTCGTGTGCGTGCACCCGCCGCACAACGCGCCCGCGGCCAACTCGCTGCTGGGGATCGGCGCGCTGATCGCGGGCAACGCCGTGGTGGTCAAGGCGCCGCGTAGTGCCCCGCTCACCACCGCATGGGCCTGGCGCGAGCTGGTGTGCCCGGTGCTGTGCGACTTCGGCGCACCGACCGGGTTGGTCAACGTCGTGTGCGGCGAGCCGAACGCGGTGCTGCGGCAGTGGCTGGCCAGCGAGGACACCGACAACCTGATGTTCTTCGGGGACTCGACCCGCGGCATCCCGGTCGGGCAGGAATGGTTCGCGGCCGGCAAGAAGACCGTGCTGGAGCTGTCCGGCAACGACGGTGTGCTGGTCTGGCGGGACGCCGAGATCGACCTGGTGGTGGAGGCGCTGCAGGAGGCGTACTACGGGTCCGGCCAGGTGTGCATGGCGCCGAACTTCGTGGTGGTGCACCCGGCCGTCGCCGACACGGTGATCTCCCGCCTGGCCGACGCGGTGCGCACGATGCGTCCGGGCCTGCCGGAGGACCGCGACACGGTGCTGTCGCCAGTGTTCAAGTCGGCTGAGTTCTTCACGACGCTGGAGCAAGCCGTGGTCGGCGGTGCGGAGTTGTTGTACGGCGGCAACCGGATCGACGTCGAGGGCAAGGCCAGCGAGGTCGGCTTCTTCTTGGAGCCGACCGCGGTCAAGGTGGCCGGGCTGGCGCTGGCCGACCGGCTCGATGTGGTCCGCAAGGAGACGTTCTTCCCGCTGCTGTCGATCGTGGTCCCCGACGACGGCCGCGACGACACCGCCCTGCTGCGCGCGTGCGTCGGCTTCATGAACCGCAACCGCTACGGGCTGCGCAACTCCTTGTGGTCCAGGGACCCCGAGGTCATCGAGGCGTTCTGCGCTGGCGTCAACAGCGGAACGTTGAAGGTCAACGACAGCCACATCGGTGTCTCGCCCGGGGTGGCCACGCACGGCGGCACCGGCCTGTCCGGGGGACCGTACGGCGGCGCGAACTACCCCGTGCTGGGGACCTCGCGGCTGCAGGCCATCAGCATCGCCACCGATGTCCACCCCCGTCGGGAGATCTTCGAGGTCGCCCGCGGCACTGTCCCGTCCTGATGTCGAGAGTGGAGAAAAAAAGGGGGCGTCACGTGACCGTGACGGATGAGAAGTCCGCCGACATCGCACGGCTTCACTCGAAGTACCTGAGCCGTGGGAGGGCGAAGATCGCCAGCATGTTCGGTGGCCAGATCGAGCACCGCTCCGCCGGCGCGCACATCTACACCTCGGTAGGGGAGAAGTACCTCAACTGCGCCGGCTATGGCGTCACACTGCTCGGCGCGACCCACCCGGACGTCGTGGAGGCCGTGGTCGAGCAGGTCCGGCGGCACCCGATCTCGTCGCGGGTGTTCTTCGACGATGTGACGCCGCTGGCCGCGCAAGCGCTGGCCGAGGTGTGTCCCGGCGACCTGCGGAAGGTGTTCTTCTGCGGGTCCGGGGCCGAGGCTGTGGAGACCGGGCTCAAGCTGGCCCGGGCCAACGGCCACACACGGATGATCACCACCTCCAACGGCTACCACGGCCGGACCATGGGGGCGCTGAGCGTAAGCGCCACACGGCGCTACCAGGAGCCCTTCGAGCCGCTGGTCCCCAAGGTGGTGGAAATCCCGTTCGGGGACAGCGCCGCCCTGCGCGAGGCCCTGCGGGACGCCGAGCCGTCCTGCTTCATCGTCGAGCCGATCCAGGGCGAGGCCGGCGTGATCATTCCCGATGACGACTACCTGCCCGAGGTCTCCCGGATCTGCAAGGAGAACGGCTGCTTCCTCATCGTCGACGAGGTGCTGACCGGCATGGGGCGGACCGGCTCGTGGTGGGCGATCAGCGAGCAAGCCGTCGAACCGGATGTGATGCTGGTGGGCAAAGGCCTGTCCGGCGGCGTGGTGCCGGTGTCGGCGGCGGTGTGCACGCCGACCGCGTTCGCACCGTTCGACAAGGATCCGATCCTGCACGCGTCGACCTTCGGCGGGTCGCCGATCCAGACCGCCGCGGTGCTCGCCGCCATCGAGGCGACCAAGGCCCATGACGTCGTCGGCACGTCGAGGACAATCGGCGAGCGGCTGCTGCGCGCCCTGCGCGCCGCGGCTGAGGGCGCCGCGCCGGGCATGGTCCGGCAGACGCGCGGGCGGGGGCTGTTGCTCGGGGTGGAGTTCGAGGACCCCGGCTCCTCCGCGGAGCTGATGCTGCACCTGCTGGACAACGGCGTCCTCATCAACCACTCGGTGAACAACCCGCACGTGGTGCGGTTCACGCCGCCGGCGGTGATGTCCGAAGACGACATCCAGACGCTGGAGTCGGCGATGGCGAAGTCGTTCCGGCAGCTCGGCAAGCTGTCCGTCGGGCGTCGGTGAGGAGACGAGATGAAGACCGTGCACGTCGACCAGGTGGTCGTGGGCTGGGACCGGCTCGCCGTCTACGAGAAGCTCAAGGACGGCGAGTCCTACAAGGAGCACGCGCCGGAGCACGTGAAGTCGGTGGTGCTGGAGGCCACCGACGATCCCGACACCATGATCTCGCACTGGGAGCTGTACTTCCGCAACGGCCTGCTCGAGTGGTCCGAGCGGGACCACTACGACAAGCAGCAGACGATCCTGCGCTTCGAGCAGATCGACGGCGACTTCGACGAGTTCCACGGGCACTGGCAGGTGTCCCCGGTGTCGGACACCGAGGTGCGGGTGACGTTCACCGCGACGTTCGACTTCGGCGTGCCCAGCGTGGAAGCGATGATCGAGCCGGTGGCCGCGAAGCTGCTGGAGGAGTCGGTGGCCCGGGTGATCACGGAGTTGTTCGGTCCAGTCGTCGATGTGACCCAGTCCTGAACTGCCGGTAGGCGCGCCGTTGGGGACGGCGTCGCCCGCCGGGCTCGCACGTGCCCGGGGGAGGGCCCATGTTCAGCTCGTTTGTGGATCTGCTCGGCTTTCGGGAGTCGGAACGGCCGACGGCTCCGGTGTACCGGTACCTGGAGTCGGGCGACGTCGACGGCGACATCACCGTGATGTCCTACCGAGACCTGGCGACCCGGGCCCGCGCCATCGCGGCGGATATGCAGGAACGCGGACTGGCCGGCCGGCACGCGCTGCTCGTCTACCCACCCGGTCTGGAGTTCGCCGGCGGGTTCTTCGGCTGCTTGTACGGCGGTGTGGTCGCGGTTCCGGTGCCGCTGCCCGAGTTCCACCAGTTGGACCGTTCCCTGCGCCGACTGAAGCGGATCATCGCCGACGCCGACATCGCGGTCGTGCTGACCACGCGGCTGGTGGTGGACGGACTGGCGGCCGTGCTGAACGAGATGCCCGAACTGGCCGCGCTGACCTGGATCGCGACCGACGAGGTGGCCGACGAGCGGGCCACCGGCTGGCGTGATCCAGCTGTCGGCCCGGAGGCGACGGCGTTCCTGCAGTACACCTCGGGCTCGACCTCCGACCCGCGCGGCGTGATCGTCAGCCATCGCAACCTGCTGCACAACCAGCAGGCCATGGCCGACGGCCTGGGGCACAACGCCGAGCTGGTCGATTCCTGGGAGGGCGACCTGTTCGGTAGCTGGCTGCCGGTGTACCACGACATGGGCCTGATCGGGCCGGTGCTGCACACGGTCTTCGTCGGCTGCAGCACGGTGATGATGTCGCCGCTGCACTTCCTCCAACAGCCGGGCCGCTGGCTGTCGATGATCTCGGCGTTCGGGGTGCGGGGCAGCGGCAGCCCGAATTTCGGCTACGAGCTGTGCGTGCGCCGGGCGACGCCGGACTTCGTAGCCGGGCTGGACCTGAGCCGGTGGCAGGTCGCGCCCAACGGGGCCGAGCCGGTGCGGGCCGACACACTGCGCCGGTTCACAAAGACGTTCGCCCCGGCCGGCTTCCGGCCGGAGGCGCTGCTGCCGGTGTACGGGCTGGCCGAGGCGACGCTCATGGTGGCCGCCGGCTCAGGTGTCGACCGGCTGCCGACGATCTACCAGGCCGGTCCAGAGGAGCCGGAATGGGTCGGCTCCGGGCAGCCGGCCAGCGGCATGACGGTCGAGATCGTCGACCCGAAGGCCCGCGTCGAGTGTCAGGAAGGGACAGTCGGCGAGATCTGGGTGGCCGGCGACAGCGTGGCCGGTGGATACCTGGGCGATGCCGAGAAGACCAGGGAGACGTTCGGCGGCCGGCTGGCCGACGGCCGCGGCCCCTTCCTGCGCACCGGCGATCTGGGATTCCTTCGCGGCGGTGAGCTGTTCGTCACCGGACGCCGCAAGGATTTGCTGGTCATCGACGGCAAGAACCACTATCCGCAGGATGTCGAGCTGACAGTGGAGTCGGCGCACCCGGCAGTGCGCGCCGGCTGCGTCGCGGTGTTCTCCGTGGACAGTGGCAACGGCGAGACGCCGGTTGTCGTGGCGGAGGTGAAGACCACCGACCCCGCCGAACTCGACGCCGTCGCAGACGCGATCCGCGGCGCCGTCGGGGTGGGGCACGGACTCGCGGTCCACGAGGCGGTGCTGATCCCGCCCCGCACGATCTTCAAGACCAGCAGCGGCAAGATCCAGCGGCAGGCCACCCGCGCCGCCTACCTGGCCGGGGACCTCGACGTGATCGCCCGCACGGTACCGCCGACGGCCATCGAGGCGCCGCCCGCGGAGTCGATCACGGCATGGCTGGTCGCAGCGGTCGCCCGGGAAACCGGCATCGATGCGGCGCGGATCGACCACGGGCGGCCATTGGCCGAGTTCGGGCTCGGCTCGCGCGGACTGGTCGAGCTGACGGTCCAGCTGTCGGAGTTCACCGGTCGACCGGTGGATCCCGGCCTCGTGTTCGAGCACCCGTCCATTGCGGCAGTGTCGGCCGCGCTCGGCGACGACGTCACGGCCGAGCAAACCGAGCACCGGGTACCGGCCGAGAGCGCGGTGGCGATCGTCTCGATGGCGGGCCGCTTCCCGGGCGGGGCCGACGATCCCGAAGCACTGTGGGAGCTGCTCGCCGGCGGCGTCGACGCCGTATGCGAGGTGCCGGCAGATCGATGGGACACCGCCGACCTGCACGACCCGAATCCGGATGCGGCCGGAACGACCTACACGCTCCAAGGCGGCTTCCTGACCGGTGTGGACCAGTTCGACGCGGAGTTCTTCGGAATCTCCGCCCAAGAGGCGACCGTGATGGATCCACAGCAGCGACTGCTGCTGCACGCCGCATGGGAGGCCATCGAGCGGGCGGGCCTGGATCCCCGGAGCCTGGCCGGCAGCTCGACAGGTGTCTACATCGGACTCTACGACAGCGGGTATCTGTCCGCCGCCGATCTCAGGCAGCTGACCGGGCACGTCGGCACCGGCAACACGGGCAGCGTCGCCTCCGGACGCATCGCCTACACCCTGGGGCTGCAGGGGCCGGCGATCACCGTCGACACGGCCTGTTCGTCCTCCCTGGTCGCCCTGCACCTGGCGGCCAAAGCGGTGGCGACCGGCGAGTGCGACATGGCCCTTGCCGGTGGCGCCACCGTGATGGCAACTCCCCGGGCCCACGTGGAATTCAGCCGCCTGCGCGGGCTGTCCGCCACCGGCCGCTGCCGACCGTTCGCGGACGACGCCGACGGCGTGGTCTGGGCCGAAGGCTGCGGGCTGGTGCTGCTCAAGCGCCTGGATGCCGCGCTGCGCGACAACGATCCGGTGCTCGCGGTTATCCGCGGTTCGGCGGTCAACCAGGACGGCCGGAGCCAGGGACTCAGCGCGCCCAACGGGCTCGCCCAGGAGCGGGTCATCCGGGCCGCCCTCGCGTCGGCCGACCTGACACCGCAGGACATCGACTACGTGGAGGCGCACGGCACCGGCACCCCGCTCGGCGACCCGATGGAAGCGCGGGCACTGGCCCGGGTCTTCGGCCCCGGCCGCGCCGCGGACCGGCCGCTGGCGATCGGTTCACTGAAGTCGAACCTCGGCCACGCACAGGCGGCAGCCGGCATCTGCGGTGTCATCAAGACCGTACTGGCGCTGCACCACGAACGGCTGCCGGCCTCCCTGCGCGCCGACACCCCCTCCAGCCAAATCGACTGGGCGGCCTCCGGCCTGGAGGTGCGGCGTGACTCCGCGCCCTGGCCCTCGGGCGGGCGAATCCGACGAGCAGGCGTCAGCGCCTTCGGTATCAGTGGCACGAACGCGCACGTGGTGTTGGAAGAGCCACCGGTTCGCGAGCAGATCATCGACGCCGAGGTGACGGCGCCGCTGCTCATGCCGATTTCCGGGCGCACGCGAACGGCGTTGGCCAAACAGGCCCAGCGCCTGCTGACGCTGCTCGACACGACCCCGGACCTGCCACTGCCGACGTTGGCGCGGACGCTGGCCTTCCGGCGGACCCACTTCGAGCACCGGGCCGTGGTCCGGGCACGGACCGCCGACGAGCTGCGCGACGGATTGGCCGGCCTGACCAAGGACCAAGCCGCGCCGAGCCTGGTCACCCGCTCCGCGCCGGCACTGAGCAACGGCAAGGTGGCGTTCGTGTTCCCCGGGCAGGGAGCACAGTGGACGTCGATGGCGCTGGACCTGCTGGCGTGGTCGGAGCCGTTCCGAGCCGAACTCGCCCGGGTCGACGCCGCGATCCGGCGGTACACCGGCTGGTCCGCGACATCCGTTCTGCGCGGCGACGCCGATGCGCCGCAACTGGCCGGCGATGACGTGGTGCAGCCGGTGCTGTTCGCCGTGATGGTCTCGCTGGCCGCCCATTGGCGCGAGCGTGGCGTGACGCCGGATGCGGTCGTCGGCCACAGCCAGGGCGAGATCGCCGCCGCATACGCCGCCGGCGCGTTGTCGCTGTCCGACGCGGCTGCCGTAGTCGTCCTCCGCAGCCGGGCCCTGCCGCGGATCGCCGGCGCCGGCGCCATGGCGGTCGTCGGCCGACCGGCGCAGGAACTGCGACTGGGCGACGGGGTTTCGGTGGCGGCGATCAACGGACCGCGCACGACTGTCGTCGCCGGCGACCGGGCGACCGTGACCGAACTGCTCGAGACACTGGCCACCGAGCAGGTGTTCTGCCGACTGCTCGATGTCGACTACGCCTCGCACACCGAGCACGTGGACGCGCTGCGTGAGTCGCTGGCGGCGGACCTGTCCGGCATCACCGCCCGATCCGGGGCCATCGCCTGGTATTCCACGGTGTGCGCCGAGCCGGTCGCCGAGGCCGATGACGGCTACTGGTACCGGAACCTGCGCGAGCCGGTGCGATTCGCCGACACCATCACGCGGATGGTCGACGACGGATACCGGTTCTTCGTCGAGATGAGCCCGCACCCCTCGCTGCTGACAGCCGTGCACAGCGTCGCCGAGGACGCCGGACGCGAGGTCCTCGCCGTGGGGTCGCTGCGCCGCGACGAGGACGGGCCGACCTGCCTGGACCACGCCCTGGCCGAGCTGCACATCGGCGGCCACCATCTGGACTGGACCGGGCTGGTGGGCCCGGCCGACGGCGCCTTCCTTGCGCTGCCCACCTACGCCTGGGACACCCGCTCGTACTGGACGCGCCCATGGTCGGGCACCATCCGGGCGCCGGGCTTCGGCCACACTCGCCACCCGCTGCTCGGCGCCGTACTGCCCAACCCTGCGACCGGCGGTGTGACGCTGACCGGTTCGCTGGACCTCGACCGCCAGCCCTGGCTGGCCGACCACGCAGTAGCCGGCACGGTGCTGTTGCCGGGCACCGCGTTCGTGGAGTTCGCGCTCGTCGCCGGCGACGAAGTGGACTGCTCGTCGGTGCAGGACCTGGTGATCACCGAGCCGCTGCGGCTGTCAGCCGACAGCGAGGTGGCGGTCCAGGTTGTGGTCGGCCCACCCGACGACACCGGCGACCGGCCGGTGTCGATCCACGCGTGTCGGAACGACGACCGAACCTGGACAGAACATGCGCGGGGAACACTGTCCCCTGCGGACGGAGCACTGCCGGAACCCCTTGCCTGGCCGCCCGTTGACGCCGAACCCATCGACCTGACCGATGGCTATGACGGACTCGCCGACTATCAGTACGGCCCCACCTTCCAAGGACTACGGGCGGCCTGGCGCATCGGTGACGACGTCTACGCCGAGGTGGCGCTACCCGACGGAGTGCGCGACCGGGCCGGCGACTACGCGCTGCATCCCGCATTGCTCGACGCCGTGCTGCACGCGCTGGCGTTCGCGGTGGAGCCCGCATCGGACGGCACCGTGCTGCTGCCGTTCTCCTGGTCCGGGGTCACAGTGCGATCGGCAGGGGCGCCAGCGGTTCGCGCGCGTCTGAGCCGGATCGCCGAAGACCAGGTCGGGATCACCATGGTCGACGCCGAGGGCGTTGTGGTGGCGCAAGCCGAGACTGTAGAGCTGCGGGCGACGCCGTTGTCCCGACTGGCCGGCACTCGGCCGCACGACTCGATGTTCACGCTCGACTGGGTTCCGGTGACCGTCGCACCAGCCGACGCAACCAACGCGCGCTCGCTCCACCTCCATCGCACCTCGACACCCCCTTCCGCAGGGGTGGTCTCGGCGGTGCTCGACCAGGTCAAAGAACATCTGTCCACTGAGGACGAAAGCCCGCTCGCCATCGTCACCAGCAAGGCCGTCGCGGTCGCGGAAGAGACCGAGCTGGATCTGTGCCACGCACCGGTATGGGGCCTGCTGCGGTCCGCCCAGACCGAGCACCCGGGCCGCATTCTGCTGGTGGACGTCGACGACTGGGCAAAGGCCGATGCCGCCGTCGCGGTGGCGGTCGGCCACAATGAGCCGCAGCTGGCGCTGCGGCACGGGCGGTTCCTCGCACCCAGGATGACCCCGGTCGCACCCGAACAGGGTGATGGGCCAAACCTCGGAGACGGCACGGTCCTGATCACCGGTGGCACTGGGTCGCTCGGCAGCCTGGTCGCCCGGCACCTGGTCGCCGAGCACGGGGTGCGCAACCTGCTGTTGCTGAGCCGGCAAGGCCCGGCCGCGGCCGGTGCGCAGACTCTCGTGGCCGAACTGCGGGAGGCGGGCGCCTCAGTGCGTGTCGCCGCTTGTGACGCAGCCGACCGCTCCGCCTTGGCTGCCGTGCTCGATGAGATCCCGGCCGAACGGCCGCTGTCCGCGGTGATCCACACAGCCGGTGTGTTGTCCGACGCCACGTTTCTGTCGACCACACCGCGCAACATCGCGGAGACGTTCCACGCCAAGGTGGATTCCGCGTGGAACCTGCACGAGCTGACCATGACCCGGGACCTGGCCGCCTTTGTGCTGTTCTCGTCGGCGGCCGGCGTGCTGGGCGCGCCCGGGCAGGCCGGATATGCCGCCGCCAACACCTTCCTCGACGCTCTCGCGGCGCACCGGCGGCAGCAGGGACTGGCCGGGCTGTCGCTGGCCTGGGGCGTCTGGGAGCAGGACGGCGGCATGACCGCGTCCCTGCGGGAGAGCAGGCTCTCCCGCGGCGGCATGGTCGCCCTCACACCGGAGCACGGCCTGGCAGTGTTCGACAGCGCGATGTCGACAGCTCCCGCGCTGGTCGTGCCGATACAACTGCGGCTGGACGTGGTGGCTCGGGCCGAGGTCGTTCCGCCGGTGTTACGCGAACTGGTACGCGGCCGGGTGCGTCGGGCAGCGGGTGACGCCCGCGCGGCGCAGGCGGGCTTGACTCGGCAGCTGGAGGGTTTGTCCCAGAGCGAACGGCATTCAGTGCTGCTGGAGCTCATCCGGTCGAACGTCGCCGCCGTACTCGGGCATGCGGGCGCCGCTGACATCGCACCGGACCGTGCCTTCCAGGACCTCGGGTTCGATTCCCTGACCGCGGTGGAACTGCGGAACCGGCTCCGGAACGCGACCGGGCTGACCCTGTCGACGACGGTCGTCTTCGACTACCCGACACCCGAGGCATTGGCCAAACACATCGGCGCCGCACTGCCTGCTGCCCCGGATGCCGGCGACGAGGCGATCTGGTCGGCCATTCGCACCGTTCCGCTGGCCGACCTGCGGGATGCCGGGCTGCTCGACCGGTTGCTGACGCTGGCCGGCCGGTCCGGCGAGCAGCAGACCCGGGCGGCCGCCCGTGACGACGACATCGACGCCATGGATGCCAACGACCTGGTGGCGCTCGCGCTGTCCCAGGGGGAGTGACCGGTGTCCACGCCAGCAAAGCGAAAGTGTGATTTCCATGACCGGTTCTGACGGCAGCGAACTGATCAAGGCGCTGCGGGTGTCACTCAAGGAGAACGAGCGGCTCAAGCGGCGGGTCGAGGCCATGGCGGCCCGCTCGTCCGAGCCGATTGCGATCGTCGGCATGGCCTGCCGGTTCCCTGGCGGCATCGATTCGCCCGAGGGCCTGTGGGAGCTGGTGTCCGGCGGCCGGGATGTCGTTTCGGACTTCCCAACCGATCGCGGTTGGGACATCGACGGCCTCTTCGATCCGGATCCGGATGCGGTTGGTCGTTCATACACGCGGTCCGGTGGGTTTCTCACTGATGCGGCGGGATTTGACGCGGCGTTCTTCGGGATCGCGCCGGCTGAGGCGTTGGCGATGGATCCGCAGCAGCGGTTGTTGTTGGAGTTGTCGTGGGAGGCGCTGGAGCGTGCGGGCGTCGACCCGTCGTCGTTGCACGGCAGCGCCACGGGCGTGTTCGCGGGTCTGATCGCTCAGGCCTACGGTCTGGAAGCCGGCGATGCCGCCGATGGCTACCGGGCGACCGGCGTGCAGTCGAGTGTCGCCTCCGGCCGGGTGTCGTATGTGTTGGGCTTGGAGGGCCCGGCGGTGTCGGTGGACACGGCGTGCTCGTCGTCGTTGGTGGCGTTGCATCTGGCCATCCAGTCGCTGCGGCTGGGGGAGTGCGATCTGGCCTTGGCCGGGGGCGTCACCGTGATGGCGTCGCCGACGATCT
>NZ_JBIBYO010000019.1:0-76144 GCF_043083385.1 Streptomyces sp. NPDC014733 | reverse complement strand
GTTCGTCCATGAGGAGGACGGGTGGGTCGGCGGCGAGGGCGCGGGCGACGCCGACGCGTTGGCGCTGGCCGCCGGAGAGCTGGTCGGGGTAGCGGGGCCCGTAGACGGCGGGGTCGAGGCCGACGAGGTCGAGGAGGTCCGCCGCCCGCTGCCGGGCCTTCGACCGCTTCCAGCCGGTGAGCACCGGGACCGTCGCGGTGTTGTCCAGCACGGTCCGGTGCGGGAAGAGCCCGGTCTGCTGGATGACGTAGCCGATCCGCCGGCGCAGCCGGACCGGGTCCACGTCCGCGATGTTCTCGCCGCCGACGTGGATGGTGCCCTCGGTGGGGTCGATGAGCCGGTTGACCATCATCATCGTGGTGGTCTTGCCGCACCCCGACGGGCCGACGAGGGTGGCCAGTTCCCCCTCCGCGACCTCGAAGGAGAGACCGTCGACGGCGGTCGTCCCGTCCGGGTAGCGCTTGGTCACCGACGTGAAGCGGATCATCCGCCCATTCCAACCCACCGGGCCGCGCCGGTCCTCTCCTCCCGGCAATCGGGTGGGGCGGTCACCGGCGCACCCCGGGGAGGGACGGCCATCCGGGCCGCTGAGGGGCGTCTTTCCGCTCTTCGTGGGGGCGTGACGCCCGGCAATCGGGTGCGGCGGCCGGATGGGGCGCGGCGCGGGGGCCGTACGAGTTGCTTCGGCGGCGCCGCCTTTCCGCCTGCCGCGTCGGGCCCGCCCGGCGTGCTTACGATCGCGCCCGGCCTCCGGTCGGACGGGTGGAAGGGAACGCACGATGAGAGCCGTAGCAGTCAGCGCATTCGGTGCCGAGCCGCAGCTCATGGAGCTGCCCCAGCCCGAGCCAGGGCCGGGGGAGGTCCTGGTGCGGCTGTCCGCCGCCGGGGTCAACCCCATCGACTGGAAGATCGCGGACGGGATGTTCGGCGATGCCGTCAGCGCGTCGTTCCCGCTCGTCATGGGCGCGGACGGGGCGGGCGAGGTGCTGGCCGTGGGGACCGGCGTGCGGCGCTTCACGGCCGGGGACGCGGTCTTCGGCACGTTCCAGCGGCCGGAGCACGGCGGCGGTTCGTACGCGGAGCTGGCCCTCGCCGACGAGCAGTCCCTCGCGCACGCGGCCCGCAGCGTCACCTACGCGACGTCGGCGGCGGTCCCCACGGCCGGGATGACGGCGTACAACCTCGTGGAGGAGACCCGTATCGGGGAGGGCAGCTGGGTGCTGGTCGTCGGGGCGACCGGCGGCGTCGGCACCTTCGTCACCCAGATCGCCCACGGGCGCGGCGCCGAGGTCATCGCGACCGCCCGGCCGGTGATGGCGGATCTGATGCTGACCCTGGGCGCCGCCGAGGTCGTCAACCATGAGGCGGGGCCCGTCGCCGACCAGGTGCTGGCCGCCCATCCGGACGGCGTCGACGTCCTGATCGACCTGGTCAGCGACGCGGACGGGTTCACCGACATGATGCGGACGGTGCGGGACGGCGGGACGGCGGTGTCGACGATCGGCGCGGCCGACGCGGACGTCCTGACCGACCACAACCTCCGCGGCTTCAACTTCGTCAACCGGCCGTCCCCGCAGCTGCTGGAGATCCTCGCCGGACATGTCGACGCGGGCCGTCTGACGGTCCTGGTCGGCAGGGAGGTCCCGCTGGAGGAGGCCCCGGCGGCGGTGGCCGAGCAGCGCGCGGGCCGCGCCCAGGGGAAGACGGTGCTGGTGATGTAGCGCCCGGCGTCCGGCCGGTACGCACGGCCCGGTACGCACGCCACGCGGCCCCGCGGGAGCTTTCCGCGGGGCCGCGTGGCGTGTGGCGTGCGGCGTCCGCCGGACGTCCTCAGACGGCCCCGCGGCGCTTTCCCAGGGCGCCGCGTACGGCCCGCGCCACGGGGCCGCTCGCGGCGGCCAGCGCGGCGGTCGCCAGGGCTCCGCAGAGCAGCCCCGTGAGGCCCGTGTGCAGCGACGCCGTGAGCGCGTCCGTGTACGCGGCCGCCGCCGGGCGCGGGACCGCGTGCGGGAGCGCGTCCAGCGCCCGGGTGCGGGCCGGTGCGAGGGCCGCGGCGAGCGCGGCGGTGGCGGCGGCGCCGAGCAGCGCCGTGGCGGTCAGGGCGCGGCGCCGGCGGCGGGCCAGCAGGAGTCCGGCGGCGAGGCAGAGCGCGGCGGCCGGGGGCGCCGCCCGCGCCGTGGTCCGTACGGTCTCGTAGGCGGTGCGGGCCCGGGGCACGTCGGCGGCGGACAGCAGGACGATCTCGGTGCCGGTGTGCGGGACCCGGCGGGCGATGTCGATCCCCAGCCCGTTGGCGGAGAGCTGGTGTTTGACGCGCTCGATGACCGGGGCGACGTCGAGGCGGACGGGGGCGTCGCCGGAGGCGCCGAGGGTGGCGTCGAGCTCCTGGTGGGCGGTGCGGTGCACCTGCTGCCACACGGCGGGGAACGAGGGCCCGGTCACGACCTGCCGGACCTGCTTGTCGACGAATTCGCGGAGGCCGCGGGTGAACCGTTCGCGCAGCGCGGGGCGTTGCGGCCGGGGGATGGCGGACAGCAGCCCGTCGAGGCGGACATGGCCCATCACCCCGGTGGTGACGTCGTCGACGATCGCGTTCTGGATGGTGCGGTCGCGGGCGAGCGGCGCGACGGCGGTGACGTACCGCCCGGTGTCGGTGAGCTGGTCGCGCGCCCAGACACCGGCCAGGGAGACCGGTGCCAGCAGCGCGGCCAGGAGCAGCAGCACGGTGGCGGCGCCCGCCCGGCCGGGCCGCCGAGGGGCGCGGGGCGTTCCCTCGCGCGCCGTGCGGCGGTCGCTCGCACGCGGGGGTGCGCTCGCGGTCACGTCGTGCGCTCCTTCCGTACGGCGGCGGGCGGGGCCGTCTCTCAGGCAAGCGGGGCCCGCGGCCGACCGCGACCGGCGGCGGGGCAGACGGGTGAGCCGGGGCCCGCCGGCCGGCCCGGCCGGGGGCGTGCGGCGACCGGGCGTGCGCCGCCGGTCGGGGGCCGCGCGCCGGTCGGGGCGTGCCCCTCCGCCGTCAGGTCCGGGCCGTGGTGGCGCTCGGCGCGGGCGACGCGGGCGAGGCGGGGGGCGGCGGCCCGGTGGGCCCGCCGGGTGCCGCGGGCGCCGGGGGCACGGCGGGCGGGGCGGCGGACGGGACGGTTGCGGCGGCCGGTGCCGCCGGCGCTGCCGCCGCCGCTGCCGTGCGCCGCCGTCCCCGGCGCAGGAGTCCGGCGGCCGTGAGCAGCCCCGCGACGAGCAGCCACAGGGTCCAGGAGGTCCAGGACAGCCAGGGGTGGCCGGCGGCGCCGCCGTGGGTTTCGGGCAGGTCGTCGATGTCGCCGGTGCAGGCGGCGGGGGCGGCGACGCCCGGGGCGTGGACGCAGACGGTGGTGGCGGCGCGGAGCGTGCCGGGGGCGGCGGAGGGGCCGTCGGGGCGGTCGCCGAGGACGGCGCTGGCGGTCAGAACCCGGAAGGCGCCCGGGGCGAGGTCGGCGTGCCACACGGCGGTGTGGTCGTCGGTGACGCGGCCCTCGGGCGCGTCGGCGGACTCGGTGGTGGCGGGCAGCCGGGCCTCGATGCGGGCGCCGCGCAGCGGGGCGTCGCCGAGGTTGCGGACCGTGATGCGGTAGTCGAGCCGGTCGCCCGCCTCCGCCGCGTCGGTGCCGTCGCTGACCTCGACCGCCACCTGCGGCGGCGCGGGTTCCGCCGGGGGCCCGGCGGCCACGGCGCGTCCGGGGAGGGCGGCGGCGGTGCACAGCAGGGCGCTCAGGAGGAGGGTTCGCATCCGCCCATCCGAGCATCGCCCACCGCCCCCGGGGCCCCACCGCCACCGGGTCACGGCCACGGTTCACCCGCCCGGTGGCGGCCGGACGGCCGGACGCGACACGGGGGGCGCCACACCGGGCGCCGGACCGGGCACCACCCGGGGGCGGCGCCCGCCCTCCCCCGGGCAGCGGCCCGGTGGCCCCGCCGCGGACGACGAGCCCGCCGCGGCGGGGCAGGACGATCCGGCGCGCCCCGCACCCGTGTAGCGGGCCGGCCACTCCGCCGGCCCGCCCCCGATTGTTGGGCGCCCGGCCACCGCTTACGGTGCATACCGTCGAGGCACGGCCGTCGGCGGTGTCGCGGTGCCGGGCGGGCCACCCGGTGGCGCATCCTCGACAGCTCAGGTACCGGCACCGGAGGGCACTCCATGAGAATCCACCTGACCAGCGTGTTCGTCGACGATCAGGCGAAGGCCCGGCGTTTCTACACCGAGATGCTGGGGTTCGAGACGAAGCATGACGTCCCGCTGGGCGAGGGCGCGGACGCGGACCGCTGGCTGACCGTGGTCTCCCCGGAGGACCCCGACGGCACCGAACTCCTCCTGGAGCCCTCCGGCCACTCCGCCGTGCCGCCGTACAAGGCGGCGCTGTTCCTGGACGGCATCCCCGCCGCCTCGTTCGCCGTGGACGACGTGCCCGCCGAGCACGACCGGCTGCGCGCGCTCGGCGTCCACTTCACCCAGGAGCCGGTGACGACGGGCCCGGTCACCACCGCGGTCCTGGACGACACCTGCGGCAATCTGATCCAGCTCGTGCACAGCGCGTAGGGCGCGGGCGACACCTGCCGCGCCGCGCCCCGGGCCGACCGGGCGCCCCTCAGCCGCCGATCCGCCGGTGGAAGCAGACCCGGTCCTCCCCGGGCCCGTCGTAGTCCGCGTGCACCGGCAGCCCGCCGACGACCCGGTCCCCGTCGCCCTCCGGGACGAACCCCATCGCCTGGTGGAAGGCGAGCGAGGCGGCGTTCCCCGGGGAGACGATCGCGCGGACGCCGGTGCGGCCCGCCTCCGCCGCCCGGGCGAGGAACGCCGTGTAGAGCCGCCGGCCGACGCCCTGCCCCCGGAGCGCGGGATGCACCCCGACGAAGTGGATGTACGCGTCGGTGGTGTTCTCCGGCGCGTGGAAGCCGACGAGGAACGCCCGGACCCGGCCGTCCTCGCCGCCGTCCCCCGGCGCACCGGTCGGCTCCTCCAGGATCAGACTCGTCCGGGAGAAGAACTGGAGGAAGAGACGGGGCAGCAGGAGGGAGAGTTCGCGGGCCTGTTCCGGGGTGCGGGAGTCGCCCCACCAGGTCTGTACGCAGCGGACGAGCGTGGGGTGGTCGGTGACGCGGGCCGGGCGCAGGTCGAGCATGGCGTTCCCTTCCGAAGGCGGATGCCGGCGGGCCGTCGGGCCGGTGGTGCTGCCGACGGCGGAGGCGGGGCCGGTCAGTGGTGGTGCGGTCCCCGGCGGTGGATCGGGCCGTGGGCGTCCTCGCAGTGGCCGCGGCCGGGCGCCGCCTCGGGCGCGGGCCCGGAGCCGACGTGCAGCACGGTGTCGGCGTCCCGCTCCCCGACGTGGTCGACCTGGAGCGTGGCGTGGGTGATCCCGTACTCGGTGCTCAGCAGCTCCTGGAGGCGGCGGCGGACCTTGTGGCAGTCGCCGGACGGGGCCACCAGGATGTGCGCGGAGAGCGCGGGCTCCCCGGAGGTGATCTGCCACAGGTGCAGATCGTGGACCTCGGTGACCTCGTCCGCCGCGACCAGACGGTCACCGAGCGCGTCCGGGTCGACGCCGGCGGGCGCCGCCTCCAGGAAGATCCGCCCGGACTCGCGCACCAGCCCGTACCCGGCGCGCAGCATCAGCGCGACGACGACGAGCGTGGCGAGCGCGTCGGCGCGGGCGAAGCCGGTGGTCCACACGATGAGCCCGGCGACGGCGGTGGCGACGAAGCCGAAGAGGTCGGTCAGGATGTGCTGGTAGGCGCCCTCGACGTTGAGGCTGGAGCGGTTGGCGCGGGAGAGGAACCATGTCGCGATGAGGTTCACGACCACCCCCGCCAGCGCCGTGACCAGCACCAGTCCGCCGGTGACCTCGGGCGGTTCGATCAGCCGCCGCACCGCCTCGTACGCCAGCCACGCCGACAGCACCAGCAGCGTGATGCCGTTGGCCTGCGCGGAGAGGATTTCGGCGCGCTTGAGGCCGTAGGTGTAGCCGCCGCGGGCGGGCCGGGCGGCGAGCCGCATGGCGACCAGCGCGAGCACGATCGACGCCGCGTCGGTGAGCATGTGCGCCGCGTCGGAGAGCAGCGCCAGGGAGCTGGCGACGACGCCGATGACGACCTCGACCGCCATGAACGCACAGATCAGCACGAGCGCGGCGCGCAGCCAGCGGCGGTCGGCGTCCGGCGAGACGGTGTGCGCGTGGCTGTGTCCGCCGGGGCCGTGGCCGTGGGCATGGTCGTGGGCGTGCTCGCTCAAGGCGCGCTCCGTTCCGGGTCGTCGTCCTGGGGCGTTCATGCGCAGCAAAGCGCACTTTTTCCGCTCTTTCAAAGGCTGCATCGGTGACCGTTGTCATTCCCGTCCAACGGCGTAAAAGCGCAGGTCAGAGCGGTGGTTCCGACAGCCTCCAGCCGGACTGAAGCGCTCCGTTTCCGCCCGCGCCGCCGCCCCGCTCCACGCGCCCCCGCAGCGGCGCCCGGTACGCCTGCGGGACCCGGAAGCGGCAACTACATTGCGTCGCACTGTCGTTACGTGACGAGATGAGGAGGGGTGCGGATGCCACCGAGGAGGGCCATCAGCGGGCTCAGTCAGGACCCGGGGCAACGGTTCGCGGAGGAGTGCCGACGGCTGCGGCTGAAGAAGGGGTACAGCTTCCGCGAGCTGGGGGAGGTGATGGGCTGGGACGCCTCGCTTTTCGGGAAGATCGAAACCGGCCACACGATCGGCAGTCCGGATGTCGTCCAGGCACTGGACCAGCACTACGAAACCGGCGTTCTGCTGCTGACGCTCTGGGAGCTGGCGGCGGGCGACCCCCGGCGGTTCCGCGAGCGCTACCGCCGCTACATGAAATTCGAGGAGGAGGCGATCAGCCTCTGGCACCACGCGGTGAGCGTCCTGCCGGGCCTGTTGCAGACCGAGGCGTACGCGCGGGAGCTGCTGGCAGCGGGCGGCCTCACGGGCGAGGAGCTGGACCGCCAGGTCGGTGCGCGGATAGGGCGACGGGAGCGGCTGGACGGGGAGATGGCGCCGCGTTTCCGCACGATCCTCTCCGAGGCTGTGCTGCGGACGTCACTCCGGGACACCGCCGCCTGGCGGGAGCAGTTGGAGCATCTGCTGGAGATGGCCGACCGTCCGAACGTGATGATCCAGGTGCTGCCGTTCAGCGCTGGGCTGCATGGACTGGACAGCACCAGCATGATGTTTCTGCGGATGAGAACGGGGCCACGGTGGCGTACGCGGAGAACGCCTACCGCGGTGAACTCATCGAGGAATCAGGCCCTGTTGAGCGTCTTCAGCTCGCGTACGATGCGGTGCGTGACCTTGCGCTCACACCGCTTGAGTCGCGGAAGTTCATCATGCGGATGTTGGAGGAGTTGCCGTGCGATCCATCGACCTGAGCGCTGCGACCTGGCGCAAGAGCAGCTACAGCAACTCGGACGGCGGCGAGTGCATCGAGGTCTCCGACGACTTCCTGGCGTCGGCCACCTGGCGTAAGTCCAGCTACAGCAATTCGGACGGCGGCCAGTGCATCGAGATCGCCGACGGTCACCCCTCCCTCGTCCCCGTCCGGGACAGCAAGGATCCGCAGGGTCCGGCGCTGGTCTTCGAGGCGCCGGCGTGGGCGGCGTTCGTCGGTGCGGTGCGCGGCGGGGCGCTCGGCGCCTGAGGCGGGCGGGAGTACCGCTGAACGGTACGGCGGGGCGGCGACGGGAGAACCGTCGCCGCCCCGCCGCCGTCGTCTAGGCCCGCAGCCCGGCGGTCAGCGTCCGCATCGCCTCGGCGGCCAGTTCCGCGACGGGTGTTGCCTCGGCGGTCGGGGCGTCGCTGAACGCCCAGGTCTCGACGGCGACGCGGATCGCGGCGGTCGCGGCGGCGGCGGCGAGCCGCACATCGAGGGCGTCGGGGGCGGCGCCGGTGCGCTCGGCCAGCAGCGGGGCGAGCCGCTGTTCGGAGTCGTGGTTGACGCGGGCCCAGACGGCGGCCAGCGCCGGGTCACCGGAGGTGGCGCGCAGCAGGCCGCGGGTCCACTCCAGGGACTCGGCGGTCGCCGCCTCCTCGTCCGCCATGGACCCGACCGCCGCCTGCGTCAGCGCGTCCGGCAGCGGGACGTCCTTCGGCACGGCGGCCAGCAGTTCCTGCCAGCGGCGGGCGCCGAAGGAGAGCAGCGGGGCGACCGCCTCCTGCTTGGTGCGGAAGTAGCGGTAGAACGTCCGCAGGCTGACCCCGGCGCGCTCGGCGATGGCCTCGGCGGTGGTGCCGTCCGAGCCGTCCTGCGCGAACAGCGCCGCGGCGGCGCGGGCGATCTCCAACTGGGTGGCGGCCTTACGGCGTTCGGTGAGGTTCACCGGACCACCTTAGACACGGGGCGCCGGACCGGCGCGGCCCGGCGCCCCGGCACGTCGTGCCAGGTGGCGGCGGTCAGAAGTGCGTTCCGCCGTCAATGCGGATCTCCGTACCGGTGACGAACGCGCCGTCCTCGGAGGCGAGCATCGCGACGACGGAGGCGACGGTCTCCGGCCCGGCGAAGCCGCTGCCCAGCGCCGGGGAGAGCTTCGCGAAGAGGCTCATGTCGGCGTCGGCGGGCAGCCCAGGCCCGGCGCTCTGCTTGCTGGCGCCGCTGGCGTCCGTCATCCCGGACGAGATGGAGCCGGGCTGCACGGCGGTGAAACGGATGCCGTCCTTCGCGTACTCGCTGGCCAGGGCGTGCGTCATGGACTGGATGCCGCCCTTGCTCGCCGCGTACGCCGCCATGTACGGGTGCGCGAACTGGGCGGAGGTGGAGCTGAAGTTGACGACGGCGGGGGCGTGGCCGTCGCGGAGCGCGGGCAGCGCCTCGCGGATCACCAGGAAGGTGCCGACCAGGTTGACCTGGAGGATCTTCGTGAAGGACGCCAGAGACGTCTCGTGGGTGTGCGAGGAGCGCAGGATGCCCGCCGCGTTGACCAGGGCGTCCAGGCCGCCGAGCGTGGCGACGGCGGCGGCGACGCCCGCGCGGACCGAGGTCTCGTCGGCGATGTCGACGATCTGTGTGGTGAGCCGGTCGGCGTGGGCGCCCGCCTTGGCGGCGGTGTCGCGCAGCCCGTCCTCGCTCACATCGGCGGCGACGACGGTGCCGCCCTCGGCGAGCATCCGCAGCACGGTGGCCTGACCGATGCCGGAGCCACCGCCGGTGACCAGCGCCCGGCGTCCTTCGTAGCGGTTCATGGTGCTTCTCCTTCGTCTTCCTTCGTCCCCGATGGCGTCCCTGCGTGGTCCGGTGCGGGCCCGTGGATTTCCGGGCGGGTGACCCAGTGGTTCCACCGTACGCCTAGATGGCACGTTGTGCCACCATGACGTGTGGCGCCACTCAAGGGGTGTGGCCGAGGGTTCGGCGGAAGATCCAAAGGTGGGAGCGGCGGCGCTCGCCATTCCGTCAGGAATGGGTAAAATCCCAGGTCAGATCGGTAGGGAGGGTGCTTCGTCGCGTCGCGTGAGGGGAGCGGAGCGGTCCGCTTCCGGCACAGAGGGGGCGGAGTGCCTCTTGATAAGTGGCCGGTCCGAGACGATCTTTGGTGTGCCTGTGGCCCCGTGCGGGGGCACGGGGGTGACCGCCGGACGCGCGGGAGCCTCCGCACCCCATTACGTGCTGTCTACATCTACCGAGGAGTGCCGTGCCCGTGAGCCGAGCAGTGCCGCCGGACATCCTGTCGCCCGAGTTCCACGCGGACCCGCACCGCGCCTACCGCGTACTGCGCGACGACTTCCCGCTGATCCACCACGAGGCCACCGACAGCTACGTCCTCTCCCGCTACGAGGACGTCGAACGCGCCTTCAAGGACCCGGTCTTCACCACCGACAACTACGACTGGCAGCTGGAGCCGGTGCACGGCCGCACCATCCTCCAGATGAGCGGCCGCGAACACGCCGTCCGCCGCGCACTGGTCGCCCCCGCGTTCCGCGGCAGGACCCTGGAGACCGCGTTCCTGCCGGTCATCGAGCGCAACGCCCGCGAACTGATCGACGCCTTCCGAGGCGCCGGAAGCGCCGACCTCGTCGCACAGTTCGCGACCCGCTTCCCCATCAACGTCATCGTCGACATGCTCGGCCTCGACCGCGCCGACCACGACCGCTTCCACCGCTGGTACACCGCGATCATGGGATTCCTCGGCAACCTCGCCCAGGACCCCGACGTCGCCGCCGCCGGACTCCGCACCCGCGACGAACTCGCCGCGTACCTGCTCCCGGTCATCCGCGACCGCCGCGCGAACCCGGGCGACGACCTGCTGTCCACGCTCTGCGCCGCGGAGATCGACGGGATGCGGATGAGCGACGAGGACATCAAGGCGTTCTGCTCGCTGCTGCTCACCGCCGGCGGCGAGACCACCGACAAGGCGCTCTCGACGCTGATGTACAACCTGCTGCGCCACCCGGAGCAGCTGGCCGAGGTGCGCGCGGACCGGTCGCTGATCGCCCCCGCCTTCGCGGAGACCCTGCGGTACACCCCGCCGGTCCACATGATCATGCGTCAGCCGTCGGAGGACGTCGAGATCGCCGGCGGGACGATCCCCGCGGGCGCCACCGTGACCTGCCTGATCGGCGCCGCCGGACGCGACGAACGCCGCTACCGCGACCCCGACACGTTCGACATCCACCGCACCGACCTGGCGGCCACCACCGCGTTCTCCGCCGCCGCCGACCATCTGTCGTTCGCCCTCGGCCGGCACTTCTGCGTCGGCGCACTGCTCGCCAAGGCCGAGGTCGAGACGGGCGTGAACCTGCTGCTCGACGCGCTGCCCGACCTGGCCCTCGCGGACGGCGCGGCCCCGCGCGAAGAAGGCATCTTCACCCGGGGCCTGGACGCCCTTCCGGTGCGCTTCACCGCGGCGCGTACGCGGGGGTGAACTCCACCGGCAGCGCGGTCAGTCCGCGCATCCACAGCGACGGATGCCACACCAGGTCCGCGGCGGGCACCGCCAGCATCACGTCCGGCAGCCGGTCGAGCAGCACCTCGACCGCCGCCTGCGCGATGACCTCGGCGATCTCCGGGGCCGGATAGGGGCAGGCGTGCTCGCCGTGGCTGAACGACATGTGGGCCTGGTTGCTGTCCGTACCGGCCGTGGTGAAGTCCGGGCTGACCTGCGGATCGTTGTTGGCGGCGGCCAGGCCCATGACCAGCAGGTCACCGGCGCGGATCCGCCGCCCGCCGAGCTGGGTGTCGCGGGACGCCCAGCGGCCGATGTAGTTCTGCGTCGGGGTGTCCTGCCACAGCACCTCGTTGAGCGCCTGGCCGACGCTGCGCCGCCCGCCGGAGAGCGACACCGCGAAGCGGTCGTCGGTCAGCATCAGCCGCAGGGTGTTGCCGATCCAGTTGGCGGTCGGCTGCTGGGCGGCGGCCATCACCACCAGCAGATCGATGACCACCTCCTCCTCGGCCAGCTTCGCGTGGTGGGTCAGCAGCCGGGACGGCACGTCGGCGGCGGGCCGCTCCTTGCGCTCGTGCACCAGCCGCGCCATCCGGGCGGCGACCCGCTGGTGCGCTTCGATGGCGCCCGGGCCCTCGTCCAGCGACTCGGAGATGTCCCGGACCAGCTGCGGCACCTCCAACGGGTCGATGCCGAACAGCTCGGTGACGACGAGCAGCGGCAGCCGCAGCGCGTAGTCCGCCATCAGGTCCGCCTCGCCGCTGCCGGCGAACGCGTCGATCAGCCCGTCCGCGAGCCGCTCGCAGATCTGCCGCAGCTCGAACTGGTCGATGGCGAGCAGCGCGTCACTGATCGCCCCGGAGCGGCGGCGGTGCTCGGCGCCCTCCGCGAACATCACCGACGGCTGATAGCCGACGAACGGCATCAGCGACCAGTCGGCGGGGATCGACTCCCAGGCGTGCCAGCGCCGCGAGTCGCGGGCGAACAGCTCGTTGTTGGATGTCACCTGGTGGACCTCGCGGTAGCCGAGGACGAACCAGGCGGGGATGTCGCCGTCCAGCAGGACCGGCGCGACCGGCCCGTGCTCGCGCCGCAGCTCACGGTAGAGCCGCGCCGGGTCGCCGCTGAGCCCGTCACCGTAGAGCCGGACGGCGCCGGAGGGGCCGGAAGGTGCAGCGGCGGGGGCGTGCGCGGGGCAGCCGGGCGGGGGGAACTGCTCGGTCACGTGGCGGCCTTCACGGTCTCGTGAGGGGCGGACAGGGAGTAGAGGTGGTTGGCCAGCGCGATCAGCACGGACTTGCTGGACCGCCGGTCACGGGCGTCGCACTGCACCAGCGGGATCTCCGGCGCCAGGTCCAGCGCCTCGCGGACCTGCTCCAGGGTGTGCTGCGGCCCGCCGAAGTCGTTCACCGCCACGATGAACGGCATACCGTGCGCCTCCAGGCGGTCGATGGCGTACCAGGAGTCGTCCAGGCGGCGGGTGTCGACCAGCACCACGGCGCCGAGCGTCCCGGCGAACAGCCGGTCCCACAGGAACCAGAAACGTTCCTGGCCGGGGGCGCCGAACAGGTACAGCACCGTCTTGTCGTTGATGCTGATGCGGCCGAAGTCGAAGGCGACGGTCGTCGTGGACTTCGTCTCGACGCCGGACGGGTCGTCGACGCCGACGCCCGCCCGGGTCATGGTCTCCTCGGTGCTCAGCGGACGGATCTCGCTGACGGACCGGACCATGGTGGTCTTGCCGACGCCGAAGCCGCCGACGATGACGATTTTCAGGCCGTTGTCCGCGGTGTCCCGCAGCGGGGCGCGGGACGGGGCGGCGTGGGCGTCGGGCGCCGGTGCGGCTCCGGGGCCCCCGTCAGAGGCGGTGGAGTGCATCGAGCACCTCCTTCAGCAGATCGGTGTCGGGAAGGTGGGCCGCGGTGACGGGCCGGGGGTGGCGGGCCGTCACCTTGCCGCTGTCGAGCAGGTCCGACAGCAGGATCCGCACGACGCTCACCGGCATCCGCAGCTCCGCCGAGACCTCCACGACGGCCATCGGGTGGCGGCACATGGACAGGATCCGGACGTGCTCCGACTGCATGCCGGGCGCCGGATCGCACTCGCTGACGATCAGGGTGACCAGGTCGAGGTTGAGGTCGTCGGCGGCGCGGCTACGGCCACCGGTGACGGTGTAGAGCCGGTCCGGATCGTCGTCGGGACCGAGCCGCTTCATGCCTGCTGCCCCGGGCTGAGCGTCCGGCCGCCCTCCTCGCGCGGGGCCGCCTGGAGGTACTCGCCGATCTGCTCGACCAGCTCGTTCATGTTGAAGCCGATCAGGCCGACATCGGCGTCCTCGACGGCCAGCAGGGCCAGATGGGCGCCGTGCCCGGCCTCGACTATGAAGAGGATGCCGCCGTGGAACTCCGTCATCGCCTGGCGGACGCCGCCGGTGCCGTCGCCGAACTCCACGGACGCGCCGTGCGACAGGCTCTGGATGCCCGAGGCGATGGCGGCGAGCTGGTCGGCCTGATCGACGGTCAGCCCCGGGGAGTGGCACAGCTTCAGGCCGTCGCGGGAGAGCACCAGGGCGTGGCGGGCGCCCGGCGTCTTCTGGAGCAGGTTCTCCAGCATCCAGTCGAGGCTGTGATCGGTCGTGTTCGTCATCGGGTCTCGTCCTCCGGGGGAGCGGGGGTGGGGGTCTGCGAAGGATCGGTGGTGCCACCGGCGGCGTCGGGGCCGCGGCCGACGGCGCGGCGGAAGGTGCGGAACCGCTCCGCCGCCTCCTCACGGGAGCGGGCCGGGCGCGGCGCGGCGGGCCGCGGCGCGGGCTTCGGCGCCGGGGCGCCGGTGCCCGACGAGGCCAGCGTCTGGCCCCGGCGGCGCTTGGGCAGCCCGCTCTCGCCGAACTCCGGTGCCGGCGCGGCCGGGCGGCGGCTCTGCTGCGGCGGGATCGCGGCCGGCGGCGCGGGCGCCTCGGGCTCGGCCGGCGGCGCGGACTGCGGCGGCTCGGGCGGGAACGGCGCGAGCGGGGCGACCGGCTCGGCCGGATCCCGGTGCGAGGCGTGGCGCGGCGCGGACTCCGACGGCGTACGGCGCGAGGCGTGGCGCGGCCCGGCCGGGCGGGTCAGCGACTCCACGGTGTCCGGCACAACCGGCCGCTCCGGCTCACGCGCCACCGGCCGGCCCTCGGTGACCAGCTGCTGCGGGATGAGCACCACGACGCTGGTGCCGCCACGCGCCGACGGGCGGAACGACACGTTCAGCCCGTGCTTGCGGGCCAGACAGCCGACGACGGCGAGGCCGAGACGCGTACCGGACAGCGACATGAGGTCCAGGGAGTCGGCGGAGACGGCGGCCTCGGCGCGGCGCAGCGCCGTCTCACCCATCACCAGACCGCTGTCCTCGACGCTGACGACGACGCCCGCCTGCGTCTCCTCGACGTAGACGTGGACCGCGGACGACGGCGGCGAGAAGGACGTCGCGTTGTCCATGATCTCGGCGAGCGCGTGCATGATGCCCTCGGCGGCGTGCCCGGCGACCGCGAGGGTGCTGCTGTTGTGCAGCTGCACCCGGCGGTAGGCGCTGATCCGGCCCATGGCGCCGCGCAGCACGCTCTCCATCGAGATCGGCTTGTTCCAGCGGCGGCCCGAACGGGCGCCGGTGAGCACCGCGATGGAGTCGGCGAGACGCCCGGCCTGCGCCGTGGTGTGGTCCAGCTTCAGCAGGTCGCCCAGGACCTCCTCGCCGTGCCGGTGCTCCATCTCGCGCAGGTCGGCGAGCATGCTCGTGGACAGCGCCTGGACGCGTCCGGCGGCGTTCGCGCAGGCGGCCATCGCGGCGGCGCGCATCCGCTCCCCGCGGCCGACCTCCTCGGCCAGGCTGCGGACGATGCGCTGGTGGGCGGGGGTGGTGGGCAGCGGGACCCGGCTGAGTGCGGTGTCGGCGGACGAGCCGGTGCGCAGCTGCGCGACGACCGCGGGCAGCGTCTCGTCGGCGAGCCGCTCGGCCTCGGCGCGGACCGCCTCGACGCGGGCGCGGTGCACGCGGGTCTGGCGCAGTCCGTACACGGCGGCGGACAGCGATCCGCTGAGCGCCACGGCGGCGATGCCGCCGCCCCAGGCCAGTGCGGTGCGGACGGTGTCCGGGGCGGAGAGGACGGCCCACAGGCACAGGACGCCGGTGATCAGGAGCGCGCCCACCAGGGTGAGCAGCGCGGCACCGAGCGGCGAAGACTCTGCCCGAGGGCGGGAGGGTATCTGGGGTGACATCGGGGCTGGTCCTCGGAGCGATGGCGGCGGCGGTACGGGGGAGGGGCCGGGCGGGAGTGCGGTGGCACTCCTGACGGGCCGTCCGGCCGATCGCACGGGCTCCGGGTCGCGGTGGGGCGCGGGCCGGTGCGCGGCGCGGGCGGAAGCGGAAGATCTTCTGCACTTTATCCGCTCGGTCCGATCCGGCAACCCTCGACGGGGGGCCGGAGCTTGACCCGCACCCGCCACCTGGTACGTCTCACGGAAGCAGGCCCCGGAACAGTCGGGATATATCAGGTGATGGAGCATCAGCCCTGCCCTTTTTCAGGGACGGCCGAGGGTGGGGACCGCTCCGTCAGGCCGCCCGTCCCGCCCCGCTCGCCACCGGGTGCAGCGCCGCGTACTCCAGAGGTGCCGACGGGTCGATGGAGACGTCCGCCGGGGCCGGCGCGGCGCCCGCGCGGACCAGGAGGTCGCCGACGGCGGCGATCATCGCGCCGTTGTCCGTGCACAGCCGCAGCGGCGGCACCCGCAGGGTGATCCCGGCCGCCGCGCACCGCTCCTCGGCGAGCGCCCGTACCCGGGAGTTGGCGGCCACCCCGCCGACCACCACCAGCGTCCCGACGCCGTGTGCGGTGCAGGCGGCCACCGCCTTACGGGTCAGCACATCGGCGACCGCCTCCTGGAGCGAGGCGGCGCCGTCGGCGAGCGGCAGCTCCCGGCCCGCCGCGCGCTCCCGCTCCGCCCAGCGCGCCGCCGCGGTCTTCAGCCCGGAGAAGGAGAACGCGTACCGGGTGCGCGGGTCGCCGGAGGTGAGCGGCCGCGGGAAGGGGACGGCGCGCGGATCCCCCGCGCGCGCCGCCCGGTCGATGGCGGGCCCGCCGGGGTACGGCAGCCCGAAGACCCGCGCGACCTTGTCGAAGCACTCGCCCGCCGCGTCGTCCACGGTGTCCCCGAGGTGGACGATCGGATCGCGCGCCAGATCGCGGACGAGCAGCAGCGAGGTGTGGCCGCCGGAGACGATGAGGACGACACAGGGGTCGGGCAGCGGCCCGTGCTCCAGGGTGTCCGCCGCGACATGCCCCGCCAGGTGATGCACACCGTGCAGCGGCACCCCGAGCGCGTACGCGAGGCTCTTCGCCCCGGCCAGCCCCACCTGGAGCGCCCCGGACAGCCCCGGCCCGGTGGTCACCGCGACCGCCCCGATGTCCGCCGTCCCGAGCCCCGCGTCGTCGAGGGCGCGGTGGACGACGGGCAGCAGCGCGTGCACATGGGCGCGGGCCGCGATCTCGGGTACGACGCCGCCGTAGCGGGCGTGCTGGTCCATGCTCGACGCCAGCGCATGCCCCAGGAGGCGCCCGTCCCGTACCAGTCCGGCGCCCGTCTCGTCGCAGGACGACTCGATTCCCAGCACTACGGGTGAGGGCATGGGGGCGGCCTCCTTGGAGCAGGTCTTGCGGGGTCTTGCGGAGTCTTGAAAAGTATTGCGGGAGAGTTGCTGTTGCAGATAGTAGGCAATAAGCGGTCGCGCGGATAGGCGCGGTTGGGGCACCGGCAACGGAACGGGCCACGCGGGTATTGGCGACGATCTTGGGCTGAGATGGTGTGGACTTGGTGATTATTTACCTGGCATATGCAGTCAGTACGGTTTCGTAGATCATCCTGTCTTCTTCAGTTGGCTCTCAGGTTTTGACGGAGAAGAAGGAAGTTCATGCGAACTCGTGCTCGTACCCGCATAGCAGCCGTCGGCGCTCTCGCCGCACTTTCCGCGCTTGCGCTCACCGGCTGCAACAGCGGCGACAAGGCCGACGCCGCTGCCGACTCGTCCGCCCCCGCGTCGGACTCGGCCTCGGCCTCGACCGCGGCTTCGCCCGAGGCGTCGACCGGGACCAAATCGAGCACGAGCGGCGGCGGCAGCTCGTCCAAGGACACGGGCGGCAGCAGCTCGTCCAAGAACACGGGTGGCGGCGCCACTGCGGCCTGCACTCCCCAGACGGTCTCGATCAAGTTCTTCATGAGCGATCACCAGGCCACCGAGCAGCAGGCGGCCAACGGCACCCTCAAGCTCACCAACACCTCCGGTGCCACCTGTACGGTCGTCGGTCCCACGACGGTGACCGCGACCGACGACGAGAACAAGACCGCCCCGATCTCCGCGGACAACTCCGAGGAGGGCTCGGACGCGGTCGACATCCCGGCGGGCGGCTCGGCGACGGCGGACATCGGCTACAACAACCTGAACACCGAGGGCACCGCCCGCGACACCTGCCCGATGGGCGCGTCCACCGTCAAGGTCGGGCTGCCGAAGCAGGCGGACACCAGCGTGAACGTGCTGAAGGCGGACGGCTCGCCGGGCGGCTACTTCAGCGTCTGCGGCGACAGCTTCAAGGTCGGCGCCTTGACGGTCGGCTAAGAGGTTGCGCGGAGAGGCGTGTGGTCATGGTCGGCGGTTCGGGCGTTCGTCCCAGCGGTGAGTGGTCCATGCCCGTCCAGTCAGGCTGCGCACGGTGGTGATCGTGTCGGCGAGGTCGAAGAAGGCGTCGATGACGGTGGCCCGCCGCTCTTGACAGCGGGCGAGGCGGTGGAAGGCGTCACCCGGACCTGCCCGTTCTGTTGCCGGTGTCCCGACCGCGCCTGTCCGCAGGACCTCCGAGGGTGATCTCCGGGCCGGGCCGTGGCCTGTACGGGGCGGGCGCTCGGGCCGGGCCGGGGCCTGTACGCGGCGGGCGCTCCTGGGATTTTCCCGCCCGGCGCCCTGTAGTGGCCCCGGCCCCGGGCCTCCCGCCGCCCGGCCCGCTCAGTAGAGTGCGGGGACGTCCCCGGCCGACCGGCCGCCCCCTTCCCCACCGGCCGCACGGCGGCTTCCGAGGTTCGAGGTACTCGGCAGTGACCCCCCTGGCACCCCCTTCACCGCTCCCCTCACCCGCCCCGCCCGTGCTCACCGTCGTCGGCATCGGCGCCGACGGCTGGGACGGACTGGCCCCCGCCTCCCGTGACGCGCTCCGCGCCGCCGGGGTCCTGCTCGGCGGGGCGCGCCAACTCGACCTGCTGCCCCCGGAGTGCGCCGGTGAGCGCGTCACCTGGCCGTCGCCGCTGCGCCCCGCCGTACCGGGCCTGATCGCCGCCCACGCCGGACGCGGTCTGACCGTGCTGGCCAGCGGCGACCCGATGTTCCACGGCATCGGCCGGACGCTGACCGAGGTGCTGGCCGCCCTCCCGGACGCCCCCGATACGCCCCGCCCCCGGCTGCGGGTCCTGCCGCACCCCTCGTCCGTCGCGTACGCCTGCGCCCGGCTCGGCTGGCCGGTGGCCGACACCGAGGTCGTCTCGCTGGTGGGGCGCCCGGTCGCGGGCCTCGCGCGGGTGCTGCACCACGGGCGCCGGGTGCTGGTCCTGTCGTCCGGCGCGGACACGCCCGCGCGGATCGCCGAGGCGCTGCGGGAGCGCGGCTTCGGCCCGTCCCGGATGCGCGTCCTGGAGCAGCTGGGCGGCCCCGCCGAGGCGCAGACCGACGGCACCGCGGCCACGTGGGCGCGGCCGCCCGGCGACCCGCTGAACGTCGTCGCGGTGGAGTGCGTCCGCGCACCGGGCGCGGTGCGGCTGCCGGTCGTCCCCGGGCTGCCCGACGACGCGTACGACCACGACGGGCAGCTCACCAAGCGCCATGTACGGGCCGCGACCCTCGCCGCGCTCGCCCCGGAGCCCGGCGAACTCCTCTGGGACATCGGCGGCGGCTCCGGCTCCGTCGCGGTCGAGTGGCTGCGCGCCCACCCCGCCTGCCGCGCCGTCACCGTCGAACGGGATGCCGTCCGCGCCGCCCGTATCGAGCGGAACGCGGACACCCTCGGCGTACCGGCGCTGCGGGTGGTGCGGGGCGCCGCGCCCGCCGCGCTGGCCGGACTGCCGGTCCCCGACGCGGTCTTCATCGGCGGCGGGCTCACCGCCCCCGGTCTGCTCGACGCCTGCTGGGCGGCGCTGCCCCCGGGCGGCCGACTCGTCGCCAACACCGTGACGCTGGAGTCCGAGGCGCTGCTGACGCAGTGGTACCGGCGCCACGGGGGCGACCTGGTACGCCTCGCCGTCGCCCACGCGACGCCCGTCGGCGGCTTCACGGGCTGGCGGCAGGCGATGCCGGTCACCCAGTGGGCGGCGGTCAAGCCGGCGCCCACCGGGGACGACGCCGCGGCCGCGTCCCTTGGGGGAGCCTCCGGAACGGCGTCTCCCGGGGCGGCCGCCCCCTTCGGAGAGGCCGCCCCCGCCCCCACCCCCACGTCCCCGGAGAACGAGGAACGATGACCGTCCACTTCATCGGCGCGGGCCCCGGCGCCGCCGACCTGATCACCGTGCGCGGTGCCCGTACCCTCGCCGCCTGCGGTGTGTGCCTCTACGCGGGCAGCCTGGTACCGCGCGAACTGCTCGCCGAATGCCCGCCCGGCGCCCGGCTGATCGACACCGCCCGGCTCGACCTGGACACCATCACCGCGGAGCTGGTCCGCGCCCACGAGGAGGGCCACGACGTGGCCCGGCTGCACTCCGGCGACCCGTCCCTCTTCAGCGCCGTCGCCGAGCAGATGCGCCGCCTCGACGCGGCGGGCGTGCCGTACGACGTGGTGCCCGGCGTCCCGGCGTTCGCCGCCGCGGCCGCCGCCCTCAAGCGCGAGCTGACGGTTCCGACGGTCGGCCAGACGGTGATCCTCACCCGGGTCGCCGAGCGCGCCACCGCCATGCCCGAGGGCGAGGACCTCGCCACCCTGGGGCGCAGCGGTGCCCTCCTCGTCCTGCACCTCGCCGCCCGGTACGCCGACCGGGTCGTCGCCGAGCTGCTGCCCCACTACGGCGCCGACTGCCCGGCCGCCGTGGTGGCCCTCGCCTCCCGCCCCGACGAACTCGTCCTGCGCGGCACCCTCGCCGACATCGCCGACCAGGTGAAGGCCGCGGGCGTGGTCCGCACGGCCGTCATCGTCGTCGGCCGCACACTGGCCGCGGAGCAGTTCGGCGACAGCTTCCTGTACTCGACGGACCGCGAGCGTCCGGCCGACGGCTGCGGGGGCGCCTGGGGGGCGAACTAGGGGCGGAACGGGGCACGTCGCACTCCCCCGCCCGGTCCGCTCCGTGCCGTTCCGCGCTTCCCTCGTCCGGGGCGGCGCGGCGTACGGGGCGCCGCTCCCGGGCGGGTCCCTGGGGCTCCGGGGCACGCCGCTCCCGGACGGCCCTTGGGGCGGCGCCTGGAACGGCACCGGACCTCGGCGCACGGCGCACCCCCCCACGCTCCCGGCGCACGGCGCAGCCCCACACGCTCCCGGCGCAGCCCCACGCGCCCGGCGCACGCCGCAGCCTCTACGCCCCCGGTCCGCGAGGCTCCGACCGCCCGACCACCAGCCCGGCGCGGTCGATGCACACCACGTCAACGGTGACGGGCGCGCCCCGCAGCACCGCCAGCGCCTCGTCCCGTGCGGCGGCGGCCACCAGATCGCCCAGGGGCACGCCGGCGGCGGCGCACAACTGGAGCGCCCCGAGCCCCGTGTTGGCACCCGCGACCTCGGCGGCCAACGCCTCGTCCGCGCCCCCGAGCCGGGCCAGCTCCGCGAGGAACCCCTTGTCCACCTGGGACCGCGCCGAATGCAGATCGAGGTGCCCGGCCGCCAGCTTCGACAGCTTCGCGAACCCTCCGCAGACCGTCAGCCGCTCCACCGGATGGCGCCGTACGTACTTGAGCACCGCACCCGCGAAGTCCCCCATGTCCAGCAGCGCGTCCTCGGGCAGCCCGTGCAGCGCCACCGCGACCTTCTCGGACGTGGACCCCGTACAGCCCGCCACATGGCGCCGCCCCGCCGCGCGTGCCACGTCCACGCCGCGCCGGATCGAGTCGATCCACGCCGAGCAGGAGTACGGCACCACGACGCCGGTCGTCCCCAGGATCGACAGCCCGCCGAGGATGCCCAGCCGCGGATTCCAGGTGCTGCGCGCGATCTCCTCGCCGTGGTCGACGGAGACCTCGACCTCGACGTCGCCGCGCCCGCCGTACCGCGCCGCCACCTCGGCCAGGTGCCCGGAGATCAGCTGCCGCGGCACCGGGTTGATCGCCGGTTCGCCGACGTCCAGCGGCAGCCCCGGCCGGGTCACCGTGCCGACGCCGGGCCCCGCCCGGAAGACCACCCCCGAACCGGTCGGCAGCTCCCGCACCGTCACCCGGATCAACGCCCCGTGCGTCACATCCGGATCGTCCCCCGCGTCCTTCACCACCGCCGCCATCGCCCACGACCGGTCCGCGGCCAGCTCCTCCTTGGCCAGCGCGAACGACGGCGTGTGCCCCTTGGGCAGGGCGATCTGCACCGGGTCCGGGAACTCCCCGGTCAGCAACGCCGTGTACGCCGCGGCGCTCGCCGCCGTCGCGCACGCCCCGGTGGTCCACCCGGACCGCAGCCCGGTATGCGCGAGCTGAGCGCTGCGACCACCTGCCGCGGACTTCTGCGACGCCCCCCGGCCCTGCGGCTCCGCCGGACCCCCGCCGGACGCACCCACCCTCGCCACCTGCCCTTTCGCCACCCGGCCCGCGGCCCTCGCGCCACCGATTCGCGACACCTGAGCCGCCTGCCCATGTTCCCCTGCCGTGCGGTACACCGCCGCGCCCGGGTCGGACACGGGCCTGCGGAACACCCTCCCGCCGCACGCCCGGAATGCCGGCACCGTACGGCCCGCCACTCTCTTTCGGTCTGCCACCGGCCGAATCGCGCCTTACAGGGGTGCCACCCGCATACGTCACTTAGGGTGAACGGCTGTCTCATACATGTAGGAAAAAACGGGGAATCGGGGGCTGTTGTGCCGGATACCGATGTGCAGCCGAAGACGCTGCGCACCGCAGCGGGCCAGAGCGAGGAAATGCAGTCGGGGGTGGGTTCCGCCGTGAGTGCGCTGAACGCGCATCACCACGGTGTGCCCGGCCAGACGGCGGGGTTCTCCTTCGCCCAGCAGCTGATGCGGACGCAGCAGTCCTGGCAGGCCCGGCTCGGTGACGTCCGCAAGGAATGCGGGGATGTCGCGCAATCCCTGCGGAAGTCCGCGGACAACTACGAGCAGAACGACGGCAACACCGCGCGGTCGTTCACTCAGCGCTCCGAAAGTCCGGCCATGGTCCTGCCCGCGGCGCAGTCGCGCCACAACAGCCCCTTCGGGTGATGTCTGATGCCTACTCTGCAGGAAATCCAGGACCTCCGCTTTTCCGCTCTGGAAGAGGCCAAGGAGGAATGGGCGCGATCGGCGCATCGCTTCGGTGGCTACCAGGATCGCGTCGACACGTATATGTGTCGCCCGTTGAAGAGCGACTGGTCGGGCAAGGCGGCTGACGCGGCACAGGTCCGGCTGCAACGCCTGGGCCAGAACTTCCAGTTCGGATCCCAGGAATGCACGCTCATCGAGGCCACCCTCGACGGCTTCGTCACGGAGATGAAGGAGCAGCAGAAGCGGCTGGGCAAACTGCTCGACGAGGCAGCCTCGAAGGGCCTCAAGGTGTTGCCCAGCGGGGAGGTGACCTACAAGGACGAGGGCTCCATTCCGACGGGCGACCCGGATGCAGGCCCCCCGGACGCGGAGATCGAGCGGCGTGACCTTGAGGGGGAAATCCTCGGCGTCCGGCGCACCGTCGAGGAGATCGACGGGCGTTACACCATCGCCATCGCGCGCCTTCAGGCCGACCGCGGGCTGAAGGTCGACAGGCAGGAATACCAGCGGGACGCGTCCGACATCTCCCAGATCGCGGGTTCGGCGGTCGGTCTCAATTCTGCTCCGCACCGGGGGACGGACCCGAAGAAGGTCCATGACTGGTGGAACGGCCTGAGCCAGGAAGAACGGGACGAGCAGCTGGCGCTGAACCCCGATGCCATCGGGAATCTCGACGGCATACCCGCCGATACCCGCGACGAGGCGAACCGCGTCAATCTCGACCGACTGATCGACGCGCACCCGCCCGGTACGCCCATGTCGGAAGAGCAGGAAGAGAAGCAGAAGGGTTACCGCGCCATCAGGGACCGCCTTGACCGGGATGACGGGAAGGTTCCCGAGCCATTCCTCCTGGGAATTGGGGAAGAGGGGCAGGGGCGGGCCATTCTGTCGTACGGGAACCCTGATAAGGCGGACAATGTCGCGGCCTATGTTCCGGGGTTCAGTACCACGCTTGAGGATGTGGGGGGAGACGATGGTGATCGTGCGCGGAGCGTCTGGGGATCCTCCGCCCATGCAGACAGCAATCACAGCACCGCGTCGATCGTCTGGCTCGGTTATGACGCGCCCCAGAGCGCCGAGGTCGCCTTCGATGGGCCGGGCGAGCAAGGCGGGGCGGATTTCGGCACCTTCCTCGACGGAGTTCAGGCAACTCACCAAGGGGACAAACCGCACGTCACGGCGATCGGTCACAGTTACGGCTCCTTCGCCGTGGGTCAGGGGGCGCAGCGCCCGGGCGGTATGCCCGCCGACGACATCATTCTCGTGGGAAGCCCTGGCACAGGGGCGCAGAAGGCGGAGGACCTCGGAGTGGGGAAGGGGCATGTCTGGGTGGGTGCAGCGGAGAACGACCCGGTCACTCACCTGCCTACCAAGAAAGAGTCCCTTGGAGGGACCATCGGGGTGGGGATTGGCAGCATATTGGACCCGCACCAATTGTGGTTCGGTCGAGATCCGGCCAGTCAAGAGTTCGGCGGGATCCGCTTCGGTGTCGCGGATGGCGAGCCAATTCACTCGCATTCGAACTACTTCAAGGATCCTGATGGCGGTGCGTCCTTGGGGAATATAGGGGCTATCGTTGCTGGCCGGCCGGAGAAGGTCTCTCTTCAGGCGGGGAGGTGACTCGTGTTCTCTCGTAAGGCATGGCAGGGCGCTCTGGCCTCTATTTTTTCTGTCGCGGTCTTTTCCGGCTGCTCACTTTTTCCGGGCAGTGGAAACGCTTCTTATCCCACGGTGGGCAAGGCGCTTCAGCGTGTTGATTCCGTACTGAACGATACGTTGTCGGGGGTGCGTCCTCGCCTTCGGTGGCGTGATGGCCCCGCTCACATGTCGGAGCGTAGAAATTCTTTCACCAATGAGGTGAATGACGCGATGGATGTGAGTCGGCAGCGTCATCTGCGCACACAGATCTCGCAAGGGAAGAAAAAAGAACTCCTCAAGGTCGTGTCGCGTCGCTGGGAGGAGAAGGGTTTTGAGGTCAAGGAGCAGGACGACGGCAGGCCATCGCTTCTGAGTGAAGCTTCGGATGGCTGTATCGTAAAAATTGACGTCGGCGGTTCCGGCGACGTCTATATCAGCGCCGGGGTGAGCGCGGTGTCGTCCGGTCCCAGCGGTGATATCGCCGGTGAAGAGGGGGATTCGTTCCCCGAGTCTCCCAGTGGAGCTGCGGACTACACCCCCGACCTCCGCGACCCCTACTGGTCCGAATAGGAGTCTGCCGGGGGCGGTTGGAACCCCCTCCCGTACCCTTCCAAAGCGTTTTCCGCCGCCTAAGGACCCCAAGGCCCCAAGGCCCCACGGCCCCGAGAATCTGAAGGACCCCGACCGATGACCGACCCCGCCGCTCCGTTGCGTCCCCACGTCCTCATCCTCGGTGGCACCGCCGAGGCCCGTGAGCTGGCCGCCGAGTTGGTCGCGGGTGGGGGCGTGCGGGTCACGTCGTCGTTGGCCGGGCGGGTGGCGGCGCCGCGGTTGCCTGTGGGGGAGGTGCGGGTCGGGGGGTTCGGCGGGGTCGAGGGGCTGGCGGGCTGGGTGCGGGAGCAGGCGGTGGAGGTGCTGGTCGATGCCACACATCCGTTCGCCGAGGCGATGAGCGCGAACGCGGCGGGGGCCGCCGCTGCCGCCGGAGTGCCGCTGCTGGCTCTGCGGCGTCCGGGCTGGGTGCCGCAGGACGGTGACGTCTGGCATCGGGTCGGGTCGCTGGACGAGGCGGCGGACGCGCTGCCCGGGCTCGGCCGCCGGGTTTTCCTCACCACCGGGCGCATGGGCCTCGCGCGTTTCGCGCACCTCGACGCGCTCTGGTTCCTCGTACGGTCCGTGGACGCGCCGGAGGGGCCCCGTCCGCGGCAGATGGAGATGCTGCTCGACCGCGGCCCGTTCACGCTCGACGGGGAGCGGGCCCTGTTGGCGGCGCACCGTATCGACGTCCTCGTCACCAAGGACAGCGGGGCCGCCGCCACCGCCCCCAAGCTCACCGCCGCGCGGGAGGCCGGAGTGCCCGTCGTGCTGGTGACCCGGCCCCCGGCGCCCGTCGGCGTGGCGACGGTGCCGGGGGCGGCGGAGGCGGTGGCGTGGCTGCGGGAGCGGCTGGGCTGACGGCGTGCCGCCCCCGTCAGCGTTTGCGGGCGGGGCGGCGCCGTCGCGTACCGCGGCAGGCGCAGGCGAACGCCTCGTCGCGGACCTGACGGTAGGTCGGGGTGACCTCCCGGCCGCACTGCGCACAGCGGCACGGCCAGGGCTCGTACGCGCCGGGGCAGGGCATCAGGGGGAGGAACCCGGCGGCGTGCATGGTGCGTTCGGCGACGGTCGCCGGTTGGCGCGTCACCGGGGGCGCGGCGGGCGGCTGACCAGCCGACGGCTGCGGCCCGGCGGCCGCCTCGGCGGCCTGCGGTGGCCCGGCCGGCGCATCGAGGTGCGGCGGCGTGGACCCGGCGGGGGCGGGCAACGGCGCGGCGACGGACGGCGGCGGGGCGATACCGGCCGGCGGGAGGCCGAACGCCGGGTCGCCGAGCGCCGGGTCGCCGACCGGCAGGGGTGCCCCGCCGCCGTCCGCCGCGATGGGCGCGAGCGGGGGCAGCGGCACCGAGGTGCTGCCGTTCGCCGACGGGGCGGGCAGCCCGTACGGGGTGAGGGCGGGGAGGGCGGTGCGCTCCGCGCCGGTCGCCGTGTCCGGTTCCGCGCCTGCCGTGTTCTGCGTTGTGCCCGCCGTGTCCTGTGCCGTGAGGGGCGCCTGCTCCGGACCCGGGGCGGTCCGACCCGTATCCGCGGCGGTCCGCTCCGCGCCCACGGCGTGGTCGGTGTTCGCGGGACGGTCGGCCTCTACGGGATGGTCGGCTCCGGTGGGACGGCCCGCCTCCTCGGTGCCGAACTGCCCGGTGGCCTCGGCCCGTTCCGGACGGCCGGCCGATTCAGTGGGGCGCGGCTCATCGCGCACCGTGGGGGCCGGAGCCGGAGCCGGAGCCGGGGCGTCGGCCGTGGTCAGTCGCGCGGACGGGTCCGGCGGGGCGAGATACGGGCCCGCCGAGGGACGCGGGTCCGCCGACGAGCCCGGCGATCCCGGCGACTCCGGCGGCTCCGATGCCTCCGGGGACGCCGTCGGCCCGGGGAGCACCGGGGCTCCGGCCGAAGCCGCGGCCTCCGGCGCCGGGGGTGTCACGGGCTCCGGGGGCACCGCAGGCTCCGGTGCGGCCGGAGGGAGCGCCGGGCGTGCCGCGCGCGCGGCCACCTCGGGAGCAGGCACCACCCCCGGGACGGCGGGTTCCGCAACGGGCAACTCCCGCACGGGGCTCGGCCGTGGGACGCGCGGGGCGGCCGGCGCCGGAACGGCCTCCGGCGCCGCGCCCCCTGCGGGCCCCGGGCCCGGCCCCTGATCCGCAGCCGCACCCGCCCCGGACGTCGAAGCCGCACCAGGACCGGACACCGTGGCCGTACCAGGACCGGACACCGGAGCGGCACCCGCCCCGGACACCGTGGCCGCATCCAGAGCCGCGCTCGGCCCCGGCACCGGGACCGCACCCGGCACGGGCGCCGAGCCCGCGCCCGGCCCTTCCGCGTACGGGCCCGCGCCCGGCCCGTTCCCGTACGGGTCGCCCCCCGGCCCGCCCGGAGCCGGCACCCGGCCCGGACCGGCTGCGGGCATCTGCGCATACGGGTTCGGTGCCGCCGCGATCTCCGGGTACGGGGTGGTGCCGGGCGCGCCCGGCATCTGCCCCTGGCCGGGGACGGTGGGCCGGTCGGCCGGGTGCGGGGCGCCGCCCGCCGCGCCCGGGGCAGGCACCGCCACCATGGGCGCCTCCCCGTACGCACCGGCTACCGGTGCCCCGGCGCCCGGCAATTGCCCGGGTGCCGGAGCGCCGTAGCCGGCTCCCTGGCCGGAGGGTGCCGGGGCGGCGGGCCCCGGTGCGGGCGTCCCTGTCCGCGGGTAGTCGCTCGCGTGCCACTGGTGGAGGCAGTCGGCGCACCACCACAGGAGTTCGCCGCCGCCGTAGACGCCCTCGTCCTCCCACAGGAGGTCGGTGCCGCCGCAGGACGGGCAGGGGGTGGCCGGGGTACGGCGGCGCCGTGTGCGACGGCTCATGAGTGAGACCTGGTCATGGTTCTCCGACTTCATCTGTTCTGCGCCGTGAGGGCAAGGGCACACCCCGCCGTTGCCCATGGTGGGCGTGGTTTCCCCGGGGCGGAAGCGGTGGCCTCCGCGCCGGGGCGGGGCGCGCACAGCAACAATGTGCCACCCGTCCGTGGACAACAGCCGACAGTTCGGTCAATTTGGCGGACCGGCCTCGCGGGAGCGCCCCGAAGGGAGCGGTTCCGTACGGATGTCCGGGGCCGCTGCGCACTCCCCCGCGATGCCGTTCGTCCGTAACGTCCCCCGTCTCCCGTCGCGTTCACCCTCACCCGACCCCGAATCCTCCCGGATCCGGAACCGGGCTCACCCCTCCGGGTACCGGCGTGGCGTCCACACGGACGCGGTGCCGTCCGCGCGCGGTGCCGTCCGGGTCTGCGACGACCCGATCAGCAGGATCGTGCGCATGTCGACCTCGGCGGGGTCGAGGTCGGCGAGGCGGACGGTGCGGACGGACTCCTCCGGGCCGCCGACATCGCGGCCCAGCACGACCGGGGTGTCCGGCGAACGGTGCTCCAGCAGCAGGTCACGCGCCTTGCCGACCTGCCAGGTGCGACTGCGGGAACCCGGGTTGTAGAGCGCCAGGACGAGGTCGGCGGCGGCCGCGGCGCGCAGCCGCTCGGCGATCACCTCCCAGGGCTTGAGGCGGTCGGAGAGGGAGAGGACCGCGTAGTCGTGGCCGAGCGGGGCGCCCGCCTTGGCCGCCGCGGCGTTGGCGGCGGTGACCCCGGGCAGCACCCGTACGGGCACGGCCCGGTAGCGCTCCTCGGCGGCGACCTCCAGGACGGCGGTGGCCATCGCGAAGACGCCCGGGTCGCCACCGGAGACGACCGCGACCCGGCGGCCGCGGCGGGCCAGGTCGAGGGCGAGTTCGGCACGCTCGGACTCGACCTTGTTGTCGGAGCCGTGCCGCAGCTGACCGGGGCGGTGCGGCACCCGGTCCAGGTAGGTGGTGTAGCCGACGAGGTCGTCGGCGGCGGCCAGCGCGCCCCGCGACTCGGGTGTCAGCCACAGCGGTCCGGCCGGTCCGGTGCCGACGACGACCACCTCGCCGGAGCCGGTCCCGGGCATGTCCCCCGACGCGTCGCCGGGGGCGTGCGCCGCTTCGCCGGGCGCCCCTGACACGTTCTCGGGGGCGCCCCCGGGCCCGCTCTCCGGGGCGTGCGCCGCCTCGCCGGGCGCCCCGGACACACCCTCGGGGGCGCTCCCCGACGCGCTCTCGGGGACGTCCCGCTCCGCGACCCGGCTCGGCACCACCGCGACCGCGAAGTACGGCACGGAATCGGGGGCGACGTCCGCCAGCTCCCCGGTCCGTTCGCCTGCCATCGTGGCGCGTTCGACGTAGCGCGCCTCCGGCAGCCGGCCCGAGCGTTCCATGGCCCGGCGGACGGTGGGGAAGGTGCGGCCCAGCTTCATGACGACGGCGGAGTCGGTGGCGGCCAGCCGGGCCGTCAGCTCCTCCTCGGGGAGCGTGCCGGGCAGCACCGTCAGCACCTCGTCGGCCTCCACCAGCGGCCTGCCCAGCCGGGCGGCGGCCGCGTTGATCGAGGTCACGCCGGGGACGACCTCGGTGGGGTAACGGTGCGCCAGACGCTTGTGCATGTGCTGGTACGAGCCGTAGAAGAGCGGGTCGCCCTCGGAGATCACGGCGACCGTGCGGCCCGCGTCCAGGTGCGCGGCGAGCCGCGCCGCGGCCTCCTCGTAGAAGTCGTCGAGGGCGCCGCGGTAGCCGCCGGGGTGGTCGGTCGACTCGGTGGTGACCGGGTAGACCAGCGCCTCCTCGATGTGGTCGGCGCGCAGATGCTCGGCGGCGATGGCGCGGGCGATGGACCGGCCGTGGCGCGCACTGTGGTACGCCACCACATCGGCCTCGGCGATGACCCGGACGGCCTTCACGGTCATCAGGGACGGGTCTCCGGGGCCGAGCCCCACACCGTAGAGACGGCCCGGGGTGCGGGCGCCGGACTGCTGCTCGGGCACGCTCATTCCTCCTCGCTCGCCAGGGCGTTGACGGCGGCCGCGGCCATGGCGCTGCCGCCACGCCGTCCGCGCACCACCAGGTGCTCCAGGCCCGACGGATGGGCGGCCAGCGCCTCCTTGGACTCGGCGGCGCCGATGAAGCCGACGGGTATGCCGAGCACCGCGGCGGGCCGCGGCGCGCCCTCCTCGATCATCTCCAGGAGGCGGAAGAGCGCGGTCGGGGCGTTGCCGACGGCGACGACCGCACCGTCCAGCTTGTCCCGCCACAGCTCCAGCGCGGCGGCGCTGCGGGTGGTCCCCAACTCGGCGGCGAGCGCGGGCACCGACGGGTCGGCGAGGGTGCACACCACCTCGTTGCCGGCGGGCAGCCGCTTACGGGTGACGCCGCTGGCGACCATGTTGGCGTCGCACAGGACCGGCGCGCCGGCGCGCAGCGCGGCGCGTGCGCTCGCCACCACGCCGGGGGAGAAGGCGAGGTCGCGGACGAGGTCGACCATGCCGCAGGCGTGGATCATCCGGACCGCGACCCGGCTGACGTCGGCGGGCAGCCCCGCGAGGTCGGCCTCGGCGCGGATGGTGGCAAAGGACTGGCGGTAGATCGCCGCCCCGTCCTTCTCGTAGTCGAACACGGTGCCCTCGGTGTGGTGGATCGGTGGTGGGGTGGGGAAACGGGATACGGATGCGGGGTGCGGCACCAGGGGTGCGCGCCCTTGGGGCGGTGGTCCGGCGCGCGGCCCGGTGGCGGTCACGGCGCGGTGCCGGGGGCCGGCGGGCGCACCCGGTGGGCGACGGCGTCCGCGACCTGCCGCACGGTGGCGCCGGTCGCGAGCGGCTCGGGCGGCGCCCCCGGGCGGACCACGGTCACGTCGTAGCCGCCGTCGGTCGCCAGGACGTCGATCCAGGTGCCGTGCGGGTGGCCGCAGCGGCGCGCGCAGCCGGACCACTGCACCGGCAGCGCGGTGGCCCGCCCCAGGGCCGCGGCGACGGCGGACGCGTCGGCCCGTACGTCGGTCAGGGACTTGGCGCACCCGGGGCGCCCGGTGCAGGCGCCGAGCCGGTACCAGGGCGAGTCCGGGTCGGTGACCAGGCCCGCGTCCGCGCACTCCCGCAGCCGGTCCGCGGCCACCGGTGCGGTCAGCCCGGGGACGAGGACGCCGCGCCACGGGGTCAGCCGGAGCGTGCCGTCCCCTTCGGCGGCGGTACGGGCCAGGAGGCGCCACTGTGCGCCGGTCAGCCGCCCCAGCGGCGCCGGGACGCTCAGCGCACGGCGTCCGCCGGGTCCTTCGACGAGGCCGGGCGGCGGGGTGCCGGCACCCCGCCGCGGCCGGGCCGGGACCTCGCCGGACGGAACGTACGCGGCGGGGATCCCGGCGGCGCGCAGCCGCTCGCCGACGGCGCGCACGGTCGGCGCCGCGCCCCCCGGCAGATCCCGGAACCGCCAGGCGCCGCTGCCGCTCGCCTCGACCGCGTCCAGGAAGGCACGGGCGGCACCGAGCGCGGCACGGGCGGCATCGGCACCCGCGATCCGGAGGGCCGGGCCGGGACCGTCGCCGGAGCCGGACCCGTCGCCGGGGTCGCCGGTCCCGCCGAGGAGGAGGAGCGCGGACGCCTCCGGCGCCGCGGCTGCCGGGCCGCCCGGCGCCGCCGGTTCTGCGACCAAGGTCACATCGCCGCCCAGGCCCGCCACATCGCCGCGGCCGTCGTCCAGGACGAAGAGGAAGCGGCCCGAAAGCCGCGTCGTCCACTCCTGTCCGCAGAGCAGTCCGTCCAGCTCACGGGCCCAGCGCCGCACGTCGGCCGGGGTGTGGCGGTCGATTCCGGCGAGCGGTGAGGCGACGAGGTTGCGGACGCGTTCATGGCGGACGGAGGGCAGCAGACCGGCATCGGTCAGCAGCGCGGCCAGCGCGCCGCCGCAGCCGTCGCCGAGGCCGCGCAGCTCCGCGTTGCCGCGCGAGGTGAGGGAGATCCCGCCGTCCCCGAACCGCTCCGCCGCATCCCCCAACGCCCGTGCCTGACGCCCGGTCAACTCCCCTGCGGGCAGCCGGACACGGGCCAGCGCGCCGTCCGCCGCCGCGTGCAGCCGCAGCGCGCCCGGGCAGGCGTCACCGCGCTCGCGCAGCGGTGGCTGGGCCCCGGGGGGCCGGTTCGAGGGGGAGGGCGGCATGGCCGCGAGCATACCGACGCGCCACCGGGGACGACGGTGCCCCGGGCCCCGCCCCGGGCGCCCCGGCGAACCCCCGCGCCCCTGGACGGACACCCCGGAACCGCCCCTCGTACCGCCCCTGATCCGCCCTCGCCGGATCCCTGAGCCGGCCCCCGTACGGGCACCCCGTAGGGGGCCGCGCGCCCCGGACGATCCCCGCGTCGCCCCCGTACGGGCACCCCGTACGGGGTCCGGCTCAGGGGCCCGCCCCGGTCACCTCCCGGGGGCGGGCCCCGCCTGCCACGGCGCCGGTATCCGCCACGGCGCCGGTACCCACCGCGCACCTCGCCACCAAGCCCCCCTCCCCACCGCCCCGACCAGCCCTTACCATTCACTTCGGTGGGTCAGCCGGCCCGCCGACGCCGGAGACGGCGACGAGGGCTTTCCCGACCACGGGGCAGCTCTCAGGGAGGAAGCCCGGTGCGAATCCGGCGCGGTCCCGCCACTGTGAGCCCGGCAGCTGCCGGGTGAGTCAGGAACTCCCGCCGTCCAACGAACCACCCGGGGCGCGGATACCCCGAGGAAGGCTCTGCGCTCGCATGCTTCTGCTGCTGTCGACCTCCGACACCGATCTCCTCAGCGCCCGCGCCGCCGGCGGCCCCGTGCCGTTCCGGCTCGCCAACCCGGCCCGCCTCGACCTCGCCGAACTCCCCGCGCTGCTCGACGGTGTCGACCTCGTCGTGGTCCGCCTCCTCGGCGGCATCCGCGCCTGGGAGGAGGGCCTGAACCTCCTCCTCGCCGAGGACCAGCACCGCCCCGTCGTCGTCCTCTCCGGCGAACAGGCCCCCGACGCCCAGCTGATGGAGGCGTCCACCGTTCCGGTCGGCACCGCCGCCGAGGCGCACGCCTACCTCGCGCACGGCGGGCCCGAGAACCTCGGCCGCCTCGCCCGCTTCCTCTCCGACACCGTCCTGCTGACCGGCCACGGCTTCGAACCGCCGCAGCCCGCGCCGACCTGGGGCGAGCTGGAGCGGCCCGCGGCCCGTACGGACATCGACGGCCCGCTCGTCCCGGTGCTCTACTACCGCGCCCACCACATGAGCGGCAACACCGGCTTCGTCGACGCGCTCTGCACCAAGATCGAGGAGGCCGGGGGCCGCCCGCTGCCGCTCTTCGTCGCCTCGCTGCGCGCACCCGAGCCCGAGCTGATCGACGCGCTGCGCCCGGCCGACGCCATCGTCACCACCGTCCTCGCCGCGGGCGGCACCAAGCCGGCCGAGGCGTCCGCCGGCGGCGACGACGAGTCCTGGGACGCGGGCGCGCTCGCCGCCCTGGACGTGCCGATCCTCCAGGCACTCTGCCTGACGGGTAACCGCGCCGCCTGGGAGGAGAACGACGAGGGCCTCTCGCCGCTGGACGCCGCCACCCAGATCGCCGTACCCGAGTTCGACGGCCGCCTGATCACCGTCCCGTTCTCCTTCAAGGAGATCGACGAGGACGGTCTGCCGACGTACGCCGCCGACCCCGAGCGCGCCGCCCGCGTCGCCGGGATCGCCGTCCGCCACGCCCGCCTGCGCCACATCCCGGCGAAGGACAAGAAGCTGGCACTGGTCCTCTCCGCGTACCCCACCAAGCACTCCCGCATCGGCAACGCCGTCGGCCTCGACACCCCCGCCTCCGCCGTCGCCCTCCTGCGCCGCCTGCGTGAGGAGGGCTACGACTTCGGTGACGAGGACGTACCGGGTCTCGCCTCCGGTGACGGCGACGAGCTGATCTACGCCCTCATCGAGGCGGGCGGCCACGACCAGGAGTGGCTGACCGAGGAACAGCTCGCCAAGAACCCGGTCCGGATCCCCGCCGCCGACTACAAGCGCTGGTACGCCACGCTCCCCCAGGAGCTGCGCGACTCCGTCGAGCAGCACTGGGGCCCGCCGCCCGGCGAGATGTTCCTCGACCGCTCCCGCAACCCGGAGGGCGACATCGTCCTCGCCGCCCTGCGCCGCGGCAACCTGCTGATCCTCATCCAGCCGCCGCGCGGCTTCGGCGAGAACCCGATCGCGATCTACCACGACCCCGATCTGCCGCCGTCCCACCACTACCTGGCCGCCTACCGCTGGATCGCCGCCTCCGCCGACGACGGCGGCTTCGGCGCCGACGCGATGATCCACCTCGGCAAGCACGGCAACCTGGAGTGGCTGCCCGGCAAGAACGCGGGCCTCTCCGCCGCCTGCGGCCCGGACGCCGCCCTCGGCGACCTGCCGCTGATCTACCCGTTCCTCGTCAACGACCCCGGCGAGGGCACCCAGGCCAAGCGCCGCGTCCACGCCACCCTCGTCGACCACCTCGTCCCGCCGATGGCACGCGCCGACTCGTACGGCGACATCGCCCGCCTGGAACAACTCCTCGACGAATACGCGCAGATCAGCGCCATGGACCCGGCGAAGCTCCCGGCGATCCGCGCGCAGATCTGGACCCTCATCCAGGCCGCCAGGCTCGACCACGACCTCGGCCTTGAGGCCCGCCCCGACGACGACGGCTTCGACGATTTCCTGCTGCACGTCGACGGCTGGCTCTGCGAGGTCAAGGACGCCCAGATCCGTGACGGTCTGCACGTCCTGGGCGCCGCCCCGACCGGTGAGGCGCGCGTCAACCTCGTCCTCGCGATCCTCCGCGCCCGCCAGATCTGGGGCGGTACGTCCGCGCTGCCCGGGCTGCGGGAGGCGCTGGGCCTGGACGAGTCCGCCGCGACCCGCACCGCCGCCGACGACGCGGAGGAGCGCGCCCGCGCCCTCGTCCAGGCGATGGAGGCCGCCGGCTGGGCGCCGTCCGCCGTCGCCGAGGTGGCCGCCGGGCAGCCCGAACAGGTCGCCGCGATCCTCGGCTTCGCCGCCCGCGAGGTCGTCCCGCGCCTCGCCGGGACCACCACCGAGATCGACCACGCCGTCCACGCCCTGAACGGCGGCTTCGTCCCCGCGGGCCCGTCCGGCTCCCCGCTGCGCGGCCTGGTCAACGTCCTGCCGACCGGCCGCAACTTCTACTCCGTCGACCCCAAGGCCGTCCCGTCCCGCCTCGCCTGGGAGACCGGCCAGGCGCTCGCCGACTCCCTCCTGGAGCGCTACCGCGCCGACAACGGCGAGTGGCCCACCTCCGTCGGCCTCTCCCTCTGGGGCACCAGCGCCATGCGCACCTCCGGGGACGACGTCGCCGAGGCCCTCGCGCTGCTCGGCGTCCGCCCCGTCTGGGACGACGCCTCCCGCCGCGTCACCGGCCTGGAGCCCATCCCCCCGGCGGAGCTGGGCCGCCCCCGCATCGACGTCACCCTCCGCATCTCCGGCTTCTTCCGCGACGCGTTCCCGCACGTCATCGGTCTGCTCGACGATGCGGTACGGCTCGCCGCCGGGCTGGACGAGCCCGCCGCCGACAACTACATCCGCGCGCACGCCCAGGCCGACCTCGCCGCCCACGGCGACGAACGCCGCGCCACCACCCGTATCTTCGGCTCCCGACCCGGCACCTACGGCGCGGGCCTGCTCCAGCTCATCGACTCCCGCGACTGGCGCACCGACGCCGACCTCGCCGAGGTCTACACCGTCTGGGGCGGCTACGCGTACGGCCGTGGCCTGGAGGGCCGCCCGGCGCGCGACGAGATGGAAACCGCGTACAAGCGCATCGCCGTCGCCGCGAAGAACACCGACACCCGCGAACACGACATCGCCGACTCCGACGACTACTTCCAGTACCACGGCGGCATGGTCGCCACCGTGAAGGCGCTCAAGGGCACCGCCCCCGAGGCGTACATCGGCGACTCCACCCGCCCGGAGACGATCCGCACCCGCTCCCTCGTCGAGGAGACGTCCCGCGTCTTCCGCGCCCGCGTCGTCAACCCGCGCTGGATCGAGGCGATGCGCCGCCACGGCTACAAGGGCGCCTTCGAACTCGCCGCCACCGTCGACTACCTCTTCGGCTACGACGCGACCACCGGCGTCGTCGCCGACTGGATGTACGACAAGCTCGCCCAGACCTACGTCCTCGACCCCGAGAACCGCGCCTTCCTCCAAGAGGCCAACCCCTGGGCCCTCCACGGCATCGCCGAACGCCTCCTGGAGGCGGAGTCGCGAGGCATGTGGGAGAAGCCGGACGCGGAGACCCTGGCCGCGCTGCGGGAGGCGTTCCTGGAGACGGAGGGGGAGCTGGAGGGGGAGGAGTGAGCGGCGCGCCGCTGCCCTGGGTGCGCCGCTCGGCTGCCGCCCCTGCCTTCGGCTGACCGGCACCGTCATCCACTTCTTCCCCCTGAGGACTCACCATGCGGGTTTCCCGAGCGGCCACGCACCCGCCGGCCGCGCCCCGAGCTCCCCGCCGAAGGTTCGCCGCGCTGAACCGGGCGTTCGCGTCCCTGGTGATCTTCGCGGGCTTCGGCGTCACCGCCTTCGGGCTGGTAAGCGTCGCCGCGTCGCTCGGGTACGTGGGGACGCCGGGCACGTTGACGGTCCAGGGGTGCCGGGAGGTGAAGGGACGGTCCCACGGACAGAATTGCTTCGGCCCGCTGCACGCCGTGGACGGAAGGCTTCTGTAGCGGCCGCCGGCTCAGGGAGCTGCTCCGGCCGGGCCGGCGCCCGACGGGGCGCGCGGGCAGGTGCTCCCTCAGCTCTCTGCCCGCAGCCTCGCCCAAGCCGCCGCGCCGTCCCGCAGGCTCTCCGTGATCGGGTTCGGGTACTCCGTCGCGAGGGCCTGCCAGTAGCCGGAGAGGGCGGTGGCGAAGAGGTCGAGGGAGCGCCGCGGGGCGGTGGACCAGGACGGGACCTCGGCGGCCCACTGTTCGGCCTGGGCGGCGGGATGGCCGTGGTGGATGAGCCAGACGATCCAGCAGGCCGGGTCGATCCAGGCGGCGCCGCGGGTGCCGTAGGCCCAGTCGACGAGGCGGGCCGGGGCGGCGCCGTCGATCAGGACGTTGGCGGGGTTGAGGTCGGTGTGGAGCAGCGTCGGCCCGGCGAAGGCGGCGCCGTCGGCGGGGTCGTCGAGGTGGCGGGCCCAGCGGTCCACCGCGTCCTCGGTCCGTACGTCCGGGCAGCGGATGCCGCCCAGGGTGGCGAGGGCGTCGACGACGAGCGGCAGGTCGGCGGAGTCCGGGGCGTAGTCGGCGCCGCGGCCGGTGAGGTGCTCGAAGCCGATGAGGTCCCAGCCGCCCGCGTCGATCCGCCAGCGCACGGCGGGCGCGAGCGGCGCGGCGTGGGGCGCGATGTCCGCCTCCCGCTGCTGATTCCAGGCGAAGGCGTAGTCGTGGCGCAGGCCCTTCACGAAGACGCGGCCGCTGTCGGTGTCCAGCGTGGTGGTGAGCTGGCTGACGTATCCGGCGGCGATGTCGTCGGCGCGGTGGACGGCGCCGGTCCGCGCGCGGACCGCCGTGTGGACGTCGGCGGGGAGGGAGTTCCAGGTCTGTTGGACGGGCATGGTGGCGGAGCCTAGCGGCGGTACGCCCCTCGTAGGAGGATTCCGGCCCGAGCCCCGCACGTGTCCGAGTCCCTTACGGGCCAAGGAAGTTGGCGGGCGGTGTCCAAGCCGGTGGGCGGTGCCCCTGGCGGGCAGGGGCACCGCCCACCACGGGTCACGGGCTGGTCCTGATCGTCTTCATCGTCAGATGGGACTCCAGGCGGCGGACGGCGGGCAGGCCGCTGAGACGGTCGGTCAGGAAGGCTTCGTAGGCGGCGTGGTCGGCGACGGCGACGCGGATGAAGTAGTCCGGGCGGCCGTACATCCGGCGGAATTCCACGACCTCTTCGAAGGACGCCACGATGGACTCGAATTCCTCGAAACTCTTGCGGTCCTGCGCGTAGATCTCGACGTCGATCAGAACCTCCAGGCCGCGTCCCACGGCCTCCGGATCGATGACCGCGCGGTATCCCGCGATGACGCCGGACTCCTCCAGGCGTTTGACCCGCCGCAGGCAGGGCGGGGCGGTCAGTCCGATGCGTCTGGCCAGCTCGACGTTTGTGAGCCGCCCGTCGTGGCGCAGTTGAAAGATAATTTCGCGGTCGATCGCATCGAGCGGTACTTCCTTGCTCATATCCCGAGAATACAGGGGTGATCGGCAATCATATGAGGCGGAAGTTTTTCTAAAATTTCGCCATGGAAATACCCTCTGCCGTCGCCGAGGTGCCACCTCGGCCCGCGCCCGTACCACTGCCCCCGAAAACCTCCCAGGCGCGCGCGGCGTTCAAGGACTCGGCGGGCGCCGGCCTGGCGTTCATCCCGCTCGGCCTCGCCTACGGGGCGCTCGTGACGCAGTCGGGTCTGGACTGGTGGTGGGCGGGGCTGTCCGCGCTGGTCGCGTTCGGCGGCTCGTTCGAGTTCCTGTTGATCGGCCTGGTCACGGCCTGCACCCCGCTCGCCTCCATCGCGGTCTCCGCGTTCATGGTGAACGTCCGGCACGTCTTCTACGCGCTCTCCTTCCCCCTGCACCGCGTGACCGGCCGCCTCGGGAAGACGTACAGCACCTTCGCCCTGTGCGACGAGGCGTTCGCGCTGACCTCCGGGGAGCAGGCCCGCTCCTGGCCCGGCGGGCGCATCCTGTGGCTGCAGTTCTCGCTGCACCTGTACTGGGCGGCCAGTTCGGTGGCCGGGGCGCTGCTGGGCTCCCTCATCCCGGAGGGCGTCACCGGTCTGGACTTCGCCCTCACCGCGATGTTCACCGTCCTCGCGCTGGACGCGGTCCGGGATCTGCGCGGCGACCTGCCCACCCCCGTGCTCGCCCTGCTCAGCGCGGTCGCCGCCCGGCTCCTCTTCCCGGACGAGATGCTGCCGGTCGCCTTCGCGCTGTTCACCGCCGCCCTCCTGGCCCGCCATTTCGTCACCGGGAGGAAGACCGGCCATGCCTGACACGCGCTACGCCGTCGCCGCCGTCCTCGTCACCGCGGCCGTCACCTGGGGCCTGCGGGCCCTGCCGTTCGCGGCGCTCACCCCGCTGCGCGCCAGTGGCACGGTCCGGTTCCTCCGCACCCGTATGCCGGCCGGCGTGATGCTGATCCTCCTGGTCTACTGCCTGCGCGACGTCCCCGTCACCCAGACCCGCGCCCTGGCCCCGCTGGCCGCGCTGGCCGTCACCGTCGGCCTGCACCTGTGGCGCCGCAACGCCCTGCTGAGCATCCTCGCCGGCACCGCCGTCCACACGCTCCTGGCCAGCTTGGTCTTCACGGGCTGAGAGACCAGGACCACCGGCACCTTCCTGGTCACCGTGGACAGCACGGGCGCCCGGCACACCGCGAGCGTCACCGGGACCCGGAGACGTCCCCTACGGGTCCCGGCCCCGGGTCACCCCTCCCCGTCGACCGGGAAGTCCGCGCCGACCGTCAGCGTGACCTCCCCCGGCGCCGCATCGGCCGCCTCCCGGGGCGTGAGACGGCCGGGGAGGCGGGCGGCCAGGACCTCGGCCCGGTCGCGCAGGCCCGCCGGGTAGCCGAGGGTCGTGGGGCCCGTCGCGGGGGCGTTGCCCGTGGCGGTGACGGTGAAGCCGAGGGCGCGCAGACCGGCGGCGGCGGTGGCGGCGCGGCCGGGGGCGCCGGTGCCGTTGAGGACGCGGACGCGGACGGCGGCGGCGGTGACGGGGTGGGCGGCGGCCGCGGTCAGCCGCCGCTTGGCGGCGGCGTCGATCTCCCGGTCGTGGGCGAGGGCGCGGAAGACGTCGCCGGCCTGCGGGTACTGCCACACGACGTTGGCGTGGTCGGTGGGGACGTCCGCCTCGCGCGGATAGTTCGGCACGGTGAGGAAGGTGAGCCGGTCGGCGGGGATGTCCTTGAGCGTGGCGGCGAGGTCGTAGAGCGGTTTGATCCCGGCCAGATCGCGGTCGGTGGTGAGGGACCTGGTGGCGGAGTCGAGGAAGCCGTAGAGCGAGCCGGGGCTGGTCAGCTGGGCGCGGGCCTTGGTGCCGAGCGCCTTCAGGAACTCCTGCTGGCGGCCGATGCGGCCGAGGTCGGAGCCGTCGCCGACGCTGTAACGGGTGCGGACGTAGCCGAGTGCCTGCTCGTCGCGGATGGTCTGGCAGCCCGCCTGAAGGTCGAGGTGGGCCTTGGTGTCGTGGATGGCGTGCTCGGGGCAGACCTCTATGCCGCCCAGGGCGTTGACCATGCCCTTGAAGCCCTGGAAGTCGAGCGACGCGAAGTGGTCGATGCGCAGCCCGGTGGCGGTCTCGATCGTCTTGATCGTGCAGCTGGCGGCCTTGCCGATGTCGCCGCTGTCCCCGCCGATCGAGAACGCCTCGTTGATCTTGAAGTGGTGCGGTGCGGACCGGCTGCCGTTGCCGCGTACGCAGGAGGGGATGCGCACCCAGGAGTCGCGCGGGAAGGACAGGGCGGTCGCCCAGTGCCGGTCGGCGGAGAGGTGCAGCACCATCAGCGTGTCCGACTGCATGGTGGTCAGGCCCTTGCCGTACGCGGCGTTGGCGCCCGCGCGGCTGTCGGAGCCGACCACGAGGATGTTCTTGGAGCCGGGGCTGAGGTTGGCGGGCCGGTCGCCGAGCCCGTCGCCGATGTCGGCGCCGCGGATGTTGGCGTCCAGGTGCTGGTAGATCCAGGCGCCCGCGCCGGTGGTGCCCAGCAGCACCGCGGCGAGGACGGCACCGGCCCAGGCGACGACGCGGCCGCGGCGGGTCATCCGGAGCTTCCCGGGCGGCGCGGCCGGGCGGCGCGGGGCGCCCGCGGCGGGCGCCGGACGGGGGCGGGCCCCGGGGGCGGTACGGCGCGCGGCCGCGGGTTCGCGCCGGGGGCCGGGGACGCCGCGGGCGCCGCGGCCGGGCGGGGCGTCACGGCGCGCGGCACCTGGCCTGAGGGGCGCGCCGCCCCGGGAACTCTGCCTGTCGTGCACGCCGTTGGCCCCTCTCGCTCTGCGGATGCTACGTCGGGGAACGCGGTAGCGGGAGCCGTCGCGGGCGACGGGGGCGGCGGCGGAAGGGCCGGACGGGGCGGTCGGGCCGGGCCGGGGGCGGGCGCGGCGGCGCGCACCGGGGCGGGTGCGCGGCCCGGCGGCACCCCGGTGGGCGTCGGGAGCAGCGGCGCGCGGGGGGCGCGCGGCGCCGGGCGCGCACGCCCCGGGTGCGGGGGCGCTTCCCGGTGCCGGCGGGTCAGATTCCGGAGCTGGGGAGCAGGTGGATGGTGTCCGGGTCGTACCGGAACCACCGGGGCGGCCGGCCGCCGGGAGTGGTGCGCATCCGGCACCACTGGCCGCCGTCCTCGTCCGTCCACCATGCGGTGATCCGGCCCACCGCCCAGTGGCCGTCCGGGAAGTGGACCTCGACGGGCTGATAGACCCACCGCACCTCCGCGTCCGGTGGCGGGCAGTCCCAGCTCGGGAGTGAGCACCTCGTCGCCATCTCCCCCTCCGAAAACACCCGTTACCGCCATGTGGAGTGCCAGCGTACCGACAATATCTACAGTGTTGTAGAACTTCGCGGGAGGTATGACCGGAGCGCTTCCGCCGGCCCCGTCGCGCCGGAGCGGCCCGGCCCGGCCCCGTAGCGGTCCGCAGGGCGAGGGATGCGTCTCTGACCTGCTGCTTTCGCGGAGAGGGGGCAGTCCGCCCGGCGCAGGAAGGCGCGGGCGCCGCGGAGCGCGGTGCGCACCGTGCGCTGCGTCGGTGCGCTGTCCAGGCGGACGTCCAGCGGCCCCGGGGGACCGGTCTCGGTGCGGCGCCGCCCGACGGCCGGAGCGTGGACGAAACTCTCGCGTACGGGGTCACCGTCGCCGAGGAGCAGCGAGGTGCGGGCGATCACGGCGGCCGGGGCGAAGAGCCGGATCGCTGTTTCGGCCGCGGCCTTCGCCGCCCCGTAGGGGGTGACCGGATCGGGCAGGGCCGCTTCGTCGTAGTGGACGCCGGCGCCGGAGAGGGCGGCGTCACCGGAGACGCGCACCAGCCGGGCGCCGTACCGCATGGCCGCTCTCGCCAGGTGGGTCGCACCGTCGGCCGTGGTCGCCCGGTCCGGAGCGCCCCTGGGGGCGGGACCCCACGCCCACCCGCTCACAGCGGTGTCGCGGCCTTGAGGATGAGGACGAGGGCGATCGTGGAGTTCAGGGAGGCGAGGGCCGAGGTGGCGGTGCCGGCGGCGGCGACGAGGGCGGCGAGGCCGGTCGGGGTCAGGGCGTGCGGCCAGCTGCCGGCCGGCGGTACGGGCGCGAGCAGCGCCGCCACCCGGCGCGGCACCGGACCGGTCTCCGCGGCGAAGTGCGCCAGCTCCGGATGGGGGGCGCCCGGCCGCCCCACGAGCGCCGCCTTGCCGACCGCGTGCGCCGTCACCCGGCGGTCGCCGACGACGCGGGCGGCCTCCTCGTCGGCCCACCGCTCCGTGGCGTACGCCGCCGCCGAACGCAGCGGCAGCAGCAGCGGGTTGAGGCACCCGGCCAGCCGTACGGCCAGCAGATAGCGGTGGTGGTGGCAGTCCAGATGGGCCCGTTCGTGCGCGAACAGGGCGCGCCGCTCGGCGCCGTCCAGGCTGTCCAGCATCCCCTGCGACACCACGACCCGCCCGGAGCGCGCGGCCCGCCCCGGGCGCCCCGGGGTGCCCGGCACGGCGTACGCGTACGGCGTCGCGTCCGGGAGGACGGCCGGGTCGTGGCCCGGTGGCAGCGCGGCCAGCGCGTCCTGGGCGCGCGCCCGGATGCGGCGGTGGCGGCGCAGCGCCCCGACGCAGGCCACGCCCGCGGCAGCCAGCGCGGCGATGGCGGCGGTCCCGGCGATCTCCGCGCCCGGCACCGCGGCGCGCACCTCCGGGTCGGACCAGCCGTCCGGCAGCGGGTTGCCGGGCAGTTGCGCGGTCCCGACGACCATCAGCAGGCCCAGGCAGAGCGTGCTGCACACCGCGAGGACGGTGGACAGCAGGGTCAGCAGGCGGGTCGAGGCGCGGGGGTGGAGGTGCTGGCCGGCGAGTTTGGCGATCGGCAGCGTGGTGAGCGGCAGAACCAGCGGGAGGAAGACGAAGAACCCCACAGGTCAGTCCCCGCCGGGGCCCGGGCCACCGGGTGCGGCGCCGTCCAGCAGGGCGCGCAGCACCTGTTCGTCGTGGGCGGACAGCGCCGAGACGAAGCTGGTCAGGACGGCGTCCCGGTCCGGTTCGCCGTCCAGGACCCGGCGCATCCGCAGCGCCGCGAGACCGGCTTCGTCGGCGGCGGGCGTCCAGAGGTAGGCGCGGCCGGACCGCTCCCGGGTGACGGCCTTCTTGGCGTGCAACCGGGACAGGATCGTCATCACGGTCGTGTAGGCGAGGTCGCCGCCGAGTCGTTCCTGCACCCAGGCGGCGGAGACCGGTTCCGGCGCGTGGTGCAGCGCGGTCAGGACCTGCGCCTCCAACTCGCCCTGGCCGCGGCGGCGGGCGCGCTCCGGGCCGCCCGCGCGGTAACCGCCGGGGGCGCCCGCGGAACCGCCGGATCCGCCGTCTCCGGAGGGCGCGCCGAGCGCTCTTCCGAAGGTTTTCCCGCCCATGTCGTCGCCTCCCGCCGTGCCGGGCGTCCCGGGGCCGGGACGTCGGGGCATCTTACGGCCGCGGCCGCGGCCCGTACCGCCCGGCCGGATTCCGCCGCCGCCCCGGAAGGCAGGCCCTGCGGGCAGGCCGTACGAGGTGGGTCCCCCCCCAAGGCCCGTGCCCCGCGGGGTTCCCCGTAGGGCACGGGCCGTAAAGGGGTGGCCCGTACGGGACGTGCCGCAGGGGAGGCCCCGTACGGGACCTTGCCGTCGGGAAGAGCCCGTACGGGACGGCGTCGGTGGGCCGCGCCAACTTCTACAGTCCTGTAGATTTTAACTCCGCGCGCCGCACCTGTCCTGTCCGTCGGCCCGGGCGCCGGCGGTGCGGCGCCGTGCCCACCTCATAGCCCTCATAGCTCTGAACCCGATACGCCGGTCCGTGCGCGGCGCCCCGCGCAACCGGGCGCCGTGTGCGTCCGGCCCGTACGCGGACCGGCACATCACCTGGAGGTAAACCATGGGAGTCTCGCTGGCCAAGGGCGGCAACGTCTCGCTGTCGAAGGAGGCGCCGGGCCTGAGCGCGGTCACCGTCGGCCTCGGCTGGGACGTGCGCACGACGACGGGCGCCGACTACGACCTGGACGCGAGCGCCCTGCTCTGCACCGAGGCGGGCAAGGTCGTCTCGGACCGCCACTTCGTCTTCTACAACAACCTGACCAGCCCGGACGGTTCGGTCCAGCACACCGGCGACAACCTCACCGGTGAGGGCGAGGGCGACGACGAGTCGATCAACATCAACCTCACCGACGTCCCTGCCGAGGTCGCGAAGATCGTCTTCCCGGTCTCCATCCACGAGGCGGAGAGCCGCGGCCAGAGCTTCGGCCAGGTCCGCAACGCCTTCATCCGCGTCATCAACCGCCTCGACGGCGCCGAGCTGGCCCGTTACGACCTGAGCGAGGACGCCTCCACCGAGACCGCCATGGTCTTCGGCGAGCTGTACCGGCACGGCGGCGAGTGGAAGTTCCGCGCCGTGGGCCAGGGCTACGCCTCCGGTCTCGCCGGCATCGCCGCCGACTTCGGCGTGAACGTGTGACGCACCGCCGAGCCGTCTGACCGGAGAGCCGGTCACCACGCCGCCCGGTCCCGTACGGGGAGTTCCGTACGGGACCGGGCGGTCGGGCAGGGGCGGCCGCCGGATGCGCGGTGCCCGTGGCACGCGCAGGGGCGGGCCCGTACGGGAGGTGCCGTACGGGCCCGCCCCTCGGGGTTCCCCGGCCGGGCGGTCCCTTACGGGCCCGGCCCCGGGCGTCAGAGGTCGAACTCGCCCGGGTTGATGTCCAGCGCGAAGCACGCCTCGCGGACCACGGCCTGCTCGGTCTTGTCGAAGTCGCCGTCCGCGCCGCCGATGACGATGCCGATCTGGATCACCGCACGCGCCTCGACCGGCTTCTTCTTCACCTTGCCGATCTCCTGCATCACGGCGACCTTGCCGAAGTCGAAGTCGGCGGTCAGCTTGTCCAGGTAACCGTCGAAGCGGCGCTGGAGGTCGTCCGCCGCGAAGTTCTGCAGCACCTCGTTGGTGCCGATCAGCTGCGCCACCCGGCGCCGCTCGGACGGGTCGATCGTGCCGTCGGCGGCCGCCACCAGCGCGCACATCGCCATGCTGGCGTCCCGGAAGGCGCCGCTCTTGAGGTCGTTCTTCTTGGCGACGAGCTGGTTCTGCATCGTCTGGGCGGAATCCTTGATCCGGTCCCACAGTGCCATCGGGATCTCCTGGTCGTCGTCGTCCGTTGTTCCGTGTGCCGGTGCCGCGCGGCCGTACCGGACGGACGGGGCGGCCCGCGCCGCGGGCACGTCACGTCCGGCCGACCGGCGGCCGGTTTGGTCATGCGTAGGTAAAATCTACAGGTATGTAGAAGTTTGCGGAGGGGGAGGGTCCGGCGAGATCGTTTCCGGGCGGTTCGGGGGAGCCAGGGAAGCCGGGGAAGCCGGGGGCGGGTGCCGTGTGTCGCCGCCCGTCCGTCGCCGTCTCGCGTGCCGCAGCCCTCACTCTGGACATTTCGCCCATCGTCGGGCACGTCGGGGTTACGGTGGAGTGACCGGGGACCGCTCGCCGGCGAGGCCCGTGTGCGGCTCCGCCGAGGCCCCCGGGGCCCTGCGCCGGAAGGCCCGGACCATCAGGCCCGAGTGAGGTGAGCACGATGCAGATCGCGTTGACCGTGGTCGTTCTGCTGGCACTGATCGCCCTGGGCGTACTGTTCCTCGCCCGGGTCAACGCCCAGCAGGCGGGCCGGATGGCGACGCACAAGTACGCGACGCTGCAGCCTTCCTTCCGCCTCCGGATGCGGCGCTGGCCGCACGGCGGCGGCAGCCGCCCCGGCCCGCACGCCGCCGGGCCCCCGCCGCCCACCCCCGGCGAACGGGGCGACGGCCGACCCGGCGGATCCTGACCGCGGCACCCTCCGCACCGCCCCGGCCTATGCCGTCGATCCCGGCGGTTCCTCTACGGCGGTTCCTCCGCGGCGCCGTCCCTGCAGCAGCTCCCACGGCGGTTCCCCTACGGCACCGTCCCCAAGGCCGCTCCCCTTCGGATCCGCCCCGTACGGGATCCGGCCGGGCGCACCTGACTCACCCGCACCGGGCCCCCCGGCCCTGGAGCACACCATGAACCCCACCGCCACCGGATCCACCACCGGACCCACCACCGGGACCGCCGGGTACACCGGCATCACCGGATCCCCCGCCGCCCGTCGGCAGCCGCACCACGCCCCGCCGCCCGTCGCCCGGCTCGCCATCGCGCCCGCCACCGGCGTCGCCCGCCGTACCGACGGCGTCTGGTGGCCGCGCTCGGCCGACCTGGAGGCCGAACTCACCGAACTGCTACCGGCGTTGCCCTTCGACTGGCCCCGGATCACCCACGCCACCGCGAACGGCGCGCTCTGGACGCCGCTGCCCACCCTCACCCTCGTCGCCGGGCACGTCATCCGCCTGCGCCGTCTTCCCGACCGGCCGGGCCCGCCCACCCTCTGCCTGGTCGCCGCCGGTCTCGGCCGCTGGGACCTGCGCGTACTGCCGCCCCGTACCGCCGAGTCCGACGCCGTACGCATCCTGGCGGGCGTCGCCACCGGCGCGATCCCGGCCGATGCGCCCCTGCCGGGCGAGGGCCCGGCGCCCCGCCGCCGGGAGCGCTCCCGGGCGGCCCCGCCAGGCCATCCCCACGCGGTCCGCAACCGCTGACGGCCGCCCGCGGCCCGGCGCGCCGGGCGCCCGGGTACTGCGGTCGAGTGGTGTTCATCCGAAGAACGGCACCGCGCGTGCGTCGGTCCTCCGATCCTCCCATTGCGTATTCATCATGAGAAAGCACCACAGAACCGGCAGGAAAGAAGCGGTGGCCCGCCACCGTGTTCCGGCCCGGGACTGCGGTGCACCACATACCCACCGAGGTTCCGGCGGCCGACCGCCGGTACGCGAAGGAAAGCGAGGGACCATGGCTGCGACCAAGGTCGTGAAGTTCTGGGCGGTGTGCCTTGCCGTGCTCGGCAAGCTGCTGGCGATGTTCCGCTACGCCGCCCCGGGTGCGGCCGCCTGCCGCCGGGCCGCCCGGTACGGCGACTCCCTGTACGGCGCCACTCCGTACACCCGGGCGCTGCGCACCACCGCGTACGTCCCGGTCGCCCCGTACACACCGGCCCCCCGCGCAGTCCTCGGCGCACCGCGCACCGCGCCCACACCACCGGTACCGGTGGCGGCGGGCGATCCCGGCCCCGCACCCGGCGCCCCCACGCCCCCCGCGGCACGGACGGCCACCACCTCGCGTACGCCCCGGTCATCGGCGCCCGCACCGGCCACCGCACCCACCGCCGTCACCCCCGCCGCCCGCCGCGCACCCGAGGACCACTTCCCCGAGCGGCCACCGGCCCCGCGCGACCGGGCGCTGCCCGCGGGCCCGTTCCTCCCCTCGCCCCGCGTCGCCGGCCCCTACGTACCGGAGATGCGTGCCTACGGCGGCCCCCAGTTGCCGCCCACCATCAAGCAGCGGATCCGCGCCGAGGCCCACGGTTCCTCACCCACCACCCGCAGCCGGCTCGCCACCGGGACCGAACCCTCGCGCACCGTCCCGGCGGACGATCCGCACGCCGACCCGGTGGACGAACGGTCCGCGGCCACCGTCCCGGCGGCCCGCAGCCGCGAACACACCGCCTGTACGACGTGACCGGGGGCCCGACGCCGCCGGGGTGAGCACCCCGGACCCACGCCACATGCGCGGCGCTCCCGAGCGCCGCGCGGCAGCGTGCCCGGACGATCCGGTTCAGGGCACGGCCAAGGAGTGATGAGGTGGCAGGCCACCGGTGTGACGCGGTGACGGGCGCGGACGACGCGCCGGACGCTGCGCCCGGGCCGCCGACGACGTGACCGGCACGCCAACCCGTACGGGCCGGTCCGGGGGAGAAGTAGGGGAGAAGACGGGGCTGTTCGGCGCGTGAGGTGACCGCGCCGGGGGGGATGAGGGACCGGGGGATGAGGGGTCGGGGTACGTGAGGTCTCCGCGTATCCGCCAGGGGGCTGAAGGGGCATCAGGCGAGAGCCTGGCCGCGCCGGAGCGCGAGCGCACCACCTGACCATCCGCTGTGACGCCGGGGGCCTGAACGGCTCCTGCTCCAGCGACGGGGCCCGCCCGGCTCCTGTTCCCGTGACGGGTCCCGCACGGCTCCTGTTCCCGCGACGAGGCCCGCACGGCGCCGGCGACAGGGCCCGCCCGGCGCCCGCGCAGCGCCCGTCCACGCGCGCACCCCCAGGGCATCCGCTTCCGCGCTCGCGCTCGCGCTCGTACGACATCTCCTCCCGCGCCCGTACGCGGCCGAAGGCAGCCGTGCCCCTTGCTCACACCCGTACGTGCCCCCTCCGGGCCGCCGCACTCGATGCTCAACTCCGGTGCGCAGAAGTCCGTATCCGTCCGTGTCGCGCCCGCCCCTACACCCGGTGCCGGGACACCGCCACCCGGCCTTCGCCATCACCCCCCGTACGGCCTCGCGTCACGGCGGGAAGGAGGAGGGGGAATTGCTCAACAGACAAGCACAGCAAAGGAGTTGAGAATTTCCATCGGTCATTGCTCCGATGCGGGGCATCCGCTCCCCACGGCGCCCGGCGGAGCGTCTCCGGAGCCTCCGCAACAGCGGCCAGCCGGGTGAAACACGCGCATTTCAGGCTCAGCAGACGTGCCGAAAAGCATATTGCCCGGTTTCTTGGGTCGTGCCCACGGCCGTGGCGGACATCGCGTCACGGCGTCGCCGGAGCATGGAGGAAACCGTCATGTCGTCAGCTTTTGCCAAACGGTCCGTCGGAACCATCCTGTACATGCTGGTCGTTGTCCTGAGCGCACTCGGCCTCGGCGGCCAGAGCGCCACCGCAGCCGCGGTCCCCACCGCCCCCGCCGGACCGGTCGTCCCGGCGGGCACCGACTGGGACCGCATCGCGCACTGTGAGAGCAGCGGCAACTGGCACATCAACACCGGCAACGGCTACCACGGCGGCCTCCAGATCGCCCCCTCCACCTGGCGGGCCTACGGCGGCAAGAAGTACGCCCCGCGCCCCGACCTCGCCACGAAGTCCCAGCAGATCGCCGTCGGGGAACGCATCCGCGCCGACCGCGGTCTCCAGCCCTGGCCCGTCTGCGGCCGGTTCGGCGCGACCGGCGCGACCGGCTCGACCGGTTCGTCGGACGGCGTCAGCAAGGCCACCCCGGAACGCCCGGTCACCAGGCCCGCCCCGGCACCGCAGGCCCAGCGACACCCGCACCACCAGGCGCAGCGCCAGCACGGCACCACCGTCCACCGTCAGCAGAGCGCCCTGACCGGCAGCAGCTACGTCGTCCAGTCCGGCGACTGCCTCTCCGCCATCGCCCAGCGCGCCCACACCCCCGGTGGCACCCAGAAGCTGTACGAACTCAACCGCCAGCTGCTCGACGAAGGCCCCGACCACATCTACCCGGGTCAGCGCCTGAAGCTGCGCGCATGAGCCGGGGAGAGGTGACCGGGGCCGTGGAGCCGATCGCCCTGGACCTGGGGACCGAGGAGAGCCGTAACGGTAACCGGGGCGGGGATTCCGCCGAAGTCATCGGCATCCTGGTGTCACTCGGCGCCGACGGGGTTGACGAAGGTGCCGGGGTGCGTGGCGCCGGACTGGTCGAGGATCGAGCCGCCGAAGGGCCACTGCAGCTGGAAGTGCTTGGTCTCGTTCGGCGGGGTGATCGTCACCATGCCGGGGGTGACCTTGTTGTCGCCCGCGTCGGTGCTGGGCAGCAGCGAGATGTTGAAGCTGGTGTGCGCACCGGGCTTGAGGGTGATCGTCGGGGCCGCCTTGTTGGAGCGGGACAGGTCCCAGGACTGGCCCTCCTCGCCGGCGATGCTGACGCCCGGGAAGCCCTTGATCGTGCAGGTCGAGCTGCCGATGTTCTTCAGCCAGACCGCGGCGATCTGCTGGTCGCCGCTCGTCATTTCGGGCCGGCCGCCACCGTCGGAGCCCCAGCCGGCCTTCATGCCGTCGGTGTGGCAACGCTCCGTACCGCCCGAGTTGCCCCCGGTGGACTTCGCCGCGCCGTCCGCGGCGGCAGGTGCGCCCTGGTCGGAGGAGTTGTCGGCGCCCGCACCGTTCGCCTGGGCCGAGTCGTCCGAACCGGCAGCCGGCTTGCCGGGGGTCGAGTCCGTGGCGGAGGAGGCGGACGAGGCCTTGTCCGAACCGCCTTCCTGGCAGGCGGTCAGGCTGAGCGCGGCGGCGGCGACCAGGGAAGCGGCGGCGGTCCTGCGGATCAGACGGAGCTTGGTGTGGCGCGACATGAGTCCCCCTCGTGGGTTCGGTGAATGCGGTTCGTTGCTTCGTTCCGCACGCACCATATTGCTGTCGCCCGTTGGTGATCCACTAACGGCGTACTAACGTCCCGGAACCTCCCGGAACGCCCGGCGAGCGCGCGCTCCACCGGGTCCGCCCACCGCCGCCACCCCTCTCCACCAGGGGAGATGCAGTAAAGTCGGCGGGCGTTCCCTTCTGCGGCGAGCGATCTGGCGAAATGCCCGGTGCATCTTCACGAGGCCGCCGTGAGCGCCCGGCCGACGCCGGGGCGAGCCCCTGCCGCCGCCCGGACGGACCGTGCCCGCCCATGACGGCCCCGCCCCGTCCCGTCCGCCGCGCTACCGTCCCGCGACCGCCTCGGCCAGGGCCAGGATGCGACGGGCGTCCTCCACATGGAGGTTCTCGATCATGCGGCCGTCGACCGCGACGACGCCGCGGCCCTCCCGCGCCGCCTCGTCGAACGCCTCGATGATCCGCCGCGATCGCTCGATCTGTGCCTCCGACGGCGCGAACACCTCGTTGCACGGGCCGACCTGCGCGGGATGGATCAACGTCTTGCCGTCGAAGCCGAGTTGCCGACCCTGGACGCACTCCGCCTCGAAGCCGGCGAGATCCTTCACGTCGTTGTAGACGCCGTCCAGGATCACCTTTCCGCTCTCACGGGCCGCCAGCAGCGCCAGCGAAAGCCCGGTCAACAGCGGTGCGCGGCCCGGCACATGCTCGGCGTGCAGCTCCTTCGCCAGATCGTTGGTGCCCATGACCAGCACCGACAACCGCTCACCGGCCGCCGCGACCTCGCGTGCGTCCAGCATCGCCCGCGGCGTTTCGAGCATCGCCCAGACCGCCGTGTGCTCGGGCGCCCCGGCCGCCTCCAGCGCCCGCTCCACCTCCCTTACGGTCGCCGCCGATTCGACCTTCGGCACCACGACGGCGTCCGGACCGGCCGCCGCAGCGGCCCGCAGATCGTCGGCGTGCCAGGCCGTACCGGGGGCGTTGACCCGGATCGTCACCTCACGGTGGCCGTACGCGCCGGAGGCGGCGGCCTCCGCCACCCGCTCCCGGGCATCGGCCTTCGCCTCCGGAGCGACCGCGTCCTCCAGATCGAGGATGAGCGCATCGGCCGGGATCGACCTGGCCTTCTCCAGGGCCCGGGCGTTGGCGCCCGGCATGTACAGCACGGAGCGGCGGGGCCGCGGCGTGGGGCCGGTCACCGTACTCACTCCTCTCCGGCCGCGTCGTACGCGGCGCGCAGCTCGGGATCGCGGGCGGCGAGGGCGTCCGCCAGCTCGACCACCACCTGGCACTGCTTGAAGGTCGCGTCGTCCTGCATCTTGCCGTCGAGCATCACCGCGCCGGTGCCGTCGCCCATCGCCGCGATGACCCGACGGGCCCAGCGGACCTCGTCCGGTGACGGCGAGAAGACCTTCTTCGCGATGCCGATCTGCACCGGGTGCAGGCTCCACGCCCCGACGCAGCCCAGCAGGAACGCGTTACGGAACTGGTCCTCGCAGGCAGTGGTGTCCTTGATGTCGCCGAACGGCCCGTAGTACGGCAGGATCCCGTGCGCCGCGCAGGCGTCGACCATCCGCGCGAGGGTGTAGTGCCACAGATCTTGCTGGTATGTGGCCCGCTCCGCGTCCGCGTCCCGGGTGTCGGGGTCCTGGCGGACGAGGTAGCCGGGGTGGCCGCCGCCGACGCGGGTGGTCTTCATCCGGCGGCTGGCGGCGAGGTCGGCCGGGCCGAGGGAGATGCCCTGCATCCGGGGGCTGGCCCCGGCGATCTCCTCGACGTTGGCGACGCCGGTGGCGGTCTCCAGGATGGCGTGGACCAGGATCGGGCGCCGGACGCGGGCCTTCGCCTCCAACTGCGCGAGCAGCCGGTCGATGTAGTGGATGTCGGCGGCGCCCTCGACCTTCGGCACCATGATGACGTCGAGCTTGTCGCCGATCTCGGTGACCAGCGTCAGCAGATCGTCGAGGACCCACGGCGAGTCGAGGCTGTTGATCCGGGTCCACAGCTGGGTGTCGCCGAAGTCGGTGGCGCGGGCGATCTTGACCAGCCCGTCGCGCGCCGCCTCCTTGCGGTCGGCGGCGACCGCGTCCTCCAGGTTGCCGAGCAGGACGTCGACGGTGGGGGCGATGGCGGGGATCTTCGCGGCCATCTTCTCGTTGCCCGGATCGAAGAAGTGGATCATCCGGGACGGACGGAACGGCACCTCCCGCACCGGTGTCGGCGCCCCGACGGCCAGCGGGCGGAAGAAGTCCTTCGGAGAGCGCATGCAGTCTCCCTGCTCGGATCGAGGGTTCCGGGGGCCGCCTGCGCGCACGAACGCCGACGGCGTGCGGCTCACTCTAGAGGCGGTCCCCGCGGATGCTACTGATCAGTATGTGTGCCGTTGGTCACCGCCCGCGCACGCCTCCGGGGCCGGTGGGCGCGGCGTGGAGCGGCCCTTCCGGCAGTGGCTCCGGCGTCACTTCCGGGGGTCGGGTGCGGTGGGCGGTGCCGGGCGGCCCGGGACCGGTATCAGGCGGTAGGCGCCGCCCCGGGCCCGGACCAGCCCGCCGGTGGGCGGCGGGAAGTGGGTGCCGAGGAGCAGGGTGTCCGTCCCGGCGAGCGCGGTGAGGAGCGCGCGGCGGGTGGCCACGGCCTGTGCCGGATCCGTGTCCACGCAGCTGCCCACCGCCGGGTGGCCCAGCTGGACGGGGTGGTGGACGCAGTCGCCGGTGATCACCGCCGTGCCCGTACGGCCGCGCAGCTCCACGGCGATGTGGCCCGGAGTGTGTCCCGGGGTGGGGAGGAGGCGGATGCCCGGCGCGATCTCGGCCCCCGCGGTGGGGACGTCGACGAGGTCGAGCTGTCCGGCGTCGCGGACCGGATGGACGGAGTCGCGGAACATCTGCCGCCGGGCGTCGTCCATCTCCGCGGCGGCCCAGTGCTCCCACTCCCGGCGGGCGGTCACATAGCGGGCGCGCGGGAAGGCGGGCCGCCAATCGCCGCCGTCGGCGCGGGTGTTCCACCCGACGTGGTCGGTGTGGAGGTGGGTGAGGATCACCAGGTCGACGGCGTCCGGCGGGAACCCGGCGGCCGCCAGGCGGGCCGGATAGTCGGTCCGCAGGTCGTGCCACGCGGGGTTGGCGCGGGTCTTGCCGTTGCCGATGCCGGTGTCGATCAGGACGCGCAGGCCGCCCACGGTGCAGGCGAAGGTGTGGCTGCTCAGGCGCAGCACGCCGGAGCCGTCGGCGAAGTCGGGCCGCAGCCAGGGCGTGCGGTCGATCACCTCAGGGGTGGCGGACGGCAGCAGCCAGGGGCCCGTCTGCGGCGGCAGCGCCACCTCGTCGATGCGGTGGACGGTGATGCCGCCCAACTCCCATGCGGGCGCGGGAGGAAGGGGGCGCGGAAGGGGGTGCCGGTCCGGCGGCTGCGGCTCGGCGGCGGGGCGCCGCTCCCCTCTCTTCTCCTGCTCTCCCGCCGGGACGGGGCCGGGCGCCGACGGGGTCCGGTGGCGCGGCGACTCCTGCGGTCCGGGCGGGATCTGCTGCGGTGCCGGGCGGGTGGGAACCATCTCTCGTACCTCTTCCGTTCTCTGCAAAAGCTATCCGTTTGCGTTAGTCGACGCTAGCGCCTACTCTCGACTAACGCAATCAATTAGCTTTAGCTCGATCGGGTGGCGGGTGCGGCACGGTCGGGCGACTCCAACCACGCCTGTACGGAGGGATGTTCATGGAGCTCGTGGAGGGCGCCGCGCGCACCGCGCCGGTGGAGGAGGACGGAGGCGGCGGTCCCGGCTTCACCCCCGCGGAGGCCGCGCGGGCGGCGCTCCGGGCCGGGGTGCGGCTGCCGGCGGAGCGGCACGCCGAGGTCGCGGCCGTCGCGCACCACCTCCACACCGTGCTCGGTCCGCTGCGGGAGCTGGACCTCGGGGAGACGCCCCCGGCCGACCACACCACCGAGCGGGAGGCCGCCGATGCACCCCGCTGATCTGACCCTCACGGAGGCGTCCGCCGCCGTGCGGGCGCGTGAGCTGTCCCCGGTCGAGCTGACCGCCTCCGTGCTCGACCGGATCGACGCCGTACAGCCGCGGCTCGGCCCCTACGCCGCCGTCGCCCGGGACACGGCCCGCACGGCGGCCGTCCGCGCCGCATCGGAGATCGCGGCCGGGCGCCACCGGGGCCCGCTGCACGGCATCCCGTTCGGCCTGAAGGACCTGATCGACGTCGCGGGGCTGGCGACCGCCGCCGGATCCCGCGTCCGGGCAGGTCACCGGGCATCCGCCGACAGCGCGGTGGCCGCCCGCCTGGCCCGTGCCGGCGCGGTCCTCCTGGGCAAGACGCACACCCATGAGTTCGCCTACGGGCTGATCACCCCGCAGACCCGCAACGCCCGGGACGCCGGCCGGATCGCCGGCGGGTCGAGCGGCGGCTCCGCGGTCGCGGTGGCCGCGGGCGCCGCCACCTTCGCCCTGGGCACCGACACCGGGGGATCCATCCGCGTCCCCGCCGCGCTCAACGGCGTCGTCGGACTCAAGCCGACCTACGGACTGCTCCCGCGGCGCGGGGTGACCCCGCTGTCCTGGTCGCTGGACCACGTCGGCCCCCTCACCCGCACGGTCGCCGACGCCGCCCTCGTCCTCCAGGGGCTGACCGGCCCCGAGGACACGCCCGCCGGACCGCTCCCGGACGGTGGCCTGACCGGGCTGCGGATCGGCGTGCCGGACACCTACTACTTCGACCGCGTCAGCCCCGAGGTGGAAGCCGCCGTCCGCACCGCCCTCGACCGGATGGCGGGGCTGGGCGCCACCCTCGTCCCCGTCGCGACGCCGATGGCCCGGTACGTCCAGGCCGTCCACTGGGGGCTGATGGTCCCGGAGGCGACCGCGTACCACGAGCCCACCCTGCGCACCTCGCCCGAGTTGTACGGCCCCGACGTCCGGGTGCTGCTGGAGGCCGGGACCACCGTCACGGCGGGGGATCATCTGCGCGCCCGGCGGGCCCAACGGCTCATGCGGGAGGCGTGGATACGCCTTTTCGCGCAGGTCGACGTGGTCGCCGCGCCCACCGTGCCGATGACCGCCACCGAGGTCGGGCGGTCCGACGTCCGCTGGCCCGACGGCACGACGGAGAGCGTCTCCGACGCGTACGTACGCCTCTGCGCGCCCGCCAACATCACCGGGATACCCGCCCTGACCCTGCCGGTCGGTCAGGACTCCGCCGGGCTGCCCATAGGGATGCAGCTGATGGGGCCTCCCCTGGGCGAGCAGGTGGTGCTGCGCGCCGGGCACGCCTACGCCGTCCGGTACGGGGAGGAGGCTCCGGCCGTCGCCGCGGCGTGACGCCGGGGCGCAAGGCAGAGGAACGCAATGATGTTGCTTTAAGGTGGCGTCATGAGTCCCAAGCCCATGGCGCGCCCGGGCGGGCGCAGCGCGCGCGTACAGGAGGCGGTACACACCGCCGTGCGGGAACTCGAAGCCGAGCAGGGCCGCGCCAAGCTGACCGTCCCGGCGATCGCCGCCCGCGCGGGCGTCACCCCGTCGACGGTCTACCGCCGCTGGGGCGACCTCCACGAGCTGCTGTCGGACGTCGCGGTCGAGCGGCTGCGCCCCGAGGAGCCGCCGTCCGACCACGGTGCGCTCCGCGCCGATCTGACCGCCTGGGCACGGCAGTTCCTCGACGAGATGGCCTCGCCGCCCGGCCGCGCCTATGTCCGCGACGCGCTGCTGGGCGACCCCGACGGCTCCAACGCCGGGCAGTGTTCGGCGTACGCCGCCGGGCAGGTCGAGACGATCCTCGCCCGTGCGCTGGACCGCGGCGAGGCGGCCCCGCCCGTGGAGACGGTCATGGATCTCGTGGTGGCCCCGATGATGTACCGCATCCTGTTCCGCCCGGACCCGCTGACCGCCGAATACGCCGACCATCTCGTCGAAACGGCTCTCGCCACCCCGGAGGAATCCGCCTGACGGAGCGGATACGCGGCCCGATGTCGGGGGCGCCGCATCGGAAATTACTCCGGAAGTATTCACGCGCCACAGAGGATCAAGGGCCGGACGGGCAGGGTATTCCGCGCCGTTCGCCCCGGTGAATGGGGGCGCGCCACATGAGCGACATGAACGGCGCATTACCCACCGTAACGCCGAATCCACTTTGCGTGGCAGGGGCCGCACTTTCTTACCGGTGAGTATCCGTGGGGGCGGTGATCCTCTGCCGGGACGCCGTGCACCTTCCCGTCGGACGCCCGTCCGTTGCGGGAGATGTGAGCGAGATGAACGCCGCACCGCAATGGGGGGATCTGTCAATGTCGCCGTCTGGTCGCCCTCGGGGTGCGTCACCCCTCGTGTAGCACCTGACCTGCACACCTCTCGGGTGGAGGCCGGTGGGTGCCACCGGAAGCGGGGACGGATCCATGTCCTGGAAAGGGGGTATGCGGACGCCGTCATGTCCCAGGAGGGTGGTCGGGTGGGTGTACCAGGAAAACGGTGGATTGAATTCCCGGGAGCGGTGGAAAGTCCCGCCGATTCCGGCCCGCAGGTAATGTAAGAATCAAATTCCGCCGGACTTCGAGGTCCGGTTTTGGCTGCTTTGGGATCCGGTCCCATTAGCGGCACATGGTCAGATGCGCGGCGGTGCGTGAAGTAAGCGCGGCGTTAACTCCCGGGGAACTGTTGACAGTTCGGATTCCCCGGTCCTACGGTTACGGCGCCCGGTCACCTGGCTGGCAGCGCAGCTTCCGATAAAAGGAACGGGGATTTCTCCCCCGCCCCGCGCAATTCCTTTATCTGCCGCGCGCACCACTCAATTCCCACGACAGGAGAACTGATATGCCCGCCGCTCTGCTGGAAGACTTCGACCTCGACATCCGCGAGCTTCTCGACGAGGAGGCCGACGAGACCGCCGCCAAGGGTGAGACCTCCACGGTGATCCTCACCGTCCAGCCCTCCACCTGCAACTGCTGAGGCTGAGCGAACCGGTGGTCCCGGGGCCCGCGGCGAACCGCCGTCGGGCCCCGGTGCGATGAGACGTCGCCGCCACGGCACGGGCGCCGGGCCGGGCGGCAGGTGAGGAGCGTGCCCAGGTGTCCGAGCAGTACCTCTTCCGGCCCGCCGGCCTCGGCATGCTGCGGGCCCCGGTCCACCCGGTGGACGCATCCCCTCGCCCCGCCCCCGAGGGGGAAGGGGCCGCGTCCACCGGGGAGACGGACGGTCCGGCCGCCGCGCTGAGGGCGCTCGCCGACGGCCCGATGGTCCGCGAGGCCGTGGAGATCGCCAGCCCGCCCCTCGCCGGACTGCTGACCAAGGTGCTCGACGAAGGTCAGGACGTCGCCCCCGACCGGCTGCACCGCGCCGTCCGCGCACTCACCTCCTACCGTCTGCGGATGCGTGGCCGCGCCACCCCGTTCGGGCTGATGGCGGGCGTCGCCCCGGTCCGCTTCGCCGCCCCCGGCGAGCAGCCCCGCGTCCGGTTCGGCGCCGCACACCGCCGCGCCGTACGTCCCGACCGGGCCTGGCTGACCGGGCTCGTCGCCGCCTGGGAGCGCCGCCCCGAGGTGCTGCGCCACCTCCCTGTGGTGGTCAACTCCCTCTGCCGGGTCCGCGGCGGCCGCCTGGTGCTCTCCCAGGTACCGCAGTCCGGCCGGGACGGCGCGGAGCGGACCACCCGGGCGGTCCGGGAAGTCAGCCTGCGCCACTCGAAGGCGGTGGCCGCCGTGCTGGAACTGGCCCACCGCCCGGTGCCCGGGGCCGATCTGGCGGCTGCGCTGCAACAGCGGTTCCCCGGCCTGACCGAGGAGGCGGCGGACCGTCTGATCGGCCAACTGGTCCGTGCCGACGTGCTGTTGACGAGGGCCAGGCCGCCGCTGGAGGAGGTCGACCCGCTCGGGCACGTACTCGACGTCTGCGGCGCGGTCGGCAACGAGAACCTGCCGGAGCTCGCCGAACTCGACGGCGTGCGGAAGGAACTGCTGCGCTACGCCGAGAGCCCGCTGGGCGAAGGGGTGCCGGAGCTGCGGGACGTCGCCGCCGGGATGCGCCGCCTGCGGCCGGGGACCGATCTGCTCCAGGTGGATCTGGCGCTCGACGCCGAGGTGCGGCTGCCCGCCGCCGTGGCGGAGGAGGCCGCCCGTGCCGCGGCGCTGTTGTGGCGGCTGTCCCCGGACACCGCGGGCCCGGCGCATCTGCGCGAGTACCACCAGGCGTTCCTGGAGCGGTACGGCACCGGCCGGGCCGTTCCCCTGGCCGAAGCGCTCGACCCGGACGCCGGGTTGGGCGCACCCGCCGGATACCGGCGGCCGCCGAGCCCCCGCACCGCCCCCGGCGACGCGCCCGATCAGGAGCGCGCCCGGGCGCTGGCCGCACTCGCCCAGGAAGCGCTGCTCACCGGCGCGTCCGAAGTGGTCCTGGACGACGATCACCCCTTCGTACGCCGTTTCGCCGAGGACGGGGACGGGGCGCCGGAGACGCTGGAGATCTGCGGGCGGCTGCTGGCTCCGGACGCCGACGCGATGGCCGCCGGTGACTTCCGGTTCGTCCTGGTCAACGGGTCGCGGCAGGCGGGCAGCCTGCTCGGACGGTTCGGGTACCTCTTCGACACGCGGTCCGCCGGCGAACTCGCGGCGCTGGTGGGCAAGGGGGACGCCCCGGAGCCGGCGCCCCGCGGTGCCGGTGCGGAGGACACCGTGCGCGCCCAGGTCGCCGTCCGGCCCGGTGACGTCCGGATCGGCAACATCGCGCAGGTGCCGCAGCTGCTGGACCACCTGCTGCCGGTCGGCTGCTACGCCGACCCCGGCGATCCGTCCGTCCTCGACCCGCGCGATCTGGCGGTGTGCGCGGACCTCGACGGGCTGTGGCTGGTGGACACGGCCACCGGCAGGCGGGTGGAGCCCGCCGTCCTCCACATGCTCAACGTGGCGGAGTGCCTGCCCAATGTGTCCCGTTTCCTCTGCGAGATCGCCGAGAGCGGGCGCCGTACCTGGTCCATGTGGTCATGGGGCGGTGCCTCCGTGCTGCCCCGGCTGCCACGCGTCCGGTACGGGCGCACCGTCCTCAGCGCGGCGCACTGGACCCCCGGCCCGGAACTGCGGGCGCCCGAACCGCCGTTCGCGCAGTGGTGGGAGGCGTTCCGCGACTGGCAGCGGCGCTGGGCCGTCCCCGACCGGGTCCAGGTCGGTTGGGGGGACCGCTTCGTCCGCCTCGATCTCACCCGGCCCGGCCACGCCCGGCTCCTGCGGCGCGAACTGCTCCGCGGTGACCGCGTCCACCTGCGCGAGGTGCCCGAGGAGAACGGCCTCCCCGACGGCTGGCTGCACGGCCCCGACGGCCCGCACCACGCGGAAGTCGTCATCCCGGTGCGCGCCGTCCCCGCAGCGCACACCCCGGGCGTGAAGCCCCGCGCCACGCGCCGCTCCGCCCCCCGCCGCGCCCCCGGCACCGTCCACCTCCCCGGCGGCGACTGGCTCCACCTCTCCCTCTACGCCCCGGCCGACCGCCACGAGGAGCTGCTGGCCGGCCATCTCGCCCCGTTCCTCGGGGAGTTGCCCGACGAGGTCGACCGCTGGTTCTTCCTCCGCTACACCGACGGCGACGGCCCCCACCTGCGGCTGCGCTTCCACGGACCGGCCGCGGCGCTCGCCCGCGACCTGCAACCACGGCTCCACGAAGTCACCACCGCGCTGCACGCCGCCGCGCTGACCCGGCGCGCGGTCTGGGACACCTACGACCCGGAGCTGGAGCGGTACGGCGGCCCGGAGGCGATGGAGGCGGCCGAGCGGGTCTTCCACGCCGACAGCGTCGCCGTCCTGGAGCATCTGCGCCGACGGCACGCCCGGCGCGAGCGGACCGAACCGCTGCTGGTCGCCGCCGCGGGCTTCGCCGATCTGGCCCGGGCCTTCCACGCCACGGGCGATCCGGGCCCGGCCGCCTCCGCCGGTGCCGACTGGCTGGTGCGGCGGATCCCGAAGGACGAGCAGCGGCAGCGCGGCTTCCGCGAGCGCCGCCGCGAGGCCCTGCCGCTGGTCGACCCGTACCGCGCGGGCCCGGCGGGCGACGCCGACGAGACGCTGCGTACCCTGTGGCGGCGGCGCGCCGAGGCCACCGCCCGCTACGGTGCCCTCCTGCGCGATCTCGGGGAACGGAGCTGGTCGGACCCCGACCAGGTCCTCAGCTCCCTGCTGCACATGCACCACAACCGCCTCATCGGCACCGACCGCCCCGCCGAACTCCTCGCGCACGCCGTGGCCCGCGGCGCCGCGCAGGCCCACACCGACCGCCGGCGGCACGCCCGATGACCCCACCGCGGCCCCCGGCCCCGCGCTCCCGCGCCGCCGAGGTGGCGTACGAGGTGGCCGGGAGGCTCGCCGACCCGCAGCGCACCGCCGAAGCCTTCCCGGACCTGGCGCCGCTGAGCCTGGACCACGGCTACCCGGGGCTTGCCCTGCTCCACGCCGAACTGTCCCACGGGCGACCGGAGTTCCGCCGGGCCGCCCACGCCCACCTCGGCGCGGCCGCCGCCCGCCTCGCCGGCCGGACGGACCAGGGGCTCTACCAGGGCATACCGGCCCTCGCCCTCGCGGCGCACGCCGCCCGCCGCACCCCGGACGACTACGCCGCCCTGCTCACCCGCCTCGACGCCGCACTCGACCGCCTCGTCGCCCGTGCTCTCGAACCGGAACGCGCCCGCCTGGACGCGGGCCGCCCCGGGGTGCCGTTCCCGCGGTTCGACCTGGTCAGCGGCGTCAGCGGGCTCGCCCGCCTGCTGCTGCTCCGGCGCGCGGCCCACGAGGGCACGCTCACCGAAGCCCTCGGCCACCTCGTGCGCCTCGCCCGGCCGCTGCTCCTGGACGGTACGCCCGTCCCCGGATGGTGGGCGCCCGGCGGCCCGAGCACCCCCGGGAGCGCCGACCCGCGGTACCCCCACGGTCACGTCAACTTCGGCCTGGCGCACGGCATCAGCGGTCCGCTCGCCGTCCTGTCCGCCGCGCTGCGCGCCGGCGTCCCCGTCCCCGGGCTGCGCGAGGCCGTCACCGATCTCGTCGCCGAACTCCTCGCCCACCGCACCGAGGAGGGCGGCTGGCCTGCGCTGATCCCCCTGGAGCGGTACGGCGCCGAGCCGCCCGCCCCCGGCCGTACCGCCTGGTGCTACGGCACCCCCGCCACCGCCGCCGCCCTCCACCAGGCCGGACGGGCCCTCGGCGACACCGGACTGTGCACCCTCGCCGCCGACGCCCTCGCCGACGACCTCGACCACCCCCGCCGGGTGACCGACCACGCCTTCTGCCACGGCCACGCGGGCCTGCTCCACCTGTGCCACACGCTCACCGAGGACACCCCGCACCCCCGGCTCACGGCCCACCGGGACGCGCTGGCCGCCCGGCTCGTCGCGGCGTACGACCCCGAACTCCCTTACGGGTTCCCGGCGGTGGCGGCGGTGGACGGCCCTGACGTCCCTCACGGGTCCCGGGCCGAGACCGCCCTTGAGGGGGCGGACGGCCCCGGCCTCCCCTACGGGACCCGGTCCCCGGCCACCCCGGAGCGCTCCGGGGCCCCGGAACCCGTAGGGGGCGGCATTCCGGCCGGTCCCGGCCTGCTCGGCGGTGCCGCCGGGATCGCCCTCGCCCTCCACGCCTACGCCACCGACGCCCCGCCGCGCACCTCCTGGGACGCGGCGGTCCTGCTCCGCTGAGAGGACGGGCCGAGGGAGCCGGTGCGGGGCGCCGCCTCACCCCTCCCCGCTCGCCCTCCCGAACCGCTCCGCCAACTCCCGCACCATGTCCTGCAGTTCCGGCGGCTCCACGACCCGGAAGTCCGCCCCGAGCGTCCCCAGCACCATCGCCGGCCACTCCAGCGCCTCCGCCGTCAGCGCCACCCGGCAGCGGCCGCCGTCCAGCTCCTCGACCGTGACCCACCGCCCGACCCGCCCCCGCACCGTCTCCGCCGGGGCCTCGACCACCGCCTCGGCGCGGTACGGGCCCGACCGTCCGTCCAGCCCGGCGCGGACGAACGCGGCGGCGTCCTCGGCGGGCAGTTCGCGGGGCCGGAACCGCTCCCCGGTACTGCGCGGCCCGGTCATCCGGTCGACCCGGAAGCTGCGCCAGTCGTGCCGCATCAGGTCGTACGCGACGAGATACCAGCGGCGCCCGGGGCAGACCAACCGGTGGGGTTCGACGTGCCGTTCGGTGCGTCGGCCGCCGGCCGCGGTGTAGGAGAAGCGCAGCGCCTCGCTGTCCCGGCAGGCAAGCGCCACTGTGGTCAGCGCCTCCGGATCGACGCCCGCCGCGGCCGGGCCCCACTGCGCCGGCACCGTCATCGCGCGCAACGCCTCCACCCGCCGCCGCAACCGCCCCGGCATCACCTGCACCACCTTGGCCAGCACTCGTACCGACGACTCGGCGATGCCCTCGACCGCGCCCTGCGCCGCGGCCTGCAGCCCGACGGCGAGCGCCACCGCCTCCTCGTCGTCGATCAGCAGCGGCGGCAGCGCCGCCCCGGGCGCCAGCTGGTAGCCGCCGTCGACGCCGCGCCGCGCCTCGACCGGATAGCCCAGCTCCCGCAGCCGGTCGACGTCCCGCCGCAGCGTCCGGGCGGAGACCTCCAGCCGCTCGGCCAGCTCGGTGCCGGGCCAGTACCGGTGGGTCTGGAGGAGGGAGAGCAGCCGCAGGGTCCGGGAGCTGGTGTTCGCCATGCCCGCGATTCTTCCCGGCATTGCGGCCGGAAAGTGGCCGCAATGGCTCCTAGCGTGGTCGACGACCGAGGGATCGAACCCCGGACGGACCGCCCGAGCGTGCCGTCCGGACGGTTCGACCGGACGACCACAACGGAGGGCGCATCGATGACCGCCGACCAGCACGCCACCACCCCGCAGGCCGCCACCGGGGAGCACGCCGATCTCCTGGCCGCCCTCGCCAAGCAGCGCCACTTCCTCCGCTTCACCGCCCGTGACCTCACCGACGAACAGGCCGGGCAGGCCCCGACCGCGAGCGCGCTGTGCGTGGGCGGTCTGATCAAGCACGTCACCTCGGTGGAACGCGCCTGGTCGCGCTTTCTCGTCGAGGGCGCGTCCGCGATGCCCGACTTCACGAAGCTGACCGAGGCCGACCTGGCGAAGCGGGCCGACAGTTTCCGGATGCTGCCCGGCGAGACGCTGGCCGGGGTCCTCGACGCGTACGCCGAGGCGTCCGACGACACCGACGCGCTGATCGCCTCCCTGCCGGACCTCGGTGCCGACCAGCCGCTCCCGACCGCGCCGTGGTTCGAGGCCGGCACCCGCTGGTCGGCCCGCCGGGTGGTGCTCCACGTCATCGCCGAGATCGCCCAGCACGCCGGGCACGCCGACATCATCCGCGAGACGCTCGACGGCGCGAAGTCCATGGGCTGAGCGCGGACCGGCCGCGCGGTCGTACACCGACGCACCGGGCGCACGCCGTTCCCGGCGTGCGCCCGGTGCGCTCTCAGGGGCGTGCGCCGTGCGGCCGGGGGCCCCTGCCCTGCTCCTCCGGGGCGCCCCCGATCCCCTCGTCGGGGTGCCCCGGGGTCACTTTCCTCCGGCGTGCTCCAGACGGCTCCGCCACCAGTCGACCGTCGCCCCGATCTGCTCGTCGATCGGCGTGGGCCGGACCGTGAACGCCGCTTCGTACGCGCTCGCATCCATGACGAAACCGCGGTCGAACTGGTACCGGACCTCCTTCAGTTCGCGCAGCATCGGGGAGAACAGGCCCCCGAGGGCCAGCATGAGCGGCGGCACCTTCTTCACCTCGACCGGCTCGATCCCGGCGTGCCCGGCCAGCCGCTCCACCATCTCCCGGGCCGAGCGCGCGGTCGACGTCGGCACGTGCCAGGCGCGGCCCAGGGACCGTTCCTCACCCGCCATCTCGACCATCGCCCGCGCCACATCGGGCACATAGCTCCAGCTGTGCTCCGCGTCGGGATCGCCCAGCGCCGAGACCGCCTTGGCGGCCAGCAGCCGTGGCAGCACGCGCCCGGCCAGATGCCCGCCGTCGGTCACGCCCGGCCCGAAGAAATCCGACGCCCGCACCTCGACCGCCCGGATCCGCCCGGCGTCGTGCAGCGCCTTCGCCTGCTCCCAACCGGCGGCCCGCACCCGCCCCTTGACGCCCGTCGCCGCCGCCGGAAGCTCCTCGGTCAGCGGCCCCTCGACCGGCCCGTAGCCGTACAGATTCCCCAGCATGACGAGGATCGCGCCGCTGTCCTCGGCCGCCGCGCAGACCGACGCGACGAGTCCCGGCCACTCCCGCCCCCAGCGCTGATAGGGCGGCGCGGCGCACTGGTGGATCACCTCGGCGCCCCGCACGGCCTCCTTCAGCCGCGGGGTGTCGGCCGCGTCGCACGCGAGGTGCTCGATCCCGTCCGCACCGCCCCGCGCACCGCGTCCTGTCCTCGTGACGACCTTGACCGTGTGGCCCTTCTCGACGAGCAGCTGCGCAGTGGCCGCCCCGGCGGGCCCGTACCCAATGACGACATGAATGCTCACGCGGGCACAGTAACGCGGGGGTGTGACGGGCGGGTGCCGATCGGGAAGGCGGGAATCCGCAACACCGCGTCCGGGCACGGCGATTCGGCCACCCCGCCCGCCCCGTCGGCCTCGCCTTTCGCTGCCGTGACCGCCCGGCCCGGCCCGCCCGCCGGGCGCGCGGGCGGGCCGGAGGGACCGGCCCGCCCACACCCCTAAGGGTCAACTCGCCGAATATCAGGGCTACTTCAGGTATCCGACCACTGTCATCATCCCCGACTCCGAGTGGTAGACGTTGTGGCAGTGAAGCATCCACAGACCGGGGTTGTCGGCGTCGAAGTCGGCGTGGACGGTGCGGCCGGGGAGCACGATCGCGGTGTCCTTGCGGGGGCCCGAGGTACCGAGGGAGAAGGTGTGGCCGTGCAGGTGCATCGGATGCCACATCGTGGTGGTGTTGACGAAGGAGAGCCGGACGCGTTCGCCCGCCCGGACGGGGTGGCGCTGCGCCGGGTCGTAGGGCTTGCCGTTGATGGCCCAGTCGTACTTCTCCATGGAGCCGGTCAGCCGCAGCTCGATCGTCCGGTCCGGCCTGCCGGGCTTGAGCCGGACCGACGCCTCCGCCGTCAGCTGGTCCGCGCGGAGCAGCTTGCCGTCCAGCTCCTTCGGGCGCACGGTCGGCTTCGGTGCCGCGCCCGGGCCGGTCCGCAGCAGCGCCCGCGCGCTCTGCTTCTTGCCCTCGGCGAGCGCGGTGAGCGGGAAGACGCCGTCCTTGACGGTGACGAGCACGTCGTACCGCTCGCCCATCCCCAGCAGCAGCGCGTCCGTCCCGGCGTGGGTGACGGGGAAGCCGTCGGTGTGGGTGACGGTCATCCGGTGGCCGCCGAGGGCGACGCGGAAGGCGGTGTCGCCGCCGGCGTTGATGAAGCGGATCCGGACCCGGTCGCCGGGCTTGGCGCGGAAGGTCTGCGGATCGTCCGCGGTACGCCCGTTGACCAGGTAGTACGGATAGGCGACGTCCCCGGCGTCGCCGCCGAGCAGGTCGCTGGTCGCGCCCATCATCATCCGGGACGGCCCGCCGGACCCCTTCCGGGCGGCGGCGCCGGTGGCGAGCGACGCGGTGGTCACCCGGCCCGCGCCGGCCGAGCGGCCCAGGCTCATGTCCATGCCCTGGTGCTCCATCTTCATACCGCCGTGGTCCATGTTCCCGTGGTCCATGCCGCCGTGGTCCATGTCCATGCCGTCCATGCCCTTGCGCAGCTCCGCGAGGACCGCGTCAGGCGTGCTGCCGTCCACGCCGTCGACCCAGTCGTCGAGGACGACGACCCACTCCTTGTCGTACCGCAGCGGCTCCTTGGGGTCCTCGACGATCAGCGGCGCGTACAGCCCGCGGTCCTGCTGGACACCCGAGTGCGGGTGGAACCAGTACGTACCGGGGTGCGCGGCGGCGAAGCGGTAGGTGAACGACGCGCCCGCCTTGACCGGCGCCTGGGAGAGCCCCGGCGTGCCGTCCATGTCGTTGCGGAGGGCGAGACCGTGCCAGTGGACGGAGGTGGCCTGCGGGAGGTGGTTGGCGAGCGTCGCCTCCAGGGTTTCCCCGGCCGTCACCCGGATCTCTTTGCCGGGCAGTTCGTCGCCGTACGACCAGCTGCGGACGGTGCGCCCGCCCAGGTCCAGGGTGGACGGGGTGGCGGTGAGCCGCACCGCGCGGACGGCGCCGGGCCTGCGCGCGGCCTCGGCGGCGGCGACCTCCTTGCCGTCCGGGGCGAGGTAGTCGCGGGCGGCGGGGCCTCCGTGGCCCGTCCGGCCGGATCCGGAGCCGGAACAGGCGGCGAGCAGGCCACCGCCGGCGAGGGCGACGCCGGTGCCGAGGGCGGCACGGCGGGTGGGGGTACGCATACGGAAATGCACCTCGTATCGGTGTGCGGGGAAAGGGGGAACGCGCACGTGCGCCGGCACCCGGGGCGTGTCCTGACGACAGCCCGGGGCGGCGGGGCGCGCTCCTACAGGCGCAGCACCGAGATACGGGCGAGGAGTATGCCGTGCGGGGGCGGCGGGATCGGCCGCAGCGCGTACGGGAGCCGGGCGAGCGCGGTGGCCGCCCCGCCCGGTGCCCGGCGTGCGAGGGCCGCGCCGAGCGTGACGAGGGCGACCGCGCCGAGCACCGCCAGACAGACGGCCGCCGGGTCGGCCCCGCCGACGGGCAGCGGTGCCTGCGCGCGGGGCACGAGGCCGTCGTCCCCCCGCGCGGTCGCGGAGGCGGGGCCCCTGGTCGCGCCCCCGGCCGTATCCGCCGCGGCGGGCCCGTCGTCCCGCACCGCCGTCCCGGAGGCCGTTCCCCCGGTCATGTCCATGGCCCCGTGGGCGAGTGGCATCGGCGCGGGTACCGCCGGCTCCGGCCCCGGGCCGTGGTGCGCCGAGGCGGTCGTCACGGCGGCACCGGCGGCGGGGTGTTCGGCGCAGTGGCCGAGGCTGTGCATGGCGACGATGCCGAACAGCAGCGCGGCGAAGAGCAGCAGCCGGCCGCACAGGGCGGTGCCGCTCCGCTGCCCGGCCACGTCACGACCTCCCGTACATCCACCGACCCGTCGTCCCCGGATCGTACCGGGAGGGGGTATACGGGCGGCACAACGGGGCGCGGGGCGGGGCGAGCACCGCCGGTGACCTGGGGCGACCCGGGCCGGCCGCCCGCACCCGCGACCCGGCCGGCCGCGCCCGCACCGCGGACCGGGCGCGCGCCCCGGTGCGCCGCGGCGGAGCAGGCGCGCGGCCCGCCCCGCCGCGGCACACCGCCGGGGTCAGACCGGCACCGGACGCGGCTCCGGTGCGCCGAGCCGTCCCGTACGGGACAGGGCTGCGACGGCGGCGGCGCAGCCCAGGCCGGTAGCGGTCAGCACGGCCCAGGTCAGCCACAGGGCGTGGTGGCGGGCCGCCCAGTCCCAGAGGGCGCCGGTGGCGAGGTTGCCCAGGGTGATGCCGAGCCCGGAAACGGTGTTGTAGAGGCCGTAGTGGGTGGCGACCAGGCGGTTGCCCGACAGCGAGACGACGGTCTCCATCTCGAACGGGTAGACCACCGCACCGGCCGCCGCCAGCAGCACCACCGCCACCACCAGCGCGGCGAGCACCGCCGTGGCCGTGCCGCCCGCGCACGCCAACGGCACGAACGCCGCGCCCATCAGGGCCGGCCCGCGCACCAGCGCGCCCTGCGGACTCCACCGTTTCCTGGCCCAGCCGGTCAGCCGCAGCTGCCCGCAGACCGCCACCGCCGCGGAGACGACGAAGAGCCCGCTGGTGACCTTCGTCCCCGCCGTCCCCAGAGCGGCGTCGGCGGCCAGCGGCAGCGCCAGGTAGACCTGGAAGGTCAGGACGTACGAACCGATCATGGCCAGCGAGAACAGCAGGAACGGGCGGTTGGCCGCGACCTGCCGCCACTGCCGCAGCACCCCGTCCGGGGCGGTGTCCGCGGCCCCGTCGTCACCGCGGCGCTGCGGCAGCGCCCGCCACTGGAGCGCCGTCAACGCCGCGAAGACCGTGGCCGCCACCGTGCACACCAGCCGGAAGTCCACCGTCAGCAGCGCCAGCCCGACCAGCGGCCCCAGCAGCATGCCGCCCTGGTAGCAGACGTTGAAGGCGGCGAAGCCCTCCACCCGCCGCTCCCCGGTCTCGGCCGCGAGGTACGCGCGCACGGCCGGGTTGAACAGCGCCCCGGCGAACCCGGTCGCCGCCGAGGCGATGACCAGCGCGGGCAGCGCGTCCACCCAGCCCAGCAGGGCGAACCCGCCGGTCCGCAGCAGGCACCCGGCCATGATCGGCACCTTGTAGCCGAAGCGGTCGGCGAGGGTGCCGCCGATGAGGAACATCCCCTGCTGGGAGAGGTTGCGCACCCCCAGCACCAGCCCCACCGCCCAGGCGGCCAGCCCCAGTTCACCGGAGAGATGCGCCGCCAGGTACGGCATCAGCATGTAGAACGCGAGGTTGATGGCGAACTGATTGACCATCAGCATCTGGGCGCTCGGGGGGAACGACCGGATCGTCCGGAACAGCGTCGTCACGGCGCCACCACCGCGACGTGCGGGGCGGCGGCCGGTACGGCGCCCCGGCCCAGCGGATCGGTCACCGTGGTGCAGCGCGTCCAGGAGGTGACGGTGCGCTCGCCGGTCTCGGCGATCTCCTGCGGCGCCAGGGGCGGCGCGGCTCCCAACAACCCGTGCTCACGGCAGTACGCGTCGGAGAAGACGGTGCCGGTGTAGCGCTGCGGCCCGTCCGGGAAGACCGCCGCGATCCGTGCCTCCGCGGGCATGGCGGCCGCCAGCCACCGCGCCGTCAGGGCGACCGCCCCGACGCTCCAGCCGCCGGTCGCGTAGTGGCAGCGGGCCAGCCGGCGCGCCGCCCACACGGCCTCCGGGGCGGCCACCCAGTGGACCTCGTCGAAGAGGTCGTAGGCGACGTTGCGCGGATGGATGCTGCTGCCCAGTCCGCGCATCAGCCGGGGCGCCGCGGGCTGCCCGAAGATCGTGGAGCCGGTCGTGTCCACGCCGACGATCCGCAGCCGGGGGAAGAACTCCCGCAGCACGGAGCCGACCCCCGCGGAGTGCCCGCCGGTGCCGACGCTCACCACCAGCGCGTCGATCCGGCCCAGTTGGGCGACCAGCTCATGGGCGAGCGGGCGGTACGCGGCCACGTTGTCGGGGTTGTGGTACTGGTCCGGGCACCAGGCGCCGGGGCTGTCGGCCAGCAGCTCGGCGACCCGCTCGCGGCGGGCCTGCTGCCAGCCGCCGACCGGGTGCGGTGCGTCCACCAGGTGGACCTCGGCCCCGTAGGCGGTCAGCAGCTCCCGCATCATGGGCTCCATGCCCGGATCGGTCACCACCCGTACGGGGTGCCCGTAGGTGATCCCGGCCAGGGCGAGCCCCAGGCCGAGCGTCCCGGACGTGGACTCCACGATCGGGGCACCGCTGCGCAGTTCGCCGCGGCGGCGGGCCTCACCCACCATGTGCAGGGCGGTGCGGTCCTTGATCCCGCCGGGGTTCGCGCCCTCCAGCTTCGCCCAGAATCCGCGCCCCGGCCCGGTGAACGGCTCACCCACCCAGATCAGCGGGGTGTTGCCGACGAGTCCCGCGGGTGTCCGCGCCGACGGCGCGGACACGGTCGGCAGCGCGGCGGGCGGGCAGGGGGGCGTCATGGCACTGACGGTGTTCATCGGTGTTCTCTTTCGACGGCCGACCGGCGCGGCGCACGGCCGCACACGGCCGGAGAGAAGGATGGCCTGCGCGTCGTCGTCGCCCGGCGTGCGCGGAACTCCGCACGCCCGGCCGACGGGCCCCTTCTAGATCCGCCACACTCCCAGCACGGCCCGCTCCCGGGGCGGCGGCGCCCGCGTGCCCGCGACGGCCGGGACCGGCCGGCCCGCCGGCGCCACCGTGGACGCCAGTACGACCGGCTCGGCCGGGGCGCCGTCGGGGAAGGTCAGGGTCGGCTCGGGGTGGAGCCGCGGGGGTACGTCCGCCCCCGGGCAGTGGTCCGCCTCCGGCCCGGGGGAGCGGTGCGCGGCGTCGGCCGCGGGCACCGCGGTGTCCGTGGCCCACCGGGCGGACACGGCGAGGGAATCCACCCGCGCCCCCGCCTCGGGCGCCGGCCCGTGCGCACAGCCGAGCAGATGGACGAGGGCGGCGAGCACCACGAACAGACCGGCCACGGGCAACCGCCCGGGCCGCCGCACGGCGCGTACCACCCCAAAGATCACGTCGCTCAACGTACCGGAACCCTTACATAAAGTATTCGTCAACATGGAGGCCGGAACGGTCGCCGGATCTCGCGGTTCGGAGCTGCGACGCGGTGCCCCAGGGGGCGCCCGGCCGGTGACGCGGTGCGGTAGCGGGCGGGAAGGGTGCGCGAACGCGGGGCGAACGGCGCAGGGTCCGGAGCGGCTCCGCACGGCTTCCCCCGTCGCTGAACTGCGGGTTCGTCACCGCGCGGCGGACCGGCGCGGGTACCGCGCCGCCGGCGGCCGCTCCCCGGCCCGCGGCGCGCGCACCGGGCGCGACACCATGGATTCGGGCCGCCCCGGGGCACCCGGTATACGGCTGGTAATCGCCCCTCCTGCCCCACTCGCCTCACCCGCCCGGCCGGGCCCGGATGCCGCGCCGGCCGGCCGCGGGCAGGTTGGGGGCGGGCGGAGAGGTGAGGCATGTGACGGATGAGGGCGGCGGCGGTGCGACGCGCGTGGCGGGCCCCGGCGGCGGCGCGGCCGCGCGGCTGCTGGCCCGGCTGGCCGTACTGGCGGTGCTCGCCGTCGTCGCCCTGCTGATCCTCGCGCTGGGGGAGGGCGGCCTGGCGGTCATCGTCTCCGGCCTCGCCGGGCTGGGCATCTGCGCCGTCGGCGTGTGGTGGTTCCTGGCGTACCGGGGCGTGGTGCGCCTGCTCGGGGCGTGCGTCGCGGTCGCCGCGCCCGCCGCCGTCCTGGCGTTCTTCACCCTCGCCGGACTGTGGCTCACGGCGCTGGTCCTGCTGGTGTGCTGGGCCACGGCGCTGACCTGCGCACAGGCGGCGCTACGGGTGGCGGACCGCAGCCGGCCCCGGCGCAGGGCCGCCGCGCGCCCGCCGCGGCGCCCGGTCCTGATCATGAATCCGCGGTCCGGTGGCGGCAAGGTCGGCCGCTTCCGGCTCGCCGAACGCGCCGAGGAGCTGGGTGCCCGTGTCATCCTGCTCGACCCCGCCGCCCCGGCCGATGTCGCCGCGCTCGCCCGCGAGGCGGTCGCGGACGGTGCGGATCTGCTCGGCGTGGCGGGCGGCGACGGCACCCAGGCGCTGGTCGCGGCGGTCGCCGCCGCCCACGGCCTGCCGTTCGTGGTGATCTCCGCGGGCACCCGCAACCACTTCGCCCTGGACCTCGGCCTCGACCGCACCGACCCGGCCCGCTGCCTCGACGCCCTCACCGACGGCGAGGACCTCCACGTCGACCTCGGCGATGTCGCGGGCCGCGCCTTCGTCAACACCGTCTCGTTCGGCGTCTACGCGGACATCGTCCAGCGCCCCGAATACCGCGATGCCAAGGCGGGCACCGCCCTCACCCTCATGCCCGACCTCCTCACGGGGGACCGCGGGCCGCGCCTCGACGGCCACTTCGAGACCCTCGCCCCCGCGCCGGACTCCGGCGCGACGGCGGGCACACCGCTCGCCGGCGGTGCCGCCCCGGCCGGCGGTGCCGCCCCCGCCGGTGGCGCGGCCGGTCCCGCCGAGCCCACCGCCGGCCCCGCCCGCCCGGCCACCCTCACCGCCCAGCAAGCCCTGCTGATCAGCAACAACCCGTACGCCTCCCCCGACGACCTCGGCGCCGCGGGGCGCCGCCCTCGCCTCGACACCGGCACCCTGGGCATCCTCGGCATCCGTGTGGAGAGCGCCGCCCGCGCCGCCGAACTGGCCGTACTCGGCGACCGGTCCACCGCGCTGACCGTCCTGACCGCCCACCGCGTCACGGTCACCGCCCCCGCCGCCGACCTCCCCGTAGCCGTCGACGGCGAGGCCCTCCGCATGCCCACCCCGGTCACCTGCACCGTCCGCCCCCGGGCCCTCCGCGTCCGCGTCCCCCGCAACCGTCCGGGCGCCGTCACCCCCACGCCGCCCATGGACTGGCGCCGGGTGGGACGGCTGGCCCGGGGGCGGGGCGGGTGAGCGGAAGACGGCTCCGCCGTGCCGGATGCGGGTGCGGAGGTTCAGAGTGCCAAGGAGAGCGCGGTGGCGATGGGTGCAACGGCTGAGCCTTCGTGGCGCCGCGCCCCCGTACTGCCTGTGCCGGCGTCGTCGGCAGGACAAGACCAAGGCCCGTTGGTGAATCAAGGGCCGGACGCCCGCTCCCTTCCGGAGCGGCCGCAGCGGGCTATTCGAATGGTGATCTCCGCGTTCCCCCGTGCGGGTGCTGATCCGGGTGGTCACGTGGTGGCACCTCGGCGCGATGGTCAAATCAGCGCTACGACTGGGGTGTTGGCCGGCGGCGGCGCAGGAGCCGTGCCGGGTGAAGCGGGGTGCGAGGTCTTGGGCTCCGCCGTGTCCGCGTCATGGTGCACGGCCGAACCACGGCGTGTAGAGCCCGGGACGGCAGCCGTCCGGGGCAGGACGAATACGAGGTAGGGCTGTGCACCTGACTCCACACGAGCAGGAACGCTTGATGATGCACCTGGCGGCAGAGGTCGCCGGGAAGCGACGGGCCCGGGGGGTGCGGCTCAACTACCCCGAAGCCACGGCGATGTTGATCGTGCATGTCCTCGAGGGGGCCAGGGACGGGAAGACCGTCGCGGACCTCATGTCCTCCGGGCGGAAGGTGCTCTCCCGCGAAGAGGTCATGGAGGGCGTCCCCGAGATGATCGAGAACGTGCAGGTGGAGGCCACGTTCCCCGACGGTACGAAGCTGGTCACCATCCACGATCCCTTCCCCGAGGCGGGCAAGGACGAGGAACCGGCCGTCTGGCCGGGCAAGACGGATTTCTCCCCGCTGGACGGGGACGAGGTCGTGGTCTTCAACGAGCGCCACCGGGACAACGGCGCGGTCACGAAGGTCAAGGTCGAGAACCGGGCCGACCGCCCCGTCCAGGTCGGCTCGCACTTCCACTTCGCCGAGGCCAACTCCGAGCTGGTGTTCTGCCGCCGCGAAGCGTGGGGCAGACGTCTGAATCTCCCGGCCGGCAGCTCGGTGCGGTTCGAGCCGGGCTTCGACGAGGAGGTCGAACTCGTGCCCCTCGAAGGCGCGAAGGTGATCCACGGCCTGAGCCTGAACGCCCCCGGACTGCCCAGGAAGACCAACGGCTCCCTCACGCAGGACGAAGGGGCCATCGAGGACGAGAGGTGTCCGATCCATGGCTGAGTGCCCGGACCGCTGTCCCTGCTGCCAGGAGCAGCCGAATCCCTACGCCCCGCTGGTCCGTGCCGACTACGCGGACCGGTTCGGCCCCACGGTCCGCGACCGTATCCGCCTCGCCGACACGGCGCTGAAGATCAAGATCGAGGCCGACTGGTCGGGCGGCCCCGGTCGCAGCGGCAACGAAATGGTCTTCGGCGGCGGCAAGGTGATCCGCGAATCGATGGGGCAGTCCGTCGTCCCGCGTGATGCGCGTGCGCCCGAAGAGGGCGCCGAGGCGGCGGCCCGCGGTGCGCTCCCGCCCCCGGACACCATCATCACCGGCGCCGTCGTGCTGGACCACTGGGGCGTCGTCAAGGCCGATGTGGCGCTCCGGGACGGCAAGATCCTGGCGCTCGGCAAGGGGTACAACCCCGAGATCATGGATCCCGTCCACGAAGGCGCCGGCCCGCACAACGGCATCGGCCCGACGCCCACCGACTTCGTCGTCGGAGCGGAGACCGAGGTCATCTCGGGCAAGGGCCTGATCCTCACGGCGGGCGGGATCGACACCCACGTCCACTTCATCTGCCCCGACCAGGTCGGCGAGGCCCTGGCCTCGGGCGTCACCACCCTCATCGGTGGCGGCACGGGACCGGCGGAGGGCTCCACCGCCACCACCGTCACGCCCGGCTCCTGGCATCTGGACCGCACGTTCGAGGCGCTGGACTCCTTCCCGGTCAACGTCGGGCTGCTCGGCAAGGGCGCCACCATGTCGCGGGACGCGTTGCTCAACCAGGTGGACGCCGGTGCCATCGGCTTCAAGATCCACGAGGACTGGGGCGCCACCCCGGCCGTCCTCGACCACTGCCTTCAGGTCTGCGAGGAGACCGGCGTACAGCTGGCGCTGCACGCCGACTCGCTGAACGAGGCCGGTTTCCTCCAGAACACCATCGCCGCCATCGGCGACCGTCCCCTCCACGTCTTCCACGTCGAGGGCGCGGGCGGCGGGCACGCCCCCGACATGATCAAGATGGTCAGCCTGCCGAAGGTCCTCCCGGCCTCCACCAACCCCACCCGGCCGCTGACCGTCAACACGGTCAAGGAGCACTTCGACATGGTGATGGTCGCCCATCACCTCAACGCGAAGGTCGACGAGGACCTGGCCTTCGCGGACTCCCGCATCCGGCCCTCCACGATGGCGGCCGAGGACATCCTGCACGACCTCGGCGCCATCTCGATCATGTCGTCGGACGCCCAGGCCATGGGCCGCATCGGCGAGATGATCATGCGTACCTGGCAGACCGCGCACGTCATGAAGGTGCGCCGGGGCTTCCTGAAGGAGGACCTGCCGCCAAGCAGGACGCAGGAGTGGCCGGAGAGCGGGAAGCCGCGCCCCGGCGAACCGGCGGACACCACACCGGAGCCCGAGGAGCCGTTCGCCGACAACCGTCGCGCCCGCCGGTACGTCGCGAAGTACACGATCAACCCCGCCCTCGCCCAGGGCATCGACGGGGTGGTGGGATCGGTGGAGCCTGACCGGCTGGCCGATCTCGCGCTGTGGGAGCCGAAGTTCTTCGGCGTCAAACCGCATCTGGTCATCAAGGGCGGGCAGATCGCGTATGCCCAGGTGGGCGACCCCAACGGCTCGATTCCCACCCCGCAGCCGGTGCTGCCGCGCCCCATGTGGGGATCCACCGGCCTGGCGCCGGGCGCCATCTCCTACAACTTCGTCACGCAGCGGGCCATCGACGCGGACGCCGCCCGGAGGACCGCCGCTTCGGACCCGGCCCCCGACGACGGCCGGCCCCGACGCCGCAAGCTGAACAAGCCGTTCAAGGCCATCACCGACACCCGTGGTGTCTTCAAGGAACACATGAAGGAGAACAACGCCACCCCCGAGGTCGAGATCGACCCCGACACCTATGAGGTCGTCATCGGCGGCGCGAAGGTGACGGATGTGACGACCTTCGTCGAGGACCGGATCGTCGACCGGGCCTTCGTCAGCGAACTGCCCATGGCCCAGCGGTACTTCCTCTTCTGACGTGGCGCAGATGACCTCATCCACGCACGGCACGCACCCCGGAGGCCCGCGATGAACCGTGCCGCCCTCATGGTGCTGGCCGACGGCCGGTTCCCCGCCGGAGGGCATGCGCACTCCGGCGGGGCGGAGGCCGCGGTGGCGGCCGGCCGCATCACGGACGCCGCCTCCCTGGAGGCGTTCTGCCGCGGCCGGTTGCACACCGCGGGTCTGGTCGCGGCGGGGCTCGCCGCGGCCGCCGCGGCCGGCGGCGACCCGCTGGCTCTCGATGACGCGGCCGACGCCCGTACTCCGGTGCCGGCGCTGCGGACCGCGGCCCGTCGGTTGGGCCGTCAGATGATGCGGGCGGCGCGGGCGGCCTGGCCGTCGGCGGAGTTGGACGCGTTGGCGGTGGCGCGGCCGCGCGGCGCCCACCAGCCGGTGGTGCTGGGTCTGGCGGCCCGGGCGGCCGGGCTGACGCCGTTGGATGCCGCCTATGCGGTGGCGTACGAGAACGTCAGTGGTCCGGCGACGGCGGTGGTCCGGCTGCTGAGCCTGGACCCCTTCGACGCCACCGCCGTACTCGCCCGCCTCGCGCCCGAGCTGGACCGGGTGGCCGCGGCTGCCGTCGCTGCCGCCCGGCGTGTTCCCGAAGAAGGTGTCGACGTCCTGCCGGCCGCGTCGGCGCCGTTGCTCGACATCACCGCGGAGCAGCACGCCGCCTGGCCGGTCCGCCTCTTCGCCTCCTGACCCACCCGACCCCATGACCACTCAGGCAGGGCCCCTATGCACCTCGACCACGAACTCGACGAGATCTTCCCGCACCGCCACAGCTACAGCGCCGCGGCGCCCACCCGTTCCGACGGCACCCGTCGTGCGCTGCGCATCGGTCTGGGCGGTCCGGTCGGTACCGGCAAGACCGCCACCGTCGCGGCCCTGTGCCGTGCGCTGCGTGATGAGCTGTCCCT
>NZ_JBIBYO010000018.1:0-78816 GCF_043083385.1 Streptomyces sp. NPDC014733 | reverse complement strand
CCGGAGGACCGGGCGGCCATTCCTTCCGAGTCATCAACGACAGACCCCCATCAGCCACACCCGGTCCTCCCGGACCGCCTCACATTCTTAGGGACTCCCTCATGGCCGACCGGATCAGGGACGTCTGGGGCGACCGGACTCCCTACCCCGCCGGCGGCATGTGGCCGCTGCGCGCGGACGTCTGTCTGTCGGTACCGCAGGAACGCGTCGAACGCTGGGTGCCGTCCGCCTGCGTGCTCTGCTCCAACGGCTGCGGGCTGGACATCGCCGTCGCCGACGGGCGCATCGTCGGGGTGCGCGGACGCCCCGAGGACCGCGTGAACCACGGACGGCTCGGCCCGAAGGGCCTGTTCGGCTGGCAGGCGGGCGGCGCCCACGACCGGCTGCTGCACCCGCAGATGCGGATCGACGGGGAGCTGCGGCGCGTCGGCTGGGACACCGCCATGGCGGCCGTCACCGCCCGCTCGCAGGCCGTCCTCGCCGACCACGGCCCGCTCGCCATGGCCTTCTACACCAGTGGCCAGCTGCTCGCCGAGGAGTACTACACCCAGGCCGTGATCGCCCGCGGCGGCATCGGCACCCCCCACCTGGACGGCAACACCCGGCTGTGCACCGCCACCGCCCAGTGGGCGCTGATCGAGAGCTTCGGCAGCGACGGCAACCCCGGCTCGTACACCGACGTCGACCACTGCGACACGCTCTTCCTCGTCGGCCACAACGTCGCCGAGACGCAGACGGTGCTGTGGTCCCGGATGCTCGACCGGCTGCACGGTCCGGACCGGCCCCGCCTGATCGTCGCCGACCCCCGCATGACCCCCGCGGCGCGCGAGGCCGACGTGCATCTCGCCCTCCGCCCCGGTACCAACGTGGCCCTGCTCAACGCCCTGCTGCACGAAGTGATCCGCAACGACCGCGTCGACCACGCCTTCGTCGACGCCCACACCACCGGCTACCCGGAACTGGCCGCCACCGTCGCCGCCTGCCCGGCCGACCGCGCCGAAGAGATCTGCGAAGTCCCCGCCCGCGCCATCCGGCGCGCCGCCGAACTCCTCGGCAGCTCCCGCCGGTTGATCTCCACCGTCCTTCAGGGCGTCTACCAGTCCCACCAGGCCACGGCCGCCGCCGTCCAGGTCAACAACCTGCATCTGCTGCGCGGCATGATCGGCCGGCCCGGTGCCACGGTCTTCCAGATGAACGGCCAGCCCACGGCGGAGAACACCCGGGAGACCGGCGCGGACGGCTCGCTGCCCGCCTACCTCAACTGGCAGAACCCGGCACACGTCCGCCACCTGGCGGACCACTGGAACGTCGACCCGCTGCGCATCCCGCACTGGTCGCCGTCCACCCACGCCCTGGAGATCTTCCGGCACTGTGCGGAGGGCACGGTGAAGTTCCTCTGGATCACCGGCACCAACCCCGCCGTCTCCCTCCCCGAACTCGCCCGGATCCGTCGGACCCTCGGTGCCGACGGGCTCTTCCTCGTCGTCTCGGACGCCTTCCCCACCGAGACCACCGCCCTCGCCGACGTCGTGCTCCCCACCGCCCTGTGGGGCGAGAAGACCGGCTGCCTCACCAACGCCGACCGCACCGTCCACCTGGCCCACAAGGCCGTCGATCCGCCCGGCGAGGCACGCAGCGACTTCGCCGTCCTCCTCGACTACGCCCGCCGGCTGGGCCTGACCGACCGCGCCGGCCACCCGCTGCCCTCCTGGGACCGGCCGGAGGACGCCTGGCACGACTTCATCGCCCTCACCGAGGGGCGCCCGTGCGACCAGTCCGGCCTCACCTACGCCCGGCTCCGCGACGGCGGCGGCACCCCCTGGCCCTACCCCAAGGACGCGTCCCACGGCACCGAACGCCTCTACACCGACCATGTCTTCCCCACCTCCGCCGACCGCTGCGAGGACTACGGACACGATCTGACGACCGGTGCCCAGCACACCGCCGACGCCTACCGCGCCCACGACCCCGCCGGGCGGGCGCGCCTGAGAGCGGCGCCGTACCTGCCGCCTCACGAACCGCCGGACGAGACGTATCCGCTCCGCCTGACCACCGGTCGCCGGGTCTACCACTGGCACACCCGCACCAAGACCGCGCGGGTCCCCGAACTCAACGACGCCGCGCCCCGGATGTGGGTGGAGATCCACCCCGACGACGCCCGCCCCCGTGGCATCGGCGAGGGGGACGTGGTGCGGGTCGTCTCCCGTCGCGGTGCGGTCGAGGCACCCGCCGTCCTCTGCGGCCACCGAGCCGGCCTCGTCTTCGTGCCGTTCCACTACGGCTATTTCGACCAGCCGGACGGGGACCGGCACGAGCGTGCCGCCAACGAACTGACCCGCACCGAGTGGGACCCGGTCTCCAAACAGCCGCTGTACAAGGTCACGCCGGTCCAGGTGAGCAAGGCGGCCGGGGCACCGGCCGGTGCCCCGCCCGCCGGCGGCGGCCCGTCCGGCATCTCCGGCAAGGAGCAGGGATGAACTCCGTCCACACCCTCCTGCGCCATCTCCACGCCGACGTCACCGCGCTGGCGGCCGCCTACCGGGACGTGGCGCAGCGACGCCCCGACGACGCGGGGACGCACTACCCGGCCCGCACGGTCGCCGGACAGTGCGACCGCCACGCCGCCTGCCTCCGGGCCTGGGCGGAGCGCTTCGGCGCCGCCCTTCCGCCGCCCGCAGCCGCACCCTCCGCCGAGCGGGGCGCCGCCGACGGCCACCCGCCGCCACCCGACCGCGACCTCCTCGACGACCTGTACCTGCTCCACGCCAAAGCTCACGCCGCCCACCTGCGATGGGTCGTTCTGGGACAGATCGCGCAGGCCCTGCGGGAGCCCGAGTTGCTGGCGGCGGCGACCGACTGCCGCGAGGAGACGGCCACCCAGATCGGCTGGCTCACCACCCGCGTCAAGGAGGCGGCACCACAGGCCGTCATCGTCGGCGACGGGTGACCCGGGCGCCGTAGGCACGTAAGGTCACACGGTGCGGAAACGGCAGGTCACACGGTGTCGGACGGGGCCACACACACCTCGCCGCCCGGGCGGACCGTGACCCGGAAGGACGGCTGCGGGGCCGTCGCGGGGCCACGCACCACGGCGCCGTCGGTCAGCCGGAACACACTGGCGTGCCAGGGGCACTGCACGCACCCGGCGAAGATCCGCCCGTCCGAAAGAGGCCCGGCGAGGTGGCTGCACCGGTCCGCCAGGGCCAGCATCCGGCCGTCGGCCTCCCGTACGACGAGGACGGGCACCTCACCCGCCATCCGGCGCACCGCCCGCCCGACGGGGAAGTCCTCCAGCTGCCCGACGGGGTACCAGCGGTCCGCCACCAGGTGGGCCACCGATGCGGCCTTGTTGGTGCCCGCACCCTGCCGGTAGGCCAGATGCCCGCCCATCATGCCGCCGGCGCCGGCCGCCGCCAGCCCGAGGAAACCCAGCGCCTTGGCCCGCACCGTGCGGCCACGGCCGCGCTCCACCCAGGACGCCGCGTACAGGGCGGTCGCCGCGGAGCCGGCGACCGCGTGCACCAGACCGGTGCGCCGCTGCTCCGCGTGGAGTTCCGCCCAGTCCAGCCAGCCGGTCACCGCCGCCGGGGCCGCGGTCAGGACCCCGGCCCCCACCAGGAACCGCGCCGGACGCCGCGTACCGGGCACGGTGTCCAGCGCCGCCGCGGACAGCCAGCTGCCGAGCGGCAGGAGGACGAGGGCCGGGTGCAGCGGGTGGCCGAGCGGCAACCCGTGCGCGATGTCGCGGAAACGTCCCAGGGGAAAGGCGCGCACCAGGCGCGCGAGAGGGGTCGCCACCAGATCGAGGCCCGTCAGCTGCCCCACGTGGTCGAGGGACCGCACCACGGCGGCGGAGACCGGCGCCCGCTCGGGCACCGCCGTCTCGTCGATCCGCACGGTCCGCTCCTGCCGAACGGTCGTCCTGCGCACTGTCGCTCACCCTTCCGCCGCATCGGGCCCTGCCACGGCTGTCGCGGACGCGCACACCGCACGGACAGTGCCGCGACGGCGGTTCACGGCCGCAGCAGCGTCTTGACCATGCCGTCGCGCTTGGCCTGGAACGTCCGGTACGCCTCCGGCCCGTCCGCCAACGGCAGCCGGTGGGTGGCGAATCCCTCGACGCCCAGCGGGTCACCGTCCGTGAGCAGCGGGAGGATGGCGTCCACCCGCCCGTGCGGATCCCGTACGGCCCGTCCCTTCCACCATAGGGACCGCGGTGGACGGCCGCACGACCGGCCGAGTGGTTCCGGGACCCGGAGGTCAGCACCATGGAGGGAGGACGACCACCGGACCAGAGCCGTCCCGGTCTCTCCGGTCGCACGGTGCGGAGGCAGCAGATGCGCACGGATTCCCTTCTCCCTCTGGTGGCGCTGCCCGGCGTCTACGTCCCCCAGGAAGACACCCGGCTTCTGCTGCGGGCCCTGGGCCGGGAGGGCGTGCGGCCCGGAAGCACGGTCCTGGATCTCGGGTCGGGTACAGGAGTGCTCGCGGTGGCGGCCGCACGGCGCGGCGCCCGGGTCACCGCCGTCGACATCTCCTGGCCCGCGGTGGTCTCCACCCGCCTCAACGCCTGGCTGTGCCGGCGCCACGTCCGCGTCCACCGCGGGGACATGGCCGTCGCGCTCGCCGACCGCGCCTTCGACGTCCTCGTGGCCAATCCGCCCTATGTGCCCGTCCCCGGCGGGCAGTCCGCCCGTCCCGGAGCCCGCGCCTGGGACGCGGGATGTGACGGACGGCTGTACATCGACCGCATCTGCGACGCCGCCCCGCGCGTGCTGCGCTCCGGGGGCGTGCTGCTGATGGTGCACTCCGCCCTGTGCGGCCCCCACGCCACGCTCGCCCGTCTGACGGCGGCGGGGCTCCGTGCGACGGCGGGCGACCGGGCAGCGGTCCCCCTGGGCCCGGTGCTGCGCTCCCGGAGCCGCTGGCTGCGCCGCCAGGGGCTGCTGAGCCCTGCGCAGGAGACAGAGGAGTTGGTGATCATCCGTGCCGAACAGCCCTGAGCGGCCCCGCCGCGTCACTCTCGTCCGCAACGGACCCATTCTGGTGGAAGGCCCGGTCGAGGTGGTCGGGGACGACGGGGAGGTGTGGGTCTCGCACCGCTTCGCCGTGGCCCTGTGCACCTGCCGCCGCAGCCGCCGTTACCCGTGGTGCGACACCAGCCACCGGCGGCAGAGGAAGCCCTCACCCGATACGGACAGGAGCCCCGCGTCTTCGGCGGCCTGCCGCTGCGACCGGGGCGGCGACCGATGACGACCGCCTCCGCCGCCCCGCCTCTTCCCCGGCCGCGCGGACCGCTGTCGGCAGCGGTCGTCTCCCGGCTGCGCGAGGGGACGGGCCGTCTCCCTTCCGACGGGGCGATCCGCCGCGCCGACCCCTACGGCGCCGATCCGCAGACCGCCCTGTACGTCCTCTACGAACTCCACTACCGAGGCTTCGACGGAGTCGACGACGACCTCGAATGGGAACCGGAACTCCTCGCGGTGCGGCGCCCGTTGGAGGAGACGTTCCTCGCGGCCCTGCGCGCCGGCGCCCCGGCGACCGGCCTGAGGGACACGCTGACCGCCCTGCTGGCCGAACCCGCCGCCGACACCGGCACCGACGTCTCCCGCTACCTCCACCACCGGGGCGGCCTCGACCACCTGCGGGAGTACGCCGCGCTGCGGTCGCTGTACCACCTCAAGGAGGCCGACCCGCACGCCTGGGCCCTGCCCCGGCTGTGCGGGCGCGCCAAAGCCGGTCTGGCCGCCATCGAGTTCGACGAGTTCGGCGCCGGACGCGCGGAGGACATCCACGCCCGGCTCTTCGCCGACCTCATGACCGATCTCGGTCTGGAGACGGGCTACGGCCACTACGTCGACCTGGCGCCGACCGAAGCCCTCACCACCGTCAACCTGATGTCCCTGCTGGGCCTGCACCGCAGCCTGCGGGGGGCGCTCGTCGGCCACTTCGCCACCGTCGAGATCACCTCGCCACCCGCCGCCCGGCGCCTCACCGAGGCCATGCACCGCACCGGCGCCGGGCCGGCGGCCGAACGGTTCTACGCCGAACACGTCCTGGCCGACGCCGTCCACGAACAGGTGGTCCGCCACGAGGTGATCGGGGGCCTGTTGCAGGAGGAGCCCGCACTCGAACCCGATGTGGCCTTCGGCATCCACGCCACCGGACAGGTCGAGGACCGGCTCGCCCGCCACCTCCTCACCGCCTGGCAGGCGGGATCCAGCGCCCTGCGAGAGGCCCTGCCGCCCGCTGCGTGACCGTGCGCGGCACGCCTGCCGCTCTGCCCGGCGCACGGGGGCGGCGGGCGCACTCACTCCTCCGCTTCGTCCTCGTCCCCCGCTTCCTCCTCGTCCTCCTCGGGCTCGCCTTCGGCTTCCTCGTCCTCCTCGGGCTCACCTTCGGCTTCGCGGGCGTCGTACTCGTCGTCGTCCGCCCCGCCGTGGCCCGCTGCGCCCCCGGCTTCGGCCTCGTCGTCCTCGAGCCCTTCTTCGTGACTGCGGACGACTTCTCCGTCACGGATCTCGCCACGCCAGCCCTCGGCCTCGTCGTCGGCGAAGGTGACGTACCGCTGGAAGTGTTTGAGGTCCAGCCGCAGGCGGCGTCCCTGCGCACGCCAGATGTTGCCGGTCTTCTCGAAGAACCCGGAAGGGGTGTATTCGACGACGGCGACGACGCGTGTCAGGGTCGGCGCGAGTTCGTGGAAGCTGACGGCGCCGTGGGTGGTTCCCTTGGCGCCCTCGGACGTCCACACGATGCGGTCGTCGGGCACCTGTTCCTGGACGGTCGCGTGCCAACTGCGGTGGGAGAAGGCGACTTTCAGCTTCCAGTCGCTTTCGACCTCGTCGCGCTGCGAAACGCTGGTGACGCCTTTGGTGAAGGAGCTGAACTCCTCGAGCTCCGTCCAGCGGTCGTACGCCGTACGCAGGGGCACGCCGATGTCGACGGTCTCGACGATATTGGTCACCTTGACGCTTCCGGACTTTCCGCCGGCGCCTCCGAAGGCGCTCTTGACCGAATCCACGACCTTGTCCTTCATCGCGCCGGCCTTTTGGCCCACGAATGCCGTGACCGGATTCTCGCCGCCGAGCACCCGCTTCCCGATGTCGAGGAGGTCCTCCCCGCCGCCCTCAGCCGCGTTTTCGAGACTCTGCGCGAGGTCGCTCAGCTTTCCGGTGGCCGAATCGATCACCCGCTGTCCCTGGGCCGCAACGTAGTCGGACAATTTCTCCTTCACCTGGCCCAGGCCGGAGATGTTCTTGTCCGTGGGGCCGCGCTCCTGTTTGGCCATGAGAGCTACCTCCTGCGAGTGTCGCGGCTCGGGCGCTTCTTCGCGGCCGCCTTCTCGGGGGTCGATTTCCCGGCTGTCGTCTTCTTGGCCGGTGTCTTCCCGGCAGAGCTCTTCTTCGCCGCTGCGGCCGGTCGCTTCTTCGGGCGACGCCGCGGTTCTTCCTCTTCCTGCGGCTCCGTCTCCTCTTCCCGCCCCCCGTCCTCGGCCCCTTCGTCCGCCGTGGCCTCCTCCTCTTCGTCCGCCGCTTCTTCGTCTTCCGCCTCCAAAGGCCCGAGCAAGGTGTTGGTGCGCTGTTCAAGGGCGTCGGCAACGGCTTCGAGGCGGCGGTTCGCGGTCGCCGACAGCGCCGTCCGCCCGGCCTCCAGCACCTCGCTCCGGGCTTGCTCGACGAGCGGCGCGAGCTGAGGGTTCTGCGCCAGCTTGCGCAGGCCCAGGCGGATGGCTTCCCGCGGGTTGAGGGGGAGTTCCCGGCCCGCGATCAGGGAGGCGAGGCCGATGGCCAGCCTCCCCTTCTTCGTCCTGCCCAGGACGTACCCGGCTGCGACGGCGGCAGCGAGGGAGACTTTCGTACAGTCATCCATGAGTGCCTCTCAAGGACGGAGAGAGAACCGGGCCGAGGACACTTCCGGGGCTTCGGCCCGACTACCTGAATTCTTCCGGCCCTCCTTTCCCTGGCTATTCCTGTGGCGGCAACAACGGCCCGAGAGGCCCCAGGTCCAGATTGAGATCCTGCATCGTCAAATCGTATTGAGCGCACAGTTCCTCCATACGGCGGTGGAGGAGCATCAAGGTCGCACCCAGTCGCTCTTCCTGTTCCCCGGTGAGGTCTCCGGCCTCCACCCGTTGCAGGGCCTGCCGCTCCATGAGCTGCCGCAGCAGCTCGACGAGAGTGAGGACAAGCTTGAGCAGGCCCCGTTCGACGGTCTCGGGGTCGGCGGCGATCCGGTGTGCGGCCCGGTGCGCTTCCGGACGGGCGGAAGGGGCCTCGTCCTGGGGCGCCGCGGGCAGCAGGCGGAACGCGCGGGTTGCCGCGTCGGCGACATCGTCGAAGCGATCGCGGGGGTCGCGGCCTTCATCCCTCATGGTCGTCACGGAGGGGGAGGTCTGCGGTCCAGGGGACGGGGCTCTGCTCGCTGATGGAGGCGATCAGCGCGTTCAGGGAGACGCGCACCAGGTCGATGTCGGCGATCGACAGCACGAGGTCACCGGTGAGGACCACGCCACCGCTGAGCAGCCGGTCCAGCAGGTCGATCAACGCGATCTGCCGGTCGGGCAACGGCCCTTCCACCGTGGCCGGTTCCCGCGCGGTGCTCATGGCGCGGCCTTCTTCGCCGGTTCGGCTTCGAGGGAGGTGGCGAAGGAGTACGGGGCCCACGGCCCGGTGGCCTCGACCCGGACGCCGGGTGCCTCCTCCGCGGCGCGCAGCACCTCGGCGCAGAACGCGTCGGCGGCCTGCCGGGGGAGGAGATAGGCGTCGTTGACGACGTTCGCGCCCGGATCGCGGGCCAGCTCGCCCTGCTGCGGCCGGTGCCGGGCCCGGGCGACCGCATGGCGGCGGGCGGCGGCCTCCACGTCCCGGGCCACCTGCTGGGCCGCGCGGTACGCGTCCTCGCGGGCGTGGCGCTGGGCCTTCCGGTGGCTGAGGTAGGCGCGCCCCGGGCTCAGGCCCGCTTCGGTGGCCGGCGCGGCGGGGTCTGCGGCGGCCGGTGCGTCCTCGACATAGATCTTGACGCCCCACTCCACCAGCCCGGCCAACTCGGCCAGCCGGGCGGCGAACGCCTCCCGGCCGTCCGTGAGCATCAGCCGCACCCGTTCCTCGTCCAGATAGACCGTGGCCAGCCGGAGCGGCAGGACGGTCTCGTGGGCGGCGATCGCCTCGACGACCCGGTGATGGGCGCGGGCGATCGCCTCCAGCCAGTCCATGTCCTCCAGATGCGCGTGCAGCGCCTCTTCCCGGAAGTCCTGTGCGGGCACCGGGCTCACCGCGACGACCACGTCATCGCTCTGCCCCGCGCGCACCAGGCGCACCGGCGCGTCCGCCACTCCGGACAGTTCGGACAGCTCCGTCTCCAGTGTGCCGTCGTCGTCCCGCGCGACGGCGTACGCATACGTGACGGCCTCGGTCATGCCTCATCCCGCCTCTCGCCGCGTTTCTCGGGCTCGGCCCGCTCGCCGCGTGACGTGAGGGAGCCGAGCTGACGGGCCTGGCGGACCTCCGTGTCCTCGGTCGGCGGAAGCTCGGTGGCTTCCCGCAGCGCCTCGACCTCCGCGCGCAGCCGCTTGTTCTCCTCGGCGAGCGAACGGGATCCGTCGGAGGCGCGTGAGGAGAGCGCGGGGTCACGCTCCCACCAGTCGATGCCCATCTCCTTCGCCTTGTCCACCGAGGCGACCAGCAGGCGCAGCTTGATGGTGAGCAGTTCGATGTCGAGGAGGTTGATCTGGATGTCGCCCGCGATGACGATGCCTTTGTCCAGCACCCGTTCCAGGATGTCGGCGAGATTGGCCGACGAGCCCTGGCCGTAGGAGGCGGCCCTGGACGGGGACTCACTCATTCTCCGGGGGACAGGCGCGGTCACGGCGGCATCACCTGGGGTCGCGGTCGGGGTCGGGCTGGAAGTGCGCCCGGATCTCTTCGAGCCGGTCCAGCAATTCGTCTTCGCGCCGGTCGAATTCCGCCTCGTCGATCTCGCCCGCGAGGAGGCGCTGCTCCAGGGCGACAAGTTCCCGCTCGACGGGCTCGGGGTCGTAGTAGTGCTCCTCCGCGGCCTCGACCGCGCGTTCCACGACCCACACCACGCCGCGCACCGGTGCCAGCGGAAGGGTGGCGATCTGTGTCAACAGGCCCATGGGAGGCTCCTTAGACGAAACTGTAGGCGGGCAGCGGACCGCGCAGCCGCAGATCGAAATCGGCGCCCAACTCCGCTGCCAGTTTCTGCACCGAGGTACGGAATTCCTCTTCGTCGTCCCGGGCCACCAGGAAGGAGACGTTCAGAAAGTCGTTTCCGGTCGCCGGCGACGCGCTTTCCTCGCGGGCGAGCGGACGCAACGCCTTGAGGACGGAGGCGGCGAGCTGTTCCTGACGGGCCTGCACCTCCTGTGCGACCAGTTCGCCGAGGGCGAGCGGCAGCCCCGGGTCGTTCGCGCCGCCTCTGATCTGCTCGTTGAGCGACCGTGCCTCGTCGGATTCCTCAAGTACCCGGCGCAGCATCGCGTCCTCGTCCTGCGCGGCCTTGAGGTGGTACTCGGTGCAGCCCTTCACCGCCCGCAGCCGTTCCGAGAACGCGTCGGCGTGCTCCTCCAGCACCGCACGGACGGCCTCGTCATCCGCGGCCGTGAAGCCGAACTGCAGGGGCAGGACGGGACCGTCGGCCATCAGGCGCTCCTGGACGTCCTGGTGCGCGGTGAGGTCACGGCGTTTGGGGCGCAGATTCTCCGGGGCGTCGCTGACCACGGCCGTCAGCTTCCGGTTGCTCACCGTGCGCAAGGTGGCCGGCGGGTCACCGACACCCGTCAGATCGTCCAGACGTTGCGGATGCGTGGTCGCGACGACGGAATAGACGTACACGGCCATGGCTCATCCCTCCCGGCGCCGGGTCGGGCGACGTGTCGGCCGGGACTGCTTCCGCACCGGTTCCTTCTCCCGTTCGTCGTCCTCCTCGCTCGCCTCGCTCCCTTCCCTGAGCGCCCCGGTGATGGCCTCCGCCGCTCCGCTCAGGGCGCCTTTGGCCTTGCCGCGCGAGCCGCCTTCGGTGATGTCGCCGACGAGATCCGTCAGCTGCTCGGGCTTCTTGGCACCGGCCTCCAGGTCGAGGCGGTTGCACGCCTCCGCGAAGCGCAGATATGTGTCGACGCTCGATACGACGACGCGGGCGTCGATCTTGAGGATTTCGATGCCCACCAGCGAGACGCGCACAAAGGCGTCGATGACCAGGCCACGGTCCAGGATCAGATCGAGGATGTCGTACAGATTTCCGGAACTCGCCCCACCTCCTCGGGCGACGGCTCCTCCGCTTTGCGGCACCACAGTCACGGTAGCTCCCTTCAGCGGGCCTCTTCCCGGTCACACAGAGGTGGCCGTACCGTTCGCTCGGTGAACGCACCGTCCACGCAGTGGACGGTCCACCGGAATGGCCAGGTCAGGTCCTACATACGCGAGTCGATCTGTCCTCGGGTGTAGCGGCGGACGCGCTCGTAGGCCAGCAGTCCGCCTTCTCCGTCCAGGGTCACCCGGTAGCTCGCCATCACGCTCGTGGTACTGGGAACACGCTCCAGCTCCACGACCTCCACGGCCGCTTCCCAGCCCTCATCGGTCGGCTTGACCGTGGAGACGCTTTCGGGGGGCCGTCCCAGCAGCTCCTGAAGCTGCTCGACCGCGTACCGCATGGCCTGCGCGGCCGTCACGCGGTCCTTGGCGGGCTTCCCGCCGGTGCCGCCGGTACGGTTGCCGGACCGAGCGGCGCCACCGTCGGACCGAGCGGCGCCGCGCCGTTCGGCGGCCGTTTCGCCGCCGGGGCGCCGGTCTGCCTCGGACTTGTCCTTCTTGCCTGCGATCATGCTTCCGCTCCGACATCGGAGACGTCATGACATCTGCACTCAAAGTGCGCAAACGTGCTGTTCCATCGTACTCCTGCGGGTGCTGCGCTTCTCCGTACCGCGGCGCCGGGACGGGGCGGCCGTCGCCCCTGGGAGGTGCGTACCGAGGGCGCGCAACGCATGAAGCCTCGGCGTCGCGACGGCGGCGGAACACCTCCCCGCAGCAGTCCTGGGCGACGGCCGACCGCGGTTCCGCCAGGTACGCCCACTCCGCCATCTCGTCGGGCCGCAGACGGCGGGCGAGTGCGGCGGGCTCCTGGTACCGCCCCTGCGCAGGCGGATCAGGCCCCCGGCCAAGAACATCGAGCCCCACCACGTAGTCGCGGTGCCTCAGTGGTCAGCTCCGGAAGTCCTTCGGGGGCCGCCTCCGGAGCCGTTGCCGTGTGCGGCGCGCGAATGGGTGAGACACACCGATGCCGAGCGTAGGAGCTGCGGTGGGGCCGATTGGCCGTGCCACGCTGAAGTCCGTACCCATGGTCCTTGAGGACACCGGGACGCTCTGGTCACGGAAGTGGCTGGCCGGCGATCCACCGGGTCAGCTGCACCCTGGTCGCCAAGTCCCTCGTCCCGTCGGTCCGGGCGAGGAGAGGAAGTTCCGCCGCGCACGAGGGTGCTGGAGCCGGTGGAGGGCTCTGTTGACGGCATGCGGAGCGAGGGCCTGGACGCGCGCCTTGGGAGGCTGAGGGTTGTGTCGGACGAGGCGGGTTCGCCGGGTGCGGAGGACCGTCCGCACGCGTCGGGGGCCTCCGACCGGTTCCCATCTGGCTTCCGCTCGGGGCTGACGGAGGGTACGGATGTCATCGATGTGGTGACGTGGGCGGGCTCGGTGCCGGCGGCGGGCGGGGTGGCGCCGAGGGTGCGCCTGGGCAACCGGTGGTTCAACCTGCTGTGGCTGCTCCCGCTCGGCTCCTTTGTCTTGCTGGTATGCGTCGCCGCGGCCAAGGGGCTGCGGGGCATGCCATCGGTCCAGCAGTTCATCACCGAGCATCCCGGCACTGGCCCCGTCGCGGCCCATGACGATGACGCGGGCCTTCCGGCGTGGGCTCGCGGGTCGCACTTCTTCAACCTGTTCTTCATCCTGTTCATCCTGCGGTCGGGGCTGCAGATTCTGAGCGACCATCCGCGCCTGTACTGGACCCGGCACTGCACCCCGGGACGGGAATGGTTCCGTATCCAAAAGCCTGTTCCCGCCGACCCGCTGTGGACCGCGAAGCAGGACTCCATCAGCTTGCCCGGCCAGGTCGCGCTGCCCGGGATCCGGCACTCGATCGGCCTGGCCCGGTGGTGGCACCTCGGAGTGAGCACGCTGTGGCTTCTCAACGGACTTGTCTTCTACGTGCTGCTCTTCGTCACCCCGCAGTGGAAACGCCTGGTCCCCACGGGCTGGACGGTGTTCCCCGACGCCTTGTCGGCAGCCGTCCAGTACCTGTCGCTGGACTGGCCGCGGAACGACAGCTGGGTGGCCTACAACGGGCTGCAACAGCTGACCTACTTCGTCACCGTTTTCGTCGCGGCGCCCCTGGCTCTCATCACTGGGCTGGGCATGTCGCCGGCGTTGTCGACCCGGTTCCGGCGGATCAGCCGGGTGCTGAGCGTCCAGACCGCGCGGTCGCTGCATTTCCTGGTCTTCAGTTGGTTCCTGCTGTTCATCGTGATCCATGTCGGCCTGGTCTTCACCACCGGGCTCCTCACCAACCTCAATCTCATCAGCAGCGGCCGCAACGACAACAGCTGGCTGGGATTTTGGATCTTCCTCGGATGGATGGCGGTGGTCGTTGCCGGATGGGTCGTTGCGACACCGTTCACTCTGCGCCATCCGCGGGTCGTACAGCGCGTCGGCTACGCCCTCATCGACGGTGTACAACGTTGGTTCGAGCATGTGGACGTCCGCCCCGGCGCCTACACCGAAAAGGACCTCTCTCCCTATTTCTGGCACAACGGCCGCTACCCCGACTCCGCCGAGTACAAGGCCCTGCAAGAAGGCGGGTTCGCCGACTACCGGCTGCGCATCGGCGGCCTGGTTGCCCACCCGGCCGAGCTGTCCCTCGGCGACTTGCGGAAACTGCCCGTCCATGAGCAGATCACGCAGCACTTCTGCATTCAGGGATGGTCGGGAGTCGCCAAGTGGACAGGCGTTTCCATGTCCGTGATTCTCGACCTGGTCGTGCCCGACCCGCAGGCCAAGTGGGTGGTCTTCTACTCCTTGGGGGAAGGCGCCGACGGCGGTACCTACTACGACGTCCATCCCGTTGAGCACATGCACAGCAAACTCGCCATGCTCGCCTACGGCATGAACGACCGGGCGCTCCCGTACGGTCATGGTGCCCCGCTGCGGCTGCGGAACGAGGTCGAACTCGGTTTCAAGCAGGTCAAGTGGATCAAGGCGATCGAGTTCGTCGCCGACTTCTCCGACATCGGCAGCGGATTCGGCGGCTACAACGAGGACCACGAGTTCTTTGGTTACCGGCAGTCCCTCTGACCCTGATTTCCGCTGGGCTGCCGGGTGTCACGGCGGACTGCGGTCCGTATGGGATGCCCCAGTGACACGTTCAGCCTAGTGTGGTTCGTGTAACCCATGCCACAGCGCCGGTCCGGACCAGGCGGGGCCGTCTCCCCAGGAATGGGCACGCGTTCCTGAGTACGGTTCCCGCCCGAGCGGCACCCTCCCGGGGCGACGCGGGCGGGTGGGGGAAAAGCGTGCATTCTCGCTTCTGCACATTCCTGGGCCGGCCTGCCGTAACGTACCGCGCCGCGTCGTGCGCGGCGGGCCGGTGGCACGGAGGTACCCATGTCACAGCAGCCGTCACCGAAGGAGTACCGCCGAGGGGCGGCGTTTCCCGGGGTGATCGGACGGACCGTGGAGGAGTCCGTCCCCGCCTGGCCGCAACCCCTGCGTGCGGCTCCCGGCGCGCCGAACGTGTTGTTCATCGTGCTGGACGACACAGGCTATGGACAGTTCGGCTGCTACGGCAGCCCGATCGCGACCCCGCACCTCGACTCACTGGCCCAGAACGGGCTGCTGTACAACAACATGCATACGACGGCGCTGTGTTCACCGTCGCGGTCATGCCTCATCACGGGCCGCAATCACCACGCCAACGCGATGGCGGCGGTCACGGAGATCGCGACCGGATACCCGGGCTACCACGCGCAGATCCCGTTCGAGAACGGCTTCCTGTCAGAGATGCTGCTCCTCAACGGCTACAACACCTACATGATCGGCAAGTGGCACCTGGTCCCCTCCGAGCAGGAGTCGGCGGCCGGGCCCTACGACCGCTGGCCCCTCGGCCGGGGCTTCGAGCGGTTCTACGGCTTCCTGGGCGGTGACACGAGCCAGTGGTATCCGGACCTGGTCTACGACAACCACCAAGTCCCCCCGCCCGCCACACCTGAGCAGGGCTACCACCTGACGCCCGACCTCACCGACAAGGCCATGGCATTCATCGCCGACGCCAAGCAGGTCGCCCCCGACAAGCCGTTCTTCCTGAACTTCTCCACCGGCGCCACCCACGCCCCCCACCACGTCCCCAAGGAGTGGGCCGACCGCTACCGGGGCCGCTTCGACCACGGCTGGGACGCCTACCGGGAAAAGACCTTCGCCCGGCAGAAGGAACTCGGCGTCGCCCCCGGCGACGCGCAACTCTCCCGCCATGATCCGGATGTGCCGGACTGGGAATCCCTCCCGCCGGACGCACGACGGCTGGCCGCACGGATGATGGAGGTCTACGCCGGCTTCCTCACCCACACCGACCACCACATCGGCCGGCTACTTGCCTTCCTCAAGGAGATCGGCGAGTTCGACAACACCCTGATCATGGTGGTGTCCGACAACGGCGCGAGCTCCGAGGGCGGCGTGACCGGCACCACCAACGAGGCGCAGTTCTTCAACAACGCGCCCGAGCCGATCGCGGACAGCCTCCGCCAGATCGACGACCTCGGCGGCCCGAAGACCTTCAACCACTATCCCTGGGGCTGGACCTGGGCGGGCAACACCCCCTTCAGACGGTGGAAGCGCGAGACCTACCGCGGCGGCGCCAGCGACCCCTTCCTCGTCCACTGGCCGCGGGGCATCACCGCGCGGGGAGAGGTCCGCACCCAGTACGCGCACCTGATCGACATGGTGCCCACCGTGCTCGACGCGCTGGGCGTCGAACCTCCGCCGGTCATCAAGGGCGTGACCCAATCCCCGCTGCACGGAGTGAGCTTCACCGCCACCTTCGACGACGCCTCGGCGCCGACCAGCCACCACACCCAGTACTTCGAGATGTTCGGCCACCGTGCCATCGACCACGACGGCTGGCGCGCGGTCTGCCCCTGGCCGGGGCCGTCCTTCACGGAGGCGGGCAAGCCGTACGGCACTCCCCTCACCGCGCAGAACCTTGACGACCTGGACGCGCGTCACTGGGAGCTCTACCACATCGACGAGGACTTCGCCGAGACCCGGGACCTCGCTGCGGACAACCGCAGCAAGCTCATCGAGATGATCTCCCTGTGGTACGTGGAAGCCGGCAAGTATCACGTGCTGCCCATCGACGGCAGCCTGCTGGAACGCGCCATGATCCACCGGCCCCAGATCGCCGAGGCCCGCACAAGCTACACCCTGCGCCCCGGCACCCAGACCCTGCCCAGGGAAGCCTCGCCCCGCATCGTCAACCGCCCCCACAGCATCACCGCCGACGTCGGCATCCCCACCGGCGGGGCCGAAGGCGTCCTGCTGTGCCAGGGCACCGGCGCCGGCGGCTTCTCCCTCTACCTCAAGGACGGGTACCTGCACTACGCCCACAACTACGTGCACCGGGACGTGTACCACCTCCGGTCCACGGACACGGTCCCCGAAGGCCGCCACCAACTGCGCTTCGAGTTCGAACCCACCGGCGAACCCGACATCCCGCACGGCAAGGGGGCCCCGGGCAGGGCACAGCTCTACATCGACCGCCAACTCGCCGCCGAGGCGGACTTCCCCGTCACCACACCCGTACTGTTCAACCCCGGCAGCACGGCCTGCGGTGCCAACCCCGGATCCCCCGTCACCGACGACTACCCCTCGCCCTTCGCCTTCACCGGCACACTGCACGAGGTCACGATCGATCTGTCCGGCGAACTGATCACCGACCCGCACAGCGAGATGCGCATGCACATGGCCCGGCAGTAGGCCGCGCGCATGAGAGGTGGCCGCTCAACCGGCCTGATCCAGGAGCAGACCCGGATGGATACCGGGCCACGCCTGCTCTCCCCGCCCCCTCGGCCGCGTCGGCAAGCCGACGGCTGCGACCGGGGGCCGGCGCACCGCCTGCGCTCACAAGCCGTCGCGCCGCGGTGGAGCGGCGTTCATCAGCCACGCCACAGTACGGCTGACGTCCGACAGGGACAGGATCCCGACGAGTGTGCCCTCGTCCACGACCAGGACCCGGTGCTCGGCGCCGGGCTCCATGCGGGGCAGCAGGTCCGCCAGCGGTTCGTCCGGCCGCACGACGGTGACCTGCGACAGTGGCACCATCACCTCGCCCACGGTTACCGCGGCGCCTGGTTGCCGTGGCACGTGCTTGGCGCCGTCCAGCGTCATCAGCCCGATCGGGGCCATGTCGCTGTCGGTCACCGGGAACGCCGAATGCCGGTACCGGTACGGCGGAGCGGCCAGGAACTCCGCGACCGTCATACCGACAGGCACCGTGACCGGATGCGGCGTCATGGCGTCCCGCACCGGCACCCCGGCCAGCAGACCGCGCAGCTGCGCCTGCCGCCCCTCCGCGGTGGCGGCCGCGACGAGAAACCAGCCGATCAGCGCCAGCCAGAGCCCTGCGAACGCGCCACTTCTCAGGAAGACCACGAGCCCCAGCACGGCGAGCAGCCATCCGAGAACGCGGCCCGCCGCAGTCGCCCCGGCGGTCGCCCGCAGCCGGTCTCCCGTACGCCACCACAGGAAGGCGCGCAGCAGCCGACCACCGTCGAGCGGAGCGGCGGGCATGGCGTTGAAGACGGCGAGCAGCAGGTTGATGCCCGCCAGCCACGCCACCACCTCGGTCAGGAGCCCCGGCGCGGAGGCCACATGGAGCAGCCAGGAGCCCAGCGTGAAGAGCCCTCCGAGGAGGAGGCTGACGAGCGGGCCGATGCCTGCGATGCGCAGTTCCGCGGCCGGACTCGACGCCTCCGACCGCAACCGGGCCACCCCGCCGAGCAGCCACAGGACGATGTCGTCCACATCGACCCCGTTGCGCCGGGCCACGACGGCGTGCGCCAGCTCATGAGCGAGCAGGGAGGCGAAGAAGACCGCGGCAGCGGCAAGCCCCGCCACCCAGTACAGAGCCCAGGCCCGGTCCGGGTATGCCTGCGGGAGCCGGCCCTGAGCGAGCCCGAACGCGATGATCGCAAAGATGAACAGCACGCTCCAATGGACCCCGATCCGGACCCCGGCGATCCGTCCCAGCATGAACGTCGCCCGCACAGCGTTCTCCTCTGCTCGCTCCGTCCCCGGGCGGGGAGTCGTTCCGTTCCCACGATCCCTCCGCTCGCGCCGCCGGCCGGATGTGACGCGCCGATCCCGGTGTTCCTGGCGGTGCGGCGCGGAGAAACACCTGCTCATGACGGAGGGGGAGGAGAACGCCCCGCATCTTGTGGGCCCGCGGCGCGTTGCCGCAGGAACTCAAGGGCTTCGCGCCTGTTCCTGCTGCTCGCCTGAGCAGGGTGGGGTGTGACCCGGATACGGGTCGAAGGGGCAATGAGTTGATCTTGAAGCCCTGAAGGCCAGGCCGCCTGATCTCAGTTGGGCGCTGTGTCGGCGAGTGCAGGCTCTGCGGCAGGCCCCTCGAAGTTGCGGGGCGTCTGGGTGCGGTAGGAGTGGCCGAGTTCCGGGCCGAGTCCGAAGTAGTGGCGGAAGTTGTAGATGAGGGGGCTCCAGGCGGCGGGGTCGATGTGGTCGGTGCCCGGGACGACGATGCGGGAGTCGGCGTGCACCTTGCATACGACGGCCTCGACGATGACGAAGTCCCCCGAAACATCCGGCTGCACCCGCTCGGCGCGGGCCTCCAACTGGATCGGGCATCCGGCCACGCGAGGCGGCCGGACCAGATGGGACGGATTGCTGGTCAGGCCGGCTGCGGCGAACTTGTCCGGCTCGAAGCGGCAGCCCTCGGGCTTTGTCGTGGGCACGGGATTCCGGCCGGTCAGCGGCGCCAGCCGCTCCACCGCCGGCCACTGGGCGGGGGCCGGCAGGCTGATGACCAGGTCGGGGCGGCTGCCGAGGTTGTACGCGGTCTGCCCCTCACGGCCCAGCCCGATCACAACCGTCCGCCCGAGGGCCCATGCGGAGGATATCGGGGCGATATTGAACGAGCCGTCCTGATTCTCTGTCGACAGGAGCACCACCGGCGTCCCGAAGTACAGGATGCTCGGCTCGATCTCCAGGTGGGTGGCGACTGTCTGTGCGGGCAGGGTGCTGGGAGGTGCCGTGTTCATGGCGAGCAGCCTAGGGTCCGGTTGTTTCGGCCGGGGCCGAAGTGTCCCCGGCGATAATGGACCGCATGGACATGCAGCGCGCACATGTAGCCGGTCCCGACCTGGCTACCGTGGCGAAGCTTCTGGCCGACGGCACGCGGGCAGGCTTCTGTCTGGCCCTGCTCGACGGCCGGGCTTGGACAGCGACGGAATTGGCACGTCATGTGGGGGTGGCGCCCTCGACCGCGACTGAGCACCTGCACGCGCTCGTCCGCGGAAACCTGCTGGCCGAGGAACGGCAGGGCCGCCACCGCTACGTGCGTCTGGCCGGTCCGCACGTCGCCGAGCTGGTCGAGAGCCTCGCCGCGATGGCGCCCGAGCGCACCCCGCCACCCCGTTCCCTGTCGGCAGCCGGCCGCCGACAGGCCCTCGCCCACGCCCGCACCTGCTACGACCACCTTGCCGGGACCGTCGGGGTCGCCATCACCGATGCGATGCTCGAGCGGAGGCTGCTGGACCTGGAGCACGGACTCGGGCTCACCAGCGCCGGAGCGACCTGGCTCGAAGATCTCGGCATCACCGTCCCGACCGGCACGCGCCGGCCGTCGGTGCGGTCGTGCCTGGACTGGACCGAACGCCGCCCCCACCTGGCCGGCGCCGTCGGTGCCGCCCTGTGCCGTCACGCGTTCGGCACAGGATGGATCACTCCCGTCGGGACCACGCGCGCCGTTGCCGTCACAACCCTCGGCCGACAGGCACTCCGCCGCCATCTCGGCTTGTCCGATGAACTCCTTGCGCCGGCAAGGTCGCCCCGGAACACCACACCCTCCGCTTCATGCTCGTCCTCCGGCTCCGTGCCGAGCTGGGGGTGAAGACCCCCGCCGGCCGCGGCCCCGGCCGCGCGTGGGAGAGGGCCCGCCATCGACGCCGCCGTGCCGGACGCCGCGACGAAGCCCACGAGGGTGGGCTACGCGAGGTGCAGCACCGCCCAGCAGGAACTCCAAAGTCAGCTCGACGCGCTCGCCGAGGCCGGGTGTGACCCGGTGTTCTCCGAGAAGATCAGCACCCGCATCAAGGTGAGGCCCGAGTTCGTCGAGGCGATGGACTTCGCCCGCACCATCAAGAAGGCCGTCCCCCACCAGCGGGTCATCCCGCGAGATGCCCCGCAGGCGCACATGCCGGACGGTGGAAAGAGAAAGGGAGGGCCCCGGGGCGGCTGGATGGGCATGGACCCCGGCATCACTACCTGCCGCTCCGGTGCTCTCGCTGCCGGAGTACTGCGGCCCTCAGGCCACCACGGGGGAGGAACACGTCAGAGCCGCCGGGACCTGGACGAGTTCCGCCGATTCGGCAGCGCCGACCGCTGACTTCCCGCACCCAGGGAGAGACGATGACGGATCCGATCGTGGTCGGAGTCGACGGCTCCGGGCGCAGTCTGCGCGCGTTGGTATGGGCTGCCCACGAGGCGGTGCTGCACCACTGCGCCCTGCGCATCATCCATGTCCTGCACCGTGAACACGTATACGCGAGCACCCCCGCTGTTCGAGCCCGGGAAGCGAGCAGCCGCGACCGGGGTGTTGTGGCGGAGGCCGCCGCGATCGCCCGGGAATCACATCCGGAACTGGAGGTGATGACCGACCTGCCCACCGGTGCCCCCGCAGCCGTTCTCCTGACCGAGTCCGAGCACGCCCATACGGTGGTCCTCGGCGCGAAGGGCATGGGCGGCTTCGGGAGCTTGCTGCTCGGCTCGGTCGCCCTGCAGGTCGTCGGGCACGCGGCGAGCCCCGTGGTCGTGGTCAACCACCTCGCCACCGGGCACCGTCGCATCGTTGTCGGCGTCGATGGCTCGGCGCATTCCCGAGCCGCCTTGGCGCACGCGTTTCAGGAGGCGTCCTTGCGCGGGGCCCAACTGCAGGCCCTGCACGCCTGGAGCTACCCAGGCCCCGAGGCGGTGGTCAGCGCCGTCCGTGACGCCGCGGCCGAGGAGCACCGGCAATCCCTGGAGGAGTGGCTGGGCCCGCTGCGCGAGACACATGCCGGCGTCGAGGTCGTGGAGGAACTGACGCACGAGGACCCCATCCTCGCGCTGGCCCGCGCCTCGGACCGGGCGGACCTCATGGTTGTCGGTTCCCGCGGGCGCGGTGGCTTCCGCGGTCTTGCCCTCGGCTCCGTCAGCCACGCCCTGCTCCAGTTCTCCCAGTGCCCACTCGCGGTCGTTCGCCCATCCCTCCGGCCCGTCCCCGACTGACGGCCCACGACCGCATCCCCTTCACCGCTGGTGGCTCGGCAATGCCTTCCCGGGGTGTCCGCCGCGCATGTGGCCAAGCGCCGCCAACCTGCGGAGCGTCACGCTGAGTGACAATGCGTACACTCGAATGTCGCGTGTTTGTTGGCAGCTTCGTTCACTCGTTGGTGTGATGTCTGGGACGGGGGCACCGGTCTGATCTGGAGGTCCGCATGAAGCTCTACCCGATGCGCGCCCTGACCACGGGCGTTCTCGTCCTGGCGATCGGCATGCCTGTGGGAGTCGCCTCGGCGGTGGCGCCCGCAGACGGGATGCACCCGCTGCGCTCCCGGACGCTCACCGACCTCGACACCGCGATGCGCGGTGAGGCGTACGCCTACTCCTCGTACTCGCTCTTCGCCGATCAGGCCGCCAAGCAGGGCCTGCCCGCGGTGAAGGACCTCTTCCGGAGGACGGCGAAGACCGAGCTGGATGAGCACTTCACGGAGGAGGCCGCGATGCGCGGCCTGGTGGGCGGCGATGCGGACAACCTGCGGGCCGCCATCGAGGGCGAGCGCTACGAGTCGCTCAGCATGTACCCCACCTTCGCCAAGCAGGCCAAGCAGGACGGCGACAGCGCCGCCGCGGAACTGTTCGGCGAGATCGCCCGGGACGAGGCCAAACACCACGCCGCCTTCGAGAAGGCCCTGGAAGCGGTCCGGACGGGCAAGGGCGGCATTCCGGCGCCGCCGAGCGTCCAACCGGTGTCGGTCCAGGCCGGTATGCCCAAGGTCCATGCGGCCCGGACGAAGCAGAACCTCGACACCGCGATGCATGGTGAGGCGCTGGCCTACGCCAAGTACACGCACTACGCAAAGGCCGCGACCGCGCACGGCAAGCAGGCGCTGGCCCGTCTGTTCAACGGCACCGCCGAGATCGAGCGGCGCGAGCACTTCGCCGGTGAGGCCCAACTGGCCGGCACGGTCCGGTCCACGCGCGAGAACCTCACCAAGGCCATCACCGGGGAACAGTACGAGGCCCGGAGCATGTACCCCGGCTTCGCCCAGCAGGCCAAGGCGACCGGCGACAGCGGGGCCGCGGAACTGCTCGGCGAGATCGCCCGGGACGAGGCCAAACACGCCCGCGCCTTCGAGGTGGCCCGCGACAAGCTCCGCTGATCCGGCCGCGGCGGTGGGCACCACAAGGACGTGGTGGTGCCCCCGCCCGGGTGTGCTGCTGCACCGCTCCACCGACGACCCCACGGCCGGCTCCGGCCCCGCAGGCTTCGGGCACGGTTCGCCGCGGCGGGGCGAGGCGAGCGCCGGAGTGGGATGGCCGGAACCGGGGGGCGCCGGCCGTCGTCGTGGCGATCGTGGTCAATGCCGCCGTTCGCGTTCGGGCAGGAGAGGGAAGCGGATCGGCGGTCGAGGCTCTGGGGCCTACCCCCGCCGACGCAGGTGAAGGTTCTGCGTGACGGGCAGGAACAGGTGGTTGAGGCGGTCGGCCTGGTTCCGGGGGTGCCCTGGTGGTGGAGGAGCCGGCCGGGTCTCGGCTGACGGGCGGCTGAGCGCGGGTGTCACCGCTCCTGCGCCGGCTGGCCGGTGCCCCGTACGACGACGACCGGGCAGGGGGCGTGTGCGGTGCAGTGCCGGCTGACCGAGCCCAGCAGGGCCCCGGAGAAACCACCGTGCCCCCGGCTGCCGACGACCAGCAGGTCGGCACCGCGGGCGGCGTCCAGCAACACCGCGGCGGCCGTGCCGTACGCGACAACCGTCTCCACCCTCGGCCCGGCGCCCGGCCGCACGGCCCTCCGGACGGCGTCGGACAGGCCCCGGTCCGCCGCCTGCTCCAGCGAGGTCCTGAGTTCCCGGGGCTCGTCGATCCTGCCGATGGAGCCAGGCGGGTATTCCCATGCCGTCACCGCGGTGAGGGTGCTGCCGGTCAGCTCCGCCTGGCGGACCGCCCAGCGCAGTGCCTCCTGCGACGACTCCGATCCGTCGACGCCCACGACGATGCGGCCGTGCTCCTGTTGCCGGCTTTCCATGACGGCCTCCGCGAGACGGGTTCCGGAAGTGTGCGGCCGGAACGGAGATTCATGTACCGCTCTTCCACCCAACCTCCGTCAGGACCGGCCCGCCACACAGGGGCCGAACCGGTCCGCGCCGCCGCCGGACGGCCCGTTCGGCAACGGCACGGCGCCGATTCCGCGTCGTGCGCACCGGAAGCCCGCCTGGATGCAAACAAATTTGCATGTAATCTGGCGCGTGCAAGTTCAATTTCTTATGTCGCTATTGATCCGTGTGAGGAGTGTGGGGCGCCGTGACCATGCATTCGGCGACCTTGGCCATCAACGAGACCTTGCAGATCCGCCGGGCGGCAGGTGAGAAGGTGTTGCACCTGGGGTTCGGGGAAGCCGGACTGCCGGTACCGGCCCCGGTCGCGGCGGCGCTGTCGGCGGCGGCCGGGCGCAACGGCTACGGAGCCGTTGTCGGGTCCTCCGAGGCCCGCGAGGCCGCCGCCGGATGGTTCGCCAGGCGGGGCGTGGAGACCCGAGCGGAGCAGGTGCTGTTCGGGCCCGGCAGTAAGGCGCTGCTGTTCGCGCTGCTCGCTGCTCTGCCGGGCGATGTCGTGCTGCCGTGCCCGGCGTGGGTCAGTTACGCGGCTCAGGCCGCACTGGCGGGGAAGAAGACCATCGGTGTGCCCATCCCCGCGCAGGCAGGCGGCGTTCCCGACCCGGCCCTGCTGGAGCAGGCGCTTCGGGACGCGCGCGCGGCCGGTGCGCACCCAGGCGTCCTGGTGCTGACGGTGCCGGACAACCCCACCGGGACGATCGCCCGCGACGAGCACCTCCGCGAGGTCTGCGAGATCGCCGACCGGAACGGGCTGGCGGTGGTGTCCGACGAGATCTACGCCGAGGTCTGTCACTCCGGAAAGGCCCCCAGTGCACTCGGCCACCTGCCGGAACGCACGATCGTCACCAGCGGCTTGAGCAAGTCGATGGCCCTGGGCGGATGGCGCATCGGGTTCGCCCGGGTGCCGTCCGGCCCCTGGGGGGACCGTCTGATGCAGGACCTTGTCGGGGTGGCCAGCGAGGTGTGGTCCAGCCTGGCCGCACCGATGCAGGCCGCCGCCACGCACATCCTGCAGGACCCGCCCGAGGTGCTGGCCCATGTCAACGCCGCCCGCAGGCTCCACGCGACCGTGGCCACGGCGGTGCACTCCGCGTTCACGGCCGCCGGAGCGGTCTGCCGCCGCCCTGAGGCGGGCTTCTACCTCTACCCGGACTTCGAACCGGTGCGCCCCCTGCTCGCGGCCCGGGGCATCGACACCGGCGCCGCACTGGCCGCGGCCCTGCTGGAGGAGCACGGCGTCGGAGTGCTGGCCGGTGAAGCCTTCGGAGACACCGCGGACGGACTGCGCGCCCGGGTGGCGACCAGCCTGCTGTACGGGGACTCCGAAACCGAGCGCTGGGAGGCGCTGCGCAGCGACGACCCGCTCGCCCTGCCGTGGATCGCAGCCTCCCTGGACCATCTGCGCACCGCGCTCGGCGCGCTGACGGCTCAGGGCTGAAACGCAGCAGGCCGCCGGGGCTTCGGTCGGTCGCACGATGCCCGCCGGGCCCCTCGCGCGAACGCCGTGCGGTGGGCCCGGCAGCCGTCCGGCATGCCGGAGCCGGTTCGGCAACGGGTCGATCGGCACCAAGATGAGCAGTGCAAGGCGACCGGCACCAGGTGACCCGGGCCCTTCAGGGCAGCAGCGAGTCGGTGGTGTAGACGCCGAACTCCTCGAGGAGCTCCTCTTCCTGCAGGAGCGTCGAGCGCACCTCGTGGCCACGCAGTTGGGCGACGCCGGCGGCGAGCGCCTGCACCAGCGAGGTGAACGTGGTCAGCGAGCGCAATACGGAAGGGCCCGAAGCATCGACGTAGAAGACCTGCTCGGCCGAGGCCGTCAGCGGCGAGGACGGATCGTCGGTCAGTGCCACGCAGCGGGCACCGCGGGAGTGGGCCCAGGCCGCGGCACGTACGGTCTGCGCGCTGTACCGGCGGATCGAGAGGGCGACGAAGCAGTCGCCTTCCCGTACCCGGCGCAGGTCATCGGTGAGTGTGCCCGCGCCCAGCGTGACGGTCTCGACGTCCTCGCGCACCATCCGCAGCAGGTAGCCGAGCAGGTAGGCCGGCGCGTGGCACTTGCGCAGGCCCATGACGTGGACACGGGGGGCCTCGGCCAGTGCCCGCACCGCGGCTTCCCAGGTCTCGGGGGTGATCCGCGCGAAGGTGCGGGCGATGTTGGCCCGGTCCAGCGCGACGGTGTGTTCAAGCAGGCTCCCGCCGTCGGCGCTCAGCTGCTCCAGCTTGTCGTAACGGCGGAGCAACTGCGCCTGTTCCCGAAGCCGTTCACGGCAGAGCCTGGTCAACCCCGGGTATCCATCGAGGCCGAGGCTGTTGGCGAACCGCACCACGGTGGCCTCATTGACGCCGACGGCCGATGCCAGCTCCGAGACGGTCATGAACGCCACGCCTTCCGGGTCGGCCATGACGCGGTCGGCCAGGAGCCGTTGGGAGCGGGTCAGCGCCGCTTCGGGGTCCTGAAGCTCGGCGAGGAGCTCGTCGTAGGTCTGCGGAGGTCGCCGCGATGCTGTGGCCATGGAGCCAATTGTCCCTCGAAGCGGCCGTGGCGCGGCCAGGGACCTGCGGACCGGCCGTGGTGCCGGCGGCTACGGGCTGACGGTGCCGGCTTCCCCGCGGGCGAATGCGGAGAGTGGCAGGTCAGCGGTGCTGCCTGCCGGTCCGCGCACCGTGATCCGGTCGTCGGTGAGGTCGGCGACCACCGAGCACAGCGTCATCAGCGGGTCGGCGCCCGCGGCCGTGCGGTGCACGCCATGGGGCAGCGGCGCCGAGGTGAGGACGTCCAGGAACCATTGCGCGGCAGGGCCGCCGACCGGGGGCTGCAGACCGGCGAGGACCTCGCCGCGCGCGACGCTCTCCTCGTACGGGCCCAGGCTGCGGGCCGCCCGCGCGGCGTCGGACGCGTCCGCCGTGGCCGCGCCGGACGCGTCCGGCGGGACGGGCAGATGGCGCAGGTGGTTGGTGTGCCAGTGCAGCGGGTGATCCGCGTCGGCCTCCATGACGGCGGTCCTTCCGGCGGCGCTCTCCACCACGACGACCCGGCCGTCGGCTCGGTCGCCGATGGTGTAGGCGAAGCCGCCGGCGCTGGGCCGGCTGCGCAGATGGTCCACGGCGGCGCCCAGGGTCGGTGCCTGCTGCATGGCACGGGCGACGAAGTGCCGCCCCGGGGCGTGGGCCGGGCGCGCTGCCTGGACGTGGTTGATGCCCCAGACCAGTCCGTGGCCCGTGGCGGTGAAGGTGTTGGCGGGCAGGAAGCCCGGATACCACTGGACCGTCACCGGCACATCGCCGTCGACGAGCAGGGTGAGCAGCATCAGGTGGCCGTCGAGCGCGGGCGCCCCGTCCTCGTTGTGCGCCACGTAGGAACGCGTGCCGCGCCAGCCCAGGTCTGTGCAGCCGGTACCGTCGTCGACACCCAGGTCGCCGCGGAGGTTGGCCAGCAGCAGGTCTTCGAAGTCGGCGCCGGCGCCGGCGGCCAGGGCGCGCAGTTCGCCGAGCTGCCGGCCGCATGCCGCACGGGTGGCGTCCAGCAGTCGCTCGACCCGGATCCGCCCCCTTTCGGTGGCGGCCCAGCCGCGCAGCGCGTGACGCTCGGGCAGGGCCTCCTGGACCGCGTGGACGTCGGCGTGGGCCACCCGGCCGAGAGCGCGGAAGACGTCGTCGCGCTCCCCGGAGACGACCAGCCAGCGCATCCCGGCGAGCTCCTGCTCGCGGACTTGAGCACCCATTCCGACCTCCTGGAAGACATGACCGAGGGGGTTCCGGCCAGTCGTTCCACTGCCACAACCTTGGAGCAATTCTAACTGCAAGGATGCTTTGTATTGCAAATGAAATTGCAGGGGAGGCGGGGTGGCTGCGCGAGCACACGCTCGCACTCCGCCGACAGGCCGGCGACGGCGTAGCGCGGACGGTCGCCCGTGGGCTGGGACCGCAAGGGCGAAAGTGTTGCGCCGGATGGCGCAGCCATGGTCGACGGCGGTCCTGGTCGGCGGGTAGTCCTCGCCGTGAACACCTTCCCGGGAGAGAGGCTGCGATGGCCGACGGACCGATGTACCACGGGGGCGCCCTGTCCGCCCCCGTGGATCTGGGCGGCGCCGGACACTACATCCACTGGGGGGTGGTACAGATCTCGGCCGCGAACCTCGCGGTCATCGCCCTGATGGTGATCGTCTTCGTGCTCGCGCTGCTGCTGCCCTTCCCGCGCGGCCGGCAGCAGCGGTGAGCGGCATGGTGCGAGGGCGCTCCGAGGACCCGGACGACCGCGCGGGTGGGTGGACAGGGGCTGTGCGGCGGCGCGCCCTGCGCGCGTTTCCCCCGGAGAAGCTGCTGCCCACCACCCAGCCGGAGTACGTGGCCTCCTGGATCTACGTGTTCGGCGTCCTCACGCTCTCCAGCCTGGTGGTCGTCGTCCTCACCGGCTGCATCCTTGCCCTCAGGGGCCCTGCCTGGTGGCACCTTTCGGACGTCGGGAGGTACGTCAACAGCCTGCACCTGTGGAGTGTGGAGCTGTTCATGTTCGTCATGGTCGTCCACCTGTGGGGACAGTTCTTCATGGCGGCCTGGCGTGGGCGCCGGGGGCTCACCTGGGTCATCGGGGCCGTGGTCTTCCTCGTCTCGATGGGCACCGCCTTCACCGGCTATTCGGTGCAGCAGAACTTCGACTCCCAGTGGATCGCGGACCAGGCCAAGGACGGCCTGAACTCGGTGGGGATCGGCGCCTTTTTCAACGTCCTCGACTTCGGTCAGATGCTCATGTGGCACATCGTGCTGCTCCCCCTGGCCGTGGCCGTTCTGGCGGCGTGGCACATCCTGCTGGTGCGGCTGCGCGGGGTGGTGCCGCCCATCGGGGCCTCGCCCGAGCCGGGCCCCGCCGAACCTGTGGGCCCCGTGCGAGGAGAGGGAGCCGGATGATCGGAAAGCGCAGCCGTCGGACACCGGTCCCCGATCCGGCTTGGTTCCCCCAACGCCCGTACGACCTGGTCATGGAGTTCTCCGTCGCGCTGGTGGCGACCGTTCTGCTCACCGTCGGCCTCGCGGCGGTCTTCTCCTCACCCGACGAAAAGCCGGTCACCCTGGCGCGCTGGGCGAGAGCCTCGCCGGGCGACTTCACCGCCACCGCCGTCGCCGAACTGGGACACACCAGCGGCACCGCGCGCTACGGCCCCCCGTACAACGACACACCGGGTGCCGGGCAGAAGATCGGCCCGGTGAGCCTTCAGCGTGCCGTCGGGGTGACCATCCCGATCGACACCGCACGCGACTTCGTGCTCCGTCCGCTGGCCGACGCGCCGGAACCCCCTGCCGTCACCACTGCGCTGGCCACCTGGAACGCCGCCTCCGCCGGGCTGCGGCAGCAGTGGGCCGGCGCCTACGCCGACGCGCTCGGCAAGGCTCCGGGAGGCGATCCGGGCAGGGTCCAGCCGGGAACCTACGGGCCCGTCCCAGCGCTGACGGCCCGTCTGCTGGAGCTGGCCCGGGCGGGGGCACTCGACGGCCAGCTGCAGGCCGCGGGCCGCTTCTACCAGACGAACTACACCAAACCGCTGCTCTTCCTCGGTGACAGCTCGTACCTGGAGGACCAGGCCCGCGCCCGGCACCTGGCCGGTGACCAGTGGGGGATGATGAACGAGACGGGCAACTGGCCCGGCCAGCCCTGGCTGTGGCTGTTCGCGTTCTGGTACCAGATCGAGCCGTTCCGCAGCTCGGGCAACATCGATGCCCTGGTCTGGGCGCTGATGGCGCTGCTCAGCCTGGCGTTCGTCCTGGTGCCGTTCATCCCGGGTGTCCGCTCCATCCCGAGGTGGACCGGTGTGTACCGCCTGGTCTGGCGCGACTACTACCGCGCGCACCGGCCGGACCGGAGCAGTGAATGACGCGTGCCGCATCGCTGCCCCTGCTGCCCGCCGCACCGGGGCCGGCCTCGGACGCGGTCGGTGCCGGTCGACGTCCGGCTGAGGCGGGCCGCGGGCCCGTCGCGGCCGGAACGTGATCGCGGACGATCAGGACCTGCCTTTCGGCCCGCCCCTCCCGCCGGCCGGCAGGGCGACGTCGCAGTGACCGGCGAACGCGACCGCCTCCGGACGCAGCGGGCCCGCCTCACCTGGAGTTGCCGCCGCGGCGGCGAGCAGGATGAGGACCAGGCCGGGCAGGGCGCGGGAGCTGAGCCGGGCGACTTTGTCCAGGACAGCCGGCAGACCGTCGCGGTGAACTCTTCCGCCGCGGCCGGTGGTTGGCCGGCACTGATCAGGTCCCCGCGGTCGATGCCGACCTCGTCGGAGAGCAGCAGCGTCACCGACTGGCCGCAGGGAGCCTCCGCCACCGGCCCGCCTGGTGAGTCGATGCCTCGATGCGGCTGTGCAGGCCGGACGGCCAGACGGTGACCAACTCCCCTTGGCGGACGGTGCCGGCCGCGATCCGACCGGCGTAGCCGCGGTACTCGTGGTGGGCGGCGGTGCGGGGCCGGATGACGCACTGCACAGGGAACCGGAATGGGGCATCCGGGCGCCCTGCGTCGACCGGCACGGTCTCCAAGTGTTCCAGGAGCGTGGTCGGTCAGTCCTGCTGGCCCAGGCGTCGCTGCACGGGCTGGTGCCATGCTGCCTTCGCGCCCGAATGCCCGGCGTCGTAGGTGACGTAGCCGGCGCCCGCCGCGACGACCAACGTCACCATCACCCCCAGCAGCCGCACCACGAGACGGGGGCCGGCGGACTCCCGAGTCCCGGCCCCGTCCTCAGGTGCGGGGGATGTCCTTCTGCGGTGGGCCCACCACAGCAGGATGCTCACCGCCAACAGTGCCACCGTCCACGGCAGCAGCTGCTCGCCCACCTCGGCGTGCCGCTCCACCAGGTCGTTCTCCTGCACGTGCTCCTCCAGCCACGTCCCGGACCCCGTGGTGAACGGCACCAGCACCACACAGACCAGCGCGAGAAGCGGCAGGACCAGGCCGAAGCGGCGCAACACCAACGGCCGGACGGCGCAGGCCACTGCCGCCAGTGCGGTCAGCGGCACCAGCACCACGACAAAGTGCGCGAACAGCACGTGCGTGGGAATCCCGTCGAACAGCGAGGTCTGCACGGACCACCTCCTGGAAATCGCGAACGGCCCGGGGCTCGGGGGAGGACGTGGTGAGGCGCATCCGGCGGGGCGGGTGGCCCGGCCGCCCGGCCGTGCAACGCCCGGCGGGAGAACGGCCGAAGATCCCGTCCGTGCGACCGGCGGGAGGCGGTGGCTGAACACACCTCCTCGCTCCGGTCACTGCACCTGCCCGAGTCGAAAGGTACGGATGAACGCGCCACCGGCAAGGAAGCACGCCGATCACCGCGCCCGGTCGCACCAACTGCCCCAGCCCTTCCGGCAGGCAGCCGCCATGCCGACACGTCGAAGCCTCGACCATCCAGATGGAGGTGCGATCAAGGATGAGCCGATATGTATTGGTCAACCCCGATGCGACCACGGAATTCCGGGCAGCGGCCCTGCAGGAACTGCGGCCGAGGGGCGAATCCGTACGGCGGCGACACCACCGGCTTCGTCATCGGGTGCTCCCTCTCCGCGGGCTGGCATGCGGTTTCGGGGACGCCTGGGCAAGGGGTCACGTCGCCCCCGGCCGACGCTCCGCGAGCCGCTTCTTCGCCTCCGAGTAGGCATCCGCGTCGATCTCACCCGAGGCGAAGCGACGGTCCAATATCTCCTGTGGCGATTCCCGCCGCCGCTCCTCGCGTGTACCAGGGCCAGAACCTCCGCCGGAGCGCCCATGGACAAGGTGGACGACTGCCCAGACCACCAAGCCGATCAAGACGATCCACACAAGAGGCATGAAGGCCATCCAAGCCCAACCGCCGCCGTCCCAGTACATCACTGCCCTCACCGCCTTCCCCGGCGAATTCTCATCCTCATTCCAGTGTCCGCCTGTGACCACGGAAGCCGCTGCGCAGCGGCTTCCGGACGCCTGGCCGCGGCTGGACACCCGTCAACGCCAGGCGCGGAGAGGAGACAATCCCCTGCGTGATGACCGCACGGCGCACCTCGCCGCAGGCTTCGCGACCACCGTCACCCGGGTTCGCGGGACCCTTGCCGACCAGGGCTCCGGCATCCTTACCGAAACGTTCGGTCGGTGCGGAGAGCGAGGCGGGGGCAGGCGGCGACGGCTCGGCGGGCGTGGGCGCGCAGCTGGTCGGGTACGGTCCGTTCCTTCAGGACGGGGTAGCCCCATTCGTCGAGATCGATCAGTTCGGGGAGGAGTTCGGCGCACAGTCCCTGGCCGGTGCAGGTGATGCGGTCGATGCGCAGGCTTCGGCTTCTGGTCATCGCCATGTCTCCGGGGGCGTTGCGGTTGGGACGGGGATGAAGGGTGACTGGTGGGCTGCGGGGCAGGGGCCGTGGGTGAGGTGGTGGTCGACGTCGTCGGGGAAGGCGTGCAGGGCGGAGGCGGCGAGGCGGGCGGCACCGTCGGGGTGGCGGCAGGCGCCGCGGTCGGGCAGCAGACCGGTGCGACGGCGCAGGCGCGGCAGCAGGCCGGGGTCGGTCCGTCCGGCGGCCAGAGCGGCGAAGTCCTCGGCCACGGCGGGCAGCCCGAGACGGCAGGGGCCGCACTGGCGGGCGCTGTGTGCGGCCAGGTAGGCGAGCATCCGTGCCGTCTCGCGCACCGCGCAGGCCGCTCGGGGGAGCGCGATGAGGACGCCGGCGCCGGGCGCGGCACCCAGTGGGGCGAGGTCGTGCCGGGCGAGGGGCGTGTCCAGATGCGCCGACGGGAGCCAGGTACCGGCGAAACCGCCGAGCAGGACCGCCCGCAGGGGTGCGGTGGGTCCTCCGGCACGGCTGAGAATCGTGGTGAGCGGGGTGCCGAGCGCCACCTCCAGGACACCGGGGGTGGCGACGGCGCCGGAGACGGTGACGAGCGTGGTGCCGGGCTCGTCCGGGGTACCCGCCTGGCGGTACCAGTCGGGTCCGTAGTGGGCGATGAGGGCGAGGTGAGCCAGGGTCTCGGCGTTGCCGACGAGCGTGGGGCGCCGGCCGACGCCGCGTTCGTGGGTGCGCGGCGGGCTGCCCTGCGGGCGGGCCGGACCCCCGCCCAGCCAGCGCACCAAAGATGTCGACTCACTGGAGACGTAGGCGTGGGGAAGGGTGTGCAGCCGCAGCCGGACCCGATCGAGGCGGGCGCGTCGGCGCTCGTCCGAGACCGCACTCAACTGCCGGTACTGGGCATCGCGGTCGCGGGGCAGGCACACATGGACGGTGGCCGCGCCGACCGCGGCGGCGGCCAGCACGGCGCCGTCGAGCACGAGGTGGGGCGCGACGGCAAGGAGGAGCTGGTCCTTGCGGCTGGCCGGTTCGCTCTCCATGGCGTTGACAACGACCACGGCGCGGCCTCGGCCTTTCGCCACGGCGCGCAGCTTGCGGGCGGTGGGGAAGCCCGCGCCGCCGCGCCCGGTGAGCCCCGCCGCCTCGACGGCCTCCACCAGAGGCATCGACGTACGGCTGCCGGCAGCGGTGACAGGGGGCCGCCCGTAGCGCGTCAGGTGGTCGTTCAGGGTGGCCGGCCGCCCGGTGGCGTACCAGTCCGCCAGCAGTCGGGCCTCCCCCGGGGCGGGGAGGAGGGGCGTGAGGGGCGCCGTGGCCGAGGGGGTCATCGGCTGCCACCCAGGACGATCGTCGTGGCGGCCGCGCGCTGGGCCCAGCCGGGCTGCAACGGGCCGGCGGCGAGGAACACGCCGAGCACGGCGGGCACGGCAGCCGCGGCTGTGGCGGCCAGCAGGCGCCCGGTGAGGCGACCTGGGCCGGCCTTCGCCAGCCGCCACCACACGGCGGCCACCGCCGCACCGAGGCATCCGGCGTAGAGCCACAGCTGGAGAGGCAACCGGGTGTCGGTTCCGGTGCCGACACCGTGGAAGAGGGCGAGCGGCCAGGCCGCGTACGCCAGCCAGTGCACGGCTTTCCAGCGCCGCACGCCCAGACGCTGCCGGAGGGCGCTGGTGAGGAGCACCGCGAGCAGCAGGTCGGACGCGGCCGTGCCCAGCCCGAGCCAGAGCGGCCGGTAGGACGCGCCGAACGGCACCGCCAGCACCGCCCACCCCAGGTGGACGAACGGATCGAGCACGGCCGTCACCACGTGCACGGCGAGGAACACCAGCGTGAGCAGGGACAGGTTGCGGTGCAGCATGCCGATCTCGAACCGGCCGATGCGGTGGGGCGCGGCGCGGCCGCCGGAGGCGATGCCGAGGGCCACGGTGGCCGTGAGCAGAATCAGGGCGAGGGTGCCCCCCGCGCGGCTGGCGTACCAAAGCGGGCTGCCCGTGAGAGCCAGGACCGTCATCGCGGGCCTCCTGGCACGGGAGCGGGAGCGTCGGAGTCGGGAGGCCAGCCGCCGACACGAACGACATGGCCGTCGAGGCCGACCAGGCGAGCGGGCAACGCCGTGCCGCGCAGCCATTCGAGGGCCCGGTCACCCAGCACGATCGCCGCCGTGCCGGCGGTGTTGGCGTCCACGCACGTGGCCGCGGCGACGGTGCCCGTGCGCCAGACGGGGGCGGCGGGCTCTCCGGTCGCCGGGTCGACGATGTGGTGCAGGGTGCGGCCGGCGCGCCGCCAGGTGCGCACGCGGATCCCGGAGGTGGCCAGTGCGCCGCCGGTGATGGCGACGGCGGGGGCGTGGCCTGTGGCCGGCCGGGCATGGTCGTCGGCCAGGGCTATGCGCCAGCCGTCCCCGGGCGCCGGTCCTGCCGCCGAGAGGTCGCCGCCGAGGCTGACCAGGACGCCGCAGCCGACGGCCGTGGCGGCGTTGCGGGCGGCACGGTCGGCGGCGAGGGCCTTGGCGGTCGCTCCCAGGTCGAGGTGGGTGCGCGGGGGCAGGCACAGCCGTCGGGTGCGGGGGTCGAAGACGATCCGGCGCCATCCGGGGGCGGGGCGGGGAGATGGCAGAGGGCCGACGTCGTCGGGGCGCAGGGACACGAAGGTGCGGTCGTAGCCGAGCGTGGCCATCGCCCGGCCGACGGTCGGGTCCACGGCTCCGTCGGTGAGCTGGGCGGCCCGAAGAGCGGCCAGGAGGGCCTCGGCGAAGTATGCGCCGACCGTCGTCGGAGTGCCCGCGGCGCGGTTCACCCGGTTCAGTTCGGAGTCGGTGCGGAAACGGCTGCAGGCACGGTCGACTGCGGCCAGTTCGGCGCGCAGGATCACCTCGGCGGTGGGCAGGGCGGCCGGCTCCGTGACGAGCAGCGTGGCCGTGGTCCCCAGAGCAGGGAAGCTGACGTCGGCGGGTGCCGGCTTCGCTGGGTGCGTGGTCATGACGCCCCCGTGGTGGTGTGCGGCTTCTGCTGGGTGGCGGTGGGCGGCTGGGCCGGGGCCTGGGGAGCGGGCTTCGTGACGGATGGCGCCCCCTCGTCGCCCGAAGCGCCCTCCTCGTCCCCCTTGGGCGGGGTGGACGACGTCGGCGGGTCCTGCACGGACGGCGGCGACGGCGCGGTGGAGGGAGAGCTCCCGGGCATCAGGTGGGTGTAGATGCCACCGAGGGCGGCCGTCGCTGCTACGGCGGCGGCGGCGAGCCACCGGGTGAGGCGGCGCGTCCGCCGCAGTCCGCGTTCGCGAGCGCGGGGAGAGCCGGCTGGAGGGAGGGTCTGGTCGAAGTCGTCGGGGGAAGGCGCCATGGCACCGGCTCCTCGTGATGCGGCGGTCCGGATCGGCTGCGTGCCCTCTCAGCCTGCGACGGCGGTGTCCAGGAACTGGCTCGCGTCTTCTTCAGGATCGGTAAAGATCTCGGGTCACCCTGGGCGGTCCGGGTCAGCCCTGCGGCCACAGTGGCAGTTCCAGCACGACGGTCAGCCCGCCGCCCGGGGTGTCCTCCAGCCGTGCCGTACCGCCGTTGGCGGTGATCAGCCGGTGCACGATGGCGAGCCCCAGACCGGTGCCCCTGGCCTCCGGGTTGCCGAACCGGCGAAAGGCGACCGCCTTGGCCCCGGCGCTCATCCCGGGGCCGTCGTCCCGCACGCGCAGCCGAGCCAGCCCTCCGGCGGCCCGGTGGTCGAGCGTCACGCTCCCGCCCTCGGCCACCGCCTCCACGGCGTTGGCGATCAGATTGTCGAGGACCTGTTCCAGATGGCCCGCGCCGAGCGCTACGGACAGGGCGGTCCCTTCGGAGGCGATCAGCCGCACGCCGCGTTCCTCGGCCACCGGCGACCAGGCCGCGACCCGTTCGGCCACCGCCTCGTCGACCCGGACGGCGACCGGCCGGGGCGTCGCCTGCTCGGCGCGCGCGACCGCGAGCAGCCCGTCGACCAGCCGGGACAACCGGACGATTTCCTCCTGCGCGGAGGCCAGCTCCGCGGAGATGTCGCCCTCCGCCCCGGCGGCCATGACGTCGAGCCGCAGCCGCAGCGCGGCCAGCGGGGTCCGCAACTGGTGGGACACGTCGGCGAGCACCGCCCGGTGGCCGTGCACCAGCGTCTCCAAACGGGCCGCCATGGTGTTGAAGGTGGCAGCAAGACGGCGGACCTCCGGCGGTCCGCCGCCGACCTCGGCCCGCTCGTCGAGCGCGCCCTCACCCAGCCGCTGGGCACTGACGTCCAGTCTCGACAGCGGGCGGCTGACCCAGCGGGCCAGACGCAGGGACAGCATCACGGAGGCGGCCAGCCCCACCGCGCCAATCGCGGCGGACCAGCCCCAGAGAGTGGCGATCCGGGCGTTGAGCGGGGCCGCGGAGCGGGCCAGCACGACCACGCCGGAGGGGCCGCGAATCTCACCGGCCGGCTCCGCGGTCAACAGCCGGCCCTCGTTCTCCAGCAGCTCGGGCTCGTGCCCGGACACGACCTCCTCCACCAGTTCTTGCGCCTCCTGGCCCTGGGCCGCTGTACAGGGTGTACTGGCCACCAGGCGCCCGGAGGCGTCGTACACGGCAGCACAGTCCCCCGAGCGGGCCGCGGCGGCCAGTTCCTGATGCATGGCGGTGGCCGGCTTGCGGTCGGAGAGGTGTTCCTCGGCCGCCGCGGCGACCGCCCGGGTGGCCGCCCGCTGGCTGTCGCGGAAGGCGACACGCTCGCCGACCGTCATGGACACCGCGAGCGGTACGACCGCCAGCACCAGCAGCACGGACGTCAGGACCAGGAGCGTCCAGGTGATCCGGCGCGTCACGACCGATCCCGAAGCTCTTGGACCGCCCCGAGCCGGAAACCGTGCCCGTAGACGGTCTCGATCAGCCCCGGCACGGCGAGCTTGCGGCGCAGCGCCGCGACATGCACGTCCACCACCTTGGTCGGGCCGTACCAGTCGGCGTCCCAGGCCCGGTCCAGGATCTGCTGCCGGCTCACCACTCGACCGGGGTCGGCAGCCAAACACTCCAGGATGCCGAACTCCTTCGGCGTCAGCGTGACCACGCGTCCCTCCACCGAGACCTGCCGGGTGCGCAGGTCGAGCGCCAGCGGGCCGTGGCGGAGAATCTCCGGCTCCGCCGGGCGCCGACGGCGCAGCACCGCCCGGATCCGCGCGAGCAGCTCGGCCAGCCCGAACGGCTTGACCAGATAGTCGTCGGCGCCCTCGTCCAGGGCCACCACCCGGTCCGCCTCCTCGCCCCGCGCGGTGACGGCGATGATCGCGGCGTCCGACCGCGCCCGCAGCCTCCGGCACACCTCGACGCCGTCGATGTCGGGCAGCCCGAGATCGAGCAAGACGACGTCGGGGCTGGGCGCGGACAGCGCCGCACGTCCGGAACGGACGCCCTCGACCACGTAGCCGACCTGCCGCAGCCCGCGCACCAACGACTCCGCGATGCCCTTGTCGTCCTCGACGACCAGCACCCGCGTCTCCTCGGCCACACCTGCGTCCCTGTCTCTCATCCCTGATGGCTGACCTCACCGGAGATGAGAGCAGCCGCCTATTCCCCCTGACATCCAGCCTGCCAACTGGCAGCGGATGCGGCGACAGGGCCGTTCGTCCCCGGATCGCACTGCTCGATCACCGCCTCCTCCCGACACCCACGTCGGTCTCTGAAGCGTCTGCGACAGCCGGGCACACCCGTGCAGACGAGGGGCCGCGGCCCGGGCGGGCGCCGCCCGCACCGCGGCCACCTTCCGCTCGCGCGGAGCCGGCCAACGCCCCGACCCCGGGATACGAGCTCCGCCGGGAAGCTGCACACGGTCGGCGATGCCCGCGTCACCGGTAGGCAGTGCCCCTGCGGCACTGCCTACCGGTGAACTGGTCCTTGAGCGACCGCTTTGGGACCGACCGCTTCGGTCAGCGCCTGAGGGGGCACGCGCCCCAACCGGCCGCACCAGAAGCGCTTCAGGCGTCGGACGCGGGCTCGCCTTCGGTGGAGCCGGTGCGACGGCGCCGTCGTCCGGCCGCGCAGATGAGGACCCGCAACAGTCGCCACGCGCGCAGCGGCAGGCGCTCACGAAGCCCACCAACCCGAGGTGATACAGGGAAGATTGGAGAGGGAACGGGAGCGGAAGGGGCGGTTGAGGGCGAGGGCGAGGGCGAGGGCGAGGGCGACGTCGGCGGTGCGCCCTGCGGGGGCACGGACGTGACGGACCCCTTCTGCGGAGCCGGACGACCGTCGTTCTGCGGCCGGGTGGGAGTGGAGGGAGGGGACTCCGGGCGGGTGGGGTTGCGGGTGGCCTCGGCGCGTACGAGCGCGCCGAGGGCGGCGAAGATGTCTGCGGGCATGCCGGAACTCCTGCGGTGCTGAGGCCGTTGACGCGGACACGGCAGGCCGCGGGCACCCCTGGGGCCCCGTCACGAGGAGGGCGGGGTGGGGGCAGGGGCGCGGGGCGCGGCCGGGTCCGCTCAGCAGCGCAGTACGGTCACGCGAGAGGGCGTTCCGGCGTCGGCGGCCGGCAGAACGGCCCAGGGAGCGGCGAGCGCCACTGCGGCCGCGGACACCACCACGGGTGTTTCCCGTACCGCCTTGCCGCTCGGCCCCGTAGGAGCTTGCGGTCGCAGCGGGCACGCGGTGGCGTGGTACAGCCGCCGGAAGCCGTTGCCGGGGTGGCGCGTGTCGCCCTCGGCCTGTCCCCAGACATCGGCCTCGGGGTCGCACGTCCGGTTCGCCGGGCCGGTGGCGGCGGACATTTCGACGGCGGAGCACTTCGCGGCCGTGGGCGGCACCGCATCGGAGTAGGCGCTGGTCAATGCCGTGAACAGCAAGGTCAACAGCGCCAGGAGCCACAGCGTGCGGCCGCGGCCGGTGCTGACGCTGTCACGCATGGTGGTCTCCCAACCCAACGCTCTTCCGTAGAAGGCATCCCCGGGGAAAGATCGGGTATTCGGGAGCCATCGGAATGAGTCGGCTATTCCACTCGTTCCGGTTATGAAGTACGTGCCTGGACGTGCGGGGTTGAGGTCGGAGCGAGCCGGCCGCGGCGCGGGCACCGCGGAGACACCACCCCGCGGATGCACAGCCGGGGCCGCTCCCTCGCCACCTGTGCTGCCTGCTCGGCGGGGTGGGCGCCGCGCGTCAGGGGGTCTGGCGGGCGCGGGCGTAGTGGCGCGAGAAGCCCGTCAGCGGTTCCTCCTCCGCGTTCCACGGCCATGGCGTCGCCACGCCGCCGGTGGCGCGCAGCACGGCCGCGGCGTCGCTCGGTCGCGCGGCCTTGATCAGCGCGTAGGCCAGCAGGTTCAGATCGGCGAGCGCCTGCGCGTGGTGGAGGAAACCGGGACTCGGCCAGTGGTGGGCCGCGCGGTCGAGCGTGGTGACGGCGTCATGGCGGCGCCAGAACTCCCCGGCCCCGAGGGCGGTCACCCCGCCGGAAGCCATGGTGCGCTGGTGGTTGCGGACGAGCGCGGTGAGCTCCAGGCCGGCCGCGGGGGCGTTCGGCGGCATGGCGCGGACGCTGTCGAGCAGGCCCAGCACCTGGCCGCTGGAGCCGCACTCGTCGGGCGAGAGGTACCCCAGCGCCTGGAGGTGGGCCTCCCGGTTCCACGGGTCACGGGCCTTGATCTCGCGCCAGACCGCCGACAGTTCGGTGGACGGGCGGCGCTCCAGGCGCAGCGCCGCCAGGTACACCGTCCAGGGCGTGGGGTCGGCGGGCAGCAGTTCGGCGGCGAGCCGGCAGGACTCCCGGGTCGCGTCGAGGTCGACCCTGGAACCCTCCTGACCGGCCTGGAGCAGATCCGCCCAGGCGTGCAGCAGCACAGCGGACTGGTTGCCCGGGTTGCGTTCCCGCCAGATGCCGGGCAGCGCCCGCCCCGCGGATCCCGCGAGCACCCTCAGGCGGTGTGCCTTGCGGTCCCAGTCCTCACCGGCGTCGTCCAGAACGTCCGCCATCAGGGCCATGACAGGCGTGTCGAGCGAACCGCGGTCCCAGCACGCCTCGACGCGCCGCCGGACCTGCCCCAGGGCGGTGTCGTCAAGTTCGGGTAGCAGGCGGGGGTGACTGCCCTTACGGCGTCCGAATACGGGCATTTCCGCGATGGCCTTCCCGAGGAGATACGGGCGGGACGAAGTTCCGGCATCATACGGGCGGGGGCTCAGCGCGCAATCGGCGCCCGCAATCCGAGACGCGGCCGGATTCCCGGCAGTTCCCGGGGTACGTGGGGGAGCCGGGGAATCACCTTGCAGGGATGCTATTTGAGCGTGGACGCCGGGCGGCAGCGAACCGATGACGACGAAGCCCTGCCGGGCGCCTCGCTGAGCCCCTGGCCACGGCCAGTTGATCAACTTGTGGTGCAACGACCACTGGCACGGAAGCCCGCGAGGGCCCACGGCGGGATCAGACGGTGAGGACGAGCTTGCCCTGGAGGTGACCCTCGTCGAGCAGCCGGTGTGCGACGGCGACGCGCTCGAACGGGAAGGTCTCCTGCACGTGGATCCGGAGCCTGCCCTGTTCGACGAGGCGGACGAGCCCTCGCAGGGCGACCGGATCGGGGTCGACCGCGATGCCGCTGAAGCGCAGGCCGGCCGCCGCGCACGTGGCGCCGAGGGCCGAATCCCCCTCGGCGACCGCCGTCACCAGGTGACCGCCCGGGCGGAGTACGCCGAGCGACCGCTCGGCGGTGTCGCCGCCGATCGTGTCGAGCACGACGTCGATGTCGCGGACCGCCTCGGTCAAGTCGACCGCCGTGTAGTCGATCACCTCGTCCGCGCCGAACTCCTCGACGAACTTCCGCTTGCCCCCGCCGGCGGTCGCGATCACGTGCGCACCGAGCGCTTTCGCGATCTGGACCGCGACGTGGCCGACCCCGCCACCGCCGCCGTGGACCAGGACACGGTCGCCCTCGGTCACGCCGGCGAGGTCGACGAGCCCCTGCCACGCCGTCAGCCCGACGACCGGCAGGGCCGCCGCCTCGACGTGCGAGAGCGACGCGGGCTTGCGTACCAGGTGCAACGCCGGCGCGGACACGACCTCGGCGTAAGCGCTCCCCGCCCGCGGGAACAGCGGCATCCCGAACACCTCGTCGCCGGGCCTGAACCTGTACGTCAGCGACCCCTCCTCGACCACGCCGCTGATGTCCCAGCCGAGGATGAACGGCGGCCGGCCGAGCAGCGGCGGGAACTCGCCGGCGCGCAGGAGCGCCTCCAGCGGGTTCAGCCCGATCGCCTTGACGCGGACGAGAACCTCCGTGGGGAGGGGGCGGGGCTCGGGCGCGTCGACGACGGTGAGCACCTCGGGACCGCCGAGCGTCTGCTGGGTGATGACTCGCATGACTCTCCTGACTCTGGAGGGGGAGAGAACCCAGGCTAGGAATCCGATAGGAACCAGCAGGTACCTTCGGCGCGGGTACCTTTTGCGCATGAGCGGTTTCCGTCCCGGCGATCCCTTTCTCGCCGACTGCCCGGCGCGGTTGGCGGTCGAGGTGATCGCCGACAAGTGGACGGTGGTCGTGCTCTACGGCCTCAGCAGGGGCCCGGTGCGCCACGGCGAGCTGATCGAGCTGATCGGCGGCATCTCCCGCAAGATGCTCACCCAGACGCTCCGACGGCTCGAGGCGTACGGACTCATCCGCCGCCACGCCTATGCCGAGGGGCCGCCCCGCGTCGAGTACGAACTCACTCCGCTCGGGGCCACGCTGATCGAGCCGATCCACATGCTGACCGAGTGGGCCAGGGCGAACGGCGACGCCGTGCTCGATGCGCTCGACGCCGCCCCCGTGCCGGTCGCCCACAGCGACTGAGGCTCCGCGAGGGACCGTCCCTCCAGATGCACCCGAGCCGGGTTCGTCCGGCCCCTGTTGCCCGAGTCGCTGCGGTCGCTATGTGTTGCTCCACCCGGCTGTGCTGGAGTACGAGTCGAGCAGGTCCACCACGAAGACGAGGGTCGAGCCCGCTGGGATCAACGGCGAGGGTGACTGCTTGCCGTAGCCGAGACGCGGGGGAACGATGATCTGGCGCCGGCCGCCGACCTTCATGCCTCGCACTCCCCGGTCCATGCCCTTGATGACCTTGCCGCCGCCCAGGGCGAACTTGAACGGCTCGCCCCGGTCCCAGGAGGTGTCGAACTCCTTCCCGGACTCGTACGTCACTCCGACGTAGTGAACCCTGACCACCATGCCCGGCTTCACCTCGGCCCCGTCCCCGACGACCAGGTCCTGGACGGTCAGTTCGGCGGGGACGTCACCCTCCGGAACGTCGACCTCGGGCTTCGTCGGTTCACTCACTGCAGCCTCATCACTCTCCGCCGGAAGCCCTCGCACGGGCCAACCGGACACATGGACCGTCCAGGCTACCGAGAACGCCGATTCCCGGGGCACATCGAACCCAGCGGTGCACGGCGCCGGCCGGCCTCCCGCGGGGAGGCCCGGTCCGGTGCGGTGGCTCTCCACTGACCTGCCAACGGCTGCTCCGGCCGGGCGTAGACCTGGTCGATCCCGCCGGAGTCGGGAAGCTCCCTGTCGATGTCGGCGGTCAGGCCCGCGAGGGAGCAGGTAGGGAGTAGGTCTGGCCGTCCGTGGTGCGGACGGCCGGCATCTCTGCGCCGGGCGCACCGACCCGGAGGAGTTTCCCGCGCGCGCCGGAACTCCTCGCGCCTCTTGTGCGTCGCACGCCGGGCGCCGCGGTCAGCGGTGGCGATGACCTGGTGCGTACGCCGTCGTGCCGGTTCGGCCGGTGCGCCTGGCTCTTCCGCGGAGGGTTGGTTGCCGGCCTTTCGTGGAGCAACTCCCGCCGGATCCGGTACGGTTCCCCGACAAGGCAGGTCGGCCGCACTGCTCGGGGGGACGCATGGAAGCCGACACACACTGGATGCGCCAATGTGCCGACGACATGGACGCCACGGGCGGTGCCGTGGGAAAACTCCTCGGAAACGCCGATGGGGCGGTCGGTGCGCTCAAGGGCGCGGCGCCGGGATGGACGTTCACCGACAGCGTCGATGAACTGTCCTCGCGCTGGGAGACGCTCAACAAACTCGTCCGCGACGAACTGTCCGAAGCCGCGGAGAACATCCGCTTCAACGCCAGTGACATCGACGGCAACGAAAACATCATCACCGAGACCCTGCACAACATCTTCGGATAGGGGGGGCGACCCGTGGTGGACATGACAGGGTTGCTGACCCTGGACCTAGGAAAGATCCGGAGCGCCGCCTCCGACTGGGGCTGGATCGCCTCCCGCCTGCACCAGGCCAACGAGAGCTACACCGACTCCGTCACCGCACCCCTCAAGGCCGGGGCGCACTGGAGCGGCGACGACGCGGCCGAGGCCAGCCGCACCTGTGAGGGCATCGGCCTCGACATCGACGCCGTCGCCAAGGAGGCCGAAGCACTCAAGGACTTCCTGGACGACATCGTCGACGGCACCGGCGACGGCTTCCGCAGCCTTGCCGAGTTGCAGCGCCAGGCGGCGGAGCTGCAACAGCAGGCCATCGGTGAGGGCTTCAGCGTCAACGGCGACGGTGAGGTCGCCTGGGTGGTCATGCGGGCGCCCGGCCCGCTCTCGCCGGAGGAGCAGCGCACCGAAAAGGAACACAACGACCGGGCCCAGCAGATCGGCGACCAGCTCAAGGACGTGCTCCGCCTGGCGAACGAGGTCGACGGCAGCCTGGAGCGCGGCCTGAAGGTGATCTTCGGTACGGAGGACACCTTCCGCACCGAGAACCGGGACCGCCTCGACCGCGACGACGCCGACATGGGAGACGGCTGGAACGAAGCCCAACTCGGCCTCGTCCGCGGCTACCTCAACGCACAGGGCTGGACCGACGCCGCCGACATGCTCGGCCACTTCCTCGACGGCACCGGCGAGCCGGTCGAGGTCGACGCGGACCGCATGCTCGCCGACATCCCGGCCTTCCGCCGCGACGTGGACACCACCCTCGCCGAGGTGAAGAAGCAGCCGGACGGCACCTTCACCAGCTCCTGGCAGAGCAGCGCCCCCGACACCTCCCAGGGCGACAAGAGCCTGAACTGGTACTACGCGCTCAACCACTTCCAGTACCGTGTCGTCGGCCACAAGGAGGGCGACCACGTCACCTACCAGGTCGAGGTGCAGAAGCGGTACGACTGGGGCGTGCCCAGTGAGCACCGGCGCGACCTCGACAAGGGGCCGCTCCACTTCGAGCAGGCGGACCTGGCCCGGCTGAACATGGTCGGGCTGGCCAAGGACTTCGACGTCAAGGGGCGCAGCACGACGCGGACCGCCGGATAGGGCCGGCCGTGACGCCGGGGCCGGGGCCTCGGCGTCCCGGGCGTCCCGGGCGGTCCGCGTACGGCGGCCCGGATCAGGAATCGATGTGGCGCAACGCAAGACGCTGATCACATGCGGGGTGCTGGCCGCCCTCGGCCTGCTGGCGGCCGGCGTGTTCAGCTGGTGGATGATCAGCACCCTGCGCTCCCCGGTGGAGGGCTGGCAGGACGGCCCGCCTCCCGCCCGGCCGAGCGCACCCGTCTCCTTCAGCGTCAGCCCGGACCCGCCGCAGCGGTAGCGATCCCTCCGCCGCTCCCGTCAGTCACCCTGCCGGAAGGCCGGCCCCGTGGCCTGCCCGCCGAAGCCCAGGGAGGGGCACAGGGCCAGGTGAGGGTAGATCTTGGCGCACGGGCCCCGGCGGAGCGGGGCCCGGCTGTCTTCGGTGTCTTCGAGTACCGGGCACTTTCCGTCGCGCCAGCGGTCGGCCTACCTGGTCACCCTTTGCCCGGGGACAACGTAGTGCCACCGGAGCCGGCGAGCGCGCCGTCACCCTGCTCGACAGGGAGGACGACGCAGCCGCTGAACCGCTCATGGAGCTCGGAAAATTCCTGGGCGGCGCAGCCGTTGAGTTGCGGAACGCAGCGCTCGCGGGCCGGGCCCGACGGTGGGCAGCGCTTACCCCTCCATCGCGTCCAGTGAGTCACTCGCCGTCTTGAGGTGGAGCAGCATCTGCAGTTCCAGCGCCCGTTCCGGGGTGCGCCAGCCCTCGCCGAGCAGGCGGTCCACGGTCGCCAGACGCTGGTAGAGCGTGTTCACGTGGATCGCGAGTGCGGTGGCTGCCGGGCGGGGGCGGCGCCCGTGGTCCAGGAACGCGCGCAGCGTCTCCAGCAGCGGCACCGCGCGGCGTTGCTGCTCGGTCAGTACGGGGCCCAACAAGTCGTCGAACGCCTGGTCCAGGTCGCGTCGCCCGGTGTGGCCGAGCAGGATGCGGTACAGCCCGAGTCGTCCGGCGGTCGCGGCCTCGCCGGTGCGCCCCAGCGTGTTGAGGGCACTCAGCGTCTGGCGCGCCTCGTGGAAGCAGTGCCGCAACTCCCCCTGCCCGCGCGCCGGCCCGGCGATCCCGGCCGTGGGGGCATCCGCACCGCGCGGCCACTCCCGCCGGATCGTGTCGGGATCGGCGGGAGCCACGACGAGCAGGCGACCGTCGTGCTCGGCGACGACCGCGCCCGCCAGCGACGAGGTCCGCTCGACGTGCGCCCTTGCGGAGGCGGGCGCGACGACGAGCACCGAGTACGGCGTCGACGCGTCCAGCCCAGCCTGACGCAGGGCGCGCGGGTGTGGCGACGAAGCGGTGAGCAGGTCGACGAGGAGCGCCGCGCGGGTGTGCCGGGACGCCTCGGCCACCGCCTGCTCGGCGACCAGCGCGAGCGCGAGTGCCGGGGCGGCCCGTTCGAGCAGCAGCCGGTCGTCGGGCGCGGGCTCGCCGTCGAGGACGAGCGCGCCGAAGCGCCGTTCCCCCGCCACGACCGGCTGCGCCGTGGTCGCGGAGTGCGACGGCGGTTCAGGTTCCGGGACGAAGCGGACCTCCCCGCTCGTCATCGAGCTGATCTCGGTGAGCAACTCCTCCACCCCGCCGCCGCCGAGCACCACCCGCGTCAGCCGCTGGTCCCAGCGCAGCGTCTGCTCCAGCTCTTCGGTGCGCCGCGCGAGCTGGTCGTTGGCGGCGTTGAGCGTGCCCATGGCGGTCGCCTTCTCGATCGCGCTGGCAGCGTGCGCGGCCAGCGCCGACAGCAGGGTCACCTCGTGTTCGGTGAAGTCCCGTTCCTGCCGCTTGCCCGCGAACAGGGCGCCCAGGACGCGGCCGCGCAGGTGCAGCGGGACCCCGAGCAGCCCGCGCATGTTCTCGGCGCGCGCCGCGATATCCGCGCTCCCGTCGTGACGAAAACGCCGCTCCTGCCGGTAGTCCGCCGTCCAGCGGGGCGCGGCGTGCTCGATCACCTCACCGGCCAGCCCGGCCGACAGCGGGATCACGACGCCGGCAAGCCCCGGGGTGAACGCGCCGCTGGTGACCTTCAGCCGCAGGTGCCCGTCCTCGATCAGGCCGAGGTAGGCCAGGTCGACGTCGAGCAGCCGGCGTGCCTGGCCGACGATCTCCGGGAGCATGTCGTCCGGCGCGTGGAGGGTGGCCAGCCGGATCGCGATCTCGTTGAGCGCGGCCAGTTCGGCCGCCCGCTGCGCCTGCTGCCGCAGCACCATGGCCAGCCGCAGGGCCTGCGCGGTCTCGCGGCCGGCCGCCTCGGGGCCCCGCGACCGGGCCAGGCCGTCGCCGTGCCGCTGCAACTCGTCCGGCGTCGCGTCGCGCAGCAACAGGTCCAGCCACGACTCGTCCATCAGGGGACGCTCCATCCATTGATCACCGGGAATGGTAGCCGGTTCATCCATTGAGCCGTCCGATCCGGCGCGGCTAGCGTCGCCGCCATGAGCAACGAAGTGTGGCGGCGTGAGCTGACCGACGAACTGGCCCGGGGCCTGCCCGCGGGCCGGATACTGACCGACCGCGCCGTGATCGTGGGTTACGCCCATGACGAGGCCGAATGGGCTCCCTACAGCACCCCTGCGGCGGTGGTCCGGCCGCGCACCGCCGAGGAGGTGCGCCATGTCGTCCAGGTCTGTCTGCGGCTCGGCGCCCCGATCGTGCCGCGCGGTGCGGGCACCGGATTGTCCGGTGGGGCGAACGCGATCGAGGACTGCGTCGTCGTGTCCACCGAGGCGATGACGGCGATCAAGGAGATCGACACGCGGGAGCGGCTCGCGGTGGTCGAGCCGGGGGTCGTCAACGACCACCTGCGCGCGGCCTGTTCCGAGCACGGCCTGTGGTACCCGCCGGATCCGGCGAGCGCGCCGTGGTCGACGCTCGGCGGCAACGTCGCGACCAACGCGGGCGGCCTGTGCTGCGTCAAGTACGGCGTCACGCGCGACTACGTGCTCGGCCTGCAGTTCGTGACCGGGACGGGCGAGCTGGTGCGCGTCGGCCGCCGCACCGCCAAGGGCGTCGCCGGCTACGACCTGGCCGGGCTCATGGTCGGCTCCGAGGGCACGCTCGGCGTCATCACCGAGATCACCGTGCGGCTGCGCCCGGCGCGAGAGCCCGAGCACACGGTCGCGGGCCACTTCTCGTCGGTCGTCGACGCCGGGCACGCGGTCGCCGCCGTCGCGGACGCGGGCCTGATGCCCTCCGCGCTGGAACTCGTCGACCGGCACTGCCTCGCCGCCGTCGACGAATGGAAAAACATGGGGCTGTCGACCGAGGCCGATGTGCTGCTGCTCGGCCGGACCGACAGCGCGGGGCCGGCGGGCGAGGCGGAGGCGGACGCGATGCTGGCCTGCTTCGAGCGGGCGGGGGCGACGTTCGCGGTGCGCTCGACCGACCAGTATGAGGCCGACGCGCTGTTCGAGGCGCGGCGCCTGGCCTACCCGGCGCTCGAACGCCTGGGCCCGGTGCTGACCGAGGACGTCTGCGTGCCGAAGGCCGCGGTGCCCGAGATGCTGGCCCGCATCGAGGAGGCCGCGGCCCGCCACGACACCCTGATCGCCAACATCGCCCACGCCGGCGACGGCAACCTCCATCCGCTGCTGATCACCCGGCCCGGCGACGGGGCGGCGAAACGGCGCGCCCAGGCAGCGTTCGAGGACATCATCGCCGCCGCGCTGGAACTCGGCGGCACGGTGACCGGTGAGCACGGGGTCGGGCTGCTCAAACGGGACGGTTTCAGCACCGAGGCCGGCCCCGCCGTGCTCGCTCTCAACCGGGCGGTCAAGAACGCGCTGGATCCCCGGCACATCTTCAATCCAGGCAAGGTAATGGCACATCAGCAGGAAGGGACGTGACGACGGAACTGGTCATCCACATCGCACAGCGGTCGGTCAGGGGCACAGTGGCGGAAGGGGGCCGGGTCTTCCGGGGCATCCCGTACGCCGCCGCGCCGACGGGTTCGGACCGCTTCGCACCGCAGCGTCGGGGGGCATGCGGCCGTTGTCGGCCGCTCTCGCTGCGGGCGAAGTCGGAGAGCTCGACCGCTTCGAAGGCTTCGGTGTAACGCAGGGGGCGGACGGTGTCGACGTGCCACACGTAGAACGGCAGCCGCTCGCGAGGGTTGGCGTGGCGGACCTGGCCGGGACCGTGGTTCATACCGGCCGGGGGCCCGAGCCTCAGGACCGGCACGCGCGAACGTCCCAGCGGGCTGGCTAGTACCAGGCGGTGCAGCCGGTCACGTTGGTGCGGTGGTTCAGCGCGCAGGCGCGCATCTTGACCTTGCCGTCGTACCGCGAGGCGGTGTGGGTGTCCGAGCCGGACTTGACCTCCGCGATGTCCAGCCGTTCGAAGGTCTTCCCACCGTTGTAGGAGCGCTGGGTCCACACCCAGTCGCCGGGGGTGGCGTGCGTGACGCGGCCCCAGGCGCAGCGGGTGGTGGTGCTGTAGCGCAGCTCGATCTTGACGGTGCCGGCGGAAGCGGTCCGTGCCGTGATCGGGCTGGCGAACGTGCACGTCCCCGCCGGCGATGCCGCCGCGGCCGGTGCGGTCGGCGCGGCGGTGGCCGCGGTCGTGCCGGCGAAGCCCGTGGCCAGCGCCGCGCTCGCCACCAGCAGGGCGGCGCGCCGCGGAGCGCGGGTGAGGGGGAGAAGTGCTCGCATCAGAGGTGTCCTTCCGTCGGCCCGGAGCCGTGCCCGGGCGTGGATCGCGTCGGCCCGCCGTCCGGACGGGCTGCGGCCTTCGTGGTGAAAACCATCCTGGGAGGGCGACCTGGGGCGAACCTGCAGGAGATCTGCAATCTCCTTGGCGACCAGGGGAGTTCGTGCCAGTCTGGGCGGGCGGGACGCGAGGGGGCGCGGTGGTGGAGTTCCGGTTGCTGGGCGGTGTCGAGGCGGTCGTCGACGGTCGGCGGATCGCCCTCGGGCACGCCCGGCAGCGATGCGTACTGGCCGCCCTGCTGGTCCACCGTCCGCTCCCCGTCGAGCGACTTGTCCACCTCGTGTGGGGCGACCACCCGCCCCGGTGCGCCCGCGACACCCTCTACGGCTACCTGTCCCGCCTGCGCTCCGCCCTCGCCGGGGGTGACACCGGCCCGACGATCGTCCGCGGACCCGACGGCTACCTGCTGACCGCGGATCCCCTGGACGTCGACCTGTACCGCTTCCGGGAGCTGATCGACCGGGCGCGTGCCACAGCCGACGATGCACAGGCCGCCGGTCTGTTCGAGCAGGCGCTCGGACTGTGGCGCGGCGAGCCGTTCGGCACCCTGGAGTCGCCCTGGCTGGACACCCTGCGCCCGGCCCTGTCGCAGGAGCGGTTCGCCGCCGAACTGGACCGCACCGACATCGCGTTGCGCTGTGGCCGGCACCGGGAGCAGCTGACCGGGCTGCGGGCGCTGGCCGAGCAGCACCCCCTGGACGAGCGGCTGTGCGGGCAGCTGATGCTGGCCCTGTACCGCTGCGGGCGGGTGGCGGAAGCTCTCCAGCACTACCAGCTCGCCCGGGGGCGGCTCGCCGACGAACTGGGCATCGACCCCGGCGCCCCGCTGCGGCGGCTGCACCAGCGGATCCTGGAGGCCGACCCGGAACTGACCCCGGACACCCCCGCACCCGGCACCCCCGCCCCCGGGCCGCTGCCCGCCACGCCCAGCCAACTGCCGCTGCCGGTGCGGCGCCTGGCGGGCCGCGCCCGTGAGCTGGCGGCGCTGGACCGGTACCTCGACACGGCCGTTCAGGACGGGGCGGCGGTGGCCGTCGCGTCGATCGCGGGCGGCGCGGGCATCGGCAAGACCACGCTCGCGCTGTCCTGGGCCCGGCGGGTGCGCGAGCACTTCCCGGACGGGCAGCTCTACGTGAACCTGCGCGGCTTCGACCCCAGCGGCACACCGATGCCCCCGGAGGAGGCCCTACGGGGCCTGCTGGAGGGGCTCGGTGTCCCCGCCGAACGCCTCCCGGCCACCGCGGCCGCCCGGAGCGGGCTGTACCGCACCCTGGTCGCGGACCGACGGCTGCTGCTCGTCCTGGACAACGCCCACGACGCCGACCAGGTCAGGCCGCTGCTGCCCGGCACCACGAGGTGTCTGGTCATCGTGACCAGCAGGCGGCAGCTGCCCGGCCTGCTCGTTGACGGGTACGTCCAGCAGCTCACCCTCGGCCTGCTGGACGCGGACGGGGCGGGGGAACTGCTCGCGTTCCTGCTCGGCCCGGAGCGCGTCGCCGCCGAACCGGAGGCGGTGGCCGCCGTGGTCGAGCGGTGCGCCCGGCTCCCGTTGGCCCTGAGCATCGCAGCCGCCCGTGCGGCCACCACCGCGCACCTGCCGCTGGCCGCCCTCGCCGAGGAGCTCTCGCAGGAGCGGCACCGGATCGCGGCGCTGTCCACCGGGGACGGCCGCCACACCGACCTGGCGACGGTCTTCTCCTGGTCCTACCGGGCGCTGTCCCCGGCGTCCGCGCACATGTTCCGTCTGCTCGGACTCCACCCCGGCCCCGACGTCGGCGCGCCGGCCGCCGCGGCGCTCGCCGGCCTGCCGGAGCACGGCGCCCGGGCGGCGCTCGCCGAACTGGCCGGCGCCAACCTGCTGCACCACCACGCCCCGGGCTGCTACCAGTTCCACGACCTGCTGCGCGTCTACGCCGCCGAACGCGCCCTCGCCGAGGAGCCGGAGCGGGACCGGCACACGGCCCTCGGGCAGGTCCTCGACCACTATCTGCACACCGCCTGCGCGGCCGACCGACTGCTGGACCCGCACCGCGACCCGATCGCGCTCCGCCCGCCCCGCGCCGCCCCCGAGCAACTGACCGACCAGCGGGAGGCCCAGGCATGGTTCGCCGCGTGGTCGACCGTGCTGCTCGACGCCGTCCGGCAGGCCGCGCGGTCCGGCTTCGACAGCCACGCCTGGCAGTTGGCCTGGTCGATGGCCACCTACCTGCAACGGGTGGGCCACTGGCCGGCCTGGGTGGCCACCGCGCGGACCGCCCTGGAGTCGGCCTGCCGCGCCGGGGATCCTGCGGGGCGGGCACACAGCCACCACGGCCTCGGCCTCGCGCTGGCCTGGACCGGCCGGACCGACGAGGCACGGGTGCAGCTCGACCTGGCGCTGGAGCGGTACGCGGCGCTGGGCGACGACACCGGCCTGGCGCACACCCACCGCACCGTCGCCTTCGTCCTGCAGCGGGCCGGCGACCACCGCGGGGCGCTCGACCACGCCGAGCGGACCCTGGCCCACTACCGGGCGGCCGGGCACCGAGCGGGGCAGGCCAGTGCCCACAACGCGATCGGCTGGTACCGCGCCAAGTCGGGCGACCACGAAGGCGCGCTGGCGGACTGCGAACGGGCCCTGGCGCTGTTTCAGGACGTCGGCAACCGCACCGGCCAGGCATACACCTGGGACAGCCTGGGCTTCGTCCACCTGGGCTCGGGACGGCCCGGCGAAGCGGTCCGCTGCTACGAGCAGGCCCTCGGCCACTTCCGCTACCTGGGCGACCACTCCGGCACGGCGGACACCCTCACCGCCCTCGCCGAGGCCCGGCGGGCCCTGGGCGACCCCGAGCCGGCCCGGCTGGCCTGCCAGGAGGCCCTCGCCCTCAAACAGGAACACGGTCTTCCGGACATCGACCGGGTACGCGCCCTCCTCGCCGAACTCTCCGCGCCCGTGCCCTAGGGTCCGTCTTCCAAAGATCCCCTAGTCCCGAACCCGGGACACCTCCGCTTGCGCGGAGCCGACCCAGGCCGCTGCGGACTCCACCCCAGCCGACCGGTCAGCAGCCGCCACACCGACGCCCGCGACAACGGCACCCCCGTCACTCAGCGCGTTTTCCAGGAGGGTCTCTGCCGCTGTCCGCGCGTGCCGGCCGTAGTTCGACTCGCCCAGCACCATGGCGCGGCTGGCGGCGCCGTCCGCGAGGGTCACGAGTTGCTCGGCGAGGACGGCGGGCTCGCGGCAGCCGAGTTCCGCTACCAGGTCGGTCACCAGCCGCACCATCAGCAGTTTCTGTTCGCGGGCGTAGGAGTGGACCGCGTTCTGGGGGTCGGGGAACTCCGCGGCGGCGTCGATGAACGGGCATCCGCGCACGGGGTCCGTGCCGGTCGGGGGCGGGTCGAACAGCGCGAGGATTCGCTCCTTGGCGGGGATGTCCTCGCGTGCCAGCACGCCCTCCAGGGTGCGTCCCGTCGAGGAGAGGTCCTTGAGATGGGCGAGGACCAGCTCGTCCTTGCTCCTGAAGTGCGCGTAGAGGGTGCGCTTGGACACCGGCGCCCGCTCTGCGATCTGCTCCATGCCGGTCGCGTTGATCCCCTGGGCCGCGAACAGTCCGGCCGCGGCGGCCAGGATGCGCTCCCGCCCTCCGCGCCCCGGCCGTCGAGACACCGTCGTCATCGTGGTCATGGCGTAAGTATACGTTCTTGTTTACTTCGGAGGGGGTGGCTGGCTATAGTGTCGCTTCAAGTAAACGATTGTGTTTACTTTGGCGATCCTGAGGAGAGTTCCATGAGTGGACCGGCCTTCACCCGGACACGCACGAGCGAGGCGCCCACCGGCGGGACACGGCCGGGCGGGACGCGAACGTCGGAGTACGCCGAGCAGCTGATCCGCGGGCGCCGCGCGACCCGCGCATTCCGTCCCGACCCGGTACCCGAGGACACTCTGCGCGAGGTCTTCTCCCTGGCCGGCACCGCGCCGTCCAATTCCAACGCGCAGCCGTGGCGGGTCGAGGTGGTCGGTGGCGCACGGCGAGACCGTCTGGCCGACGCCCTGCGAACGGCCCACGCCGAGCGACGCGTCACGGCCGACTACCCGTACTCCGAGGACATGTACGCCCCCGTCCACCAGGAACGGCGGGCCGCCTTCGGTGCCGGTCTGTACGGAGCGCTGGGCATCGGCCCCGACGACCACCCGGCTCGCGCGGCCTACGACGCGGAAAGTCTGGGCTTCTACGGGGCGCCCCATGCCGCGTTCCTGTTCGTCACCGGCGACGGCGGGCCGCGACTGGCCGCCGACGCCGGCGCTTACCTGCAGACGCTGCTACTGGCCATGACCGGGTACGGCGTGGCCAGTTGCCCGCAGGGCCTGCTCAGCTTCTACGCCGACACCGTCCGCGATCAACTCGGAGTGGACGAGGGGAAGCTGCTTGTGGGTATCTCCTTCGGCTACGCCGACGAGAATGCGCCGGTGAACCAGGTCGCGACCGGCCGGGCGGACCTGGAGGCAACCACCACATTCCACGCCTGAAGTCGGTCCCGAAAGCGCTGGTCACAGCCGCTCGTTGAGGGCTGCGACCAGCGCGGTCGCCTCGTATCGGACGGCGAGTTTGTCGTATCTCGTGGCCACAGCGCGGTTCTGTTTCAGCCGGTTGATCCCGCACCCCACGGTGTGGCGTTCCTTGTGGCCGTCCTTGCCGAAGGCCGGTGGCCGGCCGCCTCGGGAGCCGAGCTTCTTGCGGGTGCGTACCTGGCCGGCCTTCTCCGGGATGGTGCATCCTTCATGCGGCCGCCGGTGGCTCCGGGGGCCTCCAGTCCGTAGCGGGTCGGAGGAGATGCGGAGGTAGGCGGCGGGACGCTTCGGGAGGTAGGAGGCCAGGTGGTCGTGGAGGTTGAGGGTGACCTGTCCGCCGCGGGCGTGGGCGGGGACTTCGAAGTCCTCCCAGGCGGTGGGGAGGGCGGTGGCCGGCACGGTGTCGGCTCCTGGTCCCGATGGTCCCGATACCAGGCACTTTCCGTTGAACTCCGCGGTGGGGCGGTGCCGTGGATCCGTCATGGAATCCGTGGCTCCGCCCATGGATACTGATCATCATGCGCGTTGACTTCGACCCTGCCGAGATGCCCCGTACCGACTTCTACCGGATGCTGACCGCGACCGTCGTGCCCCGCCCCATCGCCTGGGTGTCCACGGTCACCGCCGACGGCACGCCCAATCTGGCGCCGCACTCGTTCTTCACCATCGCCGCCGTCGCCCCGCCCGTCGTGCAGTTCACCTCCGTGGGGCGCAAGGACTCGCTGCGGAATGTCGAGGCCACCGGCGAGTTCGTGGTCAACCTTGCTCCCGAGGGGCTTGCCGCGCAGGTCAACGACACCGGGACGAACTTCCCGCACGGGGTCAACGAGTTCGAGGCCGCCGGGGTCGCTGCCGAGGCCAGTCTGCGCGTCGCGCCGCCGCGGGTTGCCGAGTCGCCGGTGGCGCTGGAATGCGTGCTGCACAGCACGGTGCGGATCGGTGACTCCACCGTCGTCTTCGGGCGCGTGGTGCACGCCGCGATCTCCGAGGAGGTCCTGGTCGACGGGCACGCCGAGATCGGCCGGCTGCGGCCGCTGAGCCGCCTCGGCAAGGACGAATGGGGCACGCTCGGCGAGATCCGCGAACTCTCCCGCATCCGCCATGCGGACTGGCGGGGACCGAGCGCTCCCGGCGCCTGACCCGCGGAAAACGCTCCGGGGCGCGCCGCCCCGGGCGCCCTTTACCGGAGCGCGCCCCCGGTGGCCGCGTGGCCGCCGCGGACCTGGAGGCCGCCCAGCAGCTCCCGGGTGGCGGCGGCCACCGCGTCCACCGCCTCGTCGAACACCTCGCGGTTGTGGGCGGCCGGGGCGCGGAACCCGGAGACCTTACGGACGTACTGCAGGGCCGCCGCCCTGATGTCGTCCTCGGTGACCTCGGACGTCATGGGCGGGCGGAGCGTCTTGATGCTGCGGCACATGCCTCCAGTCTGCCTCCGCCCGGGCCCACCCGGCAGCCGGACGGGAACGGAACCCGCGGCCGACCGGAACGGCCGCGGTCAGCCGAGACCGGTGACCCGCATCGTGATGTTCAGCCGACCGCCCCGCAGCCCGCAGGCGGGATCGCCGCTGCCCGGATACACCTTCGGCACCCCGTGGTACGCGAACCGGGACGGCCCGCCGAACACGAAGAGATCCCCGGACCGCAGCTCCACATCGGTGTACGGACGGCCACGGCTCCCGGTGGTGCCGAACCGGAAGACGCAGCTGTCGCCGATGCTCAGCGACACCACCGGCGCCCCGGACCGCTCCTCCTTGTCCTGGTGCATCCCGAGCCGCGCCGCCTCGTCGTAGAAGTTGATCAGCGCCGTGTCGGGCGTGTAGCGGGCGCCCGCCGCCGCGTCCTCGTACGCCTCGGTCAACGCCCGCCGCCCCAGCGCCACCATCCAGTCCGGGAAGGCGGCCACCCGCGCGCCGTTCACATCGTCGGCGGTGCGGGTGTACGCGTACGGCTGCCAGTGCCAGCCGATGCACACCGTCTGGACCGACATCACCCCGCCGCGCGGCAGCCTGGTGTGCCGGATCGGCACCGGGCCGCGCGCCCACTCCCGGCACGCCGCGACCAGTTCCCGCTGCGCCGCCACGTCCAGCCAGTCCGGGACGTGCACCGCTCCGGGTGCGAGCTGCCGCCGGGCGCGCGGCGCACCGCCTGCCGGGGTGCCGAGCCCCTCGAACCCGGGCAGTGGCGTCGTCATCGGTATCCCTTCGTCCCCGGTGGGTCGCTTGCCTCCCGCATTCCAGGCTGCCACTCCCGGCGTCCTACGCGGGTGGCCCGGGCAGAGTGCGGACCCAGCCCCGGTCGATGCTCCAGGTGCCTCCGTCGGCGGTGGCGCCCCGCATGCCGTCCAGGGTTCCGGGGCCGGCGAGCGTGGCGAGCCGGGAGTCGCCGAGAGCCGCGAAGCCGACCGTACGGGCAGGATCCCAGCCGGTGCTGTGCCGCAGCCGCCTGCTCATCTGCGCCCAGCCCGGCGGCGCCGCGGCGATCACCCAGGCATCCGGCTCCGGAGCGGTCAGCCGGTCCGCGAACCGGAGCCACGAGGCGGCTTCTTCCGGCCAGTCGACGGACGCCCACACCTGCCGCCCGGCCGCCCGCCACGCCCCGGCGAACGCCCGTGCGGCCGCGACCGACGCCGCGTCCCGGCTGTGCCCGACGACGACCGCGTCGATGCGGGAGCGACGGACGCCCGGTGGCTCCGTCAGCAGAGCGAGCACCGCGGCCAGTTCGGCGCTCGTGGCGCCGGCGGGCGCCGGAACGCCGCTGAGCTGCGCGGTCACCTCCGCCGCGAGGAGCAGCGGACTCGCCGTACGCCGTTCCTCGGAGCCGCGTACGGGCATCGTGTCCCTCTCGCCCGGGGGACGCACGGGCGCCCCGGCGGCGCCCGTCACCGGGCTCCGGCCCGGCCGCTGCCGCCTTCTGCCATGGATGGTCACACCCCGATTCTGCTCCGTGCCCCGGCGGCGGACCGGCGGAAATCCGCCATGGTGATCGGCGGCTCCGACGGCCTGTCAGCCTCGCCGCGACGGTGGCGATCATCCGCCTCCCGGTCCTGGACACGGCACGGGTGTCCGCCGTATCGTCCGCCGGCGTACGCCGTGCAGCCCGCCCCCGATCGACGTACCCGCGCTACGCAACGGAGCCGGTCGGCGGATGGACGCTCCGGTCGCAGGTCCCGGGCCGGTCGCCGCCGCGCACCCGGCCCGGGACCTGCGACTTCACGAGGGACGGGGCCGCCCGAAGGCGCCGGGGCGCCGGGAGGTTCATACTGCCGTCGAGGGTCGGCGCGGCCGGCGGGCGACCGAACGCACCGCGTCGTCGTTAGTGAGGCGTTAGCGCCCCGTTAGCCACCTGCCAGCGCCCCGGGGCACGCTGGCCGGGCAGCCGATTCGACCGTGCGTACCCACGCAAGGCGGGTACCCACCCACCACCCGAGGGGGAGCCGCATGTCGCTCACCAGCAAGGCTCTCGGCCGCGGCCGCCGTCTGGCAGCCGGGTCGCTGATCGCCGTCGCCGCGCTCGCACTGACCGCCTGCCAGGAGGGTTCCGGCAGCACCGGCTCGCACGCCGCCCCGGCCTCGTCGCCCACCACCGCCGGTCCGGACGCGCCCCGGTCGTCCGGCAGCGAGGCCCACCCCTCCGCCGGCGGGCCGAGCGCCGGAGCCAAGGAATCCGCCGCGCCCGGTGACGCCCCCGAAGCGGGGAAGTCCGCCCCCGCGAGCCCAGGACACCGGCCCGGCAAGGCCACCCCCGGGGCCGAGGACGGGTCCCCGTCCGCGCTCGCCGCGTCGGACCGCTGCACCTCCGACCAGATGTCGCTGCGCCTGGGCGCCCCCGACGCCGGTGCCGGGAACTTCCGCTACCCGCTGACCTTCACGAACAAGGGCAAGAGGGCCTGCACGCTGCGCGGCTACCCCGGTGTCTCGCTGATCTCCCGGGACGGCACCCGCATCGGCAGGCCCGCCACCCGCGAGGGCGGCGCGGGCGGCGCCGTCCGCCTGGCGCCCGGCGCGAGCGCCCACGCCCTGATCCACACCGTCAACGAAGGCGTCTCCGACACCCCCTGCTGGAAGCGCGGCGACTATGTGTACGTCTACGCGCCGGGCTCGAAGGAGTCCATGACGACGGGCAGCGGCAACCTCCGTGTCTGCGGCGGTGAGTTCACCATCACCGCGGTCGAGCCCGGCACCTTCAGCTGACGCGGCCCGAACGCCGGATCCGGCCCCACGGCGCGGTCACCCCACCGGTGACCGCGCCGTTCGCCTGCGGCGGGGGAGCGGGCCCGGTGCGCCATACCACCCCGCCGCCGCCGAATTCCCGAAATGCGCCGGGCGCGTAATTTCCAAACCGTGCGGTTTGGAAATATCGGCGCCGCGGGCGGCGATGAGGCGTCCGAAAGCCACCTTCCGGGTGTCCGCGTGCGGGCATCGCGCAGGAAACCAGACCACGGTGTCCACTTCTCGGGAAATTCCCCCGAAACGGGCGTGCCACAATCCGGCCGTGACTACCGAACATGGCCTTCTCGCCGGAAAAGTCGTTCTGATCACGGGGGCCAGCAGCGGCATCGGCGCCGCCGCGGCACGGGTCTTCGCCGCCGAACAGGCCACCCTCGTGCTCGCCGCCCGGCGCACCGACCGGCTCGCCGAAATCGCCGCCGAGCTGCGGGAAAAGGGTGCTCAGGTGGCGTACGCGCCGACGGATGTCACCCGGCCCGACGACGTGCGCAGGGTCGTGGATCTCGCACTTGACACCTTCGGACGTCTGGATTCCGCGTTCAACAACGCCGGGGTCGGCGGTGACCAGGACGCCATGCATCTCATGGACGACACGGTCTACGAACAGATCATGGAAACGAATGTGCGCGGCACCTGGAATTGCCTGCGGTACGAAATACGGGCGATGTTGCAGAACCCGCGCGGCGGCTCCATCGTGAACAACAGCAGCGTCGGTGGATTGCAGTCCATTCCGGCCGCCGCACCGTACGTCGCGTCGAAACACGCCGTCGCCGGCTTGACCAAAGCCGCCGCGGCCGAATACGCGAACCGGTCCATCCGCGTCAACAGCGTCGCGCCGGGCACCACCCGGAGCGAGATCATCGCCGACTGGTTCGACCGCAACCCGGAGCTGGAGCCCCGGCTGCACGCCGCCACCCCGCAGGCGCGCACCGCCCGCGCCGAGGAGATCGCCGAGGCCGCGGCCTGGCTGTGCAGTGACCGCTCGTCGTTCGTCACGGGCGTGGTGGTGCCGGTCGACGGCGGCTTCACGATGGTGTGAGCCGTACCGGTCCCGCGCGGCCCGCGCCGAGAGACCGCGCCGCCCCGGCGACGGCCGGAGCGCCGCGGTCCGCGGGGTGCCGCCCACGGACCGGCCGGCCTCCGCCCGCCGGGGCCACCGCTATCCGAGGGTGCTGCGGAAGACCTGCCGGTCGTCCTGGTAGCCGCGCACCACGACCCGGAAACCGTCCCCGTCGGCCGCGTCGCCGAAGGTCTCCGCCTCGATCCAGCAAGGCGCGTCGAACTCGACGTACTGGTCGAACGCCGTCGTGACCGTCCGGGGCACGAACGAGGCCGGTGCCGTCAACCGGGCCGCCTGGTGGGCGGCTTCGATCAGTACCAGCCCCGGAGTGTGGTCGACCGGGTGGTCGTACAGCAGCCGGTTGGAGAAGTCGCACCGCAGCTGCCAGCGCCGGGCCTGCTCGGTCGGCGACAGCGCCACCTCCGCCGGGTCGTGACGCCCCACCCGCTCGGGCGCCACCGGCTCGGGCAGGTACGGCTGGTCCCGGACGGCGTCGACGTGCGTACCGCGCAACCGCCGGTAGACCGCCGGTGCGATCCACTCGAAGTCCGTCGCCCCGCTGCCGATCCGCGCACCTTCCGGGGTGGTCAGCTCCATCTCCAGACGCAGCCCCGTCAGCCGGGCCCCGCGCCGCTGCTGATTTGTACCGGACACGTGCAGGACGAGATCGACCGGTTCGCCCTCGGGGGGCTGGAAGGACGGCTCCAGGAGGAAGTCGAAGGTCCGCAGCAGCACCGCGTGGTTCAGCGGCGCGCCGAACTCCGTATGGGCGATCAGCAGTCCGGCCTGCCGGATGGTCTGCGCCACCACCAGGGATTCGTGCTGTACCCCGCCGTCCCCGGCCCCGGTGAAGCCGGGCCAGCGTGCCGTGAGGGCGAATTCCAGCTCTCCGCGCCGCTCGCACCCCGTCAGGAACACGGAGTCGTCGAAGCTGAGATGGAGGAATTCCTTGCGCACCGCGGAGGTTGCCCGCTCCGGCGCATCGGGCTGACGTGAGCTGTGCGGCAGTTCAGGCCGGCCGGAGTGGCTCGGTATGAGCAACATTGGGCACTCGACTCCCCTGGTGCGGTGGTCTGGTACTGAACCGGCGGTTCCGGCAAATGCTAAGATACGTACTGCCCGGTTTTCTTTGCAATGCGTCGCTGAAGATAATGACGATCCGGTGTTCGAGCCCACCGGACACGGTGCGTTCGGAACCGGAGGCACCGGCGGCGACTGACGAATGAGGTCTCCTGATGGCGCGGCAGGCACGGGCGATCCAGACCCGGCGCACGATTCTGGAGGCGGCCGGTGAGGTCTTCGACGAACGCGGCTACGACGCCGCGACCATCGCGGAGATCCTCGGCCGGGCGGGCGTGACCAAGGGCGCCCTGTACTTCCACTTCACCTCGAAGGAAGACCTCGCCCGGGGCGTACTCGGCGAGGCGCTGACCACCGAGGGCGTCCTGCCGCAGGAGTCCAAGCTGCAGGAGTGGGTCGACGTCGGCATGGTCCTGGCCCACCGCCTGCCCCGGGAACCGCTGCTGCGCGCCTCCATCACGCTCTCCGCCGACCAGCACGCCCGCGCGCTCCTCGGCACCTCCTGGCCCGGCTGGATCGACTACCTCGCCGCGATGCTGCACCAGGCCAAGGCCCAAGGCGAACTCCTGCCGCACATCGACCCGCAGGAGACCGCGGCGCTCTTCGTCGGCGCCTGGACCGGCGTCGAGGTGGTGAACTCCGCCATCGCCGGCGGCCGCCTCGAAGAGAAGATCGCGGCACTCTACGACCACGTCCTGCCGGGCATGGCCGTCCCCGGGGTGCTCGGCCGGCTGGATACCGCCGCCGACCGCGGGGCCCGGATGTGGCGCGCCCACCGGAAGGCCCTCGGCGCGGACGCCTCCGCCGCAGACGCCTGAAACCCCCACCGCGGGGGAGAGCGGCCCGCCCGGCTTACCGCACCAACGCCGAAGCGTCCCGCTGCCGTTCCCGCGGCGCCGTTCGCGGGCCGGACGGCGCCGGGGTCTGCGGCGCCCCGGGGCCCGCGAGTATCGGCAGGAACGACCGCCACAGACCCGTCACCGCGGACGGGGCGAGCCAGGTCGCGTCCTCCCGCGCCAGCACCTCGAAGCCGGTTGTCGCCCCCACCAGCGCGGCCGCCGACTCCTCGGCCGCCAGGCCCGGTACCAGCAGGTTCTGCTCCCCGGCCCGGTCGAGGAGTTCGCATACGCACACATGCCAGCGGGTCCGGAGATCGGGTCCGGAACGGTGTGCGGACTGGCAGTTGAGGCGGTATCCGGCGCGCGCGACGACGTCGGTGGCCAGCTGCCGGGCCAGGACGTGCGTGGTGTCGACGAGCGCCTGGAGCGGATCCGGGGTGAGGTGGCGCACGGTACGGGCGGCCTCGTGCAGCGTACGCGCGGCCTCCTCCTCGACGGCCGCGGCGACCGCCGCCTTGGTGTCGAAATGGAAATGCAGCGCGCCGGTGCTCACCCCGGCCCCCGCACTGATCGCGCTGAGCTTCGCCCGCGGGTAGCCGTGCTCGTCGAAGGTCCGGGCGGCGGAACGGATCAACGCCAGCCGGGTCTGCGCGGACCGGAGCTGCCGGCTCATCGGGCACCGCCCAGGGCCCGGGAATGACGGGCCGGACCGGACGTCGCGCCCGCGGAGCGGCGCGCGAAGGTGGGGGGAAGATGCGGGTGGGGGCGGCTCATGGCCCCATAAAACCAACGCCCCGGTCTGATTTCCACCGCCCGGAAGAGTGGTCGAAGGGCGGGATGACTTGTGCGGAAAGGGAGTTGAGGAGGGGTTTACGTGGAGAGTCCGGTCATGGCGCCAGGGGATGAACTGCGCCGACAGGGGTGTTTCGGGAGAGATGCCCCGGCTCGGTGCCCCCGTCCGGTGCTCGGTCCCGGCCACGCGGATCAGGCCCGGCCCCGTCGCGGTGCTCCGGAGGGCACCGTGGCGCGCCGGCGCCGGACCGGCCCCGCCCCGAGGGAGGCGCGCCGTCCTCGTGCTCCGCACCCGGAGGCGGCCGGGAGGGCCCGCCGTTCGCCCGGAGCGTGGGGCGTTCCGAACGCGCCACAGCCCGTCGCACGGCGTCACCACAGGCGGCGCCCTGCGCGCACTCGGGGGAACAGGCGCGGCGCGGGCCCCGGCCCCGCGCGGGCCACCGGGCGTATCGGGCGCAGCGGTGCGAGCATGACACATGGCCTTTCGTGAGCTGCGCGTGCTGCGGGACCGCCGGGGCCTCACCCGGTATCTCGTGCTGATCCCGCTCGCGCTCATCTGCGCCATCTGCGTGGTCGACAGCCTCTTCCCGCCCGAGGTGCACCTCGGACCGCTGCTGGTGGCCGCCCCCACGTTCACCGCGGCGTTCGCCGGGCCGCTGGTCACGGGGGTGATCGCGGTGCTCGCCGTCGTCGCCCAGGTCGTCATCGGCATCATCAGCGGCGATGCGACCTCCCGCAACCACCAGGTGCAGATCGCCGCGCTGATCATCGTCGGCACCCTGGTGGTGATCTTCACCGTGGTCCGCGACCGTATCGAACGGCGGCTGGCCACCACCCGCTCGGTGGCGGCGGTTGCCCAGCGGGTCCTGCTGCGCCCGCCGCCCGCCCGCAGCGGACCCCTGGAGATCGCGGCCCTCTACCTCGCCGCCGAGGAGGAGGCGGAGATGGGCGGCGACCTGTACGCCGCCGCCCGTACGGACGACTCCACCCGGCTGCTCATCGGCGACGTCCGCGGGAAGGGGCTGCCCGCATACGGGCACGCCGCGCTGCTTCTGGGGGCCTTCCGGGCAGCCGCGCACCGTAAGGCGTCGTTGCCCGCCCTCGCGACGCATCTCGACGGCGCGGTCCGCTGGGACACCGCGCAGTGGGGGAGCGACGCCCCGGACGAGGAGGAGGTCTTCGCCACCGCCACCCTGCTCGACATCCCCGACCGCACCCCACAGGTCCACACCATCACCTGCGGCCACCCGCCGCCGCTGCTGCTGCGCGACGGAGAGGCGCACACCCTCGACGCCCGGCACGTCGCCCTGCCGATCGGCCTCGGCGGGCTCGGCGGACCCGCGTCGTTCCGGGTCGACACCTTCCCCTTCGCGCCGGGCGACCTGCTGCTGCTCTTCACGGACGGCGTCACCGAGGCCCGCAACGCCGAGGGCACCTTCTACCCCCTGACCGAACGCGCCGCCGCGTGGAGCGGAAACGGTCCGCGCGACGTCCTGAAGCTGCTCCACGCGGATCTGCTGGCGTACACCAGCGGCCGGCTCGCCGACGACGCGGCGGCCCTTGCGATCCGGCGCGGAGGGGCGCCGTAGGGGCCCGCCCCGCATCCGGGGCGGACCCGCTCGGCGCGGAGATCGCCGGCGGACCGTCCCCGCGTCCGGACCGGTCCGGACGCCTACGGGACGACCAGGATGCGGCCCAGCTGTGCACGGCTCTCCAGCATCCGATGGACCTTGTCGGTCCCGGTCAACGGCAGCCGGGCGTGCTCGCCGCCCCTACGGGACCGCCGCGGGCCGATACCCGAGGCGGCCGGCTTCCGTCCCTCCGCCGCGGAGGGCGCTCAGTCCAGGCAGAACTCGTTGCCCTCGATGTCCTGCATCACGATGCACGACTCGTTGTACTCATCGGCGACCAGCACGTTCACGCAGACCGCGCCGAGTTCGGTCAGCCGTGCGCGCTCGGCTTCGAGCGCGGCGAGGCGCTCCGCCCCCACGAGCCCGGTGCCGGCGCGTACGCAGAGGTGGACCCGGTTCTTGACGACCTTGCTCTCGGGGACGCGCTGGAAGAACAGCCGCGGGCCCGCACCGGAGGGATCCTCGCAGGCGAACGCCGAACCCTGGCGCTCGGGCGGCAGCGAGCGGTCGAATTCGCCCCAGGAGGCGAACCCCTTCGGCGGCGGCGGAACGACGTACCCCAGTACCTCGCACCAGAAGCGGGCGACGCGCTCGGGGTCCGCGCAGTCGAAGGTGATCTGGACCTGCTTGATCGATGACATCGGCGCACGATAACAGGGGGCGCAGCGGCTCATCTCCCCTTGTGGACAACCGGGTTGCCGGGGAGCAGACGACGATGCCTGCACAAGACGACGGCCCGGCGAGCGTCCCCCACCGGGCCCGTGCCTTCCCGCCCAGGTCAGCTGCTCACCTGGGCGGAGAACGGGCACACCCAGTCCGCCGGCTTCGGGCGGCCCGAGTAGCGCCGGGCCTCCGACAGCTTCTCGTACTCCAGCAGGTTGGGGTTGATGTCGCCCTGCAGGTCGATGTCCTGCTTGCGGATCTTCTCCTGGAGGCGGTCCCAGAGGCCGGCCGCCTTTATCCGGTCGAACTGTGCGTGGGAGTTGAACGCCAGCATCGGGAACGGGGGGCGACGGCCGACCCGGACATGCGTCTCGTGCAGCCCGATCACGAAGAACGGGTGACCGGCGACGCTGAAGGCGAACGCCCCCGACTGCGGATCGTGGTCGTACCCCTCGGCCCAGCCGTGCGTCAGGCTGTCGTGGTCGTGCACGCCCTGCAGCTGCTGCCACATCAGCCGCTCGAACTCGGTCTCCGGCACCTCCAGCGGCCCGGAGAACGTCGCGACGAAGCTGGTGAAGGGCTTGGCCGTCCAGTCCACGGCCGCCACATACGCCTCGAGATCCTCCGCCAGCTGCCGCGCCGCCCCTTCGTCACCGAGCCAGGTGTAATGGCGATGGGTGATCCCGCCCTGCCGCCAGGCCGAACGGCCGGCCAGGCAGGCGAACGAGTCACCGAGCAGGAACTGCCCGACCACTTCGGTGGCGGAGGGGGCGTCAGCCAGCATGTTCACGACCTTCGATGAGAGGTGCCCCGTGGCGGGGATGACCGTGGCAGTCAAGAACGATCACGGCCCCGGCGTCAAGAAAACGCCAGAAGTGCCTGGTCGGCCATGGTGCACGACAAGCCCCCGGCCGCGCACCCGCTTCGCCCCACCGGGAACCCCTACTTCCCGGGCGCCGGGCCGGCCACGGGGTTTCCGGCGGACCCGCCCGGGCCGTCCGCCTCAGCGCCGGACGGCGGGGTGCCGACCGGGGCCGAGACGAGGGAGCAACAGCCCTCAGCGGAGGGCGCCTTCCTCGGTGGACTGCCAGTACGTGACCCGGGTGCTCGGGTTGATCTGCAGACCGGCCGGGCCGGGGGAGGAGACCGCGACGTGGCCGTCCGTGCCGGTGCCGTCCTTGCCGGCGAGCGTGACGTTCAGGGTCCTGGTGCGGTGGTTCTGCGTCGACTCCTGCCGCGCCAGGGTGATCGCCGCGTAGGCCGTCCTGCCCGGCGCCAGCACCACCACGGCCTGCGGCGTGGTGTCCGGATCGGCGGTGAGGTGGTGACCGGCGACCGGGTCCGCGACGAATGGCGCGTGGTACATCGAGCACGGCGTGGAGCCGTTGTCGGTGGCCGTCAGCAGCACCGCTGACGGCGTCCCGCCCGCCTCCTTCAGAGCGAGCTTGGTGGTGCCCGGCTCACAGGCGTCGTCGGCCGAACCGGCGTCGCTCTTCGCATCCCTGGCCGGAGCGGCCGAGGACGCCTGGGCCTCCTCGCGCTCCGCCGGCCGGCCCGGGGAGCTGTCGACGCCCTTCGCCGTGCCGCCCTCGGACCGTGGGGCGGAGCTGCTCGCGGCGTCGGACGCCTTCGCCCCGTCCGCACCTCCGTCACAGGCGGTCAAGCAGAGGTCCGCGACGGAGGCGAGTCCGAGAGCGGAGCGGGTGCGACGTGCGGTGCGCATGATGGTGGTACCCCAGGAGGAACAGACGGTCCGGTGGATCGTGGCTCTCCACAGAATGCGATCCGCTTCTCGCTCTCCATCAACCACGGGTGAATCTTTCACCAATGTTTTTCAGGGCGGCGCATCCGCCGTGGACGGTGAAAATCCTGGTCAGCGCAGGAGACGCAGCCGCGGCGGCGGTGGAGTCTCGTCGTCGGGCCCTTCGTGGGTCTCGGGCTCGGGGGTGCGCCGCCTTTCGTCGCCGGAATCGGGTTCGGGGTCCACCGGATGCCCTTGAAGAGCCGCCATCGCAGCTTCGAGCGATTCCTTCGTCACCTGCATCCGGATCCGGGCCAGCCGTTCCAACTCGCTTCTCGACACGGTGTCAGCTTAGTGGGCTGGCCTGGACCTGTCCTTGATCGGGTCGTTCTCGCGCACCGGATACCGCCTTCCTGCTCCGCAGGCGCCCGCTTCGCGCCCTTTCCCGCCAACTTCTCTCCTTCACAACACCGTTGACATCCGAAAGGTTGCCTGCCGCGCGTGCCCGGGACGAGCGTGCGCGACGCCGTCCCGGAGCACCCGGGGCCCCGGTCCCGCCGGGCGCCGGCCGTGGCCGTGCCCCGTCCGTGGCAGCATCGGCGTATGCAGTACCGCTATGCCACCGAGGCCGACGCGCCCGCCATGGCCGCGCTCTTCGCCGCCAACCACCACGACGCCCTCACCCCGGAACAACGCGCCGACCAGGGATTCGTCCAAGGCAGCCTGGACGAGGGCGCATTGCGGGCGATGGCCGCGCGCGACGGACTCCTCCTCGCGGACGACGACGGACGGATCGCCGGGCTCCTCGCCCTCTCCGCCCCCGAAAGCCTGCCCGCCCCGCCGCCCCCGGTCCGGGCGCTGCTCGCCGCGCAGGACACCCTCCGCTGGCAGGGACGCCCGCTGCGCGCGGTCCGCTGGCTGCTGTACGGACCGCTGGTCGTGGACACCGCCCACCGGGGGCGAGGCGTCGCCCGGCGGTTGTTCACCATGGCGTGCCGCACCGCCGCCGGCCGCGCGGACGCGCTCGTCGCCTTCATCGAAGCCGCCAACCGGCCGTCCTGGCGCGTCCACGTCGACGGCTTCGGCATGACGTCCCTGGGGGAGGTCGCCGTGGGGGACCGCGTCTACCACGTGGTCGCGGTGGCGCCCCGGGCGGACGGTCCGGGGTGCTGACGGGCGGCACCGCGGAGGTGCTTCCCGCCGAGGCGTCCGGCCGGAACGCGGGCGCGGGGGCTCGGGTCCCGGCCGGACGTCCTCAGAGCGCGGAGAGTTCCGCGAGCAGATCGTCCAGGCCCAGCGAACCCTGCGACAGGGCGGCCATGTGCCACGCCTTCAGGTCGAAGGCGGCGCCGTGCCGGGCGCGGGCGGCCTCGCGGCCCTGCAGCCAGATCCGTTCGCCCAGCTTGTAGCCGATCGCCTGCCCGGGGATGCCCTGATAGCGGATGATCTCGCTCTCCACGAAATCGGCCGGGCGGCTGCAGTGGGCCGCCAGGAAGGCGTGCGCCAGCTGCGGGGTCCACCGCTCCCCGGGGTGGAACGGCGAATCGGCCGGGATCTCCAGCTCCAGATGCATACCGATGTCGATGATCACGCGGATCGCCCGCATCATCTGCGCGTCCAGGTAGCCCAGTCGCCGCTCCGGGTCGGTCAGGAAGCCCAACTCGTCCATCAGCCGCTCCGCGTACAGCGCCCAGCCCTCGGCGTTGGCGCTGACCATGCCGCAGGTGGTCTGGTAGCGGGAGAGATCGTCCGCGACCTGTACCCACTGCGCCAGCTGCAGATGGTGGCCCGGCACGCCCTCGTGATACCAGGTGGTCACCAGGTCGTACACCGGGAAACGGGTCTCGCCCATCGTGGGCAGCCAGGTGCGGCCGGGGCGGCTGAAGTCCAGCGACGGCTGGGTGTAGTACGGCGCGGCGGCGCTGCCGGGCGGCGCGATCCGCGACTCGACCCGCCGCACCTGCTCGGACAGCGCGAAATGCGTGCCGTCCAGCTCGGCGACGGTCTCGTCCATCAGCTCCTGGAGCCAGCGCCGGGTCTCCTCGACGCCCTCGATGTGTGTGCCGTTGCCGTCCAGCCAGGCCAGCGCCTCCCACGGGGTGGCGGCACCGGGCAGCACCTTCTCCGCCTCGGTGCGCATCTCCGCCAGCAGCCGGTGGAACTCCGACCAGCCGTAGGCGTACGCCTCGTCGAGATCGAGGTCCATACCGGTGTAGTACCGCGCCAGCCGCGCGTAACGCTCCCGGCCCACCACGTCCGGGACGTCGGCGACAGCCGGGGCGTAGGTGGTGTGCAGCCACTGGCGCAACTCCGCCAGCGCCCCCGTCGCCACGGCCGCCGCCTCCTCCAGCTCGGTGCGCAGCACCTGCGGCCCCGCCGCGACGAACTCGGCGAACCAGCTGCGGGCACCCGCGCCGATCCACTCGTCCAACTGCTCCACGACCGTGGCGACCTGCAGCGGGCCGGCCGGCAGCTCGCGGCGCAGCCCCGCGTCGAGGGCGGCGCGGTACCCCTCCAGCGCGTCCGGGACGGCGCGCAACCGCCGGGCGATGGCCGCCCACTCCTCGTCCGTCCCGGCCGGTGTGAGGGTGAAGATCTCGCGGACGTGGTGCAGCGGCGAGCCCAGATTGCTGACCGCCCGCAGACCCTCGCCCGCCTCGTGCACCGCGAGTTCCGCCTCCAGCCGCTCGCGCAGCAGCCGCGCACAGCGCTGCTCGACCGCGTGCGCCGCCCCCGGCAGCGCCTCGGCGACCGTGAGGCGCTCCAGTGTGGTGCGGGCGAGCTGGGCCAGGGCCTCCTGCCCGGTGGGGGACAGATCGGGCAGCCGGCCGGAGGAGGCGGCGTCGCCGAGGTAGGTGCCGGTGACGGGGTCCAGTGCGACGAGGGCGTCGACGTAGGCGTCGGCGACCTGACGGGGCAGGGAGGTGTCGGATGCGTGGGTGTGCGACATACGGCCATCCTCGTATGTCCTGGCTGTCCGCGTCACGGATTTCGGCCGGGGCGAACAGAGGTCACACAGGAGGACGGAGCGGGGTGTCCCGCCTTCTCCTAGACGCGTTCCGGAGGCAGCGGAGGCAGACGGCGGTCGTAGAGCCAGGCGTGGAGCAGGGAACGCAGCGGGCGGCGGCTGTGGTGTTCGGCGAGGGCGATGAAATCCTCGGTGCCCGCACTGCCGTGGCGGTAGCGCAGGGCCCAGTTCCGCAGGAGGGCGAAGAACGTGGCATCGCCCAGGGTGGTGCGCAGGGCCTGGAGGGTGCAGGCGCCGCGGGAGTAGACGCGGTCGTCGAAGAGGTGTGACGGACCGGGCGCGCCGATCCGCATCCGCTGGGCGTCATCGGCCAGATCGGACCAGTTCGACGCGGCCAGCTCACGGGCGCCCGGCCCGCCGGAGTGTTCCGACCAGAGCCACTCGCCGTAGGTGGCGAACCCCTCGTTGAGCCAGATGTGCCGCCAGTCGGTGAGACTGACGCTGTTGCCGAACCAGTGGTGCACCAACTCGTGCGCCACCAGGTGCTCGCTGGTGCGCCGCCCGTCGAGGTGGTTGGTGCCGAACAGCGCGTACGTCTGGTTCTCCACCGGCTCGTCCAGCTCCGCGTCGACGACGACCGACCCGTAGACCTCGAACGGATACGGGCCGAACAGCCGGCTGAAGAGCGTCATCATCTGCGGCTGGCGGCCGAAGTCATGGGCGAAGTGCTCGGTGAGATGCGGGGGACAGGCGTTGCGCAGCGGCACCGGGCCGCCGTGCTGCCGGCTGAACGCGAACTGCCCGATCTGGACCTGCGCCAGATAGCTGGCCATGGGGAGGGCATGGTCGTACGTCCACGTCCGGGTGGGCCCGGGGCCGGGGGAGTGGCCCTGGAGGACGCCGTTGGCCACCACGTGCAGCCCCTCGGGGACGGTGGCGGTGATGCGGTAGGCGGCTTTGTCGTCGGGCCGGTCGTTGCACGGGAACCACGACGGGGCGCCCAGCGGTTGGCTGGCCACGATCACGCCGGAACCCTGCGTGTAGTCCCAGCCGATCGCCCCGAAGGGACTGCGCACCGGCCCCGGCCGCCCCCGGTAGCGGACGGCCGCGGTGAACGGCTCGCCGGGCAGCAGGGGCGCCGCCGGGGAGAGGCGGAGTTTGCCGTGGCGGTGCCGGAAGCGGGCGGGGGCGCCGTTCACCTCGACGCCGGTCACGTCCAGCCGGGAGGCGAGGTCGAAGGCGACGCGCTCCAGGGGCTCGGCCGGGGAGGCGGTGACGCGGGTGACGGCGTCCAGGGCCCGGCCCCGCGGCCGGTAGGCGAGCCGGATGTCGTAGTGCGCCACGTCGTAACCGGGGTCGCCGTGGGCCGGGAAGTACCCGGCGGCCACAGGCGCGCCCGGCCCCCGCCCGGCGCCCCGGCGGGCGGTGCCGCTGGTGGGGACGCCGTCCGCGGCGAGGCTGAGCGCGGCGGTCGACAGGGCGCCGGTCACGAACGTACGGCGGGTCCAACTGCACATGTCTGGCGGTCTCTCTCAAGGGGGGCGTCAAGGGCGGTGTCCCGCCCCGGGTGCGGCGCCTGTACGCCGCGCCCGGGGCGGGCGTCACGGTCTCGCGGGTTCGGGCTGCGCCGCCCGGGGCCGGCTCCACGACACGACGGGGTTGCCCGACCAGCGGCTCCCCGCGGGCAGCCGTTCGCCGCGCATCACCAGCGACGCCGGACCGACCACCGCGCCGTCCCCGACCGTCGCCGCCGGCAGCACGATGGAGTGCGGGCCCAAGGTCGCGCCCGCGCCGAGCCGGACCTCGTCGACACGCATCAGCCGGTCGTGGAAGAGATGCGTCTGGAGCACACAGCCGCGGTTGACGCTCGCGCCGTCGCCCAGCCGTACGAGATCGGTCTCCGGCAGCCAGTGGCTCTCGCACCAGACGCCGCGCCCGATGCGCGCCCCCAGGGACCGCAGCCAGACGTTGAGCAGCGGGGTACCGACCAGCGCGCCGCCCAGCCACGGCATGGCCAGCTCCTCCACGAAGGCGTCGTACAGCTCGTTGCGCCACACGAACGAGCTCCACAGCGGATGCTCACCCGCCCGGAAACGGCCCATCAGCAGCCACTTCGCGGCCGTCGTCAGCAGACACGCCACCACTCCGGCCAGCAGCAGCACCAGACCGGCGACGGCCGCACCGACCGCCCACCCGTCGAGGTCCACCGTCTCCTGGAGGACCGCGAAGCCGGCGTCGGCGAGGAGCACGGCGCAGCACACGGGGACGAGACGGCACAGCTCGACGGCGGCGCGCGCCAGGACGAGGCGGCGCGGCGGGGCGTACGTGCGCCGGGGGTCGGGCCGGTCGGCCGTGCGGGCGACCGCCGTACCGGGGCGGCCCAGCCAGGAACCGCCCGCGCCGAGCTCCGCCGGCGCGTCGGAGAGCACCCCGACGAGGGCGTCGTCGGGAACGGTCCGCCCCGGGCCGACGATGCCGGAATTACCGACGAACGCGCGGTCGCAGACCTCCGCCGTCCCCAACCGCAGCCAGCCGCCGCGCAGTTCGAACGGGGCGACGAGCGTGTCGTCGGCGAGGAACGCGCCGTCGCCGACGCGGGTGAGCGACGGCAGCGCCAACACCGTGGAGATCTCCGCCCGGCGCCCCACCCGCGCCCCCAGCAACCGCAGCCACGCCGGCGTCAACAGGCTCGCGTACAGCGGGAAGAAGGCCCCCCTGGCCTGGTCCATCAGCCGGGTGGTGAGCCAGGCGCACCAGGCGACGCCGCCGTCCGCCGGGTGGTACCCCGGCCGCAGCGCCCGCCCCGCCGAACGGACGACGAGGGCCAGCAGCGCGGCATGGCACACCAGCGACAGCAGAGTCAGCGGCACCGCGGACAGCACCACATCGTCGACGACGGTGGACAGGTCCGCGGCGTCGTGCGTCAGCCACCACAGCACCGCCAGACCGGGCAGCGCCGCACACAGCGGCAGCGCGGCGAGCCCGGGCAGCGCCGCGGCGTACGCCACGTACCAGCGCCGGGACCGGACGGTACGCGGCGCGGGCCGCCCCGCCTCCGGCGTCTCCGCGACGCGGCGCGCGGGGCTGCCCGCCCACCGCTGCCCCGCGGGCACCGCCCCCATGACGCACGCCCCGGGCGCGACCTCCGCGCCCGCGCCGACGTGCGCCCCCGGCATCAGCGTCGCCCGGGCCGCGACCCGCGCCCCGGCGCCGACCCGCACCGGCCCCAGATGGAGCGTGTCACCGCTCAGCCACCACCCGGCCGCGTCCACCTCCGGCTCCAGGACGCACCCGTCCCCGAAAGCGGCCAGCCCGGTCACCGGCGGCAGGGTGTGCAGGGCGACGTTCCGGCCCACCCGGCAGCCCAGCAGCCGCGCGAACCGGCCCGCCCACGGGGTGCCGGTCAGCGCCGGGACACCGAAAGCGGCGACGGTGCGCTCGGCCGCCCACAGCCGCAGATGCGCCGACCCGCCCCGCGGATGGGCACCGCCCCGCAGTCCGCGGGTGAGCAGCCGCGCCGTGCCCGCACCGATCACCACCCGGGCGGGCGTGCTGCACAGCCCGAGCCACCAGCCGCCGATCGCCCACCAGGAGGCGTGCGGCGCCCAGCGGAGCGGCCCGATGAGGTTGTCGACGGCGGCGAGCAGCAGCACCCACCGCACCCCCGAAACCGCGAACAGCGCCACCAGGACGAGGGACTGCACGACACCGACGCGGCGCGGGACGGGCCGCACTGCGCGGCCCTCGCCCGGCCCCGCGCCGTCGGCGGCGCTGCTCATCAGCCGGTCCAGATGGCCGGCGAGCGCGTCGAGCCGCGGATGCGCGTAGAGGTCGGCGACCGAGACCTGCGGACAGCGTGCGCGGAGCGCGGAGACCAGCCGGGCGGCGCTCAGACTGGTGCCGCCGAGAGCGAAGAAGTCGTCGTCCGCGGCCACCGGGACGCCCAGCAGCTCACGCCAGCACCCGGCGGCCCAGCCCGCGGTCCCCGTCAACCCGGCGTCCTCGCCGGGTAGTTCCTCGGTCCGCTGCTGCGGCAGCGGCCAGGGCAGCGCGGCCCGGTCCACCTTGCCCGACGTACGGGTCGGCAACTGCTCGACCAGGGTCAGCACCGGAACGAGAGCCCGCGGCAGCAGCCCCAGGAGGTGCTGCCGGGCCGCCGCCAGATCGCAGGCGCCCCCGGGAGAGTCCGGATCGGCCACCAGGTAGCCGACCAGCAGCTGATCGCCCGCCGCGGTGGTCCGCACCGCCGCGGCGGCCGCCCGCACCCCGGGCACGGCCCGCAACGCGGCGTCGACCTCCCCCAGTTCGATCCGGCGGCCGGCCACCTTGACCTGGTCGTCGGCGCGCCCGACGAAGACCAGCCCCGCCGGATCGGCCCGCACCAGATCACCGCTGCGGTAGACGCGCCGCCCGGGCAGCGCGGGGTGGGCGGCGAACTTCTCCGCGTCCTTGGCCGGATCCAGATAGCGGGCCGTCCCGGCGCCCGCGATCAGCAGCTCCCCGGTGCCGCCCGGCGCGACGGGCCGCCCCCCGGCATCCACCACGGCCAGCTCCCAGCCGTCCAGCGCCCGCCCGATGCGGACCGGCTCCCCGGGCAGCAGCCGCGCCGCACAGGCGACGACGGTGGTCTCCGTCGGCCCGTACGTGTTCCACATCTCGCGGCCCGTGGCGAGCCGGTCGACCAGACCGGACGGGCACGCCTCGCCGCCGACGACGAGCAGCCGCACCGCGTCGAGCGTCTCGACCGGCCACAGATCGGCCAGCGTCGGCACCGTCGACACGACCGTGACGCCCCGTTCCTTCAGCCACGGGCCGAGGTCGGCGCCGGAGCGGACGAGGGTGCGGGGCGCCGGCACCAGACAGGCGCCGTGTCGCCAGGCCAGCCACATCTCCTCGCAGGAAGCGTCGAACGCGACGGACAGCCCGGCGAGCACCCGGTCACCCGGACCGAGCGGCGCCCCCTGGAGGAACAACGCGGCCTCCGCGTCCACGAACGCCGTCGCGGAGCGGTGGCTGACGGCCACACCCTTGGGGCGGCCCGTGGTACCGGACGTGAAGATGATCCACGCGTCGTCGTCCGGCCCCGGGGGACCGGGGCGGCCGACCGGCGGCACACCGGGCCGTACCGTGACCGACCGCCCGGCGCCGATCACGGCGGCCACCCGGCCCTCACGCCAGATCAGTTCGGCGCGTTCGTCCGGATCGTCGGCGTCCACCGGGACGTACGCGGCGCCGCAGTGCAGCACGGCCAGGATCGCCACGTACAGATCGGCCGTCCCGGACGGCACCCGCACCCCGACCCGGTCGCCGGGGCCGAGGCCGGTGGCCCACAGCTTCTCGGCGAGCGAGGTGACGTCGGCGAGGAGCGTGCGGTAGTCGAGCACCCGTTCTCCGGCATCCAGCGCCGGGGCGGCGGGATGGGCGCGCACGGTGGCCGCCAGGACTCCGGTGAGGGTGCCGGACGCGGCGGGGCGCGGTGGCGCGCCGCCCGGGGGTGGGGGCGGCGCGTGAAGTGAGGTGTGGGGAAGGTGTTCTGGCATCGCGGACATTCCCTTTCCGTCGCCGCCTGTTCCGGCGGACGCACTTCTATCGATGCACGCCCAGATGTCCGCGTTCGCTACGGGAGCGCAAATGCTGGCTCAAGAATGCGTGGTCCGGGGATCAAGGACCTCAGGAAAGAGGAAAAGGCGCTCCGCGCACAGGTTTTCGTCAAAAGGCTGGAATTCCCTTTCCCGGCTGTCGCATTCCGGCCCGCCCGGCCGGAGGGGCCCGGTCCGGCGAGGTGTGCTGCCCTGGCGCCGCGCACGGCCCGTGCACGACAGGGCCGGTGACAGGCCCGGTCGTGACAGTGACAGAGCCGGTCGTGACGGTGACAACGGTCTGGCCGATTCCCGGCCCCGCCCCGGAGCAACTCGGGCCGGAATACACTGCCGCCCGCCCCCGCCAAGAGCACGACTCGGGCGTACGTGCGGAATCCCGCCCACGAGGTGGAGAACATCTGTTGCGCCGTCGCGAAATCCCGACGGCGCCGGAAATTCCCCGCCGAAGAGGCTCTCGGCGCCGCGCGCAGCCCCCGCGCCCGGGCCGCCGGAGTACCTCACGACGCGTTCCGCCGTAGACAAGGGCCGCCCACCGCGGGAACCATGAGGTGAGCCGAGGCGGAACACCTGATCGCAGGGCGGCGGGACAGCGGGGAGAGCCCCTGCGGCGCGTCACTGCGCCACCGGGTACGCCGTGGCCCTCCGGTCCGGACCGACCAGTGAGCGAGGAAGACAGCCATGACGCTCCCGCGCCACCCCAACCGCATGCTGGCGGCCCTGCTGACCGAGGCCGACTGGTCCGCCACCGACCTTGCCCGCGCCGTCAACACCCTCGGCGCCGCCCAGGGCCTGCGCCTGCGCTACGACCACGCCTCGGTGGCCCGCTGGCTCGACGGCGCCCGCCCCCGCCCACCGGTCGCCCACCTCGTCGGTCAGGTTCTCGGGCAGCGCCTCGGCCGCCGGGTCACCCTCCAGGGCACGGGGTTCGCCGAGCCGTCCGCGGGGGTCGCCCCGGTGCTGAGAGCCGCGCTGCGCGGCGGCGATCCGGTCCGCCGCCTGGCCGCCCTCTGCCACGCCGACGCCGACCCCGTCCGGCGCGGCGCCCTCGCCGGCGCCGCGCTCGCGCATCCGCCGCGCCTCCACACCGGATGGGGCGGCCGCCGCCCCGAACTCCCCCCGGCCGACCCCCGCGCACCCCGGGTGCCCGCCGCCGCCCCGGCCCGCCTGGAGGCGGTCGCGCTGCGCACCGCCCTCCTGGGGGAGCGTTATGGCGGCGCCCACGGCAGACCGGCGCTCGCCGCCTTCCTCGCCGCCGAGGCAGTGCCGCTGCTGACCGCGCCCGCCCATCCCGCGGTCCGCCGCGCTCTGTTCACCGGCGCCGCCCAGCTCACGCTGCTGCTCGCCGGACGCACCGGCGAGATCGGCCACCCGGCCCTCGCCCGCCACTACTACGACGTCGCCCTCGCGCTGGCCCGCACCGCGGGCGACCTCACCTCGTACACCGTCGTACTGCGCTGCCTGAGCGTGCAGGCACACCAACGCGGCGACCACCAGGAGGCCGCCGCCCTCGGCGACGCGGCCGTCGACCTCGCGGGCGGCGCGGTGCCCGACGCCGTCCGTGCCTATCTGCACGCCGGGCGCGCGGCGGTCGGCGCCGGTGCGGGCCGGGGGCGCGGGGCCGGGGCCGATCTGCTGGCGGCCGAGACACGCCTCGCCCATGCCACCGGCCCCGAAGGCCCCTTCACCAGCTATCCCGAGACCGCGCTGCGCTACCAACGCGCCGAAGTCCTCTCCTGCCTGGGCGACCACCGCGCCGCCCTCCGCGAGCTGCACCTCTCCCTGGCCTGCCGCCCCGCCGACCACCACAAGGCCCGCGCCCTGCTGCACGCCCGGATCGCGCACACCCTGCTCGCCGTCGACGAGATCGACGGCGCGGCGGACCACGCCTTCCGGGCACTGCGCCACCAGCGCCAGCTGGCGGCGGGCTCCGCCCACGGGACCCTGCCCCGGCTCGCCCACCACCTCGCGCCCTACCAGAGCAACCCGCGGGTCAGGGAGTTCCGGGAGGCCCTGCGGCCGGCCGCAGGGTGAGGCCGGGGCCGTCCGGTTCCGGGCCGCCGGGCCCGTCACCACGCCCGTACGTCGTACGACGTTCCGGCCCGCCGTCCGCCGCGGACACCGTCGGAAAGCCGCCCAGCAGGACCATTGCCATGTCTACGGGATCAGTCACAGTCCATACATGCGGCGCCCGATCCGCCTTTCGGCCCGGACGCGCCCCGTTCCTTGGCACCCTTCACCCGGAAGTACGAAGGGCAGGGGGGTGCGGCACCCCGGGCCGTATCGTGAGATGCCCTGAGCGCCGCCCAAGGGCGAAGGCCGTCGGCTCAGCGCCGCCGCGCCTTCTCCGCGGCCTCCTGCGCCTCCTTCAGACGGGTCGCGACGGTGGTGGCGTGGATGATGGCCACGCCCGCGCTTTGCACGGCCTTGTCGGCGTGGTCCGGATCTCGGGTCGTTTCCTGAAGAGTCGATGTCGCACGGCTGAGGATGAGCGGCATGTGATCAGCTATCTGCTGTAGAGCTTTGTAGACCCGGGCCGCGTTCTTCGGCTCGTTGAAGGCCCCGCGGCCGCTGGTGAGATCCTCGGCAAGGCGCGAGATCTTATCCGCGGCCTCCGTGGCGAGACCGCTGGGTTCGTACGTCATTGCTGTCCCTTGCTTTCGTGGATCACTTCCGTCCTCCCATGAACTCCCCGCCGTGGCACCGGAGTTCCCACATCGAGGGCAATGGCCGGGTCTGTTCCATCCGGCGTGACAGCTGTGCTCGGCCTCTTCGCCCCGCGTCAGGTGTCCTGCACGGGTGGTTGTGCCATGTTTATGTTTCTTTTGTGGTGAATGCTCCGGATGCGGGTTCAGGTGCCTTGGGCTCCCTTGTGCCGGGAGCTGTGCTCGTCGGCTGCCTTCTGCGTCCGCTGGTGGAGGGCTGGTCAGGGGTGACGGCTTGTTCAGGGCTGGGCGAGGGCTGACCGACCAGATCGACATCAGGCTGCCGATCACCCTGGCAGTCCGGCGGGAAGCAATCACACGCCCCGCAGTACGAGCTGTGCGCGAGCGAGCCCGTCCTGGGCGGAGCACCCGTCCTGGGCGGAGCCCCTGTCCTGGGCGGAGCGCCCGTCCCGGTGAGCTGAGAGGTCCTTCATGATTGCGCATCTGTCCCTGCCGCGGATCATGCGTGTCGGCCGCGGCGCAGCCAACGGACTCGGCGATGTCCTCACCGGACTGGGGCTGAGCCGCCCTCTCCTGGTGACAGACAGGTTCCTGGTCGGATCAGGCGCGGCAGAACGCCTGGTGACGGGTCTGCGAAGCGCTGGGCTGCGCCCACGATTGTTCTCCGGCACCGTGCCCGATCCGACGACGGACTCCCTGGTACCTGGCCTGACAGCGCTGCGCGCCCACAAGGCGGACGTGGTGATCGGCTTCGGCGGCGGCAGTCCGATGGACACCGCCAAAGCCCTCGCGCTTCTCGCTGTCCAAGGCGGCCACATGTACGACTACAAAGCCCCCCGCGTCAACTACGGCCCCGCACTCCCGGTGATCGCCGTCCCCACCACGGCCGGCAGTGGATCGGAAGCCACCCAGTTCACCGTCATCACCGACAGCACCACACACGAGAAGATGCTCTGCCCGGGCCCCGCGTTCCTCCCACTCGCCGCGGTCATCGACGCCGAACTGACCACATCGATGCCGCCCCGGCTGACTGCCGATACGGGCCTCGACGCTCTCACTCACGCTGTCGAGGCGTACGTCAGTCGCAAGGCCAATCCTTTCTCCGACAGCTTCGCTCTCACTGCGATCACCACCGTCGGTCACCACTTGCGCCGCGCCTACACCGACGGTACGGACATCCCTGCCCGCGAGGCGATGATGCTCGCCGCCACCCAGGCCGGTATCGCCTTCTCCAACTCCAGCGTGGCCCTCGTCCACGGCATGAGCCGCCCCATCGGCGCCCACTTCCACATCGCCCACGGTCTGTCGAACGCCATGCTCCTCCCCGCCGTGACCGCCTTTTCCGCACACGCGGCGCCTACCCGCTACGCCGACTGCGCCCGCGCCCTGGGCGCGGCGACCGCCACGGACACCGGCACGGCAGCGGCCGGCAAACTCGTCGACGCACTGCGCTGCCTGTGCCGGGACCTGGAGGTCCCCACGCCCCGCACCTACGGCATCGACCAGGGCACCTGGAATCGCCTGACACCTTTAATGGCTGAGCAGGCCCTCGCCTCCGGCTCCCCGGCCCACAACCCCCTCGTCCCCACCACAGAGCAGATCCAGAGCCTTTACCTCCAGATCTACGGGTGACCCCGCCACACCGTTCACGACTGATCACACCGGGAGAGCCAAGCACCGAGGCACGCGAACCCCGCAACGTGCGAAATCCCGTCGGCGACCGCAGCCCAAGAGCAACGGTGAATTCCGACGCTCGCACCCACCAGCCCGCGCTCCGGGATCCGCATCACCGCCTCGGAGCGGGCCCCGCTCCTCGGATCCGCCAGTGGCGGATCCGAAGCCGTTGGCTACGGGGCAGATGCCGGGCACCGGCGTCAGGCAGGCTTCCCGGCCTCGCCGGCGTCCTCTTTTGCAGCCGATGCAACCACGGGGCGAGGTCCATGAGGTGCGCTGACACGACCGCAACCGATCCCGCGGCTGATCTGTTTGATGCCGGCGTCCAGAGGAATTCGGTGTTCCCAGCCCGCTGGTGTTCTCGTTCAGTGCTCGTTCAGTG